>CAWHSH010000013.1:0-235478 GCA_963831935.1 uncultured Bacteroidales bacterium
GTAGCAATTTAATTCTCGTCAAACTGTAAAAAGTTCTTATAATTGTTTGTCTCTGTTGCAGAAGATCAAGTTATATAAAAATGATGTGGTTCATATCACTTGGCAGAAAAATTTGCATGAGATGACAAATGGGGCGTTATAATATTCAACACATGAGTCATCTTACTATTATTGATCCTTAATTAATATAAAACTACTTTCCTGGTTCGGATTCCCGGTACCGTCATATCTTACCTTTTTCGGGTATGGATAAATTGGTCTCGTCATTACGATTTTTTTGTCTATAATTTTTGAAACAACTACACGTTCAGGGGCTTCGTTTTTTTCTACCCAACCGGTTATAAATTTGATCCAATCAGCTTTATCGGGCCCTGGACCTCCTTCATAGTGCAGGACACCAGGTAATAAAAAGAGTCTTGCATAAGATCTTAAATCTTTATCCTTTTGCTCCAGAGCTTTATAATGATTAATAGTTGCAAAAGCAGATAATGCAGGATCACTCCAGCCATGTACCAAAATCAATTTACCTCCTCTTTTTTTAAATTCGCTGTAATCAGTTTGAGTAGCATCAAGAAACGAAGATGCATATTTAGTATCTTTAAAGTAATTTGAGAAATCATATTTTGTATAATCCCAATCAGGATCATTGAAAACAAAATACTTAAATATTTCAGTCCCAAAATAATATTGCAGGCATTGAAATTTTTCTGGTAGTATCTGAACCAGTTATCCAAAGTCGCCATCCTTCAGATTCATTTTCTCCACCGAGTGGAAATCCTGGATATACGGTATCTTTCTGACTTATAAGGGGTGAATATATTGTCTTGATAGCTTCCAGTTGCTGAGACGTAAAACAACCTGAATTTGCCTTATTATCCTGACAAATCGGAAGAACCGAAAAATCGAATTTGCAATCTTCAGGGTCATTAATTATTGAATCTTTAATACCGTCAAGACCATCACATTGTTTAAGAATATAGTACTGAAGTAATCTTAAGTTATCAAGCGTAATAACAGGATGATTCAAATCTTTTGAGTCAGGGTAAATTTTTTGGATATTTTGAACAAATTTTGCTCCAAACGCTGGCCAACTTATGGCAGGTGCAAATGCAACTATTCCATCAAAGTCTTCCGGATAAAATTGAGCTTCAACCATAGCTTGACCACCTCCTCTGGAAGCACCCAGGAAGTAGGAATAAATTGGATCGGAACAATAAAAAACTTTGATAATTGCTTTAGATACTGTTGCCGTCCGATGAACAGCTAACCTTCCAAAGTTCAATTCTCGTTCCATGTTGTTAAGGGCCCAACTTGCAAGCTGTATCGGGCCTTCATGACCTGTATCTGTCCCAACAGTTGCAAAACCAGCATCCACACTATAGCGGAATTGATTTGTTATGGTTCCAACAAATCCACCACCACCACCCATAAGGAAACGATTGTTCCAATTTTTTGGCAAGAGCAACTCAAAATTTATTTCTTTACTTATTCTCCCTAATACTCTGCAATGACCTTCAGTAGTTTCTTTTGCCTCAAGGATTGTCACGTCAGGTAGCCTGAGTTCTTTAAGTTGTTCACATGGTATACAGGGTGATGAATTTGATTGAGTCTGCGCTGATAAAATTACTGATACTGACCCAAAGAATATTGTAATAAAAAGTATTTTCTTTACCATGTCAACCTTAATTTTTATTGTAAATATATGTGTTATACTTGAATATAGACGAACATCTTAATGAAATGCTGCATTTTATCTATTAGTTTTTCATTTTCACCGGTGCCTAAGCAGTCATAAGTAGGAGTACAAATTTTTTAAGACTGTTAGGTGGCCGTAGCTTTTTTAAGTCCCGGTAAATGAGCAGGAATTGTCATGCAATGATGAATCTTTCCAGATGATTGAGTCCCATAAGTGGATGAAATTTGCTTGTCAAGATAAAATTAAAAGATGACTGAGTCCAGGTAGATGAACGAACGTTTTGAGTCACGACAAATTCTATAATCTAGACAGTGTCGGGTTTTGCGAGCTATGCCACCTAACGGCCCGGCAATAGGACCGATCCGCCAGCTGGCGGATCACGGTGCAAGGAGGGTATGACGCGTGTTTTTGCCGTCATGGTACAAATTTTATTGAGCATTACGCGTGTCGCGGTACAAATTTGATAAGGGCCGCGAAGCTATCCCGGTTGCAGAAAGCTGGTAAATGGGCACTGGCGCAGTGTCGCGGTACAAACTATCTCGGAGCCAGAAAATTGTCACGGTGCAGGATTTTAATTGCTGACAGGTGCGCGTGTCCGGGTGCAACAACCATTACGAATTTGTCTTGGGTGCAGGAGCAAAAGTTGAGGATCCGCCGACTGGCGGAGACGAAATCCCGCCTTGGCGGGGCAAAAAGTGTGACAAACAACTTACCCATATTGTCCGTGTTAGGTAAAGTGCTGTTATTTTTTAAAGGTCACAAACATTAATATGGGGTTATCAAATATTGAAAGTTTATTGGCCAGTTCTTCCAGTTTCCTCTTTTTTTCTGGGAATTTCGGAACACAGTTTTTAAAATCATCGCTTGCAATATGATTTTTAAGTTCTTCTGCATTTACCCACATCACCAAGGTTGAATCATTTATTTGTTTTTGAGGAAAAAACCTTGGGCCTGCATCAATATCATTGTAAAGACCTGAAGTGAATAATGGATTATCAGTACTTGTTGGGTTACTAAGAATTAGATTGCCTGAGCTTTTATCATAAACCCCCAAAACATTTCTGGTATTATACCAACCATAACGGTCAAGAAATTGGGCACCAGAAAGAGAGGCTGGTGGTTTCTTTTGTGTTATTCTTTTGGCAGGAAAATGGTCTCCAAAATAAAGATCAAGAAACAAATAATTCTCAGTTTGAAAAACACAGTATAAGTCGATAAATTTGAAAATTTCCTCAAAATTCAAAGTTTTTCGTGCAGACTCGGAGACTTTATATTTTCCCAGTTTGAAGACATAGGCAGGCAAAAGATCCAGTTGGTCTGCAGAAAGGTAAAATAATGTGTCATTAAACAGTTCCTTATAAAATATATTATTCTTAAACTTAGAAATATGGGCATGGTTTTCCAGAGTACTTGATATCCTTTTATCACGTTCAAAAAGAATATAGTTTTTATAATAATGCTTTATATGTCCAAATTTATCAATCAGTAATGCTTTATTCTCTTCCTGCCCTGTAGAATTGGGAACATGACCAAATAACAAAGAATCTCCAATTAGAATCCAATTTGAAAGGTAATAAGATTCATTCAAAATAATGTTTATGTATTTATTGATGAATTGACCGTCACATGCGATACTCATATAAATCCTCTGTATCAGACAAATAGATTTCCCCATCTTTGCCAAGATCTATATTGGTAATATATGGGTACTCGCCAGGACCTCTTCCTATATTCCCGGCTTTTAATATAAAATGTCCGTCTATATTGTATAATAAGCAGACATTCCTATCGCTTATTAAAATCAGATTTTCTGATATGTCCAAGTCATCAGTGTACCCATATGGTAGATTATCTTTACTTTCCAGTGGAACATACTTTATATTGTCAGTAAACTCACTAAGATTCAAAACTTCCATCTTTCCTATATTGGCCTCGATATCAACAAGTGGCACAGAGTTGTTACTCTTCTGTCTATTATTGCAGGAGCTAGGCAAAATGAGTATTAGAATAATGATTGTTCTGAAAATGTGTGTCATTAGATCTTACTGTAGTATGTTTAATAATGTTTTGTTACAATCTCGAGAGAGGATTCGCATTTTACCTAACGGCCCGGCGGTTTAGGGAGTAAACGCTGGCGGCGTCAGGCCGTCCGGTTACCTGTCCCGGTGCTTTAGCCACAAAGTTGTCCCGGCGGACAAGCCGCCATGGCGCAATTTTTGCAAATCCCGGCGAAAGATAAAACTGTCCCGGTTGCAGGATTTGTCCAGAGCCGAAGTCACGGATTTGGTAGATGAGTGAAAAGTTATTTGTCAAGATGAAATTGTCAAAGTGGCGGGCAAAAATTGTGACAAGTTTATTACCCCAACCGTCCGTGTTATGTTTAGGCCTGTTTATTGTCAAGGTAGTCACCAAATTGTCAACCAGTTATGCCTATTTTTATCCAGCAAGTTTGTAGTCCCGGATTAAGAGTCCAGGTGAAAGGTTTAATCTTTTTGTAAGGTTACGAATCATCTCAACGGTTAACTTACGTTTGCGATTTAGAACCTCAGAAACTCTGTTTTTTCCACCAATGACATCTGCAAGATCAACCTGTCTGAGCTGCATTTCCTCCATTCTGATCTTTATTGCCTCAATAGGATCTGGAGCTTCTATTTGGTAGTGTTTCTTTTCGTATTCGTCAATCATTAATCCGAGTATGTCAGCCTCATCACTCTCGATTGTACCAATCTTAGCGTCAAAGATTTCCTCTAGTCTCTTGAGAGCTGTCTGGTAATCTGCTTCTGTTTTAATCAGTTTTATATTCATTTTTTTCTTTTAAATCGTGTTTGCATCAATTTTATCATAATCATTATGAGACCCAATGAATCTGATGAAGATCCATTGTTTTCCAAAGTTGAATTTTGCTACTAGTCTGTAGGAATTGCCTTTTATGTTAAAAACAATCCTGTTGTCTTTTAAAATACTTGCATTTGCATAAGTCTTCTTAACATCATTGGGCGTTTTCCAATCTGAGTTCATGGCCGTGTCATACCATGTCTTTAAGTACTGTTCAGTATCAGAGTGTTTCTCCCAAAACTGTCTTAGAGTACTTTTTGCAAAAATCCGTTCCATTAATTAGTTATCTGTGGCAAAGATAGTAATAAATTCCCAAAATGGGAACCATCTATTGAATTTTTTTAAAAAATATTGAAAAGCCCGTTATGGTTAGGCCATTGTCCAGATGAATTTATCATGGTAGCAGGCGTCCGATGGCTTAAACATAACGGCCCGGCAATAGGACCGATCCGCCAGCTGGCGGATCACGGTGCAAGGAGGGTATGGCGCACTTTTTGCCGTCCAGGTACAAGTTTTATTGAGCATTACGCGTGTCGCGGTACAAGTATGATCGGAGCCACGAGTTTATCACCGGTTACAAAGTTGGTGGCGGGCACTGGCGCAGTGTCGCGGTACAAAGTTACTCGAAGCCAGAAAACTGTCAAGGTGTACAGGATTTTAATTGCGGGCAGATGCGCGTGTCCGGGTGCAAGAACCATTACAAATTTGTCTTGGGTGCAGGAGCAAAAGTTGAGGATCCGCCGACTGGCGGAGACGAAATCCCGCCTTGGCGGGGCAAAAAGTGTGACAAACAACTTACCCATATTGTCCGTGTTATGGCTAGTTGATATTTTTCTTCACTTTAGTCCAATGTTTAATATCATGATACAGTGTTAGTTAATATGGGAACTTAAAAAAAAGCAAGAAATATTAGGTTAATATATTTAACTATATTATATTTGTGCCTATATAATTTATTTAACTATTTGAAATATGGAAAATATTAACTTGACACCGGAAGAGAGCTTTAGTATTATCAATAAAGCTATTGCTAACTTTAAGTTGAATTATAAAGAAACTGCAAAAGTTTTTCTCCTTTGGGGCTGGGTATTAGCGATTGCCAGCTTTTCTAATTTCATCATCATAAAGATCTTATACAGTAGAGAAGCATCAATAGGGTTTTTAAGTTTGTGTAATTGGGCTGTGTTTCTTTTAATTGGGTCTATAATCATGTTTTTTATGGAACGTAAATTAAACAAGGATAAGAAGGTATTCAGCTATTTAGAAAGTTATTTCAAAAATCTTTGGACAGTAACTGCGGCTTCTTTTATTATTGCAACATTTCTATGTATAAAATTGGAAATAAATCCGCCACCGATAATGTTGTTAATCGCAGGCATGGCAACCACCACATCAGGGCTGCTTATTAAGTATAGGCCTGTTATAATTGGAGGTTTGGCATTTTTTATTTTCAGTTTAGCTGCAACATTTGTATCAAATGAATACATATCATTAATTGTCTTTGCGGCGATAATCTGCGGTTATTTGATACCAGGATATTCTTTAAAATCAGCAAAAGTATAGTAATATGTACAATGATTTAGATCCTCTGTTACACTCGCAATTACGGTTGGCGATCATCTCTATGCTTATTTACTCCGAGAAAGTTGAGTTTGCGCATATTAAAGAAGAAACAAAGGCCGCTTCCGGTAATATCAGTATACAGATAAAGAATCTGCAGGAAGCAGGATATATTAAAGTTGAGAAAACCTTCAAAAATAATTATCCAAAAACATTTGTGTCAATTACTGATAAAGGAGTTAAGGCATTTGAATCTTACGTAAATGATCTTAAAAAGTACATTAATCCCAAAAAGTAAAGTACATAGTCCTAAATATTTTTGTCTATTGCAAAAAAAATTAAAAATACATTTCACCAATTCATTGAAATCCTTCACCATAGTCCACCAATTAGCCATAACGGCCCGGCGGTATAATTTAGTGGGCGTTACCCGACGACACACCGGGCAGGGTCCTGATACTTTAGCCAGAATGCTGTCACGGTGCAAGGAGGGAATGGAGTGGTTTTTGCCGTCAGGGTACAAGTTTTCTGAGCTGTACGAGTGTCGCGGTACAATGTTGAACGGGAGCGGGTGATTTCGAGTCAAGGTACGCATAGAATTTTTGCGGGCACTGGTGTAGTGTCGCGGTACAAACTATCTCGGAACCAGAAATTTATCACGGTGCAGGGATTAGATTATGTGCAGATTCGCGTGTCCGGGTTTAACAACCATTACAAATATATCTTGGGTGCAGGAGCAAAAGTTGAGGATCCGCCGCCTGGCGGAGACGAAATTCCGCCCTGGCGGGGCAAAAACCGTGACAACCTGTCCCGCTTTTTCAATAAAAAGCGAAAAACAACTTACCCATATTGTCCCAGTGTTATAAGCCGTTTTTTTAAATTTGGACTTTATCTATTTTGTCACGGTTACAATCATAGCAGGTTAATCTTCATTTCTGCTCTTCAGAACTCCCCCCCTAGTAGAAACTGGAATAATGTGATCAAATTCTACTTCGTCATCTTTTAAATGTCGCTTACATTCTTGACAAGTATAATTATACGCCTAACTACTCTAATTTTAGTTTTAAATGAAATATATCTTCCCTTACGTCTCTTCTCAGAAGTCTCTGTAATTGATTCACCCACGAATACAACAGGACATATATGTCCAAAGATATTACATTGATAAATCGCCAACACTTCTGGAATGAAATCGGGATAGTCGTCGGATTGAATTCATTAACACATTTTCGAATACTTTTTTGCGAATCGGATCTAGTGGTTTACTATAATCCTCTATACCAGTTATAATAGTTTGTTTAAGCTGATTAATCTTTTCTTTAATCCTTTTTTTCAAATCTGGAGTAAGCTTAACCTTCTGAATTTCATCAAAGACACTATTAATCTTATTTTTTCTGTCATCATCGAAGGAAAAGGGAACTTGATAATTCTCAAAATCCTTATATGGTGTTTGGTATAAGTCATGAAATTCAAGATTATTCTTAATGCCTTCCTGTATAAGTTCCTCATTAGCTTTGTCCTCAAATATTTCGGGCAAAATAAAACGAGGATAGTTTTCAATAATTTCTAATTCTTTTTTCTTCTTTTTAAGTTCTTCAGTCGTTAATTTTCTTTGTCCACCAATTTTATTAGTCTTTAAGCAATTTCTTAAATACTCGTTGTGTTCAATAGACGAATCCTTTAATCCAGGGAGTATGGGTGATTGTTCTACAAAAGGTCCATACGGACAATATTTTAGTTCCCAACACGGTTTGCAAACATGAGTTGATTTCTTTTTCCATGCTTTTAAAAAAACTTTGTCTGGCATTGTTTCTTCAAAGCCCAAAGTCTTTTTAATATTCGGATGAATCATCTTTTTTTCTCTCATGGATGTTTGTCATTTAAATCTTGACTAACGGTCAAAATTAATCTTATTAATCAAGCTATTACAATTTGTCCCAAATCCAGCTTTATGGCCGTCTGGTTAAAAATTTAACTGAGATTTCTCAGAGTGATTAATGGCTTATAACAGCCCGGCAATATGGGGAGGTTGTGTTACCCGACCTGTCCTGACCGAAGCGTCAGGACGCAAGCACCGGGTTGAATCCTAGTACTTTAGCCAGAAAGCTGTCACGGTGCAAGGAAGGTACGGCGTGGTTTTTGCTGTCCAGGTACAAGTTTACTGAGCTGTACGAGTGTCGCGGTACAAAGTTGATCGGGAGCAGGTAACAAGTCAAGGTATACAAAGTTATATTGCGGGCAGGTGCGCGGTCGCGGTATGAGCTATTACCAATCTGTCAAGGGAGTAGGAGCAAAAGCAAAAACCATGACGAACCTATTAATTTTATTGTCCATGTTATGCTTAGGCGTTATTTTAAAGTCATGATAGGATGTCATATATAGCATTTTTAATTTTGTTTGGTTTGCTTAGATTTTTTTAATTCTTTTTTATTTGGAGAATGATCAGGTGAAGGATTAGAAATTAAATCTCGTATGATACCATTTTTGTCACTGTATTTTGCATACACTGTCCCTTTGTTGTGACATCCTATAGTTACTGTAGTAGAATCAATTAAGGTATATATTAAAATAGCCAAACCTGAACCGGTTGTCTTGCTCGGGTACCCATATTTCGAAATAATTGTATCATATCCCATTGTTGGTTTAATTGTATTTTCGAAGTCTGTGAGACTAAGTTTTCTAAAAGTCAGAATCTGCTCCTGAGAATAAATGTTATTTGTAAGTAGCAGTACTAAAATAAATAAATAAGTTCTCATCCATTTAAAATTAAATTTAAATTTTTAATCACTTGTGACCCTGCTTAAGCATAACTTGTTTTTATGCTTAGCCTGTTATTTTATTGTCATGGAGTAGATGTCCTATCTGGTTGCCAATATTTTTCAAGTTTCCAGAAAGAATCTAGGTTTAGTGACCTTAACTTTCCTATTAAGGAAAAGTAATTTTCTTCACTTAGTTGAGTCCATCTTATTCCTTTTAATCCAAGCGAAGGAAAGTTTCTATTCAAATTTGTAAGAAGAATATTGTCAATAGGAGGGTGAGCAATTTTTGAAATTTGACTTTGACCAGAATCCTGAATTACTAAAGATGTTTTTAAATAGATCGCTATGATTTTTGCTGCTTGGCCATAGGATGCTTTAATCCCTAATTTGTTAAGATGTTCAATTATTATATGAGAAGTAATCCTATGAAAGTTATCAAACTGTTCAATTGTCATGGATTTTGGATTTTGCGATAATTCTTTTAAATCGGTTGCTTCAATTGCTGATTTGATATTTTTTGTTTTGGTAAATTTTCTTTGGACAGCTCGTGCTGCAGTCCAAACTGCATAATTGTGCAAATGATCATAGAAATTGTAATCTTCCATATTTAAAGGTTGTCCGATGTATTTAAGTAAATGATTATATGACCTGTATCGTTATGCTTAGCCTGTTTATAAAGTTACTTTATATTAGTCACGATGCTTAGGCTTTTTTTTACTTTATTCTCATTGATAACTAGAATCCTGCATATTTAGAAAGCCTTGCAATGTCGAAAATTAGTTTTTCAAATGATTCTTTGTTCCACAATCTTGGATGCATATAGCCATGAGCAACGCTATGTCGATTATCACCCTCATCAGTTGTTTGCGATTGTGTATAATAACTTTTTATTTCTTCTAAAATCTTTACATAATCAAGTTTATTAGATTTATTCTCTTTTATAGCTAGCTTAATCAAATCATAACCAACTTTTCTTTTTTTTGGCTTGTTGTTTTCATCAAGTAATACCATTCCATACTTACTAGTTGTTGATCTAATTATTTCTTCCAAATAAGAATATGCAAAAGGTGTTAATACCGAATATGAATTTGGGAATGCTAGATATATTTCTTCGACTAAACTCCAATCCGGGGCCCAATTCCAGAAATGCGAATATTTTAAAATTTCTTTGAATGAATCAGAAATGTTCATTTAATTGGAGTTTTAATCAAGTTAGGTTAGCCTTCGCTTAAGCATAACGGCCCGGCAATATGGGGAGGTTGTGTTACCCGACGAATGCACTGGCAGTGTCCTGGTTCTTTAGCCGAGAAATTGTCACGGTGCAAGGAGGGTATTGCACGTGTTTTAGCCGTCATGGTATAAATTTTATTAGGTGCTGGCGCGATTGCGGTACAAGTTTGCTAAATGGCTGGTTAGTTGTCTCGGTTTTAGAAAGTTGATAAATGGGCACTGGCTCAGTGTCGCGGTGTAATTTGGCCCGGAGCAGGATTTTAATTGCTGGCAGATGCGCGCTTTGCCCGACGAAGCCCAGCGAAGTCGGGTGTCCGGGTGCAAGAACCATTACAAATTTGTCTTAGGTGCAGGAGCAAAAGCAAAAACGGTTAGGAATATATGTTGACCTTTAGCTAAAAAAGAAATGATAATAAGCGTAATGAAGAATATTGCTTTTCTCTTTTAACTTCAAATCCGGCTTTCCTACAGATTCTTATTTAATTTCTTTCACTAATAAAGAGTCCAAAGTCTTAGAGAATGGATGATTAGTAATATTTTGTAATCCTAACCCGAAATTTCCACAAAAATGTTTGAAATCATCGAAGTTGTTCAATGTATCTATTCGTATAGGATTCTTGGGATTGACACAACTCCCTTCTACAGTAAAGAATCCATCAGTCTCAGGTATTACTTTATCAGCGAGTATTCTTTCCCATAAATAGTATTTTTTTGGTTTACCTATACCAATAATCAGAAAAATTTCATTGCTAATAGCATCATAAGAAGCCTTTTTCTTTCTTGTGAAAATACTACCTCGTGATGGATGGTTTGAGGGTATGTTTATTGATTCTGTCTTTATATTCGATATGGGTATCTCTGAAGGATAGCTCCCAAGGTTATCACAATTATGATATACGATCCAGCTTGTCATATTAATTATTTTATGGTATGGTTCAGAATTTTACTCAAGATAATAAAAATAATCTAAAAGTAAATCTGATCCAGAGTTTATTACATCACCCCGAAATGCATCAATGGTAATATTGACAAGATCATTGTCCGCGTTTGATGTTAGAATAGGTAATTATTTTAAGATCAGAGTCTATATTTTTTCATTATATTTTTACAGAACTCAACGATCTCAGGGCTGAAGAGACTTTGGTATTTAGGTCTCGACACAAGGTATTCAAAGGATAGATCTACACGATGGGGTATGTGCTCTTCTAACCTTTTAAATCCAGACTTCATTTCACCTGAGGAAATTTCATCGTTTAATAGCCGACGTACTGAATCTACCCCGCCACCATCAGCCATCATTCTATCAAGAATTACCGGACTAATGGCAATTTTAGCCGCCTTAGCTTCCTCAAATGCTCGTCTAACGTCATTTTCAAATTCTTGCCTAAGCAATATCTCTTTTTCGTCAAGTTTGGCTAACTCCAAAGCCATGTTCCTGGATTTATCCGAAAGATTATTCAATGCACTGATATCCTGTATCTTTATCGAACATTTGTTGCAGAGATACCTGAATTTAACATTAAATTTTTCTAATAATGATAAATCTTCTTTTATACCATGATCAAGAGTAAAAATCATAATGTTTTCTTCATTACTAATGGCATAATATGTCCAGTTGTATGAACCATTTATTATTAACGAATCATCGATGATACAAAATTTATGATGTAGAAAAACGGATGTTGTAATGAATAACTCCCCCTGATTTCTTAGGAATTCTTTGAATTTGTTATTGTTTTTAAAATTCTCTTGGGAATTGCTAATTGCAATTCTTACATCAAGACCTGCTTCCTTCTTTTTAGTAAGCATCCAGATTATATCTTCATCTGTCAACCATGCTACAGCTACTTTTATTTCTTTTGATGCTTTTTGTAAGTTAGAAATTATCTCACCCTTAATATTCTTGAAAAATACTGTTGATGTCATGATTGGGAGTTTTTGGATTTAATAGGATTAATCTAATATGCTAAGAATAAAGATAGTCGATGCCGAATTATAGCTGACTTTTTATAACCTACTAATAAAAGTAACCATAAAATACCAAAATGGTGACGTACAATGATTAAGGTCTGAGGATACTAAAGGGTACCTTGTATAAAAATACCCTGCGATTAGGAAATTAAAGGGTATCTCCGCACCTGCTACGACAGAAGGCATAAGTCAGGATACAGTACCTTCTTGATAGGTAAAAACCGTAACAAACTTATTTTCTTTATTGTGCGAAATATCCAGCTATTTTTATTTTTTAATCAAATTGAAAAGTCTAACTTTTATAACATAAAAAATTATTTACATATGAAATATTCACATAAATCATTACCTGTACAATTCTTTATAGTTATGTTATTAATAGTCAGCACTAATTCCTATTCACAAAAGCCTGCAATAGAGTTTGGGAAAGCTATAATCTTAAAAGACATCATTCCTGCATCAAAGCAGGCGAAAAATATTCCTTTGAAATGGATTAATGTCAATACTGCTGAAGACACATGGTCCAAACAAAAAGGAATACTAATATGCTCTGGAAAACCTATAGGTGTTATGCGATCTGAGAAGCAATATGAGAATTTCATATTACATATTGAATGGAAGCACACTGAACCCGGTGGTAACTCCGGAGTATTTGTCTGGTCTAATGCTAATCCGGAAGAAGAATCACGTCTTCCTGATGGAGTTGAAGTCCAGATGCTTGAACTCGATTGGATAAATCTTAATATACACAATGGGGTCGTTCCACCCGATGCATATGTTCACGGAGAACTATTTGGTGTTGGTGGAGTGACAACCACTCCTGATAATCCGAGAGGAACCAGAAGCAAGTCGGTCGAAAACAGGTGCAAGGGACGAGGGTACTGGAACATTTACGATGTTATATGCGTTGATGGTGTCATTAAGCTTGCAGTAAACGGCAAATTCGTCAATGGGATAAGTCAATCATCACAGAGAAAAGGATATGTCTGCCTCGAATCAGAAGGAGCAGAGATCCATTTCCGTAATATCAAAATAGTTGAGTTGCCTGCAGGAGTGATTCCAAATTAAAGTTCCAGTATTTTCAAACCAGAGTCAATTCTATATGCTGGAATAGCTATTGTCATGATTCTGGTAAGGGTGTTGTATAGCTTACAATATGCAGCTGTATAGCGCAATTAGAAATTCAAGGTGTTCCACACGCCTCCTACAAGATCAAGGGATAAGTCCAGCTGCAGTCTCTTCGATTATATTAAAATAACCGTGACATGCATATTAACATTGTCCCTGTTAGTCGCAGAAATAAGTGATTAATATTCTAAGATTTATTTTTACACCTTGTATTTGAACCCAATCGAGGAGTCAAACTCTATAGTCTCAACTGCTGTACGAATCCCTTTTTAATGTTGATTGACCCCCGTTTTTGGACGGGGGTTTTTATTTGATTTTAATCAGTATAGATTTTGTTTTCTAAAAAGGTTTTTAAATCACGGAAAAAATTTCCACAAATTACAACTGAATTTAGATAATCATAATACCAAGTTTTTTCAGGACTGTTTATTGAATAAGTCATTCCATTTTTTTCATATACGGTTATCTTTTCGATAATACTATAATATTCTAAATCTTTTTTGGGATCGTGTTTTAATTTATTACCCATTTCTTCCCTTGAAATAAATCCATTCTTTTCAGTATAAAACTTTTCAATAGTCCGTTTTTTTTCAGGATATATTCCAATTAATAATCCTTTGAATGAATTACATGTTTGTGTGAAATTGAATATTCTACCATAAAGTTTATTCACTTGTATTTGAATTAACCTTTCTTGTTCACTTATTTTTTCGTTTTGTAATTTCAATGTTTCTTCGTTATACGGATACTTTTTACCATATTCAAAACCAGCTTCAATATAGGGGTCTTTAATAGTATCCTTATAAATTAGATTTATATCATCAATATTGTCTTGAAGTACTTTTAAAAGATTGATAATCTTTTTATTTCGTTCCATATTTTATCACATTTTTGATTGTTTTAAGTGGTGGAATCATTTTATATGTAATGTTGAAAGAATGATTATTAATTATTTATTCAGTCTTATATAATATTATTTTATGAATGGTATCAAAATATAGTTGAACATAATAATTTCTTCTTTCTTCATTACTAAATCTGTTTGTTTCAATTTCTTTGGTGTACTTGTTTTCGATATTAAAATTATTGAATTGTTCATTTAATATCTTAAAAAGACTATCATATAATAAGGGATAGACTTCGGAAACTTCATATTCCGAATGGTAGTTATTTTTTTCTAAATATGTTTTTAAATCATTCGATAATGATTCTGAATTAACTTCAATTAGATTTAAAAGTTCTTTTCTGTCTTTCATAATATTGAATTATAATCACTTAATTAGGTACAAAGATAAAAAATAGAAAAAACATCAATTTATTAAATGTCGTTTAATTATTCAGGTATAATCATACTATCAATTGTATCCAATATCCTTGATTTTTCTTCCGCTATATCTGTTATCTTCTTTCTTAATTTATCTTTTTCAGATTGTGATTCGTTTTTCATAACATATTCAGTCAGTACATCAAGTTGTGAACTAATATGTAATAATTGTAATGTTATACCTTTCAATTCATTATTTACCATAACATTGATTTTTAATTAGTTAATTTAATACACAAAGATAATTATTATAAAGAACATCATTTGTAATAGATAATAAAGGGAGGTAGTGTTACTCGACGCATTCCGGCTACAAGGCAATGTCCCGGGATCTACTGATAATCCCAATGAAGCTGGAGAAGGAGGGTATGGCGCATTTTTTGCCACACAGGTACCGAGTTTTATGGCGTATACGTGTTTCGCGGTACAGAGTTGTCAAGGAGTTAGTCAATTATCCAGATGCAGTTAGATTTATTGAGGGCAGTGGAGCGATCCGGGTTTATCGGGTGGTACTATCCCGTCTTGGGTGCAGGAGCAAAAGCAAAAACCGTGATAACCTGTCCCGCTTTTTCAATAAAAAAGCGGGAAACAACTTACCCTTAGCATTGTCCGTGTTAGGCATAGAGCTTTTTTAAAAATTATACCATAGTTATCTTGCCTCCTGGTACTTCTCCAGTCTGAGGTACATTTTTGTTCAATCTTGATTTAATAATCTTACCAGTCGATAGCCTCAATCTTGCTTCCCTGAAAGGGTCAGTTAAAAGACTTGAAGGAATTAATTCAACTCTTATCCAAGTCTCCCAAGTTTCATCAGGTCGTAATCTTTTTGGTAAGGGTCTATCCGGTTGTATAATTGGAACTTGTTTTCCGTTATTTTCTTGAAAATATACATGAGTTATTTCAACCTCTTTTTTTGAAGATAAGTTGGTGACATTTAAGAAAAAGCATTCGACTCCAATCGCTAAGAAATAAGCACGATGTACAGTAAACCTAATCTTCCTTCGATGTTCGATTAGTTTCCAGTAATTGTCTGATATGGGATTAATTAAATCAAGGCACATGGGTTAATGGTTTTAATTGTTAGTTTATAGATAAATGTTTTGCTGTTGAGAAGTAATCAAATCATATGTGCCGTCGGCTGTGCTTTGTACCTAACAGCCCAGCTATAAAGTATATGACGAACTTATTTACTTTAGTCCCTATTTTAAAAGCATTCTCCGTGTTAGCAACAGCAGTAAAAGTTACTTATTTTTAATAGCAAGATCAATTCTTTTAATCTTTGATGCAGGAATTATTGTAGGTTTATTTAGCGTTTTATCAAAAAGAAAAATATAGGTAGAGGTTTGTCCTATATAATAATGATCTTGAGTTGAAATATAAGTACTGTCTTCAGTAATAACCTTTGTTCCTACAAATTTCCCATTTTCGGTATTTTGAATATCAGAAAGTATCTTAATTACGAAAAACCAAGTCAAGAGGAATATAATTGTTGAAAGTATTAATCCGTCTATTGTTAGAAAGGTAATTAACCGTTCAACTTTTGTGATCAATAGAAATAGTATAATAATACCTCCAAGAAAAGCAAATCCGCCAATTTTATCAGTATAGTTTTTGCCAAAAAGGATCAGATATAGAGGAAATCCTATAAAAAGCAACAAAAAACAAATTAAAATTATCCATGCCCATATCCTTTTTAATAGTAGTCTAATAATTTCTTTCCAGTTTTTATTTTTAAAATTTAAGCTTAATGAATCACTAATTTTATTTTTTGTTTCAGTTAAATCGATTTTTGGCTCCGCTTTTTCTGTGAAAAAATACAGAATAACTAAAGGAGGGAAAATATATATCAAATCCTCAAAAATATTAATTGTTAACTCGGATATAGTCATAAAATATTTGATTGGAATATTAAAGTTGTTGTAATAAATATAAACCTTAAGAAGGGCTAATGCCATTACATAAATCGATAATATTGGGATCAATTGTTGAATCTTTTTCATATTAAGAGTATGTTAATCAGTAGTCATTGTTGTTGCTAATCGTTTTTAGAAGTATTAAAATTACTGAATTTTTACAATCGGTCGTAGATAAAATTATGTCAGACATTTTACCGGACCGGGAGAATAATTCACTCATTATAAAGCAATGCCAGGTCAGTCCCAAAGAGAAAGATCAGGTTAATGGAACCTCTTCTGGTAAAATATTGTTTAATATGAATGGGTGCAGAATTGTTACCCTGTTTTTGAGGATTTTTTTCACCAATCTTATGTAAAAAGCTGGGGAATTTGGTCCAGGTAGAGGATTAAGAAGCTATAAAACATTGTATAACAAATAAATAAAAGTGCGTTGCGATCTAAACAATTCATGATTTTTTTTTCGGGATAATATACCTTATTATAAAATCATATCAGGTCATCAAACTTCTATCATTTTTTATTAGGGATTTTAATAAAAGATATCGCCAGATCTGAAGATTACCTTTTAAAATGCCAGGCATATCGATCTTTAATTTACTATTTAAGTGCCGGAGTTACTTTGTTCTGTTCAATCACTTCACAAATCCTCTTGCAGCTCAGTGTATCCTCGTCTGCAAGAACTAATGCATCAGCAACTATGTTTGAACAGTTGGTTTTGGTATTAAGAACATGACAGGTATATTCAAGCATAAAATCTGTATACTTTGAACTAAGTTTCTCTGGAAGCTGGTTAAGTGAGGTACCTGCTCATTGCTGGAAGTCACCCTTGGCAACCTTGAAATTGAATCTGCCACGATATAACATTTCCGCTACCAGCCCCAGGATCCCGGGGCTGGTTTTACCTTGCTTAATTTGATCCTCAAATGACTTTGGCATTAGGACAAATTGCCTAAATTTATATCTCTTTAACTACGACCCATATCCTATGGCTGATAAACTAAGTGGTCTTGAAATATTCTGGAAAGAACTTAAAAGAAGAAAGACTATTAGAGTTATTACAGTTTATGCAGCAGCCGCATTTGTTATCCTTCAGCTTGTAGATATTATTGCCGACCCTCTTCAATGGCTTGATGAAACTGGACAACTATAAACTGAACAATTAATCCTTTAATTACAGGATCCTGCTTTTTTTTGCATCATTCTTTGGAGGAGAGAGAGGACCGGGCATCAAAGGGCCGACCGTCAAAGGGCCGACCGTTAAAGAGCCGACCGTTAAAGGGCCGACCGTTAAAGGGCCGACCGTTAAAGGGCCGACCGTTAAAGGGCCGACCGTTAAGAAATTAGCCAGTGGCTAATTTTAGGGAGGAGCCAGGTTGAGCTAAGGGGAGTGGCTAATTTTAGGGAGGAACCAGGTTGAGCTAAGATTGGTGGGCAAATTTAGCGAAGGAGCCAGGTTGCGGTGAAGGAACCATAGGGAGAATAGAAAACACATTAAAATAGGGATTACCTGCGGTGATCCCTGGGAGGGGGAGCTTCAAAAGCATCAGATCAGACGCCCGACGGGCGTTTTTGTTTTATTCAAAGCCCTCATAATGCAAGCATCTTCGGACTTTTCATAAAACAAAAACCCGCCGCAGCCTGCTGCGGGTCTGATCTGATGTCTTTGGCGGAGAAAGAGGGATTCGAACCCCCGGTCCCGCGATAGCGGGACAACGGTTTTCAAGACCGCCGCATTCGACCACTCTGCCATTTCTCCATTCGATGTCAGCTTATTTTCCACGGAGAAATTTTCTTCGCCGCAAAGATAGTATTTTTTTAGTTTTGGGGAATTATTGATCAAAATATGCAAATTATCAGAAAATCAAGCACATAAACAATTTATTAACAGGATTTGAACATTTAGTGAAGAGAAACATGCGAAATGACCGAACAAATGAGGAGTTCCGCTGTTTTATGAATGTTGGACAGTTTTCAAAAAAAATAAGCATTTTTGCACTAAAAGTGCCACTATTTGCTGAAAATAGAAAAAAATAATTTGTTAGTGATCTAAAAAAAAATATATTTGTATTCAATTAGAACCATTGGTCTAACCATTAAATCTCTCATTATGACAAAAAAAGAATTAGTTAATGCAATTGCTGTTGATGCTGGTCTTTCAATCAAAGATTCAGGCAAAGCTTTGAACGCATTCGTCGGAGCTTTCGGAAAAGCCATGAAAAAAGGCCAGAGAATCCAGCTTCCGGGCATGGGTACTTTTAGAGTTGATAAAAGAAGTGCCAGAGTTGTTCGTAACCCGCGTACAGGTGCAAAACTTAATGTTCCTGCTAAAAAAGTTGTTAAATTCAAAGCAGCTCCTGCACTTAACAAAGGTCTTTAATCTTGAATGATTGAAATTGCTTAGAGGGGTGCTTATTCACCCCTTTTTTATTTTCAACAACTCATCAGTGTTTAACATCTAAACTATCTATCGATGAAACCTCATGTTATCTCGGCTATTTTCATTACCTTTGCCGGGAATTAAATTTTAATTCTAATTTTGGTTTCAATTTTTTTACTATTTTTGATTTGGTAATCCCGGCGCAAAACAGGAAGCAATGAACTGTATTATAGTCGATGATGATAAATTGAGTTGTAAAATACTCGAAGGCTATGTTAATAAATATGCCTCCTTAAATCTTATTGGGATTTTTAATGACCCAATTTCAGCCAGGAATGCATTAACCAAACAAAAGGACATAGACCTTATTCTTCTCGATATTAAAATGCCGGAAATGGACGGCTTCGACTTTATGGTAAGTCTCGATCATCCGCCTAACATTATAATAGTCTCCGGAGGCGGTGAATTTGCATTAAAAGCATTTGATTTCAATGTCGTCGATTTTCTTCTGAAACCAATTTCGTATGCCCGGTTCTGCAAGGCAATAGACAAAACGATGAGATATTTTACTCCTAAAGAAATAGGTACTTCGGGCGATGAAGAGATATTTATTAAGAAAGGCTCATCGCTCGTTAAGCTGAAGCTCAGGGATATTGTCTTTGTGGAAGCTCTTGAGAACTATGTTACCCTGAATACCAACACAGATAAGTACACGATTCATTTTACAATGAAAGCCATTGAAAACCAGCTTCCTTCAGGTGTATTTATCAGGGTCCACAGATCATTTATTATAAATAAAAGCATGATCCAGGCAATCAAGGAAAATTCACTGGACATCAGCATAGGGCATGCCGTTAAAAACATTCCGGTAGGAAAATCATTCAAAGACTCGCTTCTGAACGACATAAACGTGATGGCCAGATAATCACCACCCTGTCACATGCTCACAAACCGCCAGCTGTTTCTTCATCACCTCGGACAAACTTCATCTTCACCTTTAATGCTTGAAATAGAAAGAGCTGAAGGCGTATTTATGTATCGGCCCCTCAGGCGAGAAATACCTCGATCTGATCTCGGGCGTTTCTGTGAGCAATACTGGTCACAGGCATCCAAAGGTTGTTAAGGCTGTTAAAGATCAGGTCGATGCCTATATGCACCTGATGGTTTACGGCGAGATAATCCAGAGCCCGCAGGTAAAATATGCTGAGCTTCTGACCAGCTTTCTTCCTGCAAATCTTAGACTGCTGCTATTTTGTCAACTCGGGAAGTGAAGCCGTTGAAGGTGCTCTGAAACTGGCTAAGAGATTTACCGGACGCAGCCGGATAATCTACTTTAAAAACTCCTATCATGGAAGTACCCATGGTGCCCTGAGTGTACAGGGAAGTGAAAACTACCGCAATGCTTTCCGTCCCCTTTTGCCCGACGCTTATCAGATTAAGGTTCAACATTCCGGAATCGCTTGACCTTATTGACAGAAAAACTGCCTGCGTCATTATTAGAACCGATTCAGGGTGAAGCCGGAGTAATCCTTCCTCAACATGATTTCCTTGAAAAAGTCAGGAAAAAATGTTCGGAGGTGAAGGCAATGCTGATTTTCGATGAGGTACAGACCGGGTTTGGAAGAACAGGTCATATGTTTGCAATTGACAGGTATAAAGTTATCCCTGATATACTTGCTTCTTGCCAAAGCCCTGGGAGGAGGCATGCCTCTCGGAGCATTCATTTCATCCCGGGAAATAATGTCATCGCTGATGAAAAATCCGCCACTCGGCCATATCACCACGTTCGGCGGCCATCCTGTATGCTGTGCTGCCGGACTTGCCTCAATGAAAGTACTTTCGGAAGAAGACCTCATCCGATCATGCGTTGAAAAATCGATTTTATTCAGGGAACAGCTGAAGCATGATACTCATAAGGGAGTCAGGGGGGAGGGACTTACTTCTCGCAGTTCAGCTTACACGTCCGGAATATGTTAAGTATGTTATTCCGAAAGCCCCGCAATACGGACTGGTTCTTGATTATTTCCTTTTTTGTGATGATGCATTCAGAATAGCACCACCCTTAACTATCAGCAAAAAAGAGATCTCCTGGGCATGTGAGCAGGTTATCCGTCTTCTGGATGATGCGGAAAAAACGCTGGTCGCTGATGAAACGAATTATTATAGTACTTATTCTTGCAGGATCTCCAGGAATCTTTTCAGTAAGGGGACAGACTCCCGTATCGAAACACTTCATCTGTTCTGGAAAAATTGTTCAGCAGACTTCTGACCAGAACCGAGGATAATGACAGGATAAGAATAAATGACTCGATAATATTGTTCATTGACAGCTATGCCAGATCTGATTCGGTTATGAGACATAAGTTTTACAATATAAAGTATCTCGGACAGATATCTTCTCCCGATTCGCAGGTTAAAAATTTTAACCTGGAACCTGCTGCTGACCAATTCAGAAAGCAGATATTACTGTTATTTTATTAACAGATCAGGGAAAAGCAATTTAGTTTACAAACTAACCGCGACATATAATGATTACCCGTAAGGACGGATACAACTTATTCAGAAAAGGACTGGTATGGAGCCCTTTATTATGATCTGAGGGCGGTCAAAAAAGATAACCAGGTAAGCTGGATGCTTCTTGGCATTGATTATGGCAATCCGGCAATCACCAGGAAGATTATTGAAGTGTTGAGCTTCGCCCCCGGTGGCGGGCTGATTTTCGGAAAAAGTGGTTTATGGCAGAAAATGAGACAAAATACAGGGAGGTTCTTGAATACAGCTCTTCTGCTGTCATTTCACTTAGATTTGTGTCAGATAAATCAATAGTTTTTGATCATCTTGTTCCTATCTCACCGGTTTATAAAGGCAAAAAGGAAAACTATGGTCCGGACTACTCAAGTGATGCGTATAATTTTGAAAAAGGGATGTGGAGATTAAAGCTGAATATTGATGCAAGGAACAAAGAATAAATAAAGCCTTTCACATAAAACGTTATGTCGAGAATAAACCAGACATATTTATTTTGTTATGACGAGCATCGTACCTTCTTTGAGGATGTCAGGAAAAGGTTTTCGGACACTTCAAAGTATACTGTAGTCTCTTTTTCTTCCCGGGAGGATTTGCTGAAACATCTCGCCGGAGAAAAGGAGCATCGCTATTGCAAAGTAGCAGTACTCGTGTTCTATGAAGTAAAGGAGAATGGTTTTTTAATTGAAAACCTGACCGGGGAAATCAAAAAAATTGACCCTGATACCAGCCTGATCCTTATTTATCCTGCAGAAATAGGAGAAGAAATAAAAAAGGCTGTTAAATTTAACATTGATGCATATATTCCAAGGAACAGCAATACTATTCTACGCCTTCATAATATTGTTAAAAGACTGATCAGCAAACATAATCTTGAGATTTTCCGGAGGCGAAGGAATCGTTCACTTTATATTCTTGTCGTATTTCTTGTTGCTCTGCGCCATAATAGTCCTGCTGGCATACCTGGAGTTACCAGAGTATTTCTAGGGGATTTGCTATACTACCGCTTTAGCTCCGTTACTGATCTTTCCCGTTATGGCACTCTTTCCTGAGGAAAATGTGACTATTTGTCAGTAGGATAGCCAACGGCATATCTTTTGAATGAGAACCCGCGTAACTTATGTTTAACCTTTAAAATGATCGATATGCAAACTGGAAAAATTGGAGTAACAACCGAAAACATATTCCCGATAATAAAAAAATTCCTTTATTCTGATCATGAGATCTTTCTCCGCGAACTTATTTCCAATGCAGTTGATGCAACCCAGAAACTGAAAACGATGGCCTCAGTAGGCGATTATAAGGGTGAGGTTGGAGACCTGACCATCCGGGTATATGTGGATAAGAAAAAGAAAACAATTAAAGGTAACCGATAGTGGAGTAGGTATGACTGCAGAAGATCTTGATAAATATCTGAACCAGATCGCATTTTCAAGCGCAAATGATTTCCTTGAAAAATATAAGGACCAGACCAATTCACTTATTGGACATTTTGGCCTTGGTTTTTACTCATCCTTTATGGTATCGGATAAGGTTGAAGTGATATCCAGATCGTATGATGAAACTGCGTCCGGCAGTCAAGTGGACATGTGACGGAAGCCCTGAATATCAGATTGAAGAGGCAAAAAGAGAGAGCAGAGGCACTGATGTGATCCTTTATATCGACAAGGATTCAAAAGAATTCCTTGAAGAAAATAAGGTTGAAGAGCTTCTTAAAAAGTATTGTAAATTTCTTCCTGTTCGAGATTGCTTTTGGCAAGGAAAAAGAATGGAAAGATGGCAAATATGTTGAAACCGGAAAAGATAAGATCATTAACAATACAAAACCTGCATGGACACTAAAACCAGCCGATCTGAAAGATGAGGATTATCTTGAAGTTTTACAGGGAATTGTATCCGATAGGAGATGAGCCGCTGTTCAATATTCATCTCAATGTTGATTATCCGTTTAAGCTTACCGGAATTCTTTATTTCCCGAAGATAAAGAGCAATATTGAAATCCAGAAGAACAAGATCCAGCTCTACTGCAACCAGGTATTTGTTACAGATTCAGTAGAAGGTATTGTTCCTGAATTTCTGACTCTGCTTCATGGGGTTATCGACTCTCCTGATATTCCGCTTAACGTTTCAAGGAGTTATCTGCAGAGTGATTCAAATGTTAAAAAGATATCTACCCATATAACCAAAAAAGTTGCTGACAGGCTTAACGAAATTTTTAAGAACAATCGCGAGGAGTTTGAAAAGAAATGGGATAACCTGAAGCTGTTCATAGAATATGGAATGATAACAGAAGAAAAATTCTATGAAAAGGCTTCAAAATTTGCACTCTTTAAAAATACTGACGATAAGTATTTTACATTTGAAGAGTATGAAAAGCTGATAAAGGAAAACCAGACAGATAAAAATAAATCTCTGGTTTATCTGTATTCAACAAATAAGACAGATCAGTACACATATATCGAAAAGGCCAAAAATAAGGGTTACGATGTCCTTCATCTTGATGGACAGCTTGATGTTCATCTTAATAAATCATCTTGAGACAAAATTCAAGGATTCCAGATTTGTCAGGGTTGATTCGGATGTCATTGAAAAGCTTATTCAGAAGGAAGATCTTAAGAGAATCAAAGCTGTCAAAAGATCAGCAGGAGGATCTCAGGAGCGTATTCAATGTCAGGGTCAAATCGAAAGAGATCTATAATGTTCAAACTGAAACGCTTGATGAGAATGACTCTCCGGTTATTATTACTCAGTCGGAATTCATGCGCAGGATGAAAGAGATGTCGCAGCTTGGCGGAGGTATGAATTTTTACGGAGAACTGCCTGATAGCTTTAACCTTGTTGTAAACCTAATCATCCGCTTATTGTCAAGATCGCAGACGATCTGCAGGCGCAGGAAGGTACTAAACTCCGGGAGAAGCAATACCGAAAGGGAACGGTTGAAGGAAGAGATCTCATTCATGGAAAATGAGCAACAGAAAAAGAAGGCAGGAAGAGATAAGCCAGTTTGAGAAGGATGATCTGGAAAAGAAAAGGAAAGAACTTGAAGGTTTTGAATCAGCCAGGAAAGAGCTGCTGGAAACCTACGGATCGAACAATAAAATAGTCAAACAGCTTGATCGACCTTGCATTGCTTGCCAACAATATGCTCAGAGGTGAGGATCTGAGTACTTTCGTAAAGAGAAGTGTTGAGCTGCTATAAGGTACATTCTTCTTGTTGAGTAACCCCTTTTCCGACACAGTCGAATATCTCCCCATGAGGGGAGAAAACTCTGTAAAGATATTCCTGATTTTTCCCCCTTGGGGGGAATTAAAAGGGGGTCTTATATCATTCTTCCTACTTCACTCTTTATATAATCGATTGCACCTCTTGTAGGTTCTTTTTCAAGTTCCATCATCCTGGTCAGAAGCTGTTTACTAATTCAATGGCTGATGCACTACCCTTAATTTTTTCAGATTCACTGTTTATTATCTTGATTGTGTTGGAACGGGCATTCTTAACAACTTCCCAGGCCTGGGGACTCATGTATATCTGTTGTGACAGGTTATGCTCAAATTCGCTCCTTATCGTAGTAAGTAATGCAGAATGTAGCTGTTCTGCAGACATGTCAGACATGCTTACCCTTAACAATAAAGATTCCATGGAGATCCTTTCAAGAAAAAGTACAATTCTTTCATAAGCCTGCAACTTTATGGGAGTGACTGTTTTAGCATTCTGAAGGATAATCTCCTGTCTCCTTTTGTCCTGATCGTTTCGGATCATATTCTTTAAAAGGATCCATGCAGTAAAAAATACAATCAGGGCCGGGATGGTAATTTTAAGGATATCTGTAAGTATTTCCATAGCTTGGTGTTTAAAATGCAAACGTAAGATATTTTCATTGAATAAATAATGTTTTCCCGCAGATCTCGCTGATTCACGCAGATTCCTGTAAAAGGATTTAGGTCTGCGAAAATCTGGGTTGTCTGCGGGAGATTTTTCTTTTTGTTTTTCATTTTAACTTTATACTTTTGATTCAGACCTTAAAATAGTTTTCACCTCATTTTTATTAATATGGAATACTTATCTGACAGAATCAAATCCTTATCAGTTTCGCAAACTCTTGCTATGGCCCAGAAAAGCCGTGAATTAAAAGCCAAAGGACTGGATATTATAAGCCTGAGTCTGGGTGAACCCGATTTTAACACTCCCGATTACATAAAAGAAGCAGCAAAAAAAGCCATCGATGAAAATTACACAAAATATCCGCCGGTTCCGGGATATAATGATCTCAGAGAGGCTATTTCTGAGAAATTCAAAAAAGAAAACGGACTTGATTATTCAATCGACCAGATAATCGTTTCGGCAGGTGGCAAGCATTCGCTGATTAATGTCATCCTGTCGATAATCAATCCGGGTGACGAAGTGATTATCCTTGCTCCATATTGGGTAAGTTATTATGACCAGATAATTCTTGCAGGAGGCATACCTGTTGTTGTGGAGGCATTGCTTGAAAATGATTTCAAGATCAGTCCTTCTCAGCTTGAATCGGCTGTAACAGACAAAACAAGACTAATCATTTTCAATTCACCTTCAAATCCTACAGGTATGGTTTATACCGGTGAAGAGATGGAGAGGATCGCCAGGATTGTCGAAAAGCATGAAGGATTATTCATTATCTCAGATGAAATTTATGAACACATAATTTTTGAAGGGAAACATGTGAGCCTGGCCTCTTTCAGTTTTATTTACGACAGGGTCATCACTGTAAACGGTGTTTCAAAAGGGTATGCTATGACAGGATGGAGAATAGGATATATTGGAGCCCCGGTGTGGATCGCAAAAGCATGCAACAAGCTGCAGGGACAGTTCACCTCGGGTGTCTGTTCTATTGCCCAGCGCGCTGCCCTTGCTGCAATCGCAGGGAAAGACAATTCCAGGCAGTTCATGAGAGACGCATTTCTTCGCCGCCGTGATTTGATTTGCAGTCTGCTTAAAGAAATTAAAGGATTGAAGGTAAGAATTCCCCAGGGTGCATTTTATGTTATGCCCGACATATCTTATTACCTTGGAAAAACAGATGGTAACGTCAGGATAAATAACTCTGATGATCTTGCGCTCTTCCTGCTTGACAAGGCACAGGTCGCAGTTGTCGGAGGAGATGCTTTCGGTGCTCCTTCATGCATCAGGATCTCCTATGCAAATTCAGATGAACTGCTTGTTGAAGCTGTGAAAAGGATAAAAGGAGCTCTGGAGAAATTGAATTAAAAAGCCCCTCGCCCTTGGGAGAGGGGTTGGGGTGAGGTCAATATTCATTAAATGAAACAGTATTATCCTTCGGTTTTCTCTTTTTATCCCTGCGGTCACTTAGGGAATATCCAAGGGTAATGATCAGATCAACTCTTTTTGATGATGGAATACCAAGGATCTTCTTTAATTGTTTCTCATCGAACCAACCGATCATGCAGGAACCGATGCCTTCAGCTCTTGCCTGGAGACAGATATTCTCCGATGCTATCCCAATGTCAATATGCGAATAATCTTTGTTCTTGATAGTACCCCCGACTTTTGACGAAAAATTGGGATTTTCACGGACAATCACTACAAGTACAGGTGCCTGACCGACAAAAGTGTTCATGCCAAGCAGCCTGGCCGATGCAGCCTCAGCTACCTGTGAAATAAGCTTTGGATCCGTTACAACGATAAATTTCCAGGGTTGTGCATTGCAGGCAGAAGGTGCCATTCTGCCTGCTTCAATGATCCTTTCCAGTTTATCAGCCTCAACAGGCTTATCACTGTATTTTCTGTCACTTTGCCGCCTGATTATCAGGTCCAGCATTTCTTTTCCGTCGATCATCAATCAATAGTTTTCTGCTTTCAGTTCGGCATAGCTGTCGGGATGCAGGCATGCAGGGCAATTTTTCAGGGGTTTTGTGCCGAAATGGATATAACCGCATTTTCTGCAGTACCAGAATACTTTTTCATCCCTTTCAAAGACTTTGCTTTTCATTACATTCTCAAGAAGTTTCCTGTATCTTTCCTCATGACCTTTCTCTGCGGATGCAATGGCTTTGAATGTGGTGGAAATGCTCTTAAACCCTTCTTCTTCAGCTATCATGCCAAATTCGGGATACAATTTACTCCACTCTTCATGCTCCCCGTCGGCAGCAGCAGCAAGATTTTCCTTTGTTGAACCTGTTTTTCCTGCCGGATATGATGCTTTTATTTCAACCATTCCGCCTTCGAGAAAATTAAAAAATCTTGTTGCATGCATCTGCTCCTGAAGTGCGGTTTCAGTAAATATCCCTGAGATCTGCTCAAATCCTTCATCCTTGGCTACTTTCGCAGCAAACTCGTACCTGTTTTTTGCCTGTGATTCTCCTGCAAAAGCCTTCAACAGGTTCTGCTCTGTTTTTGTTCCTTTTAAACTCTTTTCCATATCATTGATTTTTAGTGAAAAATTTTCCGAATTCTCATTAATCAGACTACTGAATTTAAATATAGCAAAAATATCTATCTTTATTTCTAAATTTAATTGACTTAAGAATTTTTATTAACCTAATTTAAAAAGTAAAATGGCAGCATTATTAATTATTCTGGCACTCATAGTCGTTTTTGTCCTTTGGGCAGTTTCGCTTTATAACAGGCTTGTAAAGCTTAGAAATAACAGGGAACAGGCTTTTGCCGATGTAGATGTGCAGCTAAAGTTGCGGCATGACCTTATTCCACAGCTTGTTGAGGCAGTTAGAGGTTATATGGGGCATGAAAGGGGTGTGCTGACCGAGATAACCGAGGCACGAGCTGCTGCAATGAAAGCAACTACTATAAATGAGAAAATTACCACTGAGACCAGGCTTTCAACTGCTCTTGAAGGTCTGAAAGTATCCGTGGAGGCATATCCCGATCTGAAAGCCAGCCAGAATTTTATGGATCTTCAGAATGAAATATCGGATGTCGAAAACAAAATAGCTGCTGCACGCAGGTTCTTCAACTCTGCAACAAAGGAACTAAACGTGGCAACAGAAATTTTTCCCTCGAACATTGTTGCAACGCTGTTCAGCTTCAAGCGCGAGCCTATGTTTGAACTTGGCGAAAAGCGCGCAACCATAGAGGAACCACCTCAAATTAAGTTCTGACAGCATGAAGTACTTTGGCCTTCTAAGCCAGATCAGGAAGAACAATACGAACTCCATACTGATCCTGCTGATGTTTCCTGTGGTTTTTTATGGTCTGACCTGGCTTTTTTTCTTCTTTATGTCGTTTGGGAAGGAGCATGAGCAAATAGGATTGGTGGATATAAACCGGTCCTTTCTGACAACAATCCCATGGATCACTATCGGGGTGATCATCTGGTTTGTTATTGCCTGGTTTTCCCATACGGCGATAATAAATTCAGCAACGAATTCAAGACCGCTTGAAAGAAAGGAGAATAAAAGAGTCTATAATCTTGTTGAAAACCTGTGTATTTCGACTGGAATGCCGATGCCAAAAATAAATATTATTGAAGATGATTCTTTAAATGCATTTGCTAGCGGCATTAACTCCAATACTTACGCTATATCCCTTTCCAGGGGTATAATAGACAAGCTTGGCGATGATGAGCTTGAAGCTGTTATTGCCCATGAACTCACGCATATAAGAAACCGCGATGTGAGGCTGCTTATAATATCAATTGTCTTTGTTGGTATATTTGCATTTATTACCGAGATGCTATTCAGGTCAATGAGATT
The DNA here is from genome assembly GCA_963831935.1 of uncultured Bacteroidales bacterium. Classification (GTDB taxonomy): domain Bacteria; phylum Bacteroidota; class Bacteroidia; order Bacteroidales; family VadinHA17; genus LD21. Next base: position 29,030 of record CAWHSH010000013.1, read on the forward strand.
TGGAAGGATTGGCCGGGGTAAAAAAGAGGGCGCAAGCATATTAATTGCACTTCTTCTTGCGCTTTTGGGCTATCTGCTGGCTTCTCTTTTCAGGTTTGCTCTTTCAAGGAAGCGCGAGTATCTTGCCGATGCGGGTTCAGCAGAGCTTACAAGGAGGCCTCAGTCACTCGCATCAGCTCTGAGAAAAGTAGCAGCCGATCCAACAATTGAGGCGGTAAAAAGAAAGGATGTTGCTCAGATGTTCATTGAGAATCCTCAGGAAGAGCAAGAGAAAAGTACTTTTTCATTTGCAAATCTCTTCGCAACTCATCCTCCAATAGAAAAGAGGATTAAGCTGTTAGAACAGTATTAGAGTTAGTCACTATTGAATAGCAGCGGATGAGTCCATGTTTTGCATTTTCTTCGTACCCTTTCTGATTAGTTTGGATTCTTCCCCTTTTAGAAGCCTTGAAATATTTTTTCTGTGTGTCCAGATCAGAGCAATCGCCACCACAATGGAAAACACTTTGAAAAACACTGACGGAGTATCAAAAAAGACAAACAAAAAAACCGGGAAAGCTATTCCTGCACATATCGATGAAAGCGAAACATAGCCTGAGATTAGGAATACGAAGAGGAAAACTCCAAAACAGGAAATTGTCAGTAACGGATTTATAGCAAGCAGAACACCAAAAATGGTTGCAACGCCTTTTCCGCCTCTGAAGCCGGCAAATACAGGGAAGATATGACCAAGTATTGCAGATATTCCGGCCAGAATCTGCAGGTTAATAAGTAATGCACTTTCCGGGTTCGCAAGATTGAAGATGACTGGCAGTGTTGCAGTCAGCCATCCCTTTAGAACATCGATGAGCAATACAGGGATCCCTGTTTTCCAGCCGAGCACCCGGATGACATTTGTAGCACCTGCATTACCGCTTCCATGTTCCCTGACATCAACACCATGGAATATCCTTCCTGCCCAGACAGCAGTGGCAATTGAGCCCAGCAAATATGACAGCAACAAAGTAAGGCCTACTTTAAGGATAATCATTTAGCAATAGAATTATCAGATCTTTGGACCAAATTCTGCGAACTGCAGAGTCTCTTCATTAGATGCAAATTTACTAAAGTTATTAATAAACTTCAGTGCCAGGTCTGTTGCGGCAATATGCCACTTAACCGGGGAACTCCATGCTTTTGCCGGATCAAGAAGATTACTCCTGATTCCGTCAATTTTTGATGGGATGCTTAAATTGAAAACCGGAAGGGTAAAGAATTCGTATTTTTTTATAGAATCGTCAAGTATGGAATTAATGATCAGTCGTGTTGATGGGAGATCGATTCTGGTTCCTGTATTATATGGCCCTCCGGTCCAGCCTGTATTCACAAGCCATGCTTCTGCTTTGTGAAGCTTCATTTTTCTTGTAAGCTCCTTGGCATAAATTATAGGATCAAGCATCAGGAAAGCAGCTCCGAAACAGGCAGAGAAGGATGGAACCGGCTCAACAACACCTCTTTCAGTTCCTGCTACTTTTGCAGTGTAACCGCTAAGAAAATAATAATTTGTCTGTTCTTCGGTGAGACGGCTGACAGGAGGCAGAACACCGAAGGTATCGGCTGAAAGAAATATCACCTTTTTTGCATGATCCTGCTTTTGAAACCGGTTTTACAATATTATTTATATGATAAATCGGATAGGAGACTCTTGTGTTTTCAGTTTTTGAGTCGTCATTAAAATCAATCGTGCCGTCGGAAAGTATCACCAGGTTTTCAAGCAAGGCATCGCGTCTTATTGCATTGTAAATATCAGGTTCATTTTTCTTGCTGAGCTTAATGCATTTTGCATAACAACCACCCTCAAAATTAAAGATCCCATCATCATCCCATCCATGTTCATCATCGCCTATAAGAGCTCTTTCAGGATCGGTTGAAAGAGTTGTCTTTCCTGTTCCCGAGAGTCCAAAGAATATTGCGACATCTCCTTTTTTACCCACATTTGCAGAGCAGTGCATGGAAGCAATTCCCCTGAGCGGGAGATAGTAATTCATTATGGAGAATATGCCTTTTTTCATTTCACCGCCATACCATGTTCCGCCAATTACTGCCATACCTGCAGCCAGGTTGAAAAAAACAAAGTTTTCAGAATTGAGTCCCTGTCTTTCCCAGTCAGGATTGGTGGTTTTTGAGGCGTTCAGCACAACAAACTGAGGAGTAAAATTTTCGAGTTCTTCTGCTCGGGTCTGATAAACATATTTTTTACAAAGTGAGCCTGCCATGCAACTTCCAGCACGAATCTCACAGCAAGCCGGGTGTTCTTATTTGCTCCGCAAAAGCAGTCAACTACAAAAAGCCTTTTCCCCGACAAGCTGTCTTGCAGCGAGGTTTTTGCAGTGTTCCCATATCTCAACTGTAATAGGTTTATTATCAGATATTTTAGCTTTTTCTGATTTCCACCAAATTGTATCTTTTGTCGTTCCATCGAGAACGACATATTTGTCTTTAGGCGATCTGCCGGTAAAAATCCCGGTATCGACCGAAATTGCTCCTGACCTTGTTATTATACCTCTTTCGAACTTATCGAGACCTGGCTTTGTCTCTTCTGCAAAAAGAAGATTATAGGATGGATTATAGATTATTTCAGTAACATTCTCTATTCCGTAATTCCTCAGATCTTCCGGGGTAACCATATCTGGACTATTAAATATTTTTGATTTTCAAATGTATCAATTATTATGGATAATAACCTGATGCAGATCAAATTCTAGATTATCATCAATTAGTCATAGGGTAAACCACGACTCATAAGGTCTTAGAGATGGTTCTGATTTCACAGTTTAGTTTTGGGCAGGTATGAAAAGCAAAAGGACACCCGTAAGGATGCCCTTTTGCTTTTCAGGTATATTAAAAAGATTATTTTGCTGACTTTATACTTGCCTGGGCAGCAGCAAGCCTTGCAATAGGCACTCTGAATGGTGAACAGCTCACATATGTGAGTCCGGTTTTGAAACAGAACTCTACTGAGGCGGGATCTCCACCCTGTTCGCCACAAATGCCCACTTTAAGATCAGGTCTGGTTGCACGTCCTTTCTCAACTGACATTTTTATCAGCTGGCCAACACCCTCCTGATCGATAGTCTGGAACGGATCCGCGGCAAGCATCTTCTTATCAAGGTAGTCATTAAGGAATCCGCCAATATCATCACGGCTGAATCCGAATGTCATTTGCGTAAGGTCGTTTGTACCGAATGAGAAGAACTCGGCAGTAGTTGCCATCTTGTCGGACAGAAGAGTAGCACGTGGTATTTCGATCATAGTACCATATTTGTAATCTATTTTTTTAAGACCAGTCTTTTTGCAGACTTCTTCGTAAACTGCATCGACTACTTTTTTTGTCACATCTAGCTCGGAAACATCACAGGTTACAGGAACCATCAATTCAGGCTTCGGATGCTTTTTTTCCTTAAGGAGTTCGGCTGATGCTTCAAACATTGCGCGAACCTGCATTTCGGTTATTTCCGGATAGGTAATGCCAAGACGCACTCCGCGGTGACCCATCATTGGATTGCTTTCGTGAAGTGCTTCACCGCGTCTCGCTACATCTGATTTCCTGATACCAAGAGCTTTTGCCAGTTCAGCCTGTTTCTCAGCTCCCTGTGGAACAAACTCATGAAGAGGAGGATCCATAAGTCTGAAAGTAACAGGAAGACCATCCATGGCAATCAGAGTGGCTTTCATATCTTTCTTTACAAATTTATATAATTCGTTGAGGGCTTTACGACGTTCGGTTTCATTTGCACTCAGGATCATCTTCCGCAGACAGGAACAAAGGTTGTTCCGATCCTTTGCCGTAAAACATGTGTTCAATACGGAACAGTCCGATCCCTTCAGCTCCGAAATCACGTGCAATTTTTGCATCCTCGGCTGTGTCAGCATTGGTGCGCACACCCATTTTACGATACTTGTCAACTATCTTCATGAATGCCTTGAAACGGGGATTTTCTGAAGCATCCATCAGGGCTATTGCACCAGTGTAAACATTTCCCTTGGTTCCGTTTAGCGTGATCTATATCACCTTCTTTGAGCACTATGTCCGAACCGGTAACTTTTACTTTCTTTGCTGATGCATCAACATGGAGACCGCCTGCACCGACAATACAGCATTTGCCCCAGCCCCGTGCAACAAGTGCTGCATGAGAGGTCATGCCGCCGCGGGCAGTAAGAATACCTTCGGCAGCACGCATACCTTCGACATCTTCGGGATTGGTTTCCTCACGGACCATTATAACTTTCTCTCCCTTACGTTTCCTTGCTACTGCATCTTCAGCAGTGAAAACGATTTTGCCAACTGCTGCACCGGGTCCGGCTGGTAGCCCCTTAACGATCGGCTTGACTTTCTTCTCGGCATCTGGATCACAGATCGGGTGAAGAAGCTCATCAAGCTGTGCAGGATCAACGCGGGTTACAACTGTCTTTTCGTCAATGAGTTTTTCTTTCAGCATATCCATGGCCATGTTCAGGGCTGCCGTTCCGGTTCTTTTCCCTGCACGGCACTGAAGCATGTACAATTTGCTTTCCTGGATTGTAAATTCAATATCCAGCATATCATGGAAGGACTTTTCAAGGATTTCACGGATCTCAACAAGTTCTTTGTAGGTCTTTGGCATAGCCTCTTCCATGCTCTTAAGGTGCTTATTCTGTTCGTTCTTTGTTTCGTTGTTCAGCGGACTCGGGAGTCCGGATACCTGCTACGACATCTTCTCCCTGTGCGTTAACCAGCCATTCGCCATAGAACTGGTTTTCACCGGTAGCCGGGTTACGCGTAAATGCAACTCCGGTAGCTGATGTATCTCCCATGTTGCCAAAAACCATAGCCTGTACGTTAACGGCAGTGCCCCAGTCATCAGGAATACCTTCAATTCGGCGATATGAAACCGCTTTCTTGCCGTTCCAGCTCTTGAACACGGCCTTAATACTTCCTTCCAGCTGTTCTTTTGCATCATCAGGGAAAGGTTTGCCGAGAACCTGCCTGATTTTCTTTTTGAATTTTTCAGACAGATCTTTTAGTTCATCTGCAGTAATTTCAGTATCTGATTTATAGCCTTTCTTTTTCTTAAATTCATCAAGCATTTCATCAAGCTGCTTGCGGATTCCTTTGCCCTCGCCAAGGTCAATTCCTTCAGCTTTTTCCATTACCACATCAGCGTACATCATAATAAGCCGGCGGTAGGAATCCCAAACAAAACGGGGATTATTGGTCTTTTTCAGGAATCCAGGTATCGTAGCTGTACAAAGTCCTATATTAAGCACGGTATCCATCATGCCGGGCATAGATTTCCTTGCCCCTGAACGGCACGACACAAGCAAAGCATTTTTGGGATCCCCGTATTTCATTCCCATGGTTTCTTCGGTCAGCTTCATGGCTGCCCAAACTTCAGTCAATAGGTCCCTGGAAAGTGTAGTGTTGTTCTGATAATATTCGTTACAGGCTTCTGTGGTGATAGTAAAACCGGCAGGAACAGGAAGTCCGAGCAGACACATCTCAGCAAGGTTGGCACCCTTGCCCCCGAGAAGATTTTTCATTTCTGCTTTACCCTCTGCAGTCTTCCTGCCAAAGGAATAAACTCTTTTTAACTTTGACATACTTTTATGAATTTGAGATAAACGTTAGTTATTGATTCTTTTGAAAATAAGGGGCAAATTTAATATAAATTTTGGATTTCCGAAACCTGCTTTAATTTCAAGACCTTGGATGAAACATGATGAGCGTGTCGCGGAGGTAACTCCTGTCAATATGAGTGTAGATCTCTGTTGTAAGTATCGATTCATGACCAAGCATTTCCTGAACAGCCCTGAGGTCGGCGCCTGCTTCGATCATGTGAGTAGCAAAGGAATGACGAAAAGTATGGGGACTTATTTTCTTTAAGATACCTGCTTTACCGGCAAGTTCCCTTATTATTGTGAATATCATTGCCCTTGTCAGCTTCCTTCCCCTCCTGTTGAGAAAAACTGTGTTCCTGTCGTGGATAACTGGTAACCTGTCACGGTCAATCTTATACAGGTTAATTTCTTTCAGAGCTTTCCTGCCAACAGGTACAAGCCTCTGCTTGTTGCCTTTACCTGTGATGCTTACATATCCATCTCCGTAATGTATGTCTGTGAGCCCCAGGTTAACGAGTTCCGAAACTCTGAGCCCGCACCCGTAAAGAGTCTCAATGATTGCCTTGTTCCTGTGTCCTTCCGGCTTGCTGAGGTCAATCGCTTCTATAATTCTGTCAATTTCAGCTACTGAAAGGACCTCGGGTAATTTTAACCCGATTTTAGGGGATTCGATAAGGGACGATGGGTTCTCATCGATCTCACCATCAATTAACAGGAATTTATAAAAAGCCCTTATACCCGAGAGAACCCTGGCCTGTGTCCTGGTATTCTGGTTTCCTGTGCCGAACCGGTTAATGAATTCTTTGAGATCAGAATAGGTTACTGAGGAAGGATTAATAACTATTCCTCTTTCTGTAAAGAACTCTTCCAGCTTTTTTACATCATTCAGATAAGCTTCAATGCTGTTGCGGGATAAGGATTTTTCAAGCCTGAGATAGTTTTCGAAGTTCTTGTATGATTCTTTCCAGGAAAGGGTCATAAGATGTGGTAATTATTGCATAAAAGTATTATTTGAATTTCGCAATTCATATATAAACTGTTTTTATCTTGCAAATAATTTGACCGCATCTTCCTCCTTCGTTTAGCATTGCCGCAGTGGAGCAAAACAATGGGGGGATTGGAGGAAGGTCTACAATCATTTTTTTTAGCTATTTTTATGCTTTATTAGCAGGAAAACTGACAGGAATGAAAATTCAGATAATTAATGGACCTAACCTTAATCTTCTTGGAAAAAGGGAACCTGAAAAGTACGGCACCAAAACATTTGAAGAGTGGCTGATTACTCTCAAATCGCTGTTTCCGGACATAATATTTGATTATTTCCAGTCGAATGTTGAAGGTGAGCTTATCAATAAGATTCATGAAACCGGTTTTTCATATGATGGCATTGTACTGAATCCTGGCGGATACACGCACACTTCGGTATCACTGGCCGATGCAGTCGCTTCTGTAAAATCACCGGTCATAGAAGTACACATTACCAATATTTCGGCTCGCGAGGAATTCCGGCATACAAGCCTGGTGGGAAGATATTGTGCCGGTAGCATTATCGGTCTGGGTCTTGATGGCTACCGGCTGGCAGTAGAGGCAATTATTGGAAAAAAGAATGACTCAAAACAATCCGGATGATTAAAAAGAGAACAAAAATTGTTGCCACAATTTCTGATAAAAGGTGCGATGCCGGATTTATCAGGGAACTCTTTAATGAGGGGATGGATGTCATACGGATCAACTCGGCTCATCTTGATACGGAAGGTGCGCTGAAAATAATTAAAAACGCACGGGAAGTATCGGATAAGATTGGAATTTTAATTGATACAAAAGGTCCTGAGATCAGAACAACCATTTGCGAAACAACAATAACGCTAAAAAAGGGTTCCACAATCTTAATTGCCGGTGATCCTGGCAAAATAAGTACGGATAGTATAATCTATGTGACATATAAATCCTTTGTTACCGATATTCCTGAGGGATCGTTGATTCTTATCGATGATGGTGAGATTGAGCTTAAAGCTGTTAAAAGGGATGGTGATTTTCTTCAATGCCTTATTGAAAATGATGGGGTGCTCAGTTCAAGAAAGAGTGTTAATATACCCGGTGTAAAGATATGCCTGCCTTCGCTTGACCGAAAAAGACAGGAATTTCATTAAACTGGCAGTTGACAATGGTATTGATTTCATTGCTCATTCCTTTGTACGTTCAAAACAGGATGTGCTTGACGTACAGGCTGTTCTGGATGAGTACAAGAGTCGGTATCAAAATAATTGCCAAGATCGAAAACGACGAAGGAGTCGGGAATATCGATGAAATACTTGAAACGGTATATGGCATTATGGTTGCAAGGGGCGATCTGGCAATTGAAATTCCGTATGAAAAGATTCCGGGAATTCAAAGGGAAATAATCTCAAAATGCATAAACAAAAGGAAACCGGTAATTGTCGCCACTCAGATGCTTCATTCAATGATAACTAATCCCAGGCCTACAAGGGCAGAAGTAAGTGATATCGCGAGCGCTATTTATTCTCAGACTGACGCTATAATGCTGAGTGGCGAAACAGCCAGCGGTAAATATCCGGTTGAAGCTGTGAAAACAATGACCAAGGTTGCACTTGAAGTTGAAAATAATAAGGAAAAGTTTCTTGATCTTCCTTCAGCAAATGAAACAGGAGAGATATCAGCATATCTGGCAAAAGTCGCGGTTAAAACATCCGTCAGGATCGGAGCAAAGGGAATTATCGCCGATACGACCGGTGGAAGGACAATCAGGGATATGGCTGCCTACAGGGGATATAACCTTATCCTGGCCCAGTGTTATTCAACAGGCACTATGAGGGAACTAGCGCTCTCGTACGGAGTTTATGCAAGTTATCAGGAAAAAAAGAAATCAATAGACGATTTTTTAAAGATTGCGCTTACAAACCTGACCAAACAGCATGACCTGAAGAATGAAGACATAATCGTCGTGCTGGCTGGGAATTTTATTAGACGGATCAGGCTTTTCATTTATTGAAGTTGGTACGGTCGAATATCTAAAAGACCGGGTTGATATTGTTGACTAATGTTAATGTATTATTGGTCTGATTTTTGAAGTAAATATATACCACATGCCTGTTTTTAATGGTAAAAACCTTATTATTTCGATATGGCATATATCCCATCCGGTTCACGTTTCCTTCGTGAGTATTGATTATGTCCCGGATCAGAAAATAATTAATGCGTTCTTAAGGATATATTTTGATGATTTCTTACTCGATACAGGTATGGGTGAATCGGACCGGAAGAATCTCAGCTTTGGCAGTAATGATACATTCACTTATGGCGTGCTGGGAAGTTATTTTAACAGCAGGATAAGGATCACTGTGAACGACAGGCAGCTTTTCGCAAAACTGGTGAGCTACGAATTATCAGATAATGAATTGAAAATGAATTTAATGTATGACCCGGTCAGGAATATTAATACGATCTCTGTAAAAAACCTCATAATGACATCAGTTTACAAAGATCAGGCAAACATGATAATAATAAGGATAAATGATTTTGAGCAGGGGGTAAAACTAACTGCAGATGAAGTAGAGTAGACATTTAAAATAAAATGACTTTAAGGATTAGAGGAGATTGTAAAAGGTGAAAAAATTGAAAATGAGAAAAATTATTTTGGCTGCACTTTTTATGACCTGTTTCATCAGGGCAGGTGCAACGCATAACAGGGCAGGAGAGATCACCTACAGACAGATTTCGGATCTTACCTATGAAATCACAATTACTACCTTTACCTATACTTTAAGCTTTGCTGACAGGCAGCAGCTTGAAGTTAACTGGGGTGACAACTCAACCTCAATTGCACCGAGACAAAGTATTCTTTTTCTTCCAAACTATTACAAGAGAAATATTTACACAATCCAGCATACTTATCCCGGGACCGGGAGTTTACAGGATCGTTGTTCAGGATCCGAACAGAAATGCGAATGTTCTGAATATTCCCAATTCCGTAAATGTCGTCTTTTCAATTTGGACGACTCTTATTGTAAATCCTTCCATCGGACGCAACAGTACACCTGTTCTGTTAATCCACCATATGATAAGGCAGCCCGTGGTTATGTTTTCATTCATAATCCCAGCGCATACGATCCCGACGGCGACAGTCTTTCCTACGCCCTTACAGTTTGTACACGGGAAGATGGAAGACAAATCGAGAACTACACCTTACCACCGGCAACCCACAGTATCAAAGTAGATGCAGTGACGGGCGATCTTATCTGGGACACTCCCAGGGATACGGGAAAGTACAATGTTGCCATGGAGATCCAGGAATGGCGTTTTGGCAAGAAAATAGGAATTGTTGAAAGGGATATGCAGATAGAGGTGTATGATACCAAAAACAAACCTCCGGTAAATGGTCCGTTGCATGATCTGTGTGTGAAAGTAGGGGACGTTGTTGATTTTAACGTAACTGCAACAGATCCTGACAATGATCCGATAGGTCTCAAGGCCGCTTCAGGGATTTTTACAATTCAAAACTGCCCTGCAACATTTACAAAAGTAGATTCAGTACGCCGGATCCGCTACCTCAAAACTTCGCTGGATACCATGCTTCGAAGCTGTCAGGAATCAGCCATACGATATCACAATAAAATCGGATGATTATAGTGCTGAACTCTCAAGCTTTCGGATATTGACAACATGAAAATCAAGGTACTGGGTCCGTCTCCGGTCCTTGTAAATGCTGTTCCGGAGGGCAAGTTCATCCGCCTTACCTGGAATAATTACGGTACAAATGTTATTTCAGGGTTCAACATTTACAGGAGGGAAGGTCCGTCAACCTTTAAACCGGATTCCTGTACATCAGGTATTCCTGCTTCAACAGGTTTTATCAAAATCGGTTTTATTGCGGGAAGTGCAACCGTTTCATTTATCGATACCGATAATGGCCAGGGGCTTCAGTTCGGAAAAGAATATTCTTACAGGATAGTCGCTGTGTATCCAAATGGGGCGGAAAGCATTGTCTCAAATGAGATTTCATCTTCGCTTGTTTCAGGTGTTCCGGTCATAACACATGTAAGCGTAAGAAATACTTCAGTTACCAACGGATCAATCCTTTTAAGCTGGAAGAAGCCAGACAGACTTGACACAATTCCGGCAACCGGACCTTACGAGTATCTGATTTACCGTGCAGCTGGAATTACCGGCACTGATTACCAGCAGATCAGGTCAATTCAGACCGCAACTTTGAATGAGACACAAATTATTGATACTCTTATTAATACGCAGTCCAGAGGATTATATATATAAAATCGAACTTTACAATAATGCCACGGGTAACCGGTTCCTTGTCGGAGAGCCCGGGTTATGCTTCATCTCTTTTCCTTGCAGCTTCACCGGGAGACAGAAAAACAAGGTTTGTCATAGGTCGCAATGTTCCATGGATAAATACAAATTATGATTTCTTCAGGCTGAATGAAACCACATTACGATACGATTCGATCGGTACAACAAACCAGCTGGAATTTGTGGATGATGGATTAATTAATGGCAAACAATACTGTTACGAGGTCAGGTCAACCGGAGGATATTCAGCACCTGACATGCCTAAAAATCTTATAAATTTTTCGCAGATCACCTGCGTTACTCCTGTTGACAATGAACCTCCGTGCAGACCTGGGATTACTGTAACAAGCCAGTGCGACAGCCTTTATAACACAGTGCGCTGGAGCTTTACCAGATCCTGCATGTCTGACCGACGTTGCCGGATATATCGTATATTACAAAACAACCACTGAAGAAAATCTTGCACCGGTAGCTACTATAAACGATAAAAATGTATTCAGTTATAAGCACTCCCCGGGAGATGTTGTATCAGGATGCTATGCAGTTTCTGCTTTCGACCTGGTCGGAAATGAAAGTCTCCGGTCAGTTATGGTTTGTGTTGATTCATGCAACTTCTATGAAATACCGAATGTATTCACACCTAACGGAGATGATATAAACGACAGACTTGTTGCGAAAACCTCCGGACTGGTAGAAAAGATTGATATGAAGATATTTAACCGTTATGGAGTGCTTGTATTCCAGCACATCTGAGCCTAAGATCAACTGGGATGGGACCTATAAGGGTAACATTGTCTCTCCAGGGGTTTATTTTTACCAGTGCGATGTTTTTGAAAGAAGGATTTCCGGACTTGAACAATTCCATCTTTCAGGATTCGTGCATGTAATAACTGAAGCCGGAGCAGAAGTTAAAAAACCACAGTTGAGATGAGAAATCTGAGATTTAATCGAGATGAAAAAGATATTTGTACTCATTTTATTCATTATCAGTACCGGATTTATAGCAGGACAAAAACCGGTCGATCTTCTGATGAAGAGCAAAGCACTTATTGAGGAAGGGAAATCCGATGATGCGATCAGGATCCTGTCCGACGCCCTGGAAATTCACAGGAAAGTGCTTTTTACCTCCAGCGGGCTGATGCTTACATGATGAAAGGTGATTATTCACAGGCAATAATCGACCTGAATTCATGCCAACCAAATCCACACCCTCATCTGGTGAATATGGACTTGCAAGGATTTACGGACTTAAAGGGGATGCAGCAACTGCTGTATATCACCTTGAATCGTGCATGAAATCCTCATTTAAGAAAAGTGAAAAGGAAATATTGCTGGATCCTTCATTCAGCCTTATTGAGAACAGACCTGAATGGCGGCAGTTCTGGAAGAACGAATGGTATGGAAATCTTGAAAAAGGTATTTCGGATATAGAGTACAATATTTCAACAGGAAATATAGGTGATGCCAAGAACGGATTAAAGGAGCTTATCAGGAACTTATCCGGAAAGCAGCGAAGTAAATTATGCCAGGGCTCTGATAAGTCTGGCAGAGAACAAGAATGGTGAAGCAATCAAAGATCTTACCGAGCTTCTGACTAAGGAGCCTGAAAATGAAAGTTATCTAAGGCTTCTTGCCAGGGCACAGGAAGCGTCAGGAAATCAGGCAGGAGCATCCTCAACTTACAGCAAACTGCTAGATCTTGGTATTCCTGATGCCAATCTACTGATCTTAAGGGCAGAATGTTACAGGAAGACCGGGGAAACCGATAAAGCACTGGCAGATGTTAACAAGTACCTTGAATCTTTATCCCGACAGCAGAAAAGCGCTGAGCTTTGCAGGTAAGATTGAAACTGCCGCCGGGGACAATTTAAAGGCACTCGAATATTTTTCAGAAAACCTGAAACTTCATCCAAATGATCCTGAATGCTACATCGACAGGGCAAATTCCTATTTCTGCCTCAAAATCGTGGGATTGGGCAGCTAAAGATTACAGTATGGCTCTTGATCTCAAACCCGACATTTCGGATGCATGGCTTAATAAAGGAATTGCCCTTCTGAATTCAGGCAGGACCGATGATGCCTGCCACGATTTCAGGAAATCGTTCAATCTTGGAAATAAGAAAGCTACTGAATATATAAGCCGCTACTGCATAAAATAGAGCATTATGATAGTCACCTCACATTTCTCAGGATCTTGTCGAACAGGTCGCGTGGCTTAAATGGTTTCAGAACATAATCGTTAATGCTGAGATCCTCTATTTTATCATGGCTTTCCGACATAATTGCTGCTGTCAGTGCAACAACAGGGATTGAATTTATTCTTGGATCCTTCTGATTTTCTGATTAACCGTGTTGCTTCAACTCCATCCAGCACAGGCATGTGCAGGTCCATAATTATAAGATCGAAATCCTCCTTCTCAAGAAGTTCAAGAGCAATTTTCCCGTTCTCTGCATGAGTTACTTTGACGCCCCATCCGATGAGAAATTTATTGGCAACAAAAAAGTTAATCTTATTATCCTCGGCAACAAGGATCCTCTTGCCTTCAAGTCCTGCATATGATTCTGAAGTTTCACTGGTCTGAACTTTGTCACTCTTTTCAGGTATTGTGAATGTAAGTACGAATCTGAAAGTTGAACCTTTTTCCGGTTCGCTTTCAACGCTGATTTCTCCGCCCTGCAGTTCGACAAGTTTCTTGCAGATCGCTAGGCCCAGCCCGGTTCCTCCGTAATGCCTGGAAGTATCAGGCGAAGCCTGTGTAAAGCTTTCAAATATAATTTCCTGCTTGTCTTTCGGAATTCCAAGACCTGTATCTTTTACGAGGAATTCTATTGCTGATTTGTTCTCCGTTATGTTCTAGTGTCCTTTAATAAATACATGTATGCCGCCCTTCTGGGTGAATTTCAGAGCATTTGAAAGAAGATTTGAAAGGATCTGGTTAAGCCTTATTGAATCACCGATAACTTCAATCAGGAAGATTATTTGCCTTTAACAATGTCAAATTCCAGATTCTTTGATTTTGATCTGAAGGAATAGGTCCTCATTATATCTTGCAGGAAATCACCGAGATTGAACCTTGCCTGTTCAAAAACTATCTTCCCCGATTCCATCTTGTTGTAATCAAGGACATCATTAACCAGGGTAAGCAGATGGTTCCCCGAGAATCTGAGGGTCTTTATGAAATCCATCTGGTCTTCCCGCGGATTCCCCTGAATCAGAAGGTTTGTAATTCCGATCACTTCATTAAGCGGAGTGCGTATCTCGTGGCTCATTGTCGACATGAACTGCTGCTTCGATTGTGCTGCTTCTTCTGCTTTCCGGCTTGCCTCGATCATATTATCGAGCATCGTCCTTCTCTGAATTGCAATGGCTATCTGGTTTGCAATGAATTCCAGGACATTAACATCTTCATGCGAAAACTTGTTCTCATCATGATAATCCTGAAGTGCCATTACTCCTATTATTTCTTTGTCGGCTTTCAGCGGAACTCCCATCCAGATTTTGCAGGGTGTACCTACAAGGTCAATATCTCCCGAAGTTCTCAAGGTCCCTCAGATCGTTCACTTTAAGCAAGACGGATTTCTTAAGCATGATCACCCATCTGGTAATTGTTTTACTGGCGGGAAGACTTCGCGAATTTGTCTTTCTCGTCCGCGAAGAATGGCATCGACAGGGTATCATGTCTTCTTGTCATAAAGCGCAATAAAAAAATTATTCGTATCCCATATCTTACTCAGCTCATGAACAATAGTTGGATAAATATCCTTTACATCGAGCCGGTTAAGAGCTGCAGTGGAAATATTATAAAGGATTTCCTGTATCAGCTGATTTTTCCTTTCCTGGGAAATATCCCTGTAAATGCCAAGGAAAGCAACAATCTCATTATTCAGCAGTATATTTGTTGCGATCAAGGGAAACCTGTATCCTGTTCCCTGATTTATCCTGTCTGATTGTCTGTTTTACCACTTTATGCTTTTCTGAAGCAAGGATATTGACATTCACTGCTTCCTCTTTCAGGTCGTCAGGAACAATAAGATCATCAATATTTCTGCCAGTGGCTTCTTCAAAAGTAAATCCGAAAAGATTGGTGAATTCCTTATTGATTATTGATATCTTCCCGTCGCAGTCTATTATTGCGATTGCCTCAGGAATTGAATCAATAAGATGTTCAAGGAAAGCTTTTTCCCGGTTTATCTGTTCTTCATATTCCTTGTGCTTGCTTATATCGGTGACAACACCCCGGTATCCGGTTATTTTTCCATGATGAAAAACTGCAAAGGAATGTGTAAGTATAGGCACCAGACATCCATCTTTCTTTCTCGCCAGTGTATTCATTACTTGAAACCTGGTCAGGTGCATTTAATCCCTTCAGGTTTTCTATCATTTTTTCATAGCTGTCGGGAAAGATCTGAGAAATATTAATACCACTTGACAAGATCTTCCTTTGTGTACCCGAAAAATTTCAATCCCTGAGTATTTGCATATAGGATTTTGCCTGTAATATCTACTTCATAGATCATTTCCGGCAGCATTTCTGCAAATCTTTCAAAAATGATGTTCTGTCTTTGAATCTCTTCTTTTCTTTTCTGAAGCCGGCCAGGTTCCCAGGTTATCAGGATATTTTCGGAGTTAAGCTTGAATCCCATATAGTAACCTTCGGAATCGTCATCCCCTTGAATGAGGCAGGTATCTTTTGCGGGATTCCGGCATCCCTGATCTGCAGGATAAGCTCTGCCAGCCTGATCCTTTTTCCAAGCTGCGTTTCGCTTATTGGTTTCCCGATGACATCCTTTTTATTTACCGATTCAACTTCCGCTGCTTTATCGTTTAAATCCATTATTAATATCTTGCTGTCGTCAGAAACACTGAAAAGTCCAAGGTAGCTGCTGATCGTTTCAAATATCTCATTCAGAACCATTCCAGAACTATCTTTTTGAGCCAGATTTTTTGTGATTGCAGAAGCAGGGTTGTTGTTAAGCTTTAACCTGACAGAATCAAGCTCTTCCTTCAGTTTCCTGTTGTTTTCAAGCAGTTCCAGGTATTTTTCTTTGTAGTCAGTCATGAAAGAATTAAAAAAAGCTCAAATGAATACAAATTATTAGTCGGAAACAGCCAATACAAAAACGCAGTTTTTTGCTAAGTATTTGAATGAGAATCGTATTTCTTTTTGTTTTTTGCAGCATAGTATCTGCAAAATTCCCTGAGACCACATTTGCTGCAAAGAGGATTTCTTGCCTTGCAGATATATCTTCCATGCAGTATCAGCCAGTGGTGGGCTTTATGCATAAGTTCAGCCGGTATGTTTTCAGATAGCTGACGTTCAACACTTAATGCTGTTTTTGTATTTCTTGCAAGACCAATTCTTTCTGAAACCCTCCAGACATGTGTATCGACTGCCATAACTGGTTTCCGGTAGACAACAGAAGCCACAACATTCGCAGTTTTTCTCCCAACACCCGGAAGGCGCTGCAATAGTGCTGGCTCAGAGGGAACGATACCTCCAAAATCGTTTACCAGCATCTTTGCCATTCCCGACAAATGTTTTGCTTTGCTGTTCGGATAAGAACATGATTTGATAAATTCAAAAATATCCGATGTATCAGCCATTGCCATTGACTTTGCATCGGGATACTTTGCAAGAAGGGGAGGAGTTATTATATTAACCCTTTTATCGGTACACTGGGCAGATAGTATAACTGCCACAATAAGTCCGAAAGGATCAGTATAAGTTAACTCGGTTTCAGCAACCGGCATGTTTTCCTCGAAATATTCTATTGTTCTTCTGTACCTCTCTTTTATAGTCATTTTGATCATTATAATAGGGTTTGTAAAATAACACTTTTTATCTTTGTGCAAACCGGATTAGTTGATCTGATTTATTCCTGGAGGTAATTTAAGTCAGCTTTAAATCAGATGGCAGACAGGAAATGTTTAACTTTAACTGATAATAGAGTAATTAATTGGAGAAAATAGTACTAAATACCAACGGTTCCAAATCGGAAATCCTTATAGGAGCAAGGTGGGAATCAGTCAGAGAACTGCTTCCTGGAAAACGACGTTGCCATTGTTACTGATCACAACGTTCAGCGACTTTATGGAGACAAGTTCCCTGATTTCCCGGTACTGACTATCAGGGCAGGTGAAGCCAGTAAAAAGGTTGAAGTTATTGAATTTCTTGCCGAAAGGCTTATTGAAACCGGTATTGACAGAGGCGGATTTCTGCTGGCAATAGGCGGAGGAGTAGTATGCGACATCACAGGGTTTCTCTCCTCAATTTATATGCGAGGGATAAGATGCGGATATGTTTCAACCACCCTTCTTTCACAGGTTGATGCAAGTACCGGAGGAAAAAACGGGGTCAACCTTGGAAGTACAAAAAATGTTCTGGGGTGTTTCAAACAACCTGAGTTTGTGATTTGTGATCAGGTTATGCTTCAGACTTTGCCTGAGGACGAATATTTCTCAGGTCTGGCAGAGCTGATTAAAACTGCTGTGATCGGAAATGATAAACTCTTTGATATCATTGAAAACAATCAGAGCGGAATATTACGAAGAGATCCGGACCTGCTTTCAATGCTTATTTCAATGGCAGTCGGTTTTAAGGCATCAGTGGTCTCTGAAGATGAAAAGGAATCCGGACTGAGGCGGATACTTAATTTCGGTCATACGTACGGGCATGCAATTGAAATGTATAAATCATTCAGGCATGGTTATGCAGTTGCATCAGGAATGGAACTGGCAGCTAATTTCTCCTGCTCAAGAGGCTTGATATCCAAGGCTGAATACGACAGGATTGTAAGTCTTTTAAAGGCCTTTAAGCTCCTTCGCCGGCACGATATACCTGATAATCAGATTACCCAGCTGGTTTTGCGTGACAAGAAAAAGGCAGGAAATGATATTTATTTTGTTTTTACGTCGGGGATCGGGAACGCTGTAGTTGAGAAGATTCCTCTGGAAGATGTAGTAGAGTTTTACAAGCTGAATAAATCGGCCAACTAATATCTGTTTTCATGAATTCGTTCGGTATTGTTTTCAGGGTTTCACTGTTCGGTGAATCGCACGGTAATGGAATCGGAGTGGTAATTGATGGCTGTCCGCCAGGCATCCCGCTTGATCCCGATGTTTTTATGCCTGATCTTTCAAAAAGGCAGAGCGGAAGAACAGGTACAACAAAACGTGTGGAACCAGATAAGCCTGAAATACTTAGCGGTGTTTATAATGGTTTTACCACCGGCTCACCGGTTACATTATTCACCAAAAACTCCAACAAGATATCATCAGATTATGATGAATTTAAAAATATTCCGCGGCCCGGACATGCGGATTTTGTAGCCGGTGTCAAATACTCAGGTTTTTCTGACCCGCGCGGGAGTGGACATTTTTCGGGAAGGATTACCTGGGGCCTCGTAGCTGCGGGTGTAATTGCAAAAATGATAGTCAGACCTGCTGAAATTTCAGCAAGGCTTATTTCTGCAGGTGGTATCCCCGATATTGATCTTGCAATGGAACAGGCAATAGCTGAAAATGATACTATTGGAGGCATCATAGAATGCAAGGTTGGCAATCCCCATAAATCGCTTGGGGAACCTTTCTTTTATTCTTTTGAATCGGCACTGAGCCATGCGGTCTTTTCAATCCCTGCCATTAAGGGCATTGAATTCGGCTCAGGCTTTGCGGCAGCTTCGATGAAAGGCTCAATGCATAATGACCCTTTTATTGACATCACCGGTAAAACTGCAACAAACCATGCCGGAGGCATTAATGGAGGGATCACCAACGGCAACGAAGTAATTTTCAGGGTTGCTGTTAAGCCTACTTCTTCAACAGGAGCCGATCAGGAGACTTTAAATTTCAGTGAAGGCAAAATGACAACTCTCAGGATAAGAGGCCGGCACGACACCTGTATTGCCCTCAGGATGCCTGTAATTGTCGAGGCTGCGACAGCGATTGTAATGGCTGATCTTCTGTTAATCAACAGGGGGATCTTTGGATTCAATAATGTGTGATACCATCAGGATCTGCCTGTTTGAATCCTGAGTATTTTTGATGTTGTTTCTGTCACTCTGAACCTTTCGTCAATTCTTTCTCCGATAATCCACACAATTTTACCATCCGTTTCAAGGATCAGAGCCTTTTCTTTTTTTACAAGTGAGAATTTCCGGTCGATAAAATAATCACTGAGCTTTTTCCTCTGTTTCATACCCAGGGGATAAAAATAATCACCTTTTTCCCATTTCCGGATAATCAGCGGGAAGATGACCTTGTCATAATCAATGCAGGCAACATGCTGATCATCAGGTATTTTATAATCTAAAAGATCAGTAATGATCCCGGCACTTAAGATACCGGGAGTATTAGACAGATCGGAAATATCGTTTATTTCAAAATATTGTGTTGTCGCAGGTTCCAATGGGTATACAAGAATCTCGTTCCTGTTTTTAAGTATTCTGTGTGTCCGGGTGAATACCTGTCTGCCTGATCTGCCGGCCAGCATTCTGATCAGATCTCCTGATATGGCACCTGTAATTCCAAAAGGTCTGAAAAGTTCAAATATTACGGCCTTACCAACGTGAAGATTCCTAAGTTTATCAATGTCAAAGATTATTCCTTCTTTTCTTTTGATTGAAACCTTTTTCCTCACGCCATTAATGTACTCCGAAACTATTTCATGTATCCCCGACACTCTTTCAGCCGTTTCATTCAGCGTTTCTTCGATAGACGGATTTATTTCCTGAAGGACCGGAATAACCATATGCCTGATTTTATTCCTTGTATACTTAGTTTCAGCATTAGATTTATCCTCGCGGTAAGAAATACGATTGGAGATACAATAATCCATGATTTTTCCCCTGGTTGCAAAGAGGAGCGGGCGTACAATTTTATTGCTTACTGGTTTCATTCCGGTAAGCCCCGTTATTCCGGTTCCTCTTATAAGATTTATCAGGAGCGTTTCAATATTGTCATTCAGGTTATGAGCGACAGCTACAGAGGCGAATTTATTTTCCTTCCTGAGTGTTTCAAACCACTCGTAACGAAGCTCCCTGGCCGCCATCTGAAGTGAAATTCCCTTTTTTCTTGCGTAATCCCTGGTGGCAAACCGCTTTGAATAAAAACGAATTTTATTTTTATCGGCAAATTCCTTTACCATCTCTTCATCCAGATCAGATTCCTTTCCTCTTAAACAGAAGTTGCAGTGGGCAATTCCTATCGCGGTACCTGCTGCAATGAACAGATGAGTCATTACCATTGAATCGATACCGCCACTGACTGCAAGGAGTACAGGGTCATTTTTCTTTATAATCTTGTTTTCTTGGATATATTTCAGGAATTCATCCAGCATTGACAGCTTGCATGTTTATCTGTATGGTATTAAAATAGGTGGTCCGGGTTCAAAATCAGGTGGTCTCAGTAGTTGTTCCCCTGAAATGATAAGATGCCTTGATATCAGAATAATGAGGGAGATTGGGATAAAATCCAAGTCTGATCTGGAGAGTGTTAAGAACAAGATTGTCATTTCTGATCCTTATTCCAAGTCCAATTGCTGACAGAAGGTCCCCGCTGCCCACAAATTCGTTTGTTCCGAAGAGAAATCCGAGGTCAGCAAATCCGAAAACTGCAAATCTGAAGCCATAAAAATTTACCGGACTGAACACAACAGATTCAAGTCCGACAGAGAGCCTCTGGGCGCCTCCGACTGAATCATTCCCAAATCCCGAAAAACCATTTTCACTGTTGAAAACAAGGTATTCATCAGTGTACCGGTCGAATCCCCTTGTGTAATCCAGGTTTATAAAGTTCCTGATCCGGTATTTTCCAAGATAAGTCAGGTTGGATATAAAGTTTGTTCTTAAAAGAAGCATACCCTGCTCCGTATGACCATTGTTAAAAAAGGCGGCAAATCCTGCCGAACCGTATATATATCCCAGGTTTCTAACTGATTCCCCCACTGAAAGGCTTGTTCCGAAATATGTCCTTTTCTTGAATTCATTGATTTCTTTTCCCAGAGTGACGTTAAGCAAACCCCCATACGGAATGTCTTCCGTACGGCCGTAACCATATATTAGACTGGCTTTATAATATTTCTGAACCGAGAAGGAAGCAGAACCAAGGAATATTTTATATTTCTGAAGGTTATAATATGAATCAGGAAGAATAAAAGGACGATTGAACACATTATTATTAGTGTACCTGGCACCGATAATAAATCTGGAGACTGATTCCTTATTTATCAGGAACGACCTCGACAACCAGTAGTCCTGCAAATTATATTTTACAGAGGCGGGTACCCTCATCGAATCAAGGTCATCTGAGGTAAACATTTCCCTGACTGAAATTCCTCCGGCATATTTTGTGGAGGCGCTTACAAGCTTTCTGCTGAGGTCAAAACCGAAAGTTTTCTTACCCAGCCCGTCATAATAATAAACGCCCAGGTTTATGAATGTTTTCATGAAGTTGTTGATCTGGTAGTTTACTCCGAAGCCCGGTGAATCTTTATAATCGGAATTGTACGGCATTTCAATGCCGAATTCATGGCCCATACCAAAGATGTTCTTTTCGAACAACGAAAGTGATCCCTTGTCAAAACCGCTGAAGTTGACCATGCCGCCAAGAGAATAAACATCCTTTGTCAGGACCAGAACATCAGTTTCATTATCTGAAACAGGAACCAGAATTATCCTGGCATCGTGGATATAGGGAAGTTGCCTGATAAACCTCTCGTTATCGCTCAGAATAAGTGGCGATATTGTATCTCCCTCGTGGAATAACAAGTTCTTCCTGATAATATTCTCATTTGTATTGAAATGAGTTTTATTCAGCAGGTTTTCCAGCTTATTCGGATCTGAAAATCCCGGATTATGGATATCTGTACCAAAAACGTTTAGCCGCTGGAATAATAATATTCCGGATCCTTTTCCCTGAATACGGAATATAGTTGAGCTCGCTTGAACCATTAATTGCCTTCCCGGAAGCTGGTTCACGAGGTGTAATTACAAAATCATATAACTTTCTGGTAATAAGTGTTTTTGAGGCCCTGGTTTTCAAAGAATCAAGAAAATTCCTTGTTCTTTCGTTATCTGAATCAGTAAACGGGATGAGCCCGGGGTGAAGAGCAATCCCGTTGGTGACAGAGCATTATCTTAAATTTTCAAGATCCAGAGCCAGAATTTTATCTTCTTTCTTAAATGGTGAATTCTGCTGTGAGTTTACCTGAGAATATGAACTGATGCAAAGAAAAAGGAATGCCGGAAAATAAATTAGCTTTCTGGTTACCGGTGATATTGTTTCTATGATCAGATTTATATTTCATTAGTATTTTTGAGCAGCACATCATCTGAGTTAAACTGGAAGCCAAGACGCTTACCTGTTATTACCCTTGAGTGTTGAATCTTTGCCTCTGCCTGTCCTACAGTGGCAATTTTTACAGTATCGTATGGCGGGACAAGAAGGTCAAATTCAAGGGAATACTGAATTGCGGTTGAAATTATTACCTGTAACGATGACCTGGTAATGGCTTCATTTCCATAATTCGAGAAAAGCATACCCATCTGCCTTTTGCCTTCAACAAGGTATTGATTTTCATGGTTTATAAATATCCTGGCAATCAGGTATCCAAGGTCGTCCAGCCTGGAGTATTTGAAAGAATCAAACAGAAAGTTGTAAATATTTATGATCCCGGAGTATGCGTTGAACTTATTTTTCTGAATATATGGTGTTTTCCAGGCAGGGTGCTCCCTGTCGAACTGGAAAATGTTCGAATGCATGCTGAAAAGCAAAATATCACCCGCTACCTTTAGCTGTGCATCAAAGTTGCTTCTGTCGGTGTATTCCATTTTTATTCGCTGATCAACACCACCCAGAGTCGTATTTACATCTTTCGACAAGGTTCTTTAGAATATCTTTTACTACGCAGAACCAATCGAGCGTTATATCATATACTTTTTGTTTAAGAAGGGATTTTTCCTTCAGGGTTCCGATAATTGCGACTTTCTTGTCTTCCATGTTCCGACATGGTTCACCAGTTTTAGGGTATTACTCTTCGAAATTAACAATTAAAATCCATAATTATTATATCAAAGTCAGTATGATCTGGCAAACAGAACACGTCTTTTTGATGGTTTTCCCGAGTAAATGCATTTGCCTTCATCTTCCGTAGCTTCAAAAGGTATGCACCTGATAGTTGCCTTAGTTTCATCCTTTATTTTTTCTTCCGTTTCAGAGGTCCCGTCCCAATGGGCCATGATAAATCCCCCCTGGTTATCAATTATTTCCAGAAAATCACTCCATTTATCGACACTTGAACGTATTTTCAGTTCGGAATTTCAATGCCTTTTTGATAAATATTTGCCTGGATATCTTCAAGCAATCCTGTAACGTGAGCTTTTACATCTTTCATCGGGATTGTTTCTTTTTCGAGTGTATCTCTTCTGGCAATCTCAACAGTACTGTTTTCGAGGTCGCGAGGTCCGATTGCTACCCTGACCGGGACACCCTTTAGTTCATAATCCGCAAATTTCCATCCTGGTTTATTATTATCCCGGTCGTCATATTTCACGGAAAAGCCTGCTTTTTCAAGATCTGCTTTAATATTTTTAGCTTTTTCCGATATTTTATTGAGCTGTTCCGGTAATTTATAAATAGGTATAATTACGATCTGAAGCGGAGCAAGGCGGGGTGGGAGAATCAGTCCATGATTATCGGAGTGGGCCATTATCAGGGCACCAACCATTCTTGTAGACAATCCCCATGATGTTGCCCATACATAATCTAGTTTTCCGGTTTTGTCAGTGAATTGCACATCAAACGCTTTCGCAAAATTCTGTCCGAGAAAATGGCTGGTTCCTGCCTGAAGGGCTTTACCATCCTGCATCAGGGCTTCAATGGTATAAGTATCGAGGGCACCGGCAAAGCGTTCGTTTTCGCTTTTATAACCTTTAATAACCGGTAAAGCCATAAAATTCTCTGCAAAGTCTGCGTACACATTAATCATCCTTACTGTTTCCTCGACTGCTTCCTCACTTGTGGCATGAGCCGTATGTCCTTCCTGCCACAGGAACTCCGTGGTTCTGAGGAAAAGCCTTGTACGCATTTCCCATCTGACGACATTGCACCATTGGTTTATAAGAATCGGCAGATCACGATATGATTGCACCCAGTTCTTGTATGAATTCCAGATTATTGTTTCGGAAGTGGGTCTGATTATAAGTTCTTCTTCCAGCTTTGCTGCAGGATCAACAACGATCCCTTTTCCGTTTTCATCCTTCTTAAGCCTGTAGTGGGTAACTACGGCACATTCTTTTGCAAAACCCTCGACATGAGCAGCTTCCCGTGAAAAGAATGACTTAGGAATAAATAGCGGGAAATATGCATTTACGTGGCCGGTGGCCTTGAACATTTTATCCAGCTCTCTCTGAATGTTTTCCCATATTGCATAACCGTAGGGCTTTATGACCATGCAACCTCTCACAGCTGAGTTTTCAGCAAGATCGGCCTTGATAACCAGATCGTTATACCATTGTGCATAATTCTCATCCCTGTTTGTTAAAAACTTCGCCATCGTTTGGTATGGTATTTGTTTTAGTTGATTAGTAAAACTTGGTTCGTAAAAATAGATAAAACTTGGAGAATTAAAAAAACGGAGGTTCATCATGAAAGCAAAATACTACATCGGAATTTTATCAGCGCTCCTGCTTGCAGGTATGCCTGTTAAAGCGCAGTATGCTGATGATGTTTACCTTGACAATGATGACGCCAGTGCAAGGATAGTCGTAAATAATTACTTTGATGATTATGATTACTATTATTCATCAAGAATTAACAGGTTTCACAGGCAGTACGCAGTATTTGATTACTATTCACCGTTCTTCACCGATACATACTGGTATTCGTACAGACCATATACCTGGGGTTTAAGCATATACAGAGGAGGTTTGGGATTTTCAATTGGATACAACTTCAATTATCCGCTTTATTACGGTTATGATTACTACTACGACTACGGATTGTATGATCCTTACTACTACAGTTATAACTACTGGGGTTATGATCCATATTTTTACGATTCGTACTATTGGAACTACTACCCCTTCAGGTACAATTACTGGTACACTCCTGTTGCTATCAATATTGGCTTCCGGAACAGGTGGGACAATCATTACTGGGGCTGGAACCGGTATAACCACTGGGACAGATATTATTCATGGAATGATCACAGACCTTATCACAATTCGGATAATAATTATTATAACAACCATAATTCAACAAGATATTCAACACGGAACAATAATACCTTCTACGAATCACGGAGACCGGCCACTAACTCAGGAAGCAGGCAGGGAACTATTTCCGCTGATACCAGGAGGTCACCGTCGGAAAGACCCGGTACAAGTGTGATCCATAATAACAATACCACCGGCAGGTCAAATGTGAATAGCCAGGTTGCAGATCGCAGAAGTTTAAATCAGACGGTAAACCGCAATACCGGTGTGAACAGCCAGACTGCAGGCCGCAGGAGCGTCGCTCAGCCAGTAACCCGCAGTACGAGTGTCAGCAACCCGGTTGCAGAACGCAGGAGCGTTAATCAACCTGTTAACCGTAGTTCAAATGCCGGCAATCAGGTTGCAGACCGCAGGAATATTAATCAGCCGGTAAACCGCGTTAACAGTGTCAATACTCAGGTTAACAGGTCCAGGAGTATCAATCAGCCTGTAACAAGGAACTCAAATATCAGCAACCAGCCCGGCAGCCGCAGAAATGTTGATCAAACAATTAACAGAATCTCAAGGTCGGACAATCAATCAGGTTCCGTAAGAAACAGGAACCAGTCTCCTGTCAGGAATGATGCACAGGCATACAGAAGTCAGAGCAGGAACATTTCGGCTCCTACGAGGCCTTCAAATAATACTGGCAGTCAGTTAACTGCCAGCAGAAGGTCGTCGTCAGCGAGCAGTTACAGTCCGGCTCAGAACCGAGTAGTGAGTTCCCCGGCACGGAGTTCTTCATCCCCGCAAATGGGGAGCAGCATGTCGCAGGCACGCAGTTCATCACAGCCTGCATCGAGGCTCTTCGTCATCTGGTGGTTCAAGGTCAGACAATAATGGGAGGAGAAGGTAACATTAGCCTCCGGGTGAGCCTAAAATCGAAATAAAGTTGCTACTTTGATAAAAAAATGTAAATTTGCTGTAAAGCTGTTAGATCGTAGAAATCTTTGGTACAAAATTTGAGATATAGTTACTAAACCAACAGAAACAAAAAAGATGAAAGCATTATATTACATATTCGGACTTGCACTTCTTACTCTTGCATCCTGTTCTTCAGGGCTTTACGTAGGATCTGAATATGATGACCTTTACTATAACAACTCGGATCAGCCAGTTACAAAGGTCAGATCTGATGCTGGCAGGGCTGTGACGGAGAACAATTTAAAGTCCGATGCATACTATGATAATATTTATGCAAAGGATACACTTGTATCCAATGAATATTCTGACGCCGTCGATTATGACGACTCGAACCTTTACCGGGACAACTACTACTATAATGATAATTATTCATATGCAGGGAGGTTAAACAGATTTTATGGTAATTACTTCTATCCCTACTGGAGAGATCCTTTTTATTATAGCTGGTATCCTTCATTTGGATTTAATTTCTACAGCGGATTCCCTTATTATAGTGGTTTCTATGATCCGTTCTATTACGATTCATTTTACTATAGCCCATATTCGTATTACGGTTATGGCGGATATTTCGGCAACTACTATGGAGGGCTCTTTAGCAGCTTCTACAATCCCTACTTCGGGTACTATAATTCTCCTTACTACTATGGGAACTACAACTCTTACAGGTTTAATGATAAAGGCGGCGTAACATACGGAAGAAGAGAACGTCCAAGCACAATGTCGACAAGATGGAATGGAGGTGTATCCTCACCTACAGGCTCATCTTCAAGGAGGGGCACAGATATTGCTACAGGTTCAGGAACCACCTATACAGGGAGGCCTGGTTCAGTAGATCAGGTAACATCAGCAGGTTCCAGGAGGACAACATCTCCTGCCTTAAGTTCACAACAGGCAGTTACGGGTACCGATCGTAAACTGACCCAGAATCCTGTAAAATCAGGAAATGAGAGTGTTTCAGGAACTCAGTCAAGAAGAGTAACAACTGTTAAGCCCGAATATAATTCGGTTAACAGGAGCTATACTCCGAGCTACAGCAATCCAAGGCTGAGCACAAGGCCATCGTATAATAATACAAGAGTTAATTCAAATACCAACCAGTATAACAACACAAGGTCGAACAGCGGTACCGGAACGAACAGGGTAAATTCAATTCAGAGGTCCTATCCAAACTCTTCAAACAGCGGTAGAAGCAGCTCTTTCTCACCCTCACAGAGCAGGTCGAACTCTTCTTACAGTGCACCCAGAAGTTATTCCGCGCCCTCGAGAAGGAGCTCTGGCGGAAGTTCCTATTCCTCAGGTTCTTATTCCGGTGGCAGATCTTCTTATAGCGGAGGATCATCTTCTGGTTCAGTTTCAAGAAGCAGTGGTGGTTCCTATTCATCCGGTGGTTCTTCTTCTTCATCCTCTGGCAGCTCCTCGTCCGGAGGCAGAAGGCGGTAGTTAAAACATAATACAAATATCAGTTGTTTCATTTCATTCTAAAATCAGAGTGCAGCCATACTCTTAAATAAAAAAATCCAATGAAAAGAAAAGCAATAATAATAGCAGCAGTATTTCTGACATGTTCCGGGATCTTTGCCCAGAATGTTGATGATGCTTTAAGGTATTCTCAGATCTTTTATTCCGGAACAGCAAGATTCATGTCGATGGGAGGGGCGTTTACTGCCCTCGGAGGTGACTTGTCTACTTTCAGCCAGAATCCTGCAGGTATTGGAGTATTCAGATCTTCGGAAATATCATTTTCACCGCAGTTGTATCATATCGGGACAACTGCCGGCTTTCACGGAATCTCTAAAGACTACCTTTATAATTTCAATCTTGGCCAGATCGGAATAGTAAGCAATCTGATTTCCGGTAAAGGTAGCAGCGGTCTTGTTTCGCTTAATATAGGGTATTCATTCAACAAGACCAATAACTTTAACACATCAGCAAGAATCCAGGGAATAAGCAATTCAAGCTCAATGGCTGATTACTGGGCAGATGCAAGTCAGGGCACACTGTATAAAGATCTGTCAGGCGCTGCCGGACTCGCTTATGATGCATGGGTAATCGATACAATAACAGGAACCGGAGCTTCTACCTACGGTACGGTTTTCTCCAATTATGGCGATAATCCTGCTTCAGATTATGGGCAGAATATCAGGCGGCTGATATCAGATGCAGGGTATACAGGAGAACATACCTTTACAATAGGTGGTAACGTGTCAAACAAGATTTTTTTCGGGGCTGCCCTCGGAATAAGCAGGCTTAAATATACAGGGCATTATGAGCATCTCGAAAAAGCAGATTACGCACTCGATTCACAATTTAGCGATTTCACATATACCGAACATTTTGAAAATACCGGGACCGGAATTTCACTGAAGATAGGAGCTATAATTAAACCGACTGAAAACTTGAGGATAGGACTTGCATTCCACTCACCGACAGTTTACCGTATCAATGAATATTATTACGACAATATAACCTCAAATTTCACAGATAATTCCAAATACGAATTTGCAAATGATCCGATGAGGTACCAGTATGCACTTACTACTCCTTTCAGGGCTCTGGCCGGTATTGCCTACCAGTTCAAAAAGGTTGCTCTTCTTAGCTTTGATTATGAATTTGTTGATTACAGTACCGCAAGATTTTCTGAAACCGGAGATAACTATGATTACAGCGAAAAAAATCTTGAACTGAAAAATACTCTCAGGCCAACCAGCAATATCCGTGTTGGCGGCGAATTCAGAATGAATAAATTATATTTCCGGGGCGGTTACGGCTATTATGGAAAAGCATTTAATACGAATGAAGTAAATGCAGATATGGACTATAACTCATTTTCTTTAGGTGCAGGCTTCAGGGAACAAAACATCAATATCGACTTCGGATTTACGAATCTCAGGAATATGCAGAAGTATGTTTTATATAATACTTCTTCGGAATCAGCAATTGCTAATCTGACTAATAATCGGAACATCTTTGCTGTTACTGTTGGCTACAAATTTGGCTATTAATACTTTGAATGACTTCCGGTTAAAGGGCTGCCTTATGCAGCCCTTTTTTATTTTTAAAGATAGTCTGCCGATCCGGGACCTAAATTAAAAATCATGTCAAGAATGCTTAATTCCGGAATAAAGCCATCCTGACTGAATACCTGAATATATGGCCTGGGAATGTATTCTGAATTTACTTTGGGCGATATTCTGTACCTGTAATCATTATCCTTTTTATTAACGGGTTCAAAGGAATAAGTGTATGAGATACACTTTTTAATTTCCACTATTTCAAGACATTTATTAAGGAGGTCATTATTCAGATCAAGCAGGAACTTGTGATTTTTCAGCAATATCTTTTCTATATCTTCGGTATAAAACTGGAAATAGGGCGATTTGGCGTAGGAAGAGGTCATTGCTCTCAATTGGACTTGCTGCCATCTTTTTGAATAATCTATTATTATATCCTTTACTTTTACCTTCAGGAGGTCGCCTTTCATTACGGGAACCGAGAGAGTCATTATCCCGTTTGATGCAAGTATCCTGCACCTGTTGCGATAGGTTTGCTTGATATAATTCTCTTCCTGTTCAATCAATATATTGGAAGCCCCTTTTATTAGACTAAAATATTCAGGAGGAGGAAAATAAGCAGTGGAAAGAAGTATTTCTTCCGGCATAGAAATAAAATCACTTCATCCTGTTAATCATGCTTGCGGAAAATCCGGCACCGAAACCATTATCTATATTGACAACTGTGACACCGGCTGAACAGCTTGTCAGCATGGCAAGCAGTGCGGAAATACCTCCGAAATTTGCGCCATATCCAATGCTTGTGGGAACGGCAATTACCGGTATATCTACCAGGCCTCCCACAACACTTGCAAGTGCACCCTCCATACCTGCAATTACAACGATTACCCTGCAGGTTCTGATTTCGGGGAGTTTGTCTACAAGCCGGTGAATTCCCGCAACGCCAGCATCAT
Organism: uncultured Bacteroidales bacterium; assembly: GCA_963831935.1. GTDB lineage: Bacteria > Bacteroidota > Bacteroidia > Bacteroidales > VadinHA17 > LD21. The sequence goes on from CAWHSH010000013.1 coordinate 59,133, forward strand.
ATATTCTAAGGACATTGTTCCCAAGCAATTCGGCTGTAACTGCCGCTTCCTCGGCCACAGGCATATCGGACGTACCGGCGGTAATTACGGCAATCCTGGTGGCAGGTGTTGTCGGCTTTTTCTTTTGAATGCTTATAATCCGTGCCAGTGGGTAATAAATGGCATCGGGCAGACTTTTTTTTACTTGTTTAAATACTTTTTCATCAGCCCTGGTCCCAATAACGTTGTTTTGTTTCTCAGACATTACACGGAATATCCCGACAACCTGTTCAACTGATTTGCCGGCACAGTAAACAATCTCGGGATAACCTGTCCGGATCTCACGGTGATGATCGATTCTGGCAAATCCAAGATCTGTATATGGTAAATTCTTTAAGATTTCAAGTCCTTCCTCAATGCTTTTACTGCCGTTCTTTATTTCATTCAGCAGGGTTTCAATATCATTTCTTGTCATACTTCGCTGTTCTCCGGATTAAAACTACCTGATCTGTACCCTTCGAGATCCAAAGATATATATCTGAATCCGATTTTTTTCAGAGAACTTATTAAAATGTCTTTTTCAGGTCCAGTCACAATTTTTTCAAAGTAGTCCGGGAGGCACTCTATTCTGGCAAGATCTCCATGTACCCTGACCCTGGCTCCCGGATACCCTTTTTCTAGCAGGAAGGTTTCGGCCTGTTCGATCATTCCCAGAACACCTTCATTTACCTCAGTATCATATGGTACCCTTGTAAGTAAACATGCCATAGCCGGTTTATCCCAGGTCGGGAGCCCTTCATTTCGTGAAAACTCCCTTATTTCCTTTTTGGTGAGGCCGGCTTCAAGCAGAGGACTCCTGATCCCCAGCTCTGCCAGAGCCTTTAAACCTGGCCTGTATTCTCGGGTATCGTCTGAATTAGTCCCTTCAATAATGTACATGTAGCCATTCCCTTCAGCATAAGCAGTCAATTCTGAAAACAGTATTTTTTTGCAGGTATAGCACCGGTCGACCGGATTATATCTTATTGCATCCGGAAAGGATAAATCAACCACTGTATGTTTTATGCCAAACGACTTTGCAAAGTCAACAGCCTCGTCTATTTCATGCTTCGGTATATATGGCGTCCTGATGGTAACTCCAATCATATTGACATTCCTGATGATATGAGCCCTGTGCAGAAGCAATGAACTGTCGACACCGCCTGAAAAGGCAACAACAAAAGATCCTAATTCCTGCAGTATTTTATCAAGTTTATTCCACTTGTCATTGTTCATTTTATTGTTTGTTCAGTATTAATAATGACATTATGTAATTATAAATCTCTTTTACGGGGATTCCCTTTTCAGAAGCGATTCTTTTACACTCATCATATTCTGGCTTAACGGATACCTCTTTCCCTTTATAGTAGGAATGTTTTATTGTCACATCGCCGTAAATTGTATTTAATTTCCGGAACTCCCTTGTAAGGGTATCTTTTTTAAAGGTAAATGTCCTGATACCCAGTGTTGTAGATTCCTTAAAAATAATTTCTTTAACTGCATCTGCTAACCCGGTTTCGCAAATGACATTCAGAACGATTCCCGGTCTGCCTTTTTTCATGATCATCTGGGAACAATATACATCTGATGCTCCGGCTTTGAAAAGCTGTTCGGAGATATAATCGTAAAACTCAGGATTCATATCATCGATATTCGATTCTATTAGGAGTGCTTCATGACCTGAACCCGTTACTTCTGCTTTTTCACCAATAGAAACCCGGAGAAGATTCGGAATTTCAGGATGATCTTTATGGCCAATGCCATAACCGGTTTTTTCAATCTTAACAACTGATGCCTGGCCGAAATTAGTCCCAAGGACTGCTAAAATAGCTGCTCCGGTCGGTGTTGTTGCTTCAAAGTCGACTCCTCCCATGCTGACCGGAATACCTTTGATTATCTCAGCTGTCGCGGGAGCAGGCACTGGCAGCTTACCGTGATCACATCTGACCATACCACCTCCAAGCTCAACTACTGAAACATATACTTCCTGGACATTCAATGCATTGAAACATATTGCAGCTCCTGCAATATCAATTATAGAATCTATTGCACCTACTTCATGGAAATGAACTTCATTAACTGGTATCCCGTGAACAACAGCTTCTGCGTCTGCAACCTTCATGAAGATCTCCATGCTGAGTTTTTTTACAGTTTCCGAGAGAGATGAATCGGAAATTATTTTTTCAATGTCCGGGATATTTCTGTGAGTATGTTCATGAACTGTCTGTTTAACAGTTACTTTTGTTCCCGCTATTCCATGCCTCTGATCCGTTTCTGCAATAAGTTCCCATCCGGTGAGTCTTAATTTCTTCAATTCCTCTTCAAGAAATGATTTATCAATGCCAAGATCAATCATGGCACCAAGATTCATATCGCCGCTAATACCGGAGAAACATTCATAGCAAAGTACTTTCATAAAATGATAAGGTAAAAATGTTAAACAAATAATAATACTTTAAGTTAAAAAAGCACATAAATATGATACCAGATCTAAATCTGGCGCTAATATACAATTTAGAATCATAGTGGAATAATAAAAAAAAAGTCGTATTTTTCGGCACTTTTTCAATGACAATTTAAATACAATTATATTAGAACATGAGAAGGAGAGCTTTTTTCAAAACCTCTGTAGGAGCGGGGCTTGCAGCAGGGGCTGCATTGAGTTTGGGAGGATATAAAAAACTTTGGGCTTCATCACCGGTCAGTACTAAATATGATATGGTTGCTGTTATGGGTGGAAGCCCTGAAGCGATGTTTGATCTTGGGATCCAGGAAATGGGAGGGATAGGGGCGTTTGTCCAGAAAGGCCAGAAAGTCCTGGTCAAACCCAATATAGGCTGGGATGTTATTCCTGAACTTGCTGCAAATACTAACCCCATGCTTGTTAAAAGGATAATCGAACATTGCTTTAAGGCTGGGGCAAAGGAGGTTTATGTTTTTGATCATACATGTGATAACTGGGTAAACACCTATAAGAATTCCGGAATTGAAAAGGCCGCCAAATCGGCAGGAGCCAAGGTCGTACCTGCCAATTCGGAGAACTATTACCATTCGGTGCAGATACCTGGCGGCATAAAGCTCAAAAGTGCAAAAGTCCACGAAATCCTTCTGGATACGGATGTTTTTATTAATGTACCTATTCTGAAAGATCATAATTCCACAAGGATGACCTGCTGTTTGAAGAATACCATGGGAATTGTATGGGACAGAGGGTACTGGCATTCAAATAACCTGCATCAATGCATCGCTGACTATGCTCTTTATGAAAAGAAACCGGCGCTGAATATCATAGATTGTTATAACGTCATGGTAAAACATGGACCCCAGGGTGTATCAAAAGAGGATATCGTTCAGATGAAGTCGCTGATAATCACAACCGACTGGGTAGCAGGTGATACAGCTGCTGCAAAAATGCTTGGGATAGATCCTCAAAAGATAGATTATATTCCCATCGCTAATAAAATGGGTATAGGTAATATGAATCTTGATTCCCTTGAGATCAAGCGTATTAAAATGTAATCCATAATGACTTCTTCTTTCCTTAGAAAATTCCGGATTATTTTTTCGGCGGTAGTTTTGATTTGTTTTATTCTGGTCTTGGCTGACTTCCGGTCACTTATTCCTGAAAAATATATCAATTATTTGCTTTTTCTGCAGTTCATACCTTCTGCTATTAAGTACTTTGATCTTAAGACATTAGCCGCCGGGGGATTCCTGGTTGTCCTTTTACTTTCATTGCTTACGGGCCGTACCTATTGTTCCTTTCTGTGCCCCCTGGGGATAGGTCAGGATCTGTTCAGCAGGATGGGAGGCCGTGTAAAAAGGAAGTTCAGAAGATTCGGATTTAAGAAACCACACACAATCATCCGGTATTCATTTTTGACAATAACCATTGGAGTCACGATTATATGGGGTATTTATTTGCTTACTCTGCTTGACCCCTACAGTATCTTTGCCAGGTTCATGACTTTTTTCGGCAAACCTGTTGTTCTTCTTATTAATAATCTTTTTGCAGGAATACTTGGCAGATTTGATAACTATACCTTAAGCAATATCCAGATAAAAGGATTCAGCCTGATCACCTATTCATTACCAGTTCTATTTTTCCTGCTTGTAGGTATTCTCTCATTCATAAAAGGACGGCTCTACTGCAATATGATCTGTCCGGTCGGTACGTTGCTTGGACTTCTTTCCAAAATTTCCCTTTTCAGAGTTAAATTTGATGAAGGGAAATGTACCCGGTGTGGCAGATGTGCTATAGTGTGCAAATCCTCATGCATCGATTTCCTGAATTACGATATCGATATTACCCGTTGCGTTGACTGCTTCAACTGCATAACTACCTGTCCGGATAAGGCATTATCATACAGCCTTATATCTGCAAAGAATTCAGTACAGAAAACAGATGAAAGCAAGCGCAGATTTGTGGCCGGTTCCCTCCTGATGCTGTTTGGTATCTCACATTTTGCAAAAGGGCAGGATAAGAGAGCTCCCGTACCAAAAAGGGAATCAACTGTCAAAGAGGCCAAAACTTCACCGGTGTGTCCTCCTGGTGCGGGATCAATAGAGGATTTCACAAAACATTGTACAGCATGTTCATTGTGCATCAGCGTTTGTCCGAACAAAGTTCTTTACCCGGCTGTTGGAGAATATGGTATCGCGGGATTTATGCAACCCGTAATGGATTATCACAAAAGCTTTTGTACCTATAACTGTACGGTATGTACTGAAATTTGCCCGACAAGTGCATTAAAACCACTTTTACTGGATGCAAAAAAACTCACCCAGCTCGGGAAAGTAAATTTCATAAAGGATAACTGCATCGTCAAAACTGAGAAAACTGCATGCGGCGCATGTTCAGAAGCGTGCCCGACAAAAGCAGTTTACATGATACCATATGAGGGGAACCTGGTAATTCCGGAAACAAACCAGGAAATTTGCATCGGCTGCGGGCATTGTGAATTTGCCTGTCCGACCACTCCCTATAAAGCAATTTTTGTTGACGGGAATCCAGTTCATCAGGCAGCTAAAAAGCCAGAAAACGAAAAGTCGGAAATAAATAAACCTGTTGAATTTCCGTTCTGAAAACACCTTTTCCAGTTCACATTTTCGCATAGCATAATTTTGCTGTAATTTTGCCTTACCTAATTCTGTATTCCAAAATAATACCATATGAAACCAACACATATTGAACATATTGGAATTGCCGTAGCGAACCTTGAAGCTTCAATTTCCTTTTATGAAAGGGTTTTTAATCTGGAATGCTACAAAATTGAAGAAATTCCCGAGCAGAAAGTCAGAGCAGCTTTTTTTGCTATTGGCCAGACTAAAATTGAATTGCTCGAATCAACCGATCCTGAGGGCCCTGTTGCAAAGTTCATTGTAAAAAGAGGGGAAGGGATCCATCACCTGGCATTTGCTGTCACAAATATCCGTGAGCAGTTAAGACGTGCAGAAAAAGAAGGCATAAGGATCATTGATGTTGAGCCGAGGAAGGGAGCAGAAGACCTGAGTATTGCCTTTTTACATCCTGAATCAGCATCAGGAGTTCTGATTGAGTTGTGTGAAGTGCCAAATGGACTTGAAAAAAATTAGTAGGTTTGTATATAAAACAAACCTGACTGCACAATGAATAACAGCTCCGCAACATCAGGAAACTCAGGACCAAAAGTCAGATCCGACTGTGAAATAACCCTTGAACTCAGAAATGAAGGCGGGATAACTATCACCCTGAAGTCAAAGGTCCAGGCGTTATACGGAGATTCAATAATAAGTCAGTGCAATGCGATCCTGAACTTTTTCGGGGTCAGGGACGCGTATCTTAAAATAGATGATTCAGGAGCCTTACCATTTGTAATTGCAGCTCGGCTGGAATCTGCCCTGAAACAGCTTATCGCAACAGAACTTGATTTTCTCCCCGATTTTTTTGAAGGAAATAAATATTCAACTGAACCTGACAGAAATCGGTTCACACGGTTGTACATTCCCGGGAACACTCCCAGCATGATGATCAACGCCGGACTTCATTCAGCAGATGGGATAATACTGGATCTGGAAGACTCTGTTGCCCCGGGAAAAAAAGATGAAGCCAGAACGCTTGTCAGAAATGCACTGCGGCAGGTCAGTTTCAACGGGGCTGAAAGGATGGTCAGGATCAATCAGGGCGATTTAGGACTGAAGGACCTTGAATATGTTATCCCTCAATACGTTAATCTTATACTTATTCCGAAATGCGAGAGCCCTGAAAGTATACAAAATGTTGACCGGACCATTTCAGAGATCAAAGCCAGAACCGGTCTGACAGGCCGGGTTTTTCTGATGCCGATAATTGAATCCGCTTCAGGTGTTGAGATGTCGTTTGAAATTGCCAGGGCTTCAGAAAATGTTGTGGCGATTGCTCTCGGTCTGGAAGATTACACTGCCGATCTTGGAGTAGCAAGAACTGCGGAGGGTAAGGAATCATTTTATGCGAGAACACGTATAATTAATGCTGCCAGGGCAGCAGGAATCCAGCCGATCGATTCTGTGTTTTCAGATGTGGGTGATATGGAGGCTCTTTATAATAATGTACTGGAATCCAAAGCATTGGGATTCGTAGGTATGGGGTGTATCCATCCAAGGCAGGTTCCTGTTATAATGAAGGGCTTTGCTCCAACGGTAGTGGAAATTGAAAAATCAAAAAAGATCATGATGGCGTATAATAAGGCCAGGAACAAGGGACAGGGCGTTGCTGCTCTCGGAACAAAAATGATTGATGCGCCTGTTGCTGAAAGAGCCCGTAAAATAATTGAACGTGCAATGAAACTCGGAATGATCTCACAAAACTGGATGAACGAAATTACTGACGGGATAAATTAATTTAATTTTTAAAGCGTTATGTCAATTCCTTCTGTCATTAATGCTGCGGGCAGGGCTGTTCCGCTTGAGATAAACGGGAAGCCGGTCGTTCCCTTTAAAGGAGTGGGGAAGCACAAACCTTTTGGAAATAAATATGGCCCTCCGATACCATCCTGCATTGATTATCCCGATGATGGAAACAAGATAGTTACCACACTCGAAGAAGCCCTCCTCAGGTGCGGACTGATGGACGGGATGACAATTTCGACCCATCACCATCTGCGCGACGGAGACCTGATCAGCAATAAAATATTTGAAATCGCCTCAGTGCTTGGAATCAGGGATCTTGTCTGGTTCCCCTCTGCGTCTTTCCCGTGTAACGACCCCATTATCAGGTATCTTGAAGACGGGACAATAAACAGGATTGAAGGCAGTATGAACGGCCCTCTTGGAAGGTTTGTTTCCGAAGGCAGGATGAAGGGTACTGCCGTTCTCCGTTCACATGGCGGACGTGTTCAGGCTATCCAGGATGGTGAAGTTAAAATTGATATAGCGGTTCTTGCAGCACCAACAGCTGATCCTTATGGCAATGCAAAAGGCACCGGAGGCAGTTCTGCATGCGGTGTCCTCGGGTATGCAAAAGCCGATTCAATGTATGCCGATAAAGTTATAGTCGTCACTGACAATCTTACGGAATTTCCATGTTTCCCCATGGAGATTGAAGGTAATTATGTTGATTATGTTGTAGTTACAGACAAAATTGGAATACCTGAAAAAATTATTTCAGGAACAACTCAGATCACAAAAAGCCCTGACAGGCTGCTTATTGCAGAGTTAACCGCAGCCTTTCTTGAAAAATCAGGGATCCTGAAGAGATGGAGTTACAATGCAGGCCGGGGCAGGAGGAACCTCACTCGCTATTGCCGTTTTTATTCACGAGATTCTTAAAGGAAAAGGGTGGAAATCAAAATTCGGATTTGGAGGCAGTACAAAGTATATGGTTGAAATGCTGGAACAGGGACAGATGGGATATATACTTGATGCCCAGGCTTTTGATCTGGATTCGGTCATTTCAGTCGGGAAGAAACTCGAACCATGTTCCGTATCCGGTCTTTAATGCTTATAATTATCATTCCAAGGGCAATCTGACGACAATGATGGATATAATGATACTCGGGGCTACTGAGGTTGATCTTAATTTTAACGGGAACGTGGTTACACATTCGGACGGTTACCTTCTTCATGGCATCGGAGGCTGGCAGAATTGCCTGCATGCAAGGAATGTTATTCTTCCAGTCCCACTTTTCCGCGACAGAATACCTGTCATTGTCGATGAAGTTACCACGTTGTGCGGCCCCGGCGAGCTTATCGATGTTATAATCACTGAGAGGGGAATTGCCATTAATCCCTTGCGGCAGGATCTCATTGAGAGCGTCAGAAATTCGGGACTTCCGCTTAAAACCATTGGAGAACTGAAGGATAGAAGCTGAAAGAATTTGTGGTAAGCCATCTAAAGCCAGGTTTGAGGAAGATATCGTGGCGGCAATAAAATGGGTAGATGGGACGGTAATAGATGTGGTAAGGAAAATAAAAGTCTAAAAAAAAGTCCTATGGAAAAATATGAATGTGTTATCTGCGGGTATATTTATAATCCCGAAGAGGGAGATATAAGTTCGGGGATTGAGCCAGGCATACCGTTCAGCGATCTGCCGTCCTGACTATACCTGCCCTTTATGCGGGGCAGGAAAGGATGAATTTGTTGTTTTTGACTGATTTTACAGGTGGTTCTGTCCGTTATTCTGCTTTTTGTTTTCTGAAGGGATATGACTGATCACCTCCATAAGCAGATCCCAAAACATTCCAACTGTTTTTATTTCAATCTTTTCTTCCGGCGTATGTGCGCCTTTAATTGAAGGCCCGAATGAGATCATGTCAATACCTTTGAACTTTTTCATAGATCAGTCCGCATTCGAGACCGGCATGTATTGCCCTCACGGCAGGTTCTTTACCAAAGAGGTCAATGTACGATTTACGGGTGATTTTTAGGATCTCTGATTTCAGGCTTGGTTTCCATCCGGGATAACCATCAGAATGAATGACCTCGGCTCCGGCAAGCCTCAGGCACGATTCAACCATACCGGCTACATAGTGTTTCGAAGATTCAACAGAGCTTCTCTGAGTGGTAATTATCTTTATTTTGTTATTATCATTGAAACTGACTGAAGCAAGATTTGTGGAGGTCTCCACAAGGTCATCCATTTCCTGTGACCAGGCAATTACTCCGTGCGGACAGCAGGTTAGTGAATTTAGAAGCTTTGACTGACTCTCTTTATCCATGACGCACGAAGGAGTTTCAATTTGTTTTACTGCAATCTTAAGCTCTTTCTCGATCTCACCAAATTCTTCGGCAAGAACGGTATGAAAATTAGCGATCCAGCATTTAAGGCTTTCTCCTGAGGATTTGTTTACAGTAATTGAAGCAAAAGCTTCGCGAGGAATAGCATTCCGCAGGTTACCTCCGTCAAACCTGATTAAGGAGACATTAAACTGATTCGAGAGATTCAGCAGGATCCTGTTCATTAATTTTACCGAATTTCCGTATCCCTTGTGGATCTCATCGCCTGAATGACCTCCGTGAAGTCCGGTCACTGAAATCTCAAAAGCAAGCGAGTCATCCGGGACAGGAATGGTTTTGTAGTCCATTTCACCTAAAGTATCCATACCTCCGGCACATCCGATAAAAAGTATCCCTTCATCCTCAGAATCAAGGTTTATCAAAATCCTTCCTTCGAAAAAATCAGGCTTAAGGTTTATTGCACCTGTCATACCCGATTCTTCATCAACTGTAAACAGGCATTCTATTTTCCCGGTTTTCAGGTTGGAATCTGAAAGGAGTGCCAGCTGGGAAGCCAGTCCGATACCGTCGTCGGCAGCCAAGGGTGGTTCCTTTTGCGGTTACCCATTCACCGTCAATGTACGGAATAATAGGATCTGTTGACCAGTTGTGGGGATAATCTGCATTTTTTTCTCCAACCATATCCATATGGCTTTGGAGGACCAGGGTTTTTCTTTTCTCCATACCCGGAGATGCCGGTTTGATTATCAGAATATTTCCTATGGAATCTTCTTTTGATACAAGATTATGCTCTGAAGCAAAATTAAGAAGGTATTTTCTTAGTCTTTCCTTCATTCTTGCTTAATCTCGGAATTTTGCAAATCTCTTCAAAATAGATCCAGATTGGCGCTGGATTTAATTGAGATAAAACGCTCATGCTTATTTAATTGACTTAAGACAGGTTCAAAAGTACTTATTTTTTCAGATTAATGTACTTAATCGCCAAAATAAATAACTGGAACCAGATCAGGCAAATTTTTGTTAATTTTACAGAAGACGACTATAACTGCTTCATTCAACAAAATTTTTATGTCAAAACGAACAATAGTTACTTTACCCGGTGATGGTATTGGCAAAATCGTTTTGGATCAGGCTTTAAGGGTACTTGATGCATCTGGTTTTGAAGCTGATTATGTTCACGGTGATATAGGCTGGGAATTCTGGTGCAGGGAAGGAAATCCTTTGCCTCAGAGGACCCTGGATCTGATCAAGAAACATAAGATTGCATTGTTCGGGGCAATTACATCCAAACCAAATGAAGAAGCCAAAGCTGAGCTTGATCCGTCACTTCAGGGCAAAGGATATGTTTATTCAAGCCCGATTGTAGGACTCAGGCAAAAATTTAACCTCGATATTTGCGTACGTCCGTGCAAGTCTTATAAAGGAAATCCCCTTAACTTTATCAGAAGAGGTAAAGGATAATCATGATTGAGGAACCTCATATTGATGTAGTTATATTCCGCCAGAACACGGAATGCCTTTATTCAGGTGTTGAATGGACAAATCCTCCTGAACAGGTTTATAACGCATTTATGACCCATCGCAAGTTTGCTGAGAGTTTCGGAGGGGTTCCGGTCGAGGAAATATCAATTTCAGCAAGAATCTTTACAAAAAAAGCCACCGAAAGAATACTCTGGCTGCTTTTGATCATGCAAAAAAACATGGGTATCCATCGGTTACTGTATGTGAAAAGCCAAATGTGATCAGGGAGACATCGGGACTGATGTGGAGGCTTGCCAAAGAGATGCAGAAAACCTCATTTCCCGGGATTAAACTCAACAATACCAATATTGATGCCCAGATGATGTGGCTGACGAAGAATCCGGAGGATTACGGAGTGATTGTTGCCGGGAATATGTTCGGAGATATTGTTTCGGATGCATTTGCTGGACTGATAGGAGGATTGGGATTTGCGTGCAGTGCCCAGTTTTCTTCCGATGGAATCGCAGTCTTTGAACCGACCCATGGATCAGCACCAAAATATGCAGATTACAGAAGTTCCTATTGTCAATCCTATTGCCATGATTGAATCGGCGTGCATGATGCTTGATTACATTGATGAGAAAAGATACATCATCAAGGATAAGGAAGAGCAATTGCCGAGTGTAATTCAGGATGGTAAAGTAAGGACATATGATATGATGAAGATGGCAGGACGACCCGGATGTTGTGGAGAATGGAGCTGCTTCGACTATCGGGATGACCGATGCGATTATTTCCAGGATCAGGTAAATAAATTCTCTAAAAGATGAAAGAAGTTGTAAAAAAACTATGGCCTGAACTTGATTGGATAAGCGATCAACGGCTCAGGGAAACAACGGCAAAAACGTGGGAGACCGCTCTTGAAAGAAGCGTTCTGAAAGTAGAGGATCTTGAAAAAATACCTTTTACACTTCTTTGCGGACCAGACCTGAAAGTAAGCTTTATGGCGCATAAAAGATGTGTCGTTCATATAGCAAGAGCCGGAGGGGAGAAGATGAATAAGTTCTTCGGAAACGACCTGCCTGTAAATATGGATGTACTTATTGCCGGCGCTATTCTGGCCGATGTCGGAAAGCTTCTTCGAATATGAACTGGATAACAGAGGGAAATACATTTCAGGGAAAATACGGACAATATCTGAGGCATCCATTCTCGGGTGTTTCACTTGCGGAAGAATGCGGTGTACCGCCTGAAGTGTGTCACATTATCGCAGCACATGCCCATGAAGGCGATCTTGTTAAAAGAACAACCGAAGCGTGGATTGTGCATCATGCTGATTTTATGGCATTTATGCCTTTTAAAGGCCGATCGAGACCATAAGATCAGCCAAGTTTCATTTTTTCAACTTCCTCTATATTCCTTTCATTGGCTACGTCCTTTGCATCAGGAGTATAGAGATACTCAATAAGATCCGTGTACTTGTCCATTATCTTACCCCTTACAATTTTCATGGTCGAGTTCATCAGTCCGTTATCTTCTGAGAAACCCTCCTCAAGAATTGCAAATGAAACAGGAAGCCATCTCTGCGGAAACATATTGCCATATTTCCCGCTTGTTCGGTATTCGTTAACTTCATTTTCAAGAAGAGTCAGGACGGATCTCTTGCCTTCGTCAGAATCGGCAGTGAGGTTCTTTTCCTCAAGGTAAATTTTAAGGGCATGCTGATTGGGAACAACAAGTGCGACTGTATAGGGCTTCTGGTTATTGTACAGCATACATTGGTCGATATATTTTGACTGTTCGGAAATTGCCTCTTCGATACCTTCAGGACTGAATTTTTCCCCGTCATCCGCAATCAGAAGGCTTTTGAATCTTCCGAGGACATAAAGGAATCCATCTTCAGACATATAACCCATATCCCCGGTATACAGCCAGCTGTCCTCTGATTGTTTCCCTGGTTGCAGATTCATTTTTCCAGTAACCGTGCATCACATTACCGCCTCTTATCACTATTTCTCCTTTCTGGCCTACCGGCAGTTCATTTCCGTTCATCGTCACAAATCTTGCAGATCCATATTATTGACAAGAACGCCTGAGGAACCAAGCTTGTGTTTACCAGTGGAGTTGGAGGAGATAACAGGTGAAGCTTCGGTCAGTCCGTATCCCTGGTACATTGGAATACCAAGGGCGTAGAAGAATCTTTGAAGCTCTATATCAAGCAGGGCCCCTCCTCCGATAAAATAGTCGAGTTCACCTCCGAAATTCTCACGGATTTTACTGAACAGAATTTTATCATAAAGGTCAATCAGCGGTTTTTTAATTTTCTGCAGAGTCCTCTTCCTTTATTCCACCCTTCTTTATTATATGAATAGGAAATCTTTAACGCATGATTAAAAAGTATCTCTGCCATTTTCCCTTTTTCCCTGATCCCTTTCTCAATATTCTTTCTGAAGTTTTTGGCAATTGCCGGAACAGCTCATCAGGAGGTTCGGTTTGATCTCCTTAAGGCAGGAAGGAAGGTTGCGGAGTGTTTCCATAGGAGTTTTTCCAGTCTTGACAGAAGCAATGCTTGCTCCTTTTCCCATAAAAGCATAGATCCCGCAGGTATGCCCGAATGAATGATCCCAGGGCAGGATGAGAAGCGTTTTATAAAATGAAGGAATATCGATAAGACTGTAAGCCTGATATACGTTGGTGACATAATTTCCATGAGTCAGGATAATGCCTTTTGGATCAGCAGTGGTTCCTGAGGTGTAGCATATATTTGCAAAATCGGAGGGTTTGATATTATTGAACAGTTCCTCGAATTTGGTTTTATTATCAGGAGATTCCAGCCATTCTCTTCCGATCTTTCTTACTTCATTAAAATGTATTTCGCTTTTCGGAGTATTCTTCCTGGGTATCGAAATGAATTATTTTTTCAATTGTTTTGCATTCGTCAATTACCTGCTTGAGCTTCTGATTTTGAATGGAGGATATAAGAACCATTCTTGATTCTGAATGATTTATCCTGAACTTAATTTCTTCCGGGGTTAGTTTGACCGACAGAGGTACATTAACAGCCACCTGCATAAAGAATTCCCAGTTCTCCGATAACCCAGCTGTTACGGCCTTCCGACACCAGGCTCAACCTGTCGCCTTTCCTTATCCCAAGATTAATAAGCCCTGCAGCAAATTCATAAACCTGTTTTCTGGTCTCTCCATAGGTTGTTCCTTCATATTTGTCCTGTGGTTTTTCCCACAGATAAACGTTACTTTCGAACTTCTCCACGCTTTCTTCAAAAAACTGTATCAATGATTTCATCAGGAAAATAGTTTAGGTCATTAAATTTCGGAGCCTAAATATACAAAATCTGTTTAATTCTACTTCTACTGCAGGTTTTAATTCAGTTTGGATTGGTTTTCAATAATTTTTATATTTGATTAAATTCCATTATGAAACAGAAGAGGCGAGCTGTTTAATCAATTTTAATCAATTTAAAATGAAACATTATTTAACACTCCTTTTCATTGCAATGTTGATTTTTTCTCCTTCCTGTAAAAATATCAGGGAAAGAGGTTTATTCGGTAAAAAGGCAAAGGCACTTGAAATGCTAAAGGCCCGGCAGGACAGCATTCGTGTAGCTGACTCACTGAAAAGGGTGGAAACTCAACTGAAAGCCATTGAAGAAGCCCGCCAGGATTCCATCAGGCTGGCAGAAGAAGAAAGACGGGCTTATGAAGCCCGTAATAAGTACAATATCATTGTTGGAGGTTTTGTCATTCCGGAAAATGCCAATGCATGGGCAAATGAGTACCAAAAGATGGGTTATGATGCCAAAGTGATAAAAATGGACAACAGTAAATTTGACCTCGTAGTTGCAGAGTCATACGAACAATTCTCAATAGCAGCTTAAGCGTCTGGAACAATTCCAGGACACAGTTGATATTGATACCTGGTTATACGTCAGGAAGTAAAACCGGCTTATCTGAAAATTGTAGCATTCCTGTCCGGTCCGACAGAAACCAGTGTACAGGTATCCTGTCTGGTTTTCAATAAATTCTATATAATGTCTGAGAGTAGCCGGTAAGGATTTGTATTCCCTTATTTCCGAAATATCTTCGTTCCAGCCCTCAAGTTCTGTATATTCAGGATCGATTCTTGCCTGGTTGTCAAAGACTATCTCGTCCTGTTTCTTTCCCTCAATGGTATATGAAGTACAGACCCTGACGTTTTTGAAACCCGACAGTACATCAGCTTTCATCATAAAGAGTTTTGTAACACCGTTTATCATTATTGCATATCTTAGGGCCGGTATATCGAGCCATCCGCATCTTCTGGGACGTCCTGTTGTTGCACCATATTCACAGCCGGTTTTTCTCATCAATTCGCCTGTTTTATCATTCAGCTCTGTCGGAAAAGGTCCGCTGCCAACCCTGGTGCAATAAGCTTTGAATATGCCAAATACTTCCCTGATCCTTTTGGAGAAACGCCAAGTCCGGTACATGCTCCGGCACTGATTGTATTCGAAGATGTTACATACGGATAAGAACCGAAATCAAGGTCGAGCATGGTTCCCTGAGCGCCTTCAGCAAGGATCTTTTTTCCATCCGAATCGAGACCGATTAATCAGGTATTCGGTATTTTCAATCCTGAATTTCTTAAGCAGTTCAATCCCCTCGAACCACCCGGTTTCAAATTCTTTTAGGTCGAACACGTAATTGTAGTTTTTCAGGATTGAAAGATGGGCAGCTTTATGATCATCATATAATTCCCTGAAGTTTTTTTGCAGTATATCGCCAACCCTCAATCCGTTACGGCTGGCCTTGTCGGTGTAAGCCGGTCCAATCCCCTTCAGGGTCGATCCGATTTTAAGATTTCCCTTGTGTATGCTCATAAGCAGCATCGAGAATCCTGTGAGTCGGCAGGATCAGGTTCGCCCTTGTAGATATTACAAGCCTTTTTATCAATTCTTCAACCGGTGGTCCGAGATGTTCTATTTCCTTCTTAAAAACTGCAGGGTCAAGGACGACTCCGTTACCGATAATATTTAGCTTCTCAGGGTGGAAGATACCTGACGGAATCAGATGCAATACATGCTTAACATTGTTAAACTCAAGCGAATGACCGGCGTTTGGTCCGCCCTGGAAACGTGCTACCACATCGTAAACCGGACTCAGGGCATCCACAACTTTCCCTTTTCCTTCGTCGCCCCATTGAAGGCCTAACAAAATGTCAATGTTCATTTTAAAAGTATATCAGGGATTTTAAAAACAGATTCGAATTTACAAAATAATTCGGCTGAAAATCACGTTGATAATATATTGTTAATAAATGAAAGGGGAATGTCAGCAAGAATTGTTTTAGACCTGATCAGATTTTAACCTTGATGTAATTTTATTTTTTAATCCGTAATAAACTAACCAAAAACAGTTATTCATTATGAAAAAAGCAGCAGTTTTCTTATCACTGACCTGGTCCTGGCATGTCTAGATCTGCTTTTGCTCAGGATAAACCGGCCGTTGCACCGTGAAAAAAATGTGCATTAAAGTAAACATCATTGGCTCTGATATTGGCGACAGGTTCGTATATTTTACGAGCGTGAAATATCCGATTTAACATCTGCTCAGTTAGGTGTTGGTTATCTTAACTACAAACTAGGAGACACAAGATTCAATGGCTTATTCCTCACTCCCGAATGTCAGATTGTATGTGAAGAAAGAATGCTATAGATGGATTTTATGTTTCACCTTATTTACGATACCAGAATTTCAACTTTGAGGATAAAACTGATTTAGAAACCAATAAAGGTACCTTAACAGCATTTGGAGGTGGAGCTGCGTTTTGGAAGGCAGTGGATATTTACCAAAGGCTTTGTAATTGACTCTTTTTTGGCGGGCATTATTCCGGCTCAAATATTAAGACTTAACCGCCGGAACCGAGACCGACTGACATTAAAAATTAGAAGGCTTCAGGACAAGGGTGGGACTTTGTCCTCGGTTTTGCTTTCTGATGGCTCAGAAACTTAAAAGAAGAGTTGCTTTAAAGGCAACTCTTTTTTTGTCCTTATTCTTTCTGGTCATTTTTCTTAAGGTGCCCGTAAATATACAGCGAATGATACATGGGGTCAAACTCATATAATCCGCTGGCAGTACGGATTATTTCCTGGATCCTGGGATCGCAGAACTCAATTACTTTTCCTGTTTCAATATCAATCAGATGGTCGTGCTGTCCGCACTGATAGGCTCTCTCGAACTGGGCAATATTCTTTCCAAACTGATGCTTGATAACCAGATTGCAATCGAGAAGCAATTCTATTGTATTATAGAGAGTAGCCCGGCTTACCCTGTAATTCTTATTCTTCATGAAAATATAAAGCGATTCAATATCAAAGTGACCGACCCTTGAATAGATCTCATCAAGGATAGCATATCTTTCGGGTGTCTTCCTGTGTCCCTTTTTTTCGAGATATTCGGTAAAAATCTGCTTCACAGTCGACCTGGTATCATCATTAATCATATTTGGTCTAATTTAAAACAATAACAAAAGTATGTATTTTTTCCGATAAAAAAGCATTGTGATAAAAGCAGTTACCTACTCCGAAAAATCTTCGACCCGTTTAATGTTTTCTATCCCCTTTGACGTTTGAGATTTTCAGGATAAGGTTATTCAGGTCCTGAGTATGATGAACATAAAGGTCAATGGACCCTTCAAATATCCCATCCTTGACACTGATGTTGATATTGGTCATGTTGACTTTAAGTTCGGATGAAATAATATTGGTGATATCATTTACCAGTCCGATCCTGTCGACTCCCGTCATGCTTATCCTTGCAAGGAAAGAAACAAGCTTATGAATTGCCCATCTTACCGGTATAATCCTGTTTCCCTCATTTGACATGATCCTGATGGCAACCGGGCATTTTGGCTTATGTATAATAATTGAACCTTCAGGTGATCTGTATCCGATCACTTCATCACCGGGGATAGGATTACAGCATTTGGCAATTTCATACGACTGTCCTGCATTTTCAATGTTTTCCCTCAGCAGGAATGGTACGTTTGCATCGATCTGTTCAATCACTACCTCTTCATCCGTCCTTTTTACTTTTTTTTGAACCCAGAAGCTTTAATTCCCAGTATTTTATAACATTTTTTGCCGGGCTTTTCCTGACGATCTTCTTCAGGTTATCAAGGTTAATTGTACCGAGCTCAATGCCTGAATACAACTCATCCTTGTTCAGAACATCATATGATTGCATAAGCTTCCTGACAATTTCGGTATTTGGCGTCAAACCAAGTTCTCCAAGTTTGCTCTCAAGCATTTCCATTCCTTTCTGTATCCTGTTTGTCGATTCAGTCTTCAGCTGATTCTTGATCGCTTCCTTTGCCTTGGATGTCCGTGACGAATGAAAGCCATTCCTTTTCGGGTTTCGCAATCTCTGATGTAATGATCTCTACCTGGTCGCCGCTCATCAGGATAGCATTTATCGGATTGAGCTTAAAGTTTATCTTGGCCCCGATAGCTTTGTTTCCGATTTCAGTATGAATCTCATAGGCAAAATCGAGCGCTGATGCTCCTTTGGGAAGGCTTACAAGAGTCCCTTTAGGGGTAAATACCATAATTTCGGATGAGAAAAGATTCATTTTGAACTCATCAAGGAACTCGATCGGATCCTCAAGCGGATTTTCGAGCATCATCCTGATCTGTTTTATCCATTTATCGAGCTCAGTTTCAGGTGTATTATCCCCTTTATATTTATAGTGTGCAGCATAGCCCCTTTCAGCTATTTCATCCATTCGCTTGCTCCTGATCTGGACCTCGACCCACTTCCCTTCCGGTCCCATTACAGTCACATGCAGGGCTTCATACCCGTTTGGCTTTGGTCTGCTTATCCAGTCCCGCAGCCTGTCAGGCTTTGGCAGATATGAATCGGTAATAATTGAGTAGATATTCCAGCAGGCGGTTTTTTCAGGAATTCCGGGAACCGGTTCAAAAACTATCCGGACTGCAAGGACATCATAGATCTCCTCAAAGGGAACATTTTTCGATTGCATCTTTTTCCAGATGGAGAAGATCGATTTTGGCCGGCCGTTTATTTCGAATTTAAGTCCGGCCTCAGTCAGGCTTGTCAATTATCGGAAGACTGAACTTGTTAATAAGCGCCATGTATTTCTTTTCCCCATGCTTAAGCTTGGATGCTATCTCTTCATATATGACAGGCTGGCGGTATTTGAAGCTGAGATCCTCCAGTTCGCTTTTAATTGCATAGAGCCCGATTCTGTTAGCCAGGGGAGCATAAAGAAAAATTGTTTCGCCTGCCACCTTCATTTTCTTGTTTTCCGGCATTGAATCGAGAGTTCGCATATTGTGAAGGCGATCTGCAATTTTTATGAGGATAACCCTGAGGTCATCGGAAATAGTCAGAAGCATCCTTCTGAAATTTTCCGCCTGCATTGAAGATGATGTGCCTTTATTGTAAGTGCCTGATATCTTGGTAAGACCGTCAATAAGTGAAGCTATTTTCGGTCCGAAATCTCTTGTTAACATCATCCAGGGAATAATCGGTGTCCTCGACAACATCATGAAGAAGCGCTGTTGCAATTGATTTGGCACCAAGGCCTATTTCCTGGTTAACTATCTTTGGCAACACATATGGGGTGAATGACATAAGGTTCACCGGATTTTCTTCGCATATTCCAGTGAGCCTCATTTGCGATCTTAAACGCTTTGTCTATGAGTTCCCTGTCTCCGGGTTTATTACACCGCAGGAGATTCTTTATAAGTGAATCGTATTCAGACTGAATACGATTAATATCTTCTTCATCAAAAATATCCTTACTCCCCATAAAAACTCCTGAGTTCTTTTCCTCCTGTATGCAAAGATAGCTTTATTAGGTAAAACTTAAAATAGTTTCCCGGTGGTGAATTGGCTACCTGCTTCTAAATAATGTTATGGTTCCTGTTCTTGATAATGCTTTTTCCCGATGGAGTCCTGACTTTTAAAAACCATATATATACGCCCTCAGGAGCCGGACTTCCTCCTATCAGATCCATCCCAGGTATCCTCAAAATCCCTTGTTTCAAAGTAGATCTTTCCCTGCCTGTCAGCTGATCACCAGATGGTAGTCTGTCGGGAGTAAATGTAAGCACAGGCCTGAACAAGATCATTTTTCAGATCCCCATCAGGTGTAAAGACATTTGGCACAGTGATTACTTCGTCCAAAGTTAAAGCATTGCCTGGCTGAACTGCTTTCTCCTGTTATGCCGAACGGATTGCCGGTCTCGGTGGCCTGAACATAAAAGCATACCTTTCCTCCAGTTAATGTATACATTATTTCCGGAATACTTATCGTGAAAGTGGTATCTGATGGGGTTGATTGCTGCTGTTTCGGAGAATCCCTTTCCGGTATCGGTAAATATCCTGTAGGAAGAAACAGAACCCCGCCATTTTCGATTCTTGTTCCATTTAAGTACTATTTCGTTCCCGTGTATTCCGGGCAGTAAGTAATATATTTGAAGCAGGATTTGAAAAAACTACCTGAATTCCGCAATCATTTACTGCACGAAAGTCTGTAGGTATTTATGGTATTAAGATCGGCTGTTTTGTCGGTGAAGGTTACAGTTCCGGTCATTGTTCTTATCTGTGCCAATTGCTGGAAGGAGCCTGTGTTGCCGACTTCTCCTTTCAAGTGTGAAGAAGATCTATCCCGGAAGCAGGATCGATGGTAAAAGAAAGGGCTATCTCACCAGCTTCTGTTACCGTTGCATAATCGGCATTGATCCAGGCCGGGGGATTCTGCATTTTCACAGGAATACACGATTTGTTCGACACAGAAACCAGACCGTTTTCAAGTACTGCTTTAACAAGGAAACAATACTCTGAACCATTTACAAAATCATCAATTGTGAAAGAGGTGATATCACCGGATACATGTCCCGCAAGGTAGTAGGTGCCGGAATTAACTGAGGCAAAAATATCATATCCGGTAACTTTTACAGGTTCTGACAGATACTTATTCCAGTAAATATTAATTTTCTTATTGCAGGAGTCCAGATCAGATTCCGTAAAAATTGTTTGAAGTTCATTGGAAAGAGGACTGTAGTTGTGTGAATTATCAATTGCAGCAATAACATATGCCTCACTGAAAAAAGATGTTCCGGGTCTTTTGACAGAATAATTATCTGGCAACAGGACTGAAGATAGAGTCAATAGGGTGACCTTCACCGTTTTGATAAAAGATAGACAATATACCCGACAACATCCGGGGAAGGACTCAGCGACCATGTCATTTCAACATTGCCGGTCAGCTGGTTGATGGTAAGCATATTAAGTACAGGAGGTTCCGGTCTGATTGAGTCCCCCTGTGACAAAGCCCGGATCGATATGATTAATTGTAAAAGAAAGACGAACGATATCCTGATAATTATCATTTTACCCGGCTGTGACTTCATATAGATCCTCAATGTTGTAATACGTACCGGCTAGCCTTATTATTTCGTCAGGGCTTATTGTTTTTATAACTTCGGCAAGACGATTAAAATAACTGGTGTCCAGTCCAAATTCCCAAATTGCTTTAAAGCTATCGGCCATGGCAAAAGGCCCGTCGAACATTCTGACAAGTTCTCCCGACATATAATTTCTTACCACTTCCATTTCCTCTTTTTCAACAGGTATGGACTGAAGCTTTCCGATCTCAAAAAATATCTCCTCAACTGCCTGAGTGCGTTTATTTTTGTCAACATCAGTTGATATTACCTTAAAACCCGAGAGATCGAGGGAAGACACGGATGACTGAATTCCGTAGGTATAACCTTTGTTCTCCCTGATATTTTTCATCAGGCGCGATCCAAAATATCCTCCAAGGAGTGTGTTCAGAAATTTTAATCCGGGATAATCGGGGTGACGCTTGTTTATGGTGGAAGAGCCGATCCGGACAGCCGACTGAACTGCTCCGGATTTCTCAATATGAATTTTTTTCACGGCAGATCCTTCCATGAAATTCTCTGACTCCTCTATATATATTCTTTTCGTGTGCAGAGTTCCGAAAAATTTCTCAAGCAGGTCAATAGTCTTTTCATGTATCCGGCCTGAAACAATTATGGTCATCTTATCAGGAGTATAGAATTTGGAATGAAAATCCTTTAATAATGAAGGATTCATGCATTCAAAATCCTTTTCCCGGGTTTGCCTGCCATATGGGTGATGATTACCGAATACGGATTCAAAAAATGCATCCATAGCCAGATTCTGGACTTTTTCCCTGTTTATCATGTACCAACGTAAGCGCTTTTTCATTAGCAAAGCAAGCTCTTTTTCAGGGAATGTCGATCTGAACAATATTTCCCGGGTTAGTCCCAGGACTTTTTCAATATACCTGTTTAAGAAAATAGACTATCAGGCCGGCGGTGTCCTTTTCAACGCCGGGATTCAGGAATACACCATAATAATCAAGTAGTCTGTTTAGTTCCTCTGAAGTGTAATTTTCCGATCCCTCGGTCAGCATCATATTTGTGGTTGTCGCCAGCAGTGGAATATCTTCTTTCACAATTCCGGCCCTGAACACGAATTCAATCCTCATAACATCCTCAGTACCTGTGTCAATAAGAAAAACTGACATCCCATTTTTCAGCCGGATATGCTGCGCCGGTATATTTATCATTGCGGCAACCGGGTAAAGGGGTGGTTGTATGTTATTTAATACTTTCATATTCATCGGTTACCTGCAGAGAGGTAATACAAAGTTGTGCAGTTTTCAGCAGTGAAATATCTGTTAGCAGCATCCCTGACATTTTCCCGGCTGACCTCCCTGAACCTCTCAACTTCCCTGTTCACAAAATCAGGATCACCCAACAATTCATAAAATGACAGGTTAAGGGCTTTGTTAAGTATGCTCATGTTAGAAAGGACTGTTGATGATTCAAACTTATTCTTGACCTTTTCCATTTCATTGTTCTTAAAAGCAGAATCCTTTAATTCATCAATTACTTCATTTACCGCTGATTCAGCAACCATAATGTCAACATCCTTCATAAGTCTGCCGTTAATGATAACAAGCCCAGGATCGATATCAGAAGAAATAAAGGCATTAATCTCGCTGAAGAGATTTTTCTCCCTTACCAGCTTATTGTAAAGTCTTCCCGATTCACCACCGGAAAGCAGATCCGTCAGCAGATCAAGTGAATAAAAGTCATCACTTTGGCGTTTACCCATATGCCATACTTTATATAAAGCATCGGCAGGAACTTTTCTTCTGACGGTAAGGATTCTTTGTTCTTCCTGTTGAGGTTCTGCAGGAAGTTCTCGTTTAACAGGTTTCCTTCGGGGTATTGCTCCGAACCACTTTTCAGCGAGATTATACATCCTGTCGGTATTCACATTTCCTGAAAGAGTAAGAATTGCATTATCAGGAGCATAATGAGAAAAGAAAAATTTCTTAACGTGTTCAAGATCAACTCTTTCAATATGAGAAATATCCATGCCGATAGTGGGCCACCTATAAGGATGTGCTTTATAGACAAGAGGCCGCAGTAAAAGCATTGCATCGCCATAAGGCTGGTTCAAATACCGTTGTTTAAACTCTTCAATTACCACACTCTTTTGAACGTCAAGGGTTTTTTGTAAGAAATTGATTTCCAGCATTCTGTCAGATTCAAGCCAGAATCCGGTTTCAATATTATCAGAAGGAACTGTCAGGTAATAATTGGTTATATCATTGTTGGTAAACGCGTTATTCTCTCCGCCGGCGAGCTGCAGTGGCAGGTCGTATTCAGGAATGTTGACCGATCCGCTGTACATAAGATGTTCAAACAAATGAGCCAGTCCGGTCATTTCCGGATCTTCATCCCTCGAGCCGACATCATATAGTATATTCATTGCTGCAAGCGGGGTTGATTTATCCTCATGAACGATTATTTTCAACCCATTATCGAGGCTAAACCTGCTGAATTGTATCATCCCTGGCAACTTTTTCAATAAGACAAACTTAAGGAAAAAAACAGAGAAGGTCTGGTATTGTTTTTATATTTGCAGCAATATGCTTAAAAATCCACTCAAACGGAAATCCCTGATTTCCCGGCTGATCGGCATCGAAGGAGTAGGAAAAATTATTCTTCAGCTATTAATTTAATTTAATAGCAGTATATTTGCCGATGACATCCGACGACGGAATTCATTCATAACAGTCGATTTTTTTCCTGTTAACCCAGAACAAATTCAAAATTCAATCAGCAGCAATGATAAAAGATACTCTTGTATTTGACCTAATTGAAAAAGAACGTCAGCGCCAGACAAATGGCATTGAATTAATAGCTTCGGAAAATTTTGTAAGTCCCGAGGTGCTGGAAGCTATGGGATCGGTACTAACCAACAAATATGCTGAAGGTTATCCGGGGAATCGTTATTACGGTGGGTGTGAAATCGTGGACCAGACCGAACAGATTGCAATCGATCGCCTTAAACAGTTGTTTGATGCTGAATATGCAAATGTTCAACCGCATTCAGGAGCTCAGGCCAATATGTCAGTATTTATGTCTGTCATGAAACCGGGAGATACTTTTATGGGATTGAATCTTGCCCATGGCGGCCATTTAACACATGGATCTCCTGTCAATTTTTCGGGTATGCTGTACAGGCCTGTTGCCTACAGTGTCAGGGAAGATACCGGACTTGTTGATTACGATATGATGGAAGAGCTTGCTCTGAAAGAAAAGCCGAAAATGATTGTAGGAGGAGCGTCAGCATATTCCAGGGAATGGGATTATGAAAGGATGCGGAAAATAGCCGATGCTGTTGGTGCAATTCTGATGATCGACATGGCCCATCCTGCAGGTCTTATTGCTGCCGGATTACTTGAGAATCCCCTCAAACATGCACATATTGTCACATCAACTACGCATAAAACTCTCAGGGGTCCCAGAGGTGGAGTCATTCTGATAGGAAAGGACTTTCTGAATCCATGGGGCATTGCAACTCCCAAGGGAGAAGTGCGGATGATGTCATCGCTCCTGAATTCGGCGCTCTTCCCGGGTGTTCAGGGGGGACCTCTGGAACATGTAATTGCTTCAAAAGCAGTCTCTTTTGGGGAGGCTCTCAAGCCTGAATTCAAAAAATATCAGCAACAGGTGAAAAAGAACGCTGCCGTAATGGCGGAGGCGTTCATTGATAAAGGGTACAAGGTTGTATCAGGGGGTACTGACAATCATTTATTGCTAATTGATCTCAGGACTAAATTTCCTGAAATCACCGGGAAAAAAGCTGAAAACAACCTTGTAAAGTCGCATATAACTGTTAATAAAAACATGGTCCCGTTCGACAGCAGGTCCCCTTTCCTGACATCAGGGCTTAGGGTTGGCACACCTGCCATCACTACAAGGGGACTAAAAGAAGAACATATGGACATTATTGTCGGGATGATTGATGAAGTGATTTCAAATATTGAAGATGAAACTGTAATTGGAAAAGTCGGTGAAAAAGTTGTGGATATGATGAAGGACTTTCCTCTTTTTTCAATGTGACGGAGATTTGATTAAAAGGTAAATTCAGGAATTAATTGAGTTTAAAAATATAGATAATTTTGCCCTTCTGGACTACAGGCGCATCGGCCTTGGGATCAAATCTTGCCTTTAAAGCTGCCTCTTTTGCCAATTTGAGAAGATATTCGTCAAGAGTTGTAGAGCCCTTGGTACCCGGGATTGCCTGAGTAACCTTTCCAGCTCTGTCGACACTGATATCAACAACAACTTTTCCTTCTTCCTGATATTTATAGTCTGGCTTTGGCAGCGACTGAGAACCACGTCCGCCGAGATCATAGGATACACTGCCTGAATTGCCAAGTCCGCCTCCCTCACCTCTGTTCTTCGAATCCACTGATCCGGTTGGTTTACCCTGATTCCCTGCGCCCCCGGCTTCCCCTTCGCTTTTTGAATTAGTGCCTGAATTTTTGGAATTTGCCAGGGCATCCCTTGTCTTGTTCATAATATCAGATTGCCGCTTCTGCTCTGCTTCAATCCTTTTCCTTTCAATTTCTTCAAGCTCTTTCTTTTTCCTTTCAGCCTCAATTTGTTCCCTTATTTTTCTGTCGGCCTCAATCTTTTCAAGCCTTTTCTTTTCAGCCTCAGGATCAACCTTCTTTACTTCGGGGGCTTCTTCGTTATTCTGGGTTAACAGGGGCTCATCAGCCTGAACCTTGGGAGCAGGTTTGGGCGGGGGAGGTACTGCATCCTCCTGCGCAGGAGGGGGAGAAGGTTCAATCATTCCAAGTCCGGTTTCGGTGGTTCCGAAATTAACAAGTATTCCCTCTTCAACTTCAGGCGGTTTGGGCGGTGTAAATGCCACCACTATCAGCAGGATCAACAGAATAATGTGCACTATTGATGAGCCGATAATCCCTTTCTTTTTTTCGGAAGGAATATTCCTTAGATCGTTATTTGGGCGAGGTCGCAATTATTAACTTATAGTTATTTGCCTGGGCAATATTTAAAACAGCTACTACCGCTTCAAATGGGACCGTTTTATCGGCGTGAAGCGCAATATAGGTCTCAGGGTTAGCCCCGAGCTTTTGTTTCAGTAATTTTTCAAGGTCACCCAGACTGACTGCCTTTTGCTCCAAAAAGTATTTCTGATCACTTGTTATTGAAACAGTTGTCTGGGGCTTGGCCGAAGTCTGGGTACTTCCTTTCGGAAGCAGTAATTTTACTGCAGTGGGGTGGACCAGTGTTGATGTGAGCATGAAAAATATGAGGAGGTTAAACACAACGTCAGTCATCCCCACTGAACTGAAGTTCACACTTATCTTGTTTCTGTTCGATATTGCCATTTCAGCGTCCTGTTTTTAGGGGTTCATTTAACATGTCCATAAATTCAGTCAGAGTGGCTTCGAGATTGAATACCACCCTTTCTACTCTTACCACGAGAGTATTGTAGGCAAAATAACCAAGGATACCAACAATAAGTCCTGCAACTGTTGTAATAAGCGCAGTATAAATTCCATTGGACAGCAGGGACACTTCGATATTATTACCAGCCTGCGACATTGCATAGAATGACTGTACCATCCCGATCACAGTGCCAAGGAAGCCAAGCATGGGTTCAGCGCCTGTGATTGTGGCAAGAGTCGGAAAGCCTCGCTCAAGCTTCGATATTTCAAGCTTGCCAACATTTTCAATTGCCGTGGTGATATCCTGAAGAGGCCTGCCCAGCCTGCTTATGCCTTTCTCAATCATGCGTGCCGAAGGACTGTCGGTCGATTTGCAAAGTGCTGCAGCAGCATCCACCTTCCCATCATGTATATAATCCTTGATCCTGTTCATGAAATTGGTATCCTCTTTAGTTGCCCTCTTGATCACAAAGTACCTTTCAATAAAAATATAGGCTGCCACCAATGACAAAAGTATGATCGGGATCATCACCCATCCGCCCTTAATTGCGAAATCAAGAAGGGTTAATTTTTCACTTGCCGCCTGAACAGTTCCCGGCCCTTCCTGCATGACAAACATTAAAAAAGCCATATTGTTTCCTTTAGTAATTAATTTACAAGCACATAATCAATTTCTTCGCGTCAATTTTTCATGGGCGAATTTATTAAGAAACGGGAATACAGTATGGTCTATTATTCTGGTTTAATAACATTATGATAATATTTATCAACTCTTTTTACTTTGGGGCTATTTCGTCCTCTTTTTTCATATCGGATTTATTCTTTTTCTTCAGGAGATCTGAGAATTTATTGAAATCCTGTTTGAAGAATACCCCGAGTCCCTGAGTGTACGGAGCGCCTCTTCCGGTATAGGGATTATTGTACCTGTTAAAAACTTTAAATCTTATCTTTTCGGTTATTTTATATTCAATATCAAAATCGCCCGTAAGGGGTGTCCCTTCCGGATTATTTGCGCCTCTCACATCGAAGTTTCCGTTGATAGTTACCTTGTCATTCAGAATCTGTGTAGAGAGAGCGACCTGAAGCTCCTGGGAATTAATGTCCCTGGTACCTGGTCTGTAATTGAATCCGACGTCAAAATCATTGCTGATCTGCGACAGCCAGTTGCTTACCTGGTTAGAAAGCATTTCAGTTGTTGTAACTGCCATTGCTGAGGTGCCTGAAATCGTAGGACCGGCTGACAAACGGTATGCAGGATCCGCGTAAAAACTGTTCATTACCAGCAAATAGAGAAACTGCCTGCTTAATTCTTCCTCAGATGTAATTGCATTCTTTAGATAGGCTCGTGTTTCCTCATCAGCGTTTGGCAGATAAATGTTCAATCCGACAACAGGGTTGAACAGCTTGCCTGATAAATTCAGCTGTGGTTCGACAGGTATTCTGGCATTATATCTTTCATACGGAAGTATCGGGTAAAGCGATGTCCTCAGGTTTTTGTAATTGGCTGTTAGGTTAATCTCTGCGTTTTCAACATCGCCTATGAATGTTATTTTGCCTCCGTTTTCGACATCGAATCTTTTATTTACAAGATTTTGAAGGGTAAAAAGGTATTCTCCCTGATCAATTGTGTAATCTCCGTAAATTTTAAACTGGCCTTCCTTATCCAGGCTTATATTCAGTTTTCCTGCCCCGCGTCCCTTGATAACATCTCCGGCCTTTGGATCAATAAGCAGCTGCACTTCAGCCTCAGGCGTTACATCAAGGTCAAATGTAAGTTCAAGTTTTGACTGTGAAGGTTGGGCTTTAACTTCCGGCTTTTTATTGTAGTTTTTCTTTATAGTATCAGGATTTATAAAAGTAATGAATGATTGTTCTGAAACCGACAAGCCTGAGTTAAGGGGAATAAATACCCTGGTTCCTTTTCCGGTCTTTGCAGAGATATCGAAGGACAGCAGATTTGTTCCGCTTTTAATTGTTGTAATACCTGTTGCATAGGCTGTGCCGTAGAATAATTCATTATCCTTTTGCTGTGTGTTCAGGACAAGACAATCATTTTTATCCATGTTCACTGTCAGGTCAACTGCATAATCTTTAAAATATTTGTGATTAATTGATCCTGAAAGAGTTGCATAGTTGCCTTTTTCATCTGTTACCCTGATATTCCTGAATTTAATGCCGGTTTTATCAAACCTGATCGTATCGTTTATTTTATATTTAGTTTGAAGGTAATCGATCTTCATCGAAGCATTTTCTGCCATCAATGCTCCGGTCAGCACAAGTTCCGATGGTTTTCCTGATAAACGGACCTTTCCGGAGACTGTTCCAGTTATGCCTGATGCAAAAAAGTTTAAAATCGGATTAAGTGCATCGATTGGCAAATGCGAAGCTGTTGCATTAAGGTTGATTTTCCTTGTTCCGGGATCATAATATCCGCTGATATCAATATTGCGTTCGACCCTTTAAGATTATTCCTTGCACTTATGTCGGCTACTTTGCTGGCAGCATTCCATTCTGATACCACCGAAAGATCCCCATAATCTGACCCAAGCAGAGAAAAACCGGTTACTCTGATATTACTTTCAATCATAGGATTCTTTAAAACATTGGAGATAAGAATATTGCCGTTAATAATACCTTTAGGATTAAAGGGTACACCGGAATCTTCACTTTTTTCGTTTTTTTGTTCGAGCTGACTGAAGGGACTGATATCAATTCCTTTAAATTCAAGTTTCAGGGTATCTTCCGCACTTTCCGAAATAGTTCCATCAATACTGTAGGAGTGACCGCTGCTGCTTACGATAAACCTGTTTATACTAATTGCATTTGAATCGACAAGAACGGATGATTGCTTGATCTTCCACAGATTTTTCCTGGTGGAAACATCTGCAGAATCTATTTCAATCTTTAAAAGATGAACCTTTATTACCATTTTCCTTTTTGATGAATGAGCCTTTTGCAACAAATGCGCCTTTACTCGGGATCTCTTCCTTATCGTTCCAATCGAGATTGAATATAAAATTATCGGGTACGGCATTAATCCCGGCTTTAAAGTCCATAAGCTGCGACTGCCCCGAGAACTGAAAGTGAGGTACTTCTCAGATCTGTTGAAAATGTTGTTCCGGAGTAACCTGCATTAATACTTAAGTTGTTGAAAATGTTGTTTCTGTAGTTTAACATGTTTGCCTGCGCACTTAACCTTATGGTGCTGTCAGGATTAAATATCCCGTTAACCGTGGTCTTATCTGAAAGATGTAATCCTGTACTGAAGAAATTATTAATCTTATCAGTGTTCTTAAAATTGAGGGTGAAGGTAAAATTGTTCTTTATCTGGCTCTTTCCGGAAACAGGAGGTGTAAAACGGGACGGTACAAGTGAGGCAAGAGCTGATTTAAGGACATTCGCTATTGCTCCGAAATTATAATAACCTCTCAGGTCTGCATCTACAAAATCTGTTCTGAGTGAAATTGCAGGCTTATTATTTTCATTGAATGCCTTCAGTGAAAAATCATAAAGTTCCAGCTTGTTTTGATACCTCCACAGAGTGGAATTAAGCATTTTTATTTCGCCGAACAGGTTATCAATATTATTACCTCTGAAGTTGGCTGTTAGAAGCATAGCAAGGCGGGAAGTAGTGTCTTTCTTTTCAATATTAAGCTTATAAAGGTCCGATTCGGCGAGGTTCAGGGTAAAGTCGAATTCAGGCAGGTCGTTGCTGAAATCAAACATACCGAGCAGGTCCATCTTAATATTTTTATCTGCAATTTTTATGCTACCATCCCATGTCTTTTCAGTAAAAATCCCATTCAGGGCTACATTGCGGTAAATATATCCATTGATCTCGACGCTGTCAATTTTTCCTGTAAGGTTACCGGAAATTTTCTTTGATGAAGAAGCAATAGCCGTCCACGTTGGTTTTCATGCTTATTTTCCCCAGAAGTTCCTTCTTCCCGGTTAGTTCACCAAGATCAATATTGGTGCCGTTGACAAGTCCCTTAATCTTAAACCTGCTATCCCCCTCGGGACGGAGTGAAATATCCGTACTTAGTTCGCCAAGTGCCGTTCCGAGTTTTCCATAAGTCACAAAGTCGGTTACAAATCCTGTAAAGCTGCCGTTAAATGAGATATCCCCCAGTTTGTTAAGGAACTCCGGCACCTCTATTTTACGGTTTCCAGGTATCTTTATTGATCCGACATCATAGGCGTTGGTATAAAATCTGTTAACACCAATGTGCATGAATGTATCCTTAATTTTCGGAAGTCCCGACAGGTCAAAATCGCAATCGATATTACTTTTATTACCGAACGACAGAAGTATGTTCCTCCCTTTTAGTTCAGAGATTGTTCCGGAGATTTTTCCTGAAAGCTCTGCTGTTTCATCCGAACCTTTTAACGACGGGACAAAAAATCTGAGATCAGCACCGCTAATAAGCGATTTTTGAAGCTCGATATCAAGTCTTACTTCATTGGTAAATCTTCTGAAAGATCCTGAAGAATCAGCTTTTACTTCAATATGGTTTGCATTTATGATTGAACTGTCGAGGTAAAGGAAAACATCGCTGAATTTAAAATCGTTCTCGGCAATTTGGATCCTGCCAGTCATACTTCTGACCAGGAAACCATTTGATTCGGAGAAATCGAGGTCATTTATTCTGAAGATTGCAGAGTCATTCTGGACCTTTATATCATCAATATCACCGTTAATTCTTGAAAGATGAAGATCACCGAAATTCAGAAGCATATTGCTCTCAGATCCTCTCCTGTTTAACATCTGGAATCTTCCTTCCTTAATCGTCAGCTTGTTAACCGAAAAGATGCTTTTGCTCTTTTTCACGGTATTTTCAGAACTGCCCATCAGATTGATAAGCCAGGTCAGGTTCATTAATCCGGATGTGTCAGTGATCAATGCGACGGAGGGTTTCTCAAGTTCCAGTTGTCCTAGTCTGATTATCTTATTCCTGAAATCAAGCCTCCTGATTCCAACAGAGATCTTTTCGCGAATATACAAGTGTATCATTATTATAATCTTCTATGAGCAGATCATTTATCTTCAACTTATTGAAGAAGGAATAATCAATGCTCCCGACTGTGATTGTTGATTTTATCTGTTCAGAAAGATGACCTGTTATTCTTTTCACAATAAAGGTCTGAACCTCGAGGAATCTGGGCAATAAGGTAAAAGAAGCTGGGAACCAGTATTATGATACCGATAAGGATTGTCAGATACTTAATCGATTTTTTAATACTTTTGAACATTATTTTCATTAAAAAATCATACTTCAAAATAACCTAAAATATACGGAAAATCAAAGTGAAGAAGAGTATTACAATATTAGCCATTGAATCATCCTGTGACGACACATCGGTTTCGGTGGTGAGAGATGGCTATGTCCTCTCCAATCTGGTTTCCGGACAGGATATCCATATGTCATACGGAGGTGTAGTTCCTGAACTTGCCTCGAGAGCTCACCAGGCTAATATTGTACCTGTAACGGACCTTGCCCTCAAAAAAGCCGGAGTAGCAATCGGAGAAATCGATGCTGTGGCGTTTACACGCGGACCCGGATTATTGGGATCGCTTCTTGTGGGCACCTCCTTTGCCAAGGGATTTGCCCTTGCCTGCAATATTCCATTGATAGAAGTTAATCATCTCCAGGCACATGTTCTGGCTCATTTTATTCTTGACAAGGAAATGGGAAACAGGACACCTTCCTTTCCTTTTCTCTGCCTTCTTGTTTCAGGTGGTCATACAAGGATAATAGTCCTTAAGGACCATCTTGAGATGGAAGTAATTGGCAATACGATAGATGATGCTGCCGGAGAGGCATTTGACAAATGCGGGAAATTACTTGGATTCCCGTATCCGGCAGGTCCTATGATCGACAAACATGCGCAGGATGGAAATAAACAAACATTTGTCTTCCCTAGACCACGAGTAAAGGGCCTTGATTTCAGTTTCAGCGGATTAAAGACCAGTTTTCTTTATTTTCTGAGAGACAGGTTAAAGGAAGATCCGGATTTTATAGGGAAGAACAAAGCTGATCTTTGTGCATCTCTCCAGCATACAATAGTTGATATTCTGATCAGCAAGCTGGTTAAAGCATCTCAGATCACAGGAATAAAGGATGTGGGAATTGCCGGAGGTGTTTCTGCTAACTCCGGTCTTAGGAATGATTTTATAAGGGAAGGACAAAAAAGAGGTTGGAACCTATTCATTCCAGAAATAAGTTATACTACTGATAATGCAGCAATGATCGGAATTACAGGATATTATAAGTATATTAGAAATGAGTTTTCAGGTCAGAATGTAGTCCCTCTTGCCAGGCTCTGATTAATTCAGGTAAAAACAGCATAATGAAAAGTAAAGATCTGTCTTTCCTTGTCCTTGGCGCCGGGGCCGTTGGCGGTATTACCGCCGCTCTCCTTAAAATGAAAGGCTATAATGTTGAAATTATCTGTAAACATGAAGATTATGCCTCTTTTATTTCAAGAAACGGGATTGAAATTAAAGGAGTTTGCGGAAATTTTTCAGGTAAAATACCAGCATTTGCTTCAATAGCCGGAGTTAAGGAGAAAAAAGATATAATACTCCATGCAACAAAGGCCACTGATATGATTGATGCCGCCAAAGGTGCTATCCCGGTTTTGAAGGAAACCGGTTTCTTTGTTTCGATGCAGAATGGAATATGTGAAGAGGACCTTGTCTCCGTTGCAGGCCGTGGAAAAGTGATTGGCTGCGTTACCGGGTGGGGTGCCACAATGGAATCCCGGGGTGTACTGACCATGACATCCACCGGGGATTTCATTCTGGGCTATCCGGGAAGGAAGCCGGATGAATTTCTTTTAACAGTTTCAGAAGCTCTTTCTTCGGTTGTTCCTGTAAAAACAACTGAAAATATTATCGGTCATAAGTATTCAAAACTTATTATTAACTCCTGTATAACCTCTCTGGGGGCACTATGCGGTTTATACCTGGGGAAAATGCTGTCTGTGCCGAAAATCAGGAGAATATCTATTGAAATAATAAGAGAAGCAGTCTTACTGGCTGATAAAATGGATATCAGGATTGAAATTTTCGGAGGAAAGCTTGATTTTGAAAAATTTATCAGGGGGGAAAACCGTTATCCAGAATTGAAGCGTCATTTAATGATGAGGATAATCGGTTTTAAATACAGAAAGCTTAAATCATCAAGCCTCCAATCGCTTGAGCGAGGAAGGCTTACTGAAATAGATTATCTGAATGGTTATATAGTCCGGAATAGTTTAAAATACGGGTTAAATGCCCCGGTCAACTCGGCGATTGTGAATATGATTCATGAAATTGAAGCAGGCAAAAGAAAAATTACTGTTGATAATTTCGACAATCCGGTATTTGACAGATTTGATTAAACAACCGGTAGCTGAGTAATTATTAATATTGAATAAATGTTTATTCCAGATGACGGAACTTAGAATTTCGGCTACGAAAAGCACCCCTGAGATAGTGTTAAATCCGGATGGTATGATAAGGGTGAGAGGGCGTGCAATCCATGAAAACATTATTTCTTTTTTCAAACCTGTTGAAGAATGGGTGAATGAGTACATAAAAACACCGGCTGATGTAACCTGCATCGATATATCACTTGAATATTTCAACAGTGCAAGCGCAAAGCTGCTTATTCAGCTTTTTCAGAAAATATCATATGTTCAGTTGAAAAACAAGAAGTTCCTTGTTAACTGGTATTATGAAGAAGGAGATGAAGATATCCTGGAACGCGGAGAGTACTTTTCTTCAGTGCTTGATATCCCATTTAATTTTATCAGGACTGCGTGATCCTGTTAAAAGCCTGATCAAGATCGCTGATCAGTGAATCTGCCTCATCTAGCCCGACATAAAACCTTATAAGATTACCTGAATAGCCTTCTTTTGTTCTGCTTTCGTCGAATGAAATTGCCGGAAATACCAGAGATTCATGACCACCCCATGAAACTCCTATCAGGAACTGCCTGAGACTGTTCACGAAAAGCTCAATTTTCCTTCTGGCCTTTACCGATAATCTTACAGAGAAGAGGCCGGTTGGTTTCAGCATTTGTTTTACTGCAAGCTCATACTGTGGATGCCGCGGAGAGAGCGGATAAATAACCTCATTGACGAGCGGATGCTTTTCAAGATACTCGACGACCCTGGTTGTGGTCTCAGAGATCCTGTTGATTCTGGCAGGCAAAGTTCTTAATCCCCTAAGCATAAGCCAGGCATTAAATGGCGAAATTATCCCGCCAAGGCCAAGATATTCATTATTGAAGATCCTGGAGATATTTTTCGTTGATCCGCAAACCATCCCGGCAACAACATCGCTGTGCCCGCCGAGGTATTTGCTCGCAGAATGGAGGACAATATCGATTCCCATTGAGGCCGGGGTCTGGGTAAGTGGAGATGAATAGCTGTTATCGATAAGTGTGGTAATGTTATACGATCTGGCAATGGAAGCTACAGCCTCAATATCCTGCAATTCAAAGGTCAGTGAATTGGGACTTTCGAGATAGAATAGTTTAGTATTCTTTCTTAAAGCCTTTTTAAAATTCTCCGGATCGCGTCCGTCAACAAAAGTTGTCCCGACTCCGAATCGTGGAAGAAACCTAGTCATCAGAATGTTTGTCCAGCTGTAATTGTTCCTGACGCACACAATATGATCACCAGATTTAACAAATGAAATGACTGCTGAGGATATTGCAGCCATGCCGCTGGCAAATGCAAGAGCCTCATCAGTTTCTTCCAGAGCTGCAACTTTTTTGCACAGAATGTCCGATGTCGGATTATTTCCTCTCGAATAAATGTAATTTACTTTTTCTGAAGCAATGGCTTTTTTCAGTTCATCAACAGTCCTGAAAGCAAAATTGCTGGTCTGGAATATCGGTGGAGTGATCGCATTGAAATACTTTTCACGTTCCTCACCAAGATGGTTTATTATATAAGATATATCCTTCATCGTAAGATTAAATAATTGTTAATCAAATATTTTTATGCAGGTAAATTTCCCGCAGATCACGCAGATTAACGCAGTTTGGATTTAAAAAAGGATAACCTGCGAAAATCTGCGAAATCAGCGGGAAACTTTCTTTATGTTTCCCTTATGAGGAAAAATGAAAGGAATAACAAAGAACATAAATAAAATCCCACATCGTTATACCAATTGATTACTTGTATTCTCCTCTGTGTTCTCCGCATTCTCTGAAACTAAAATCATCTTTCTTTTAAAGAAGAGAAAAATCGGGACACCGAGGATTAAAAAGCCTATTCCGATTGCCATATGCAATGGTTTGTTCACCGTTATGTTAATTACAAACCATATGTTGATTGCAATGAAAATCAGGGGAGTAACAGGATATCCGAATGTTTTGTACGGACGTTCAACATTTTTTAGCTTCTTTCTGAAAATAAATATCCCTGCAGCAGCGAGGGTGAAGAAGATCCATTCAACTGATACAGTGTAGGTAATAAGATTTTCCAGCGTGCCCCAGAAAAGAAGGAGAGCTACTGACCAGGCCGATTGTGCAATAATGGCATTGACCGGAGTTCTGAATACTGGGATGCACTTTTGCTATGCTCTTGAAAAACAGTCCGTCAGAGGCCATGGCGTAATATATCCGTGGTGCCGAAAGAGTATAGATCCCGATGGTCCCGACGGTGCTTATTGCGATTATTCCTGCCACAAACATTCCGCCGAAAGGCAGGATCGTGCTGACTGCTTCGGCTGCGACTTTTTCGGATGATATTATTGTGCTTACAGGCAGCAGGAGCATATAGGACGTATTGACGAGCAGGTAGATCAGAGTTACAACCAGAGCGCCCGTGATCATGGCAATCGGGACATTCCTGGAGGGATTTTTTGTTTCACCTGCCAGGAATGAAGCATGCTGCCATCCTCCGTACGAGAACAATACTCCCGTCAGCGCAACACCAAAAGCTGATAACCCTGAACCTGACATAGCCGGTAAGCTTATATCCTTGAATGACAGTTCGCTGTTTCCGAAAAAGAAGCCGAAACCTATTATTAACAATATACCCAGTATCTTCAATCCGGTAAATATATTGGAAAAAATCTCACCGAATTTTGCCCGGAATACATTCAGAGCAGTAAGCAGCAGTAATAGTGATAATACTGGTAATTATCTTCCAGGTATTGCCCATCGGGATGAAAAAGCTGAGATAATGAGTGAAGGCCAGGGAAAGAACAGCAATGGAACCGGATGTGATAATGACCAGGTAAGCCCAGCCGTACAGGAATCCGAGCCATCCTCCGTAAGCCTCCTTCAGGAAGACATATATGCCACCTGCCCTTGGGAACAGTGAGCCGAGTTCACCGAATGTAAGAGCTCCTGTCAGAGCAATGAGACCTCCAAGTGCCCATACAAGCAGAATGAGTACCGAGGACGGGATAAGCCCTGCAATCTGGGAAGGAGTAACAAAGATCCCTGAACCGATGCATGACCCGATCGCCACCATGATCAGTCCGTAAAGAGTTAATTCCTTCGCGAGATTCGTCATAGGTAACGTCTGAATGATTTTGAAATAAAAGTAATTAAAATATTAAATCAGGTAGTCTGACCATAAAAAAGACCTTCCCCTTATGGTGGAAGGTCTCAATAGAGATTAAGACAGACTTTTAATCTCTCATTAATTTATAGAAGGATCTGAAACCCTGCCCATGAAAATTATTGAGTTGGTGGTAGTTTCCCGGATAAATACAGGAAGGGATGATCCAGTTTCAGGAACATAGGGGAAAGAGGTGCCGAGGTAACTCCTATTTCCTTAACTGATGTGTAACCTCCTGTTTTACGCGCTTTTTAGAAATAACCTCTGGAACTCTCAATTAATGCGGATTTAGTTTTTGATTTGGGTGTTACAGGTTATATTTATGGAATGTTTCAACTAAGATTAATAAGTTAAACCCGATGGCAAACACTTATACTCAATGTTATTTCCATTTGGTATTTGCAGTAAAAAATCGCGATGCCCTGATAAGAAAAGAATGGAAAGATGAATTGGAGATGTATGTTACAGGAATTGTGCAAAACCATCGGCATAAAATGCTGGCAATAGGTGCGATGCCTGACCATATTCACATATTGGTCGGATATAACGTAAATCAACTAATACCAGATCTGGTAGAAGAAATTAAAACATCAACCAATGCATTAATTAAAGGGAATAAGTGGTCTAAATTCAAGTTTGAATGGCAGAAAGGTTATGGTGCATTTACCCATTCCCACTCACAAATAGACACTGTGGCAAAATATATTCTATCACAGGAAGAGCATCACAAAAGAAGGCCGTTCAAAGAAGAATATTTTGAAATACTTGAAAAGAATAATGTTGAATTTAAAGAGGAATACCTGTTTGAATTCTTTAGTGATATTTATAATTGGGATTAGATATTACGGTGCTCTGCACCTTTGGCATTATTTCTCAAATACATTTCTATAAATATCATGCGGCTCCGCCGCTTTATTATTAATCCAAAGCATTCATCTTTACTATTAATTGAAGATCCTCGTAGCAAGCTACGAGGAATCTTTGATCCCAATTTGGAATTTTTTATTTTAATGCTCGCTAACCCTGCAGCAAGCAGCGGGGAACCGAGTTTACGAGCTCGGCGAAGCCAATGAGCTCGCTGGGATTCAAAGTATTCTCATCCCTATACTTCCGGAAAATAATAGTCATGTAAGATATCAATGGTGCAGAGCACCATTAATATTTGTAGATTAATGTTTTTCTATTGATATTAAAGGTGCAGCGCACTGTAATATCATTGTTAAATATTTGTAAGTAAATATATTAACAGTATAGTTTTTGGGCATGGAAAACATTATGGATTTAAAATTAAAATTGAATATCCTCGTAGCAAGCTACGAGGAATCTTCGATCCCAATTTGGTATTTTTTATTTTAATGCTCGCTAATCCCGCAGCAAGCAGCGGGGAACCGAGTTTACGAGCTCGGCGAAGCCAATGCGCTCGCTGGGATTCAAGTGTTGCAACGCTGAAGACAGGAAAAAGACGCAAGGTTATCCATAGTTAAGAAAACAAAACCATTAAGTGCAGTAAAGCATGAAGATTAAATAACACATACAGGTTCAAGTGGATGGAGGATGGCGGGCGTATAAAAAAGACCTTCCCCTTTCGGTGGAAGGTCTGAATGAAGGTTAAGACAGACTGTTAATCTCGCATTAATTTGTTAGAAGGATCTGCAACCCGACCCATGAAAATTATTGAGTTGGTAGTTGTTTCCCGGATAATGTACAGGAACGGATGATCGAGATTCAGAACAAGAGGGAAGAGGTATCGAAGTAACTCCAATTTCAACAACTGTCGCTGCAGCAGCTTCTGTTCCTTCTTCGTTGGTTTCAATAAACGACTGATGTGTAACCTCATTTATAAGAAGGTCATACTGATCGGAAATATTCGAAAAATCTGCTCCGTCATGGAATGCAATTCCCATGCCCATATCCGTAAGAATATCTTTAAGTTTTATCTTGAACCCATATTTAAATTTTGGAAATGAAAGATCAATTTTCCTCTTGTTCATCTGCGAAATCCAGGTGGTAAAACCAGCGTCATTTACCAAAGGCATGATCGTTTCCAGATTATTTCCGGCTTCCGGCAGAATGACATCCATCACAAAGTTTCCCTGCCCATAGAGGAAATTCCGCAAGGACAAATCCGTTTCCTTCAAATACCTTATAGTCGTTTTCCTGCTTCATCATTGGAACTTCTGCTGTGAACCGCCGGTTTTATAAAACGGCATCGGAACGGTTTTTGATTTATCGAATTGCGAACTCCATTTTCCCTTATAGTAAATGGCATTTATAAGAAGCATTACGGCATTATCATTGAGCTTGTCTACCATGTTCTTTATCAGTCCGTTTGTCTTATCCTCGATCCAGGCATTAATTTTAGCAGGAGCTGAGGGATCGTTAATATCAAATGATTTTGATTCCGCTTCGTAGTATTCTGTGAGAATGTCAATAAAGGACTGTTTTACTACAAAATCCTTTTCTGTCCAGACAGAGTTAGCAATCGACATCAGAACACGCTGGTCGACAGAAAGGAGTGCGCTGGTAAGATCTTTAAAGGAGGTGTTGAGGGCATCCATCGTGATTCCGTTCAGCCTCAGGGCTTTGATAATTGAATCACGGGTAGCACCATCTGCGCCGTTAAGTGTCATCGAGAGGGCATATGAGATGCTCAGGGGAGAAATCATTACATTCTCATTCTTCACCGGCGCTTTTTAATACTTTGGCGTAAAATATCAAACGCGAACGAGTTGCCCGATTCAATAACGGATACCTGATCACCTGTAAGATTGATTGGAACCGGTTCGGAAGGGAGAACCTCATCGGTCTTTTTACATGAGTTGAATGACATGGGAATTATTAAAAGAACCGCAGCCAGGATTCTGAATATCTTAGTTTTCATAATGGCCTATTTTAATGGATTAATCATAATTGATCCGGAAATTCAATGAAAGCAGTCAGTTTTAGCTAAATAACCGGCTCAAAAATCATGCCATGAAGTCAATTCTTCCTGCCCCGTTTCCTGTTGGTATCAATATAAGATTTCAGGTAAATAAATGACACAGTGAACAGTATGAGACTTACTGTCATCAGGATAATGAAAGAAACCAGTGTGGCTTTTTCAGTACCAGGTTCGGGATTCCTGAGTTTTAAGATATATCCGAATATTGTATAGGCAAGGACCATTACTGAAACTGCGAAGTTGAATATTATAGAAGAAGCATTGAGTATCCTGGTCGATTTGTAGTATTTGCTGTTCTTAAACCGAACGTATGAACTCCGGGCGAAGTATTGTGCACGCTGTCGCGATCTGTCCTGCCTGTATTTTCTCCATTCTTCCATAATCCTGAAATAATCCTGGTCATTCAGGTCACCTTTCTCGCGGCTTGCAATCAGAAAATCATAAGCTTCGGTGACTTTTATAAACTTTTCCTTGGCATCGGGATTATGATTGATGTCCGGATGATATAATCTGGCTTTTTTCCTGTAAGCTTTCTTTATCTCTTCGATAGAGGCGTTAACGGGCAGATCAAGAATTTCATAATACTGGGAGAGGACCATAATCCAATGGATATGGAAATATCTAGCAATTAACGAAATATTCTTCTAAAAACGGAATTTTAAGTGTTTTAATGTTTCTTATAAAACGGACAGGCAGAATGTTGTTCAGTTAAACTGTTGCTGGTTACAGGTTCCTGGTTACTGGCTACTGTTAACAGACTTAACAACGCAACATGCAACCTGCAACAAGCGACAAGCAACAAGCAACCGGATTTACCTGACAATTCCGGTAAAACCCATAAAAGCAAGAGCAAGAATTCCAGCGATGACCAGAGACAAAGGGACTCCTTTCATGCCTTTAGGAACATCTGCGAGTTCAAGTTGTTCCCTGATCCCTGCAAGAATTATGAGGGCTAAACCGAAGCCTGCAGCTATTGAAGCTCCGTATACAACACCTTCCAGAAGATTGAATTCTTTCTTGATAACCAGTATGGCAACGCCAAGAACCGCACAGTTTGTTGTTATCAGTGGCAGATATATACCGAGAGCCTGGTAAAGCGGCTGGCTGATCTTTTTCAGGACAATTTCCACCATCTGAACAAGTGCAGCTATAACGAGTATGAATGTTATTGTCTGCATAAATGCTAAACCGAGGGGGTCGAGGATATAAATCTGGATCAGGTAGGTGACCATTGTTGAAAGTGTAATAACGAATATAACAGCGCCTGACATACCCAATCCGGTTTCTATCTTGTTTGATACCCCAAGAAATGGACATATTCCTATAGTCTGGGCAAGAACAACATTATTAATCAATGACGGCAGAAATTATTATCAGCAAATATTCCATGTCATTTAAGTTTTAGGTTCTTCTCATCCTGTTAATCAAGTGCAATCAGGTAACCAAGGGCCCAAATGCCCCCGGTGCAAGAATAAATACAAGAATACCATCGCCCGGCATAAATTTATGGCCCAATATTGAACCGCTTCCGACAATTTCACGGAACGCACCCAGAATGCCAAGTGCCATAGTAAATCCAAGACCCATGCCGGAGGCGTCAATAAATGACGACCATACCTGTTCTTACTGGCATATGCTTCAGCCCGACCAAGAACAATGCAATTGACTACAATCAGAGGGATAAAAATACCGAGTGTTTGTAGAGATCCGGGCTGTAGGCCTGCATTATCAGATCAACCATTGTCACGAAAGAGGCGATTATAACCATAAATGCCGGGATCCTGACTTTGTCAGGGATTACATCGGAAAGCAGTGAAATGACAACGTTTGAACCTATCAGGACAAAGGTTGTGGCAATACCCATACCCATGCCATTCAGAGACAGAAGTTGAAGTAGCAAGGGTAGGGCAGGTACCAAGCACCAGGACCAGGATCGGATTCTCCTTAAAAAATCCCTTTGTAAAGTTTTGCAGGTGATTCATTTCTGTCCTCCTTTCTTTAGTGTATTGTATGCGCGCTGAACAGCATCACAGAATGCTCTCGAGCTGATCGTTGCAGCTGTGATTGCGTCTACCGGTCCTCCGTCCTTTTTGACTTTCAATGCAAACTCTGCAGGATTTTTTTCATTGAACTGGTCCTTGAATTTCGGTTCCGTCATTTTGTGTTCCAAGCCCCGGAGTCTCTTTCTGGTCAAGGACCGCAATATTGATTATTGTACCATCAGGTTTAAACCAGCCATCAGGCCTATATTTCCGGCAAATCCGATTCTTGAAGTATATGTATTCACAGCATATCCGATAATTTCACCGTTCTTCTTTGCCGGATAGATATCAAGGCTGTCACCTTCACCGGTCGGCAAGACGAAACATCTCTTCATTGGGATTGTTCGTAAATTCCGGAACTACTTGTCTTATTGCATTTAGCTTTTTATTCAGTAAGGAAAGCTCAATGGGCTTCTTTGGTCATTACATAAACAAATCCAAGACAGGCTGACGGCTCACCAGAGATATGAGCGTCAGCGACAAACGCCATGTTCTTGAATGTCGATTCGGTTTTAGCCATTTTTTACCTCCTCACCAAATCGTTTTCGGTTTAATATATGCGTTCATAAGCGGTACAAATGCGTTCATTATCAGAATGGCAAAGGAGACCCCTTCCGGATAGGCACCCCAAACCCTTATTATTACAGTAATTATCCCAATGCCGCAACCGTAAATGATCATTGACTTTCGGGATCATCGGTGAAGTGACATAGTCGGTGGCCATATATATAGCGCCAAGCAACACACCGCCAGCCAGGATGTGGAACATTGGACCTGCATTTTTTTCCGGATTTGCCAGCCAGAGAATCGTGGTGAAAATTACCATGCTTCCGATCTACAGATACCGGAATATGCCATGTAATCACCTTCCTGAAAAGCAGATAAACGAAAGCCTATCAGAAGGGCTATCGCGGCAACTTCTCCCATTGAACCACCCATATCCCCAAGGAACATCTGGGCCGGTGTTGGTATCTGGCTCATAAGCTGGGACAGAGGTTCACCATTCTTAAGCCCTTCCTTTATAATTGCCAGAGGTGTTGCTCCCGTAACTGCATCAGTATAACCGGTACCGAACCCCTTTGGTACAGGCCAGCTTGTCATCTGTACAGGGAAAGAAATGAGCATGAATACGCGTCCTACCAGTGCCGGATTGAAAGGATTCTTACCTAATCCGCCGAAAGTCATTTTAGCAACGGCTATCGAGATAAAGCTTCCTATTACAACAATTAATACCGGAATGTTTGACGGCAGATTAAATGCCAGGAGAATTCCTGTCACAATAGCTGAACCGTCGTTTATGGAAATGGATTTTTTCAGAATAAATCTCTGTATCAGGTATTCAAAAAGCAGACAAGAAGCAACTGAGGTTGAAGTAACAATTATTGCTCCGATTCCAAAATAAAAAACTGACGTGAAAAAAGCCGGTATGAGCGCCAGAATAACGCTTGAACATCAGTTTTTGAGTCGATTCTTTTCTATGCACATGAGGTGATGGAGATACATTCAGGAGGTTACTCATAGTCATTGTCAGATTCCTTTATTTTAGATTCCTTTCACGTGCCATTTTTATTACGGCAGACTTACCCAGCCTTATATAATCGAGAAGGGGTCTGTCGGCCGGACAGTATAAAGCTGCAGGAACCGCACTCCATGCAATCGGTTATCCTTTCTTTTTCAGCTCTCTCGAACAAGCTTTTTTCCGAAAGGGTCATAAGAAGATAAGGCTCAAGGTTAAGTGGGCATGCTGAAATGCACTTTCCGCACCTGATGCATGGCTTGATTTCATCTCTTAATGATTCTTCTGGCCGGAAAAAGAATAACCCCGGACATGCCCTTTACTACAGGAACTTCAGTACTGATTATGGCTCTGCCCATCATCGGTCCGCCATTGATGATCTTTCCTGTATCGTCAGGCAATCCTCCGGCGGCTTCAATAAGCTTTGTCAGAGGCATG
Source organism: uncultured Bacteroidales bacterium (assembly GCA_963831935.1). Taxonomy (GTDB): domain Bacteria; phylum Bacteroidota; class Bacteroidia; order Bacteroidales; family VadinHA17; genus LD21. Next base: position 103,171 of record CAWHSH010000013.1, read on the forward strand.
CCGGTTCTAACCATGTAATTACCGGGTTTTTTGAGAGCCTTACCCGTTACCGTAACGACCCTCTCAAAGAGCGGCTTATTCTTTTGAACAGCTTCATATACTGCGTATGCTGTTCCGACATTATGGACAACCGCACCTACATCGAGCGGAAGCTTTGCCTGACAGGAACCTCTCTTTTTATCAGAGCTTTTATCAGTTGTTTTTCGGCACCCTGCGGATATTTGACCTTAAGTGGATGAACTGTGATGCCGGTGAATTCTGAGGCGAGTGTTTTAAGATGCGCTATTGCATCGGGTTTATTATTCTCTATTCCGATCATTGCCCTGTTTACTCCCAGTGCTTTCATCAGTATCGTAATCCCTGTCATGATCTCTTCTCCTTTTTCAAGCATAAGCCTGTGATCGGAAGTGAGGTAAGGCTCACATTCGACTCCGTTGATTATAAGCACTTCACATTTTTTTCCTGTCGGAATTGTTAGTTTTACATGTGAAGGGAATGTTGCTCCACCCAGTCCGACGATACCTGAATCGAGACATCTTTTTACTATATTCTTCCGGTGAAAGGGTAACCTCCCTGATGATCTTTTTGCTTCTGTCAATGGTATCGACCCAGTCATCACCTTCAACATCAATGTATACAGAAGTCTGCTTAAAACCTGTACTGTCGAATGCCATATCTACCTTGCTGACATTGCCGGAAACCGATGAATGAATGTTTGACGGATACAAAACCCTTTGCTGCAGCCAGTAACTGGCCCGTCTTCACCTTATCACCCTTATTGACAACCGGAATGCCGGGGAGCCAATATGCTGGGATACAGGAATAATAACGCTTTCAGGAACAGGAAGGTATTCTATCGGAGATAGTGGCTGTAAGCTTATTTTCTGGTGGATGAACACCTCCTATGGGAAATGTTTTAAGCACAATTAATTAATTTGATTTAGATTTCATTTAAAACTAATTATTCACAATCTCAGCCTGAATTTCGACCTTTGGTTTTTTGGCGGGAAGTTAAGTTCAAGGATGGCATTTGTCGGGCATTCAGGAGAGCATTTCCTGCAGAATGTACATTTTGCTGCATCGATGTAGGCAAGGTTATTTTCAATTGTTATGGCATTGAACGCACACACCTTAAAGCATTTATTGCAGGCTATGCAGGCTACCTTGCAGGCTTTTCTTGCAGGGCCTCCCTTGTCGCAGTTTGAACAGGCAACATAAATCTTCCTGTCTTTTTTGGCTTTTTTGCGCAGCTCAATAAGATTTCTGGGGCAGGCTTTTACGCATGCACCACAGGAAACACATTTATCGTCAATAATCACAGGAAGGCCTGTTGCCTGATCCATATACATCGCATCGAATTTACATGATCTTCACGCAATCTCCGTTTCCCAGGCAGCCGTAACTGCAATCTGTCTCGCCTATATACAGGCTGTTGGATATCCGGCATTCGGATGCCCCGTTATATTGTGAAGTACGCGGACGGTTATCAGGGGAACCATTGCATAATAATACAGCGACTGTGGGATTCAACAACAGGCGCCTTTTTACCCAGTATCCTTGCAGCGTCCTGCATTACAGGTGCTCCTCCGACAGGACAATTCAAGCCTTCAAATGTCGTCAGCCTTTACAAGCGCTTCTGCCAGATTCCTGCATCCGGCAAAGCCGCAACCACCACAATTTGCTGCCAGGAAGCATTACCTGAACCTCATCAATCCTCGGATCTTCGTAAACCTTAAACTTCTGAGCAACCATATAGAGAATTACTGCTGATAAAAATGCAAGTAAACTCAGGCTGATTATTGTTATGAGAACGGTGGAATTCATTAATTAGGTTTTTAACGTAAATGTAAAACTCCGGTCGATCCTTTTTCTGAAAAAATAAGAGGACAATATAATAAGGTACGAGCAGTGAAATGGAAACAAGACCGGCAAACCAGTTCAGTCACAGAAAAGGAATTCAGGATGCCAAGACTGACAATAAGGATCACTAGGGGGATCAGATAGCCGATAAATAATGCCTTATGACCCATCGATTGTTTGCATCAGAATTGTTACCGGATCACCGGGGCAACATTGTATTTCCCTTTAACTTCCACAACTTTTTCCTTTTCCCCGGAAATATTGCATAGATTTTTCGCATGACATCCTGAACAGGCAGTCTCTGATAAAATGCTTACAAGCACAGAATTATTGTCGACTTTCTTCACTTTTCCCTCGTGTTGAATTGTCTCGCGAGAACTCTTCATTTTCGTTAGAATATGCCGGTTTAATTTGAAGTCGGCAAATTTACAAAACCTGCAAAAATAAGGTCTGCTTTTTATCAGTTTTTAGAAAATGGTACATGTTATTTAGAATGATTATAAATAAAGGGATATTCAGCTGATATTGCTCCATGATTGTTTTATGCTGAAAAGCCTGTTCAAGCTCGGCTTTCAAGACACGGTTTCTTTCATCTTCCAGGACAGGATCCTTCAGTCAGTATACCTTCAGCAATATTTCTTACATACTCAATTATCTGGCCGTCTTTTCCAAGGTTTGCTATCTTCAGATCAAAAGGAATTCCGCTCTGAAGTGTACCTTCAATATCACCGGGACCTCGGAGCTGCAGATCAGTTTCAGCTATTTCAAAACCGTCATTTGTTCTGATCATCACTTCCATTCTTTTTGACGCTTCTTTTGATAATTTATCCGAACTCATCAGGATACAATAGGACTGGTCAGCGCCTCTTCCAACACGTCCCCTTAACTGGTGCAACTGTGAAAGGCCAAATCTTTCGGCGCTTTCAATTACCATAACCGAAGCATTTGGTATGTCCACACCGACTTCAATTACCGTTGTGGCAATCAGAATATGTGCATGGCCATCCCTGAATAGTTTCATCGAGGTATCTTTATCAGCCGGGGTCATCTTGCCATGAACAATGCTGATGCAGTACTTCGGTGCCGGAAAAACCCTTGTGATTGTATCCCAGCCGTCTTCAAGATTCTTATAGTCCATCTTCTCTGATTCCTGGATCAAAGGATAAACTATAAAGACCTGACGACCCTCGTCAATCTGATTCCTGAGAAATCCGAATACTTTATTCCTTTCAGAATCAAAAAAATGCATCGTTTTGACCGGGATCCTTCCCGGGGGCAGTTCATCAATTACTGAAACATCCAGATCACCGTATAATGTCATCGCAAGGGTTCTTGGTATTGGCGTTGCAGTCATTACCAGGACGTGCGGCGGATTAAGGCTTTTTTCCCAGAGTCTTGCCCTCTGTGCAACCCCGAACCTGTGCTGCTCATCAATAATTACCAGGCCAAGATTGCTGAACTGCACATTCTCTTCTATAAGTGCATGAGTGCCAATAAGTATGTTAAGTGAGCTGTCCTTAAGCGACTTATCAATATCCTTACGTGAACTCTTTTTTGAGGATCCTGTCAAGAAGTCTTACTTTGACATCCAATCCTTCAAGCAAGTTCGCATATTGTTGTCATAATGCTGGTTTGCAAGAATTTCAGTAGGAGCCATCAGGCAGGCCTGAAATCCGTTATCAATTGCGATCAGCATGCTCATTAGCGCAACCAGGGTTTTCCCGCTTCCGACATCGCCCTGCAGCAGACGGTTCATCTGTTTGCCCGAGCCAAGATCCCTGCGGATCTCTTTTATTACTTTTTTCTGGGCTTCTGTGAGTGAAAACGGTAAATTATTATAATAAAAGCTGTTAAAGAAATTACCGACACTCGAAAAAACAAATCCTTTATATTTACTGCTCCTGTTGGTTTTGAACCTTAGCAGGTTTAGTTCTATATAGAACAGCTCCTCGAATTTAAGCCTGTACCTCGATTTTTCAATCTCTGCCGGATTTGAAGGAAAATGGATTTTATGAAGAGCTTCATGAAGATCCATGAGATGATATCCTGAAACAATATAGTCCGGGAGTGTTTCGGGAATCCGGAATTTTATCTGCTTCAGGAGATTGCCGATAAGTTTACTTATTGTCTTGGAAGTCACGAACTGGTTCTTCAGTTTTTCCGTCGTGCTGTACTGGGCCTGAAGGGATGAAGTCAACCTTTGGGCTACTTTTTCTGAAGCTTCTATTTCGGGATGTATTATGTTAATGATACCGTTGAAAACACCAGGTTTCCCGAAAACTATGAATTCAACACCCGGAGGGTAATTGCCTGGTATCCATTTTATCCCCTTGAACCAGACCAGCTTGATTGATCCCGAATCATCATGAAAATCCGCGACCAGTCTTTTGCCGGAACCATGTCCTTCAGTTGAGTAGCCTCTGATAAGTCCTTTTACCTGTACGGAAGGAAGATCGGGATCAAGTTCAGATATCTTGTAGAATTTAGTCCTGTCAATGTATTTAAACGGGAAATAATAAAGCAGGTCCCGAAAAGTATTGATATTAAGCTCCTTGTTTAATAATTCAGCTCTTTTTGGCCCGACTCCGGTCAGATATGTGATATTTGTATCAAGAAAATCCTGCATTTTGTACCCAGCAAAAGCATGTTAAAAAAGATACCCGAAATTAGTTAATTTTGGGGAGCTGACCTAATATGTAATTCCATTGTATTATGGATCTGTACAGTAGCTTCAGGCATATTAAATATTTAATTTTTTCACGGCACAGGAAAGGGCACGGAATTCACAGTCCTTTTGTCTTCGAGCTTGTTTCAAGCTGTATTCCGGAATAAAATTGAACCTGATATTGTCTGTAGTATTGAAAAGATCAGAAAAAAGTTGATAGCCGATCGCCGGTCCATTGTAGTAAATGATCTGGGAGCCGGATCGTATAATGAAAACAAATCTAAGAAAGGTGTCGGATATTGCCAGATATTCAGCGGTTTCCAGGAAGTATGGAATTTTTCTTTCAAATATGTCAGGAGCTTTTGGAATTCCCATGATACTGGAATTCGGAACTTCCTTCGGCATTAGTACAATGTATATGGCAGCATCATCCCGTGAAATTCCGGTTTATACAATGGAAGGATGCCAGGCAACTTCTGAAATTGCCGCAGAAAATTTCAGGGAAGGTCGGATTTAAAAATATCAGGCTTCTGAATGGAGTCATTTGAAGATCTGTTACCGCAGATTAAGAAGCGAAAAGATACGCCCCGGACTTGTATTCATCGACGGTAATCACAGGAAGGGACCTGTTATAGACTATTTTAACCAGGTAGCTGAAATGTCAGACAATAGAACCGTCGTAATAATTGATGATATTAATTATTCCAGGGAAATGGCGGAAGCATGGAGTATAATAAAGAATCACAGGAATGTAACATTTTCTGTGGATATCTTCAGGATGGGCATTGTATTCTTCAGGAAAGGAATGCCTCGTTTTAACTATGTAATAAGGTATTAACAAAAATTAAGTTTTAATAATTTCTTATTTAAGATAATTAGTCTAATTTCGAAACTTCAAATTCAGGTATGTTATGGATAAAGTAATTGAGATTCAGGATATTGTTAAGAATTATCAGGTTGGATCGGTAATTGTGCGGGCATTAAGATCAGTTTCAATCGACATTAATAAAAACGAATACGTCGCAATAATGGGCCCTTCGGGTTCAGGGAAATCAACTCTGATGAACCTACTTGGCTGCCTTGATACTCCCACGAGCGGTAGTTATGTTCTCAATGGGACTGATGTAAGCAAAATGGAAGACGATTATCTTGCAGAAATAAGGAACAAAGAGATTGGATTCGTATTCCAGACCTTCAACCTGTTACCGAGATACACAGCCCTTGAAAACGTTACTTTACCCTTGATTTATGCCGGACTACCAAAAGCTGACAGGGAAAAAGTAGCTATTGAAACTCTTGATCAGGTCGGGCTGGCCGACAGGATGACTCATAAACCAAATGAACTGTCCGGTGGTCAGAGACAGCGTGTGGCAATAGCCAGAGCTCTCGTAAACAAGCCCTCTATAATTCTTGCTGACGAACCAACAGGTAACCTCGACAGTAAGACTTCAATTGATATCATGGGTCTTGCTTGATGAAATTCACAAAAAGGGAAATACTGTTATTGTCGTAACACATGAAGAAGAAATCGCAAAGCATGCTGCCCGCATCATAAGGCTACTTGACGGAGAGATTTCACAGGATTTTATGAATGAAAAGTACGTTAAAGGCCTGAATCACTATCTTTTAACTTCGATTTACTGTAATCACATTTTCAGTTGCTCATGAAAATCTATACCCGTACAGGTGATGACGGAACAACATCGTTACCGGGAGGTAAAAGAGTCCCTAAATACGACCTGAGAATAGAAGCCTGCGGATCGATGGATGAACTCATGTCCTGGATCGGCCTTCTCAGGGATTTCAGGGAAAACGACAGCAGGAGGGAAACTACTTATTTACATCCAGGACCAGCTTATGAGATGTACGGCTTCGCTTGGGGGGAGGGAGTGTAATAAACCGAAAGATTGTTCTCCCGATCGGAATTGCATACTAAATATCGAGAAAGAAATTGACAGGATGGAAGCTAACCTTCCTCCAAAGAAGAGATTTTAGCCTTCCCGGAGGACATGTACTTATATCTTATTGTAATATAGCACGATGTGTTTGCCGAAGAGCCGAACGCGATGCACTCAGGCTAAATAATTCCAAAGAGATCCCTGATATTATTTATAAATTTCTCAACCGACTCTCGGATTATTTATTCGTTTTATCCCGCCAGACTAAGCTTAGAGCTTGATATACAAGAAATTGACTGGTCAGTTGTAGCACCTGAAAAAACTAAAAATATAATATTGTTTTTTAATTTAAAATAATATATATATTTGCGCAATTTTGTTAAACCAATACTTAATCAGTAAGTTATGTACTGGACACTTGAATTAGCATCAAAACTGGAAGATGCTCCATGGCCTGCCACAAAAGATGAGCTGATTGACTTCGCCATAAGGTCAGGTGCCCCGATGGAAGTTATTGAAAACTTGCAGGAAATTGAAGATGAAGGAGATATCTACGAAAGTATTGAAGATATCTGGCCTGATTATCCCAGTAAAGATGACTTTTTCTTTAATGAGGACGAATATTAAAGAAGAGGCTGACTGATAAGGTCAGCCTTTTTACTTTCTAAAAATATCCGTCACTTTTTTAGGTCTTATAAGATCAAGCCACGAAAAACCCTCAAGCCTTAATGTTTCAGGATTTACCGCTGAAGGAGGATCAATGACTCCCTCCGGATTCTGATACTCATTGATCTCTGTTATCTTACCATCCTTGACAAAGATCTCAATTCGCGCACATTTTGCCTGATTAACTCCTACAACTTCATCGCCGTCAAGAAGGTAATATATAGTTTCCCCGTTGCCCTCAATGTTTATTTTGTATAATTCATTATCCTTAAAGTAGCCAGTCAGAGATCTGCCTTTTATCTGGTTAAACCTGGTCTCGTCAACCTGGCTCACCACGAAAGCTGAATTATATAATTCCATCCTGTCGGCCTGGCGGTTTTTTGTAAATAATGCGATGGAATCTGATGTAAGCTGATTTTCATCTGACCATATAACGGGTGAAGTGTATAACCGGATTACCGAATCACGAAAGGAATAGGAGAGGGAGTCGCATTTTGCCTGAAGATCCTTGCTGAATATTTTACAGCCATGATATGCCCTCATGAGCCTGTAGGCTTTCAAAGAAGAATCGGATACTGTAATTGCATTGATTGTATCGGCATGAAGATATAGGGAGTCTTTGTCCGAAACCTGTATGAATTGCGCTTTGTCGGTGACAAGGAATCTTTCAGGGTTTTTATAGTACCATGCATAATTCCCCTTTAAGATAATGTTATTTGTTGTATCTGTTATTATGGTATTGCGGAATGACTGGCCATAACCCTTGTATGCCGTCATAATATAGCGAGTCTCCCTGGATGACCTGCTGCCGGTTATCGATGACCGCATTTTCCCAGATCCTCGAGATATCATTTTTTGTATCGTACCAGCCTTTTTCGCAATACAGATAAAGGCTGTCACCCTCTAATTCTGAGGGACCGGTAAAAAAGGCAGTTTCAGTTTTGGTATTGTAATCCATAGTGTCAGCAGTCATGACATAATCGGGATTTACGATTTTAACACTGTCTTTGAAATGAAAAAGATTATCAGTTACATAATAAATCCCAATAATGCTTGTAAGCGTATTTTCGCCATTGATTATTCTGCCACCGTCATTATACCTTGCGATCTTTTTGGAAACATCATACTTGACCGAATTTGTATACAGATGTGTTTCTTTATCAATAAGCTCGACATTCCCGTCCACTGATGCCTCTTCGAGTGATCCATCGTAGAAAAGGCTGTCTCCGCGCAGATGGAGGGTGTCGCCCTGTTCCATATTGATCCTGCTGTACGCCTTTATCTGGTTGTAACCGGTATAGAAATAAGCACTGTCGCAATTCATATATGATTTCTTTATGCCTTGAGGAAACATTGCCAAGAAGACGGGTAAGCTTCTTACCGGTGATTTTCTCTGTTCCACCCATCAGTGCCCTCATCAGCATGTAATACTTCAATCATTCTTTTACCGGGCTTCGGCTTGAGCAGGAAGATTCTGGCCGGACAGATTGGCGGAAAAAAACAGGATGCCTGAGAGAATCAGGATTTTTCTGAATCCATTCGAATAAATCGGGTAAATCCCGGATGCTATTTCAACCATCCCTGTTCTAGAAATTTACATGACTTGAATTCGTCGCTTATCTTAATGTAGGTGGTTTCGATTTTCTTTCTGTATCCAGTCCTGATATGACTTTCTGCCTTTCAGTCATCATTGCAGCATTATATACGAACTGATAATCATCTTTAAGATTAACCCTGTGGGCAGGTATTTCATCGTCAAGCCTGACAATTCTGAAAACTGTATTCCCTACTTCATCAGTTGTCTGGAATGGATCAGAGATTTCACCTATTTTCAGATCCCTGACCTTTATGTACATTTCCTTGTTCAGTTCATCAAGTGAAAACCAGTTAATCCGGTCGGAAGGATTTGTACTTACAAATTTACCTCCGTTAATCCTGCTGTCGAGATGAGTGGAAAACCTGAGAGCTGCGTCCTCAAATTTCAGGCTGTCTTTCCTTATCAGCTTTACCAGACTGTCAAGCTTTGCAAGTGCCCGTGCCGATTCCTCCGGTTTTACTTTTGGCCTTATAAGAATATGACGTGTATTGACAAGATCTCCTTTACGGTCGATAAGTTGTATAATATGAAATCCGTATTTTGTCTCTACAATTTTCGATACGGTATTTTTTGTCAGGCTGAAAGCTGCATCAGCATATGGCTTTTCAAGCTCACCCCTGAGTTTATATCCGACCTCACCTCCGTTTGCAGCCGATCCGTCTTCAGAATTCAAAACAGCAAGGACGCTGAAAGCTTTTTCCGGCGAGAATCTGACTCCTGATATCAAGAAGTTTTTGCCTGGCTTCAGCTTTATTTTCTTCATTATCCGGAGGATCGAGCTGGATAATACTGATTTGTACTTTTGAAGGTACAACAGGAAGGCTGTCCTTCGGAATTGAATTAAAATATCTCTTTACGTCATTTGGCGTAACAGCAAGATTTTTAGATATATTATTCTGAACTTCCGATACGACCGACTGCTCAACAAGAGCTTTTCGTATATCTCTTCTGATCTCCACCATGCTCTTTTTAAAATAGGATTCAAGAGCCTTTTCGCTTCCTGCCTGCCTGATGGCATCGTTTATCTTCATATTCAGATCACCCTCAACCATATCATCGGTAACAACGTATACTGTCGATCCTTGCCTGGTCAACAAAAAGCTTTGATATCAGCAGTTCCTGAAAAACCTTGCACCGGAGTTCATCAATCGGCTCCCTGTTGCCGCCTCTTTTAAGGTCTATCGTATTATTCTCAATATCCGAAAGGTATACCACTTCGTTTCCCACAATTGCAGCAATAGATTCCACGAGCATTTGGGCATTTACAGCCGAAATGCTCCATATCAGTCCTATCCCTGCCAGCCAAACCCAATCTTGAACTTCTTTTCATCATCAAAAAATCTTAAAACTGTTTTCCTTAATGGCTTCATCATATATCCCGCTTTCGAGAGCCTGAATGAACTTTATTCTGCGGTTGTTCCAAATTATTCTTTTAATATCCTCCCTTACATATTCGAAGGGAGCTAATGCACCCCTGAGCCTGTAATCGTTTATAGTGACCAGGTATACCGATACTGAATCCCTGGTTTCATAATATGTGTTTCTTTTCAGAAAAGCTTCCTGGTCGCTTATGTCATTGTTCAGCTCAAGTGAAAGTCTGTCCATACTGACCCATTTCTCATTGAAATCGTCAAATTTCTCGGCAAACTGGTAGCAAAGACTTTCAAGCTCCTGAAAATCTTTCTGATTATTTGATCTGGAAAGAGATCTGATCTTATACAGGTTTGGAGTTTCAACAGGTACTTTTATGAAAAGGGCTTTTACGATATTCGAAGTGAGCACAAAATTGCTTTCATTACCCCTGTAGTAATCTTCAAGTTCCTTTTCGGTTATCAGTGTATCCATTTTCTGGAGCATCATCTGCCGCTGATATTCATAAACTATCAGATTAATCCTTGTTTCATTAAGCTGGGCCTCAATCTGGCTTCTCAGATCTTCTGAGATATTTTCCTTGGCTTTCTGAAACAGGAGTTCCTTCTTTGCCCATTTATTTATGTAATTCCGTATGACTGAAAGACTGTCAGTTTCAGAAAATGATTCTTTTACCTGGTATGGGATCTCATCATAATACAGGACCACATTCCCTGCTTTTGCAGCAGGGATTCGTTTTGACCTGCTGGAATTGTTGCTGCAGCCCGTAAATACGGTCACTATAAGTATAGTATAAATGACCTTAATCATTGCTTAACCTTTTCTTCACTTCATCAAAAACCCGGTCATCAACCTTAACGGGATATATCCCCTTTAATTGCCTGATCCATTCCTCAGTCAGCCAGTCCTGGTAACCCGAAATCATCTCGGCCTGAACTTCATTAAAAGGCAAGGGTGCTGGTTCATTTACCTTTCTTATAACCAAAAGGGCAGGGGAACCGTTTTTAACCATGGAGTGAACCCCGGTGATCCACCTGACTTTGTCAATATCGGCATCATCTCCTTCTTTCCATTTCCCCTCTGAGATTGTCAGAAGCGTATCTCCGTTCCTGTTGAACTTCGCGGAAAGTCTGTTGTCAGTATTGCTTTTCCGGGCATATTTCCTGTAAGCAGAGGCAAGCCGCTTGGCACCATTTGATTCCCTGAGGCTATATATTTTTGCTTCAATACTTCTTTTCGACAGAAAGCTAGTCTTATGACTTTGATAATAATCATGCAAACCAACCGAATCTTCCTGAACTTTGTTCCAGACATTTTTTGATGAGATATCAAATAACAGGATACCATCATGGAATTCGTTCATAAGATACCTGAAGTCAGGATATTTCTTCTCAAGAACAGAGTTTTCATAATTTATGATCTCATCCGATAAAATGGACTCAAGCGATGAGTCTATAAAATACTTAGGATCACTGGTGATGACCATGTTGCCTCTTTTTTCGATAAACCCGGCAAATTCTTTAGCTGAAAGATGCTGATCTGCAAATGAATATATATTTCCCGAAGGAAAGCCTTTACGGGTAAACTTTGATAAACCCTGAATGATCAGAGTATCGGTATTTGCAATAAACCATTCATAAACAGCAGGATTGATCCTGAAATTATACTCTTTTTTAAGTTTGCTTATAAATGATTTTTTGCCCAGTGAAATAAGATTCGACTGGTTTATTTTGCTTTCAAGGTAAGCTTTTGATTCGGCGAATGATCCAGGTGCTTTCTTATCCAGAAGCTTTATTATATGGAAGCCATAGAGGGTCCGGACAGGCTTTGTGTACTCACCCGTATCCTTAATTGAAAATGCAGCTTCAGAAAAATCGCGGATAATTTCACCCACGCCAAACCAGTTTAATTCGCCTCCGTTTGCCGCGGATTCTTTATGATCCGAATAGTTTTATAGCAAGTTCGCTGAAAGAACTGCCATTTTTAAGCTGGGAATATATCTTATTGATTTCTTCTTCACCTTTTTTTACAACCTGTTCATCTGAGCCCGGAGGAGCCGCCTTCATGATATGAGCAACCAGTATCTTGCCCTTTGAAGGCCGTCTGTCAATAACTTTTATTATGTGATAACCATAGGGAGTCCTGACCGGCATTGAAATGGATCCGGGTTTGAGTGTGTAGGCCGCCTCTTCAAATGGTGTAATCATCTGAAATACTGTAAAATAACCGAGATTACCATTATTTGTAATGACAGATTTATCATCGGAAGTAGCTTTTGCTACCTGTTCAAAAGGTTCCCCTCCTATTATTCTTTCCCTTATGTCGATTGCCTTCTTATAGGCTTTGAGGGTGTCTTCGGGTGATGCACTGGGAGGGCAGCTGACCAGAATATGCGATGCATTTACCTCCAGAAGGGAGCGCTGGTAAGCTTTTTGAAGGAGTTTCTCTTTGATATCAGGATCAGTCAGATAACTTTGTGCAAGCTGGTTCCTGTATCCGTTCAGTTCCTCCCTGAATGCTCTTGTTGTATCAAAGCCGTGACTAATTGCATCAGCTACTTTCAGCTTAAAATCAATGAACTGCTCAAGGTAGTTACCTATGTCTGTTTTATAAGTTGGATCCAGGCTCTTGTTATACATTCTTACGAATTCTCCTGCCTGCACGCCCCTGCCTGCAACAGTCATAAGTATTTTTTCATCGGGATCCTGTGCCATGACAGAGATCCTGGAAATACAATAATATCAGGATAGTAAAGATGGATCTGATTTTCATCGCGTTATAACGGGATCCGTTACTCAAAAGATTTCCTGCTGTAATTTGGAGATTCCTTGGTAATCGTTACATCATGAGGATGGCTTTCAATTATTCCGGAAGGTGTTATCCTTACGAATTTACCTTCTTTTTTCAGGACAGCAATATTCCTGGCCCCAAGATATCCCATGCCAGCCCTTAATCCTCCTGTCATCTGGAAAATAACCTCAGCTAAAGTGCCTTTGTATGGAACCCGTGCGGCAATTCCTTCGGGTACAAGCTTTTTTATATCGTCTTCAACATCCTGAAAATAGCGGTCCTTTGAACCACGCTGCATGGCTTCAAGCGATCCCATGCCTCTGTATGCCTTGAATTTGCGTCCGTTGTAAATAATTGTTTCACCGGGTGATTCCTCAACACCAGCGAATAATGAACCCGCCATAATTGAATCTGCACCTGAAGCGAGAGCTTTAATTATATCCCCAGAATACCGTATTCCTCCGTCAGCAATAACAGGGATACCAGATCCCTCAATCGCCTTCGCAACGTTGTATATTGCTGAAAGCTGTGGTATACCTACTCCAGCGATCACACGGGTTGTACAGATTGATCCCGGACCAATACCTACCTTAAGAGCGTCAGCACCCTCACTTGCAAGTTTCTTTGCAGCCTCAGCCGTACCGATATTACCGACTACCACTTCAGCTGATGGAAAGTTCAATTTTATTTCTTTCAGGATCCTGATAACACTTTTAGTATGGGCATGTGCGGTATCGATTACAATGGCATCAACGCTTGCTTTAATAAGTGCATCGGCACGAAGCAGCGTATCTGATGCAATACCGACTGCCCCGGCAACCCTCAGCCTTCCTTTATCATCCTTGCAGGAATTTGGACGATCCTTGGTTTTTGTAATGTCCTTATATGTGATGAGGCCAATAAGCTTTCCTGCTTCATCGATCATTGGAAGTTTTTCAATTTTGTGCTTCTGAAGGATACGGGCTGCAGCTTCGAGATTTGTCTGGTGGTTGGTCGTGATAAGATCGGTTGTCATCACCTCCGTTATTTTCTTCTTTGGGTTGTTCTCAAACCTGAGGTCCCTGTTTGTAACAATCCCTTTCAGTATTCCTTGCCCATCGACAACCGGAATTCCTCCAATCCTGTATTCATTCATCAGACTTTTTGCTTCAGCCACAGTAGCTTCAAGGCTTATAGTAATTGGATCAAAGATCATTACATTTTCAGCTCTTTTGACCCTTTTGACCTGGGCTGCCTGCTGGTCGATCGTCATATTCTTATGTATCACGCCGATGCCGCCTTCCCTCGCAATTGCAATGGCGAGCTCATCTTCGGTGACGGTATCCATCGCAGCTGATACTATCGGTGTGTTAATACTGATATTTCGCGAGAACATTGAACTCAGATCGACTTCCCGGGGAAGAACCTCGGAATATGAAGGAACCAGAAGTACATCATCAAAGGTTAGTCCTTCATAAATTATCTTATCCTTAATAAATGACATAATATGATCTCTTTGGTTTTTGCTGGCGCAAATTACTAAAAAAAACAGTACACTGAAAACTAATGCATTTTGTTTCTCAAGCACTCGCAGAAACGCCTCCTAATTAATATTCATGCGCTCACCTCACAGCAATCACTGTCCATGAACTAACCCCCAGATACCTTCTCTGTCAAATCCACCTCATCCCCCGGCCCCTTTTCCCAAGAGAAAAGAGGAGTAACGAGCAGAATTATAATGTTTTAGCCCCTCTCCCATGGGAGAGGGGTTGGGGTGAGGTCGATCATCAGGAAGGGTGCGGGGGTGAATATATAGGAACCCGGGGTGAGTTCGCTATAAGTTGTTACATTTGTATATGGTTCAACATGAAATAAATATTGAACATTACAGGCAGATACTGACCAAATACTGGGGATTTACCAATTTCAGACCCTTGCAGGAAGATATAATAAGATCAGTTGCAGAAGGCCGACGATACACTGGGTTTAATGCCAACAGGAGGCGGCAAATCAATTACTTTCCAGGTCCCGGCTCTTGCTGCCGGGGGCACATGCCTCGTAATTACACCACTTATTGCCTTGATGAAAGAGCAGGTCAGCCGTCTGAACAGCCTGGAAATAAAATCAATAGCTATTCATTCTGCCATGTCAAGGGAAGAGATAGACAATGCCCTTGAGAATTGTATTTTCGGAGACTATAAATTTCTTTATATATCTCCCGAAAGAATCGGGACCCAGTTATTCCAGGGCAGGGTCGGCCGGCTTAACCTGTCGCTGGTTGCAATCGATGAAGCACATTGTATTTCACAATGGGGTTACGATTTCCGGCCATCATATCTGAAAATAGCATCCCTGAGAAATCATATATCGAAGGATGTGCCTTTCCTTGCACTTACCGCCTCTGCAACTTCGCAGGTCACCGAAGATATAATGGAAAAGCTGGAATTCAGGCAGAAGAATGTACTACGTACAAGTTTTGCCAGAAAGAACATCTCCTATCTGGTCAGGCAGGTAGAGGAAAAAGGGAATTATCTGGTCAAGACCTTAAACAAGGTAAAGGGAAGCGGTATTGTTTACGTAAGAAGCAGGAAAAGATCGAAAGAAATTGCAGGAATGCTTGTTGATAACAACATCAATGCCGATTTCTACCATGCCGGATTACCAGATGAACTAAGGGATAAGAAACAAGCCGCATGGTCGGCAGGGGAGACACGAGTAATTGTGGCCACTAACGCCTTCGGAATGGGTATTGATAAATCTGATGTCAGATTTGTGATCCATTGGGATATTCCGGATTCAATCGAAAATTATTTTCAGGAGAGTGGCAGGGCAGGCCGTGATGGTAAACAAGCTTTTGCCGTGCTTCTATATTCTCCCTCGGATAAAAATCGTCTCAATGATTCATTGAGGCAGAAATTTCCCCCTGTTGAGAAGATTAAAGATGTTTACGAAGCCCTTTGCAACTTTCTTCAGGTTCCGCACGGAGCCGGAAAAGATAATGTCTTTGACTTTAATATGGCTGATTTTGTTTCCAGATTCCGGCTGCCGGTTATTGAAACCTATAACAGTCTGACATTCCTGCAGCGCGAAGGGTATGTGGAATTCACTGAGGAGATTAATAATCCTTCGAGGGTGCATTTTATTGTTGGACGCGATGATCTCTATAAATTCCAGGTAGCAAACGAATCATTCGATGGATTCATAAAGCTGCTCCTAAGATCATATACAGGGATGTTCACTGAATTTGTTGCAATAAATGAGGAATCTCTTTCAAGAAAATCGGCAATAACCAGAGACGCTGTATATCAGTATCTTGTGAAACTATCATCAATGAATATCATAAGATATATTCCGGGAAAAAAGACAGCCCTGGTAATTTTTACCGAAGAACGACTTGTCAGAAAAGCTTTGATGATTTCACCTGATAACTACCTGCATGTAAAAGAAAAATACTTAATCCGGCTTGACCGTATGATCGATTATGCCGAATCAAAGAACAGATGCCGGTCAGTAATGCTTCTCGATTATTTTGGGGAGGAATCCGACCGGTGCGGGATCTGTGATGTTTGCAGGGAACGAAATGAGCTTGACCTGAGCAAATATGAATTTGATCTGATCCTTGAGGATATAAAAAATGTTCTTGCAGACAAAGCAGCCTGATTCTGAAGAACTTGTAAAAATGATAGATTATTCTGAGGAAAAAACAATTAAAGTGATCCGGTGGCTTCTCGATCATAATAAGATAATCCAGGACAAGGACCATAAGCTTTCTGGAACCCCTGATGATTGTCATAAGACCGAAGTCTGGAGTTCCAAGCCTGGAATATAATCATTAAGATCTCCTCCCTGTTAAGGCAGGGGTGGGTTTTAAAATAATAAGAACTTACACTGAGGTCCATAGAGGATACACAGAGATCCACGGAACTTATCTTTTATATTTTCAGTGTACCTCTGTGCTCTTTGTGTAAGTTCTTTAAATAATAAATATACCAGCAATAGAAACCTATTAGTTACAATTTTTCTAATTTTGCAGGTCAGTTGATTTGGGGTTATGAGTAAAAGTACCAATCCGGTTTATTCAAGGAATGTTGTTGAATTCGTTGCAGCTGCAAACGAGTTCTGCAAATACGCGGAACATGCAGGTGAACTGAAGGGAGATGAAATGCTTAAAATACTGCAGCGGATCCTTCCTTTTCTATATCTGAAAGCATCACTTCTCCCGTCGCTTGAACCGTTTTTCGAGGATGGCAACGAGAAGTTCGTAACTGAACAGAACTGGCTCAGGGTAAAAGAAACATTAAGAGATAAATTTGGGACAGCTGATGATTTTCTTGAGGTTTTTGATGAGAAGATGAATGATTCGGATCGTTCCTGTTGTTGCCAGCATTTCCGAAAATATGGCTGATATCTACCAGGACCTCAAGGATTTTCTTCTGCTTTACCAGACCGGAACAGTGAGGTGATGAACGATGCTGTATGGGAATGCAGACTGAATTTTGAGAATTACTGGGGACAGAAGCTGACAAACTCCTTAAGAGCTATTCATAAGTTTATTTATTCGGGAGAGGAGATTGAAAAGGTTGAGAAAAGAGATGAAAACGGAGATTGAATAGAAACACATCGGATTGGTTTATTTCACGCAGGCAAAAGGATTTGAGAAACAATGGTAAATAATAAATATCCGGAATCAATTACACCGGAGGAGCTTGAAAAATACCGGTTATCGTGGTTTAAGGGTGAAATAGTGCTTGTTGAGGATTTGGAATCTTTCCATGAATCTTTCCCAAGACTTATAGGTTCATCTGTTCTGGGTTTTGATACTGAGACAAGACCTTCTTTCAGAAAGGGCCGTAAGAACAAAGTATCACTTATTCAGCTGGCAAATGAGAATCTTGCATGCCTTATAAGGATTAATAAGATCGGAATCCCTCCTGAACTGGCCGAACTTCTTGCCAATCCGATGGTAATAAAAGCCGGAGTGGCGGTTCATGATGATATCCGGTTTCTGAAAAGCGTGAAAAAATTCAATCCTTCCGGCTTTGTCGACCTTCAAAAGTTCGTTAAGGATTATGGTATTCAAAGTTCCGGATTGAAAAAACTCTCGGCAATTGTTCTTGGTTTCAGGATTTCAAAAGGACAGCAGGTTACTAACTGGGAAGCCGATGAGCTGACGGAAGCGCAGCAGCTTGTATGCTGCAACTGATGCATGGGTGTGTCACCAGATCTACAGTAGACTAAAGCATGACAATGTCGGCTCTTTACCCGGACTATCCCCAGGGGAGAAGGAGAAGTATTCTCCCGATAAAGCAGGACAATAAAGGGGGTAAAATATATTTTTGCTAACAGATTTAATATAAATATTTTTTCGGTGGAAAGAGTGCGAATAATACTTAAATCAGGGAAGGAACAGTCTATTCGCAGGTACCATCCCTGGATTTTTTCAGGTGCAATCAAGAAAATCTATGGTAATCCGGTTGAGGGTGACATTGTAAATGTATTTGACAATAAGGATAACATTTCTGGCTACCGGTCATTATCAACCGGGTTCAATTGCAGTCAGGATACTTTCATTTGAAGAGATAAATCCGGATATTGATTTTTTCCGGGACAGGATTGAGGATGCTCTGAAATACAGAAGGTCTCTTGGTCTGATTGACAATCCTTCAATTAATGTTTTCAGATTGGTGCATGCGGAAGGGGATAATCTTCCAGGTCTGATTGCCGATTATTATAACGGAGTGATAGTAATGCAGATGCATTCAGTGGGTATGTACAGGATCAGGAAAGAGATTGCACAGATTTTTACGGATCTGTTGGGCAGCCAGGGTTAAAGCAATTTATGACAAGAGTGAAGCTACCATACCTTATATGTCAGGAATTACAGGAGTTAATGAATTTCTTTTTGGTGAATCAGACCCTGTCGTTGTCAGTGAAAATGGTTTTAAGTTTAAAGATTGACTGGAATACAGGACAAAAGACAGGTTTTTTTATTGATCAGAGGGAAAACAGGAAACTGCTAGGTAATTTTACTTCAGGAAGAAATGTTCTTAACCTTTTCGGATATACAGGCGGATTTTCTGTTTATGCCATGAAGGACGCTTCACTGGTTCATACTGTTGATAGTTCTGCTTCTGCCATAGAACTTGCTGATGAGAATATTAAGCTGAATTTTGGAAATGACCCTCGACACAAATCATTTCAGGTTGATGCATTTGAATTTCTGAATGATATCAGCGGAAAATATGATCTTATAATTCTTGATCCTCCGGCTTTTGCAAAGCACAACAATGTGCTTGCAAATGCACTTCAGGGTTATAAGAGGCTGAATATGAAAGCTATTGAGACAGATAAAACCGGGTGGAATCATTTTTACCTTTTCCTGTTCACAGGTTGTTACCAGGGAAAATTTCAGAAAATCGGTTTTTGCAGCAGCAGCCAATACAGGCAGAAAAGTAAAGATAATTCATCAGCTGAGTCAGCCACCTGATCATCCGGTTAATATATATCATCCGGAAAGTGAATATCTTAAAGGATTGGTGCTTTATGTTGAGTAATTTTAAATGCGAATATTTTGAAGACATAATATTATTGTTTTTGAATATTTTGTTTTCATAATATTCTTGTTTTTGAATATATTTAATTTGCAAACCAGGCAATGAGCGCTGATAAGAATATTGAACTTATAGCAAAAAAACTTGGCCTGCATGACTGGCAGGTCGAAAATACAATCCGTCTGCTTGACTGATGGAGCAACCATCCCTTTCATCAGCAGGTACAGGAAAGAAATGACTGGCAGCCTTGATGAAGTGAAACTGATTCATATAAAGGATGAATATAACAGGCTTAAGGAACTTGATGCCAGACGGGAAAGCATTATCAAATCAATTGAGGAACAGGAAAAAATGACTCCTGAATTAAGGGAAAAAATTGATTCAGCTCTCACAATGGCCGAACTTGAAGATATTTACCTTCCATATCGCCCAAAGACGACGGACAAGGGCAACTATTGCACAGGGAGAAAGGTCTTGAACCGTTGGCCACGATCATATTTGAACAGAAAGAACCTGATCCTGAAACTCTTGCTGAAAAATATCTGAATGAGACAGTCATGACTGTTGATGAAGCGCTGGCAGGAGCCGGTGATATTATTGCAGAATGGATAAGCGAAAATGAAAAGGCACGAAAGCAACTGAGATACCTTTATGAAAAAGAAGCAATTGTCTTTTCAAAAGTCATAAAGGGAAAGGAGTCAGAGGGAATTAAATTCAGCGATTATTTTGACTGGTCGGAACCTTTAAGAAAATGCCCATCGCACAGGTCTCTGGCAATGAGAAGGGGAGAGGAAGAGGGGTTCCTGCGTCTTGGGAATTGAACCTGATGAAAACAATGCGCTTAAGATCCTGGATAATTTGTTTGTCAAATCAAGGAATAAATCATCCGAGCTGGTTACAGAATGCAGTAAAGGACAGCTGGAAAAGACTGCTTTCATCATCAATGGAAACGGAATTCAGGAATATTTCAAAAGAAAAGGCTGATGAGGATGCTATCAACGTTTTCGCTGACAACCTCCGGCAACTGCTTCTTGCATCTCCCCTGGGCGAAAAAAATGTTCTTGCCATCGACCCGGGTTTCAGGACCGGCTGTAAAATAGTCTGTCTCGACCGTCAGGGAAATCTTCTCCATAACGAAACAATCTATCCTCATCCTCCGCAGAATCAGACAGCAATTTCAGTCAAAAAAATCCTGTCACTTGTTAATGCTTACAAAACTGAAGCAATAGCCATCGGTAATGGCACGGCAAGCCGTGAAACTGAAGATTTCATTAAATGGATAAAATTCGAAAAGGATATACAGGTTTTCGTGGTGAGTGAAGCAGGTGCTTCAATTTATTCTGCATCTAAAACTGCCCGGGATGAATTCCCGGATTATGATGTTACGGTAAGAGGTGCAGTGTCCATCGGCAGGAGATTGATGGATCCGCTTGCCGAACTTGTCAAGATCGATCCCAAATCAATAGGTGTCGGACAGTATCAGCATGATGTTGATCAGCAGAAACTTCAGGAAAGCCTTGATGATGTTGTCATCAGCTGCGTTAATGCAGTCGGTGTTGAAGTAAATACTGCAAGCAAGCATTTGCTTACCTATGTTTCAGGGCTTGGCCCCCAGCTGGCCCAGAATATTGTTGACTTCAGATCTGAAAACGGACCTTTCAGGTCCCGTCCGGAACTTCATGAAAGTGAAAAGGATGGGAGCGAAAGGCATTCGAACAGAGTGCGGGATTTCTAAGGATAAGGAATGCTGAGAATCCTCTTGACTCCAGTGCAGTTCACCCTGAAAGTTATCATATCGTCGAAAAAATGGCAGAGGATATCGGCTGTGACATCAGGGAGCTGATAAGCAACGAAAACAAACGGAAGGAGATAAAACTGGAAAAATATATTACAGCAGTCAACCGGACTGCCAACATTAAAGGATATAATGCAGGAGCTGGCAAAACCGGGAAGGGATCCAAGATCAAAGATCCAGGAGTTCAGTTTTGCAGATATCCATGCTATGGAGGATCTTAACCAGGAATGGTAGTTCCGGGAATTGTAACAAATGTTACAAAATTCGGCGCCTTTGTTGACATCGGGATCAAGCAGGATGGACTGGTGCATATTTCAAATCTGAGCAATACTTATGTTCAGGATCCGTCAACAGTTGTAAAACTGCACCAGCATGTTATGGTGAAGGTGCTGGCTGTCGATATTGAACGCAAAAGGATTCAGCTCTCGATGAAGGGGTAGCGGAGAAAAATAATGTAAATTAGATACAATAACATGCAAATATCTGAAAAAAGTAATATGACAAACTGAAAGATTCTTAATGGATATTCATCTGATAATTATAAAATATGTAAAGCATATGAAAAAAATCAGTTTCTTATTGATGCTTTGCTGCTATTTCCTGTTTGCCTGCAACAAGCAACAGTAAAACCCCCTGTTGCAGAGAAAATTCCGCATGAAGTCTTTGACAACAGAGTGGATAATTATTTCTGGATGAGGCTGAGCGATGAACAGAAATCAGCCGGGATTCCTGATGAACAAACCTCAAAGGTTCTCGCCTATCTGAACAGCGAGAATGCCTATAAAAAAGAAATAATGAAGCATACTGAGAACCTTCAGAAAACTCTTTATAATGAGATAACCGGAAGGATAAAGAAGGATGATGAATCTGTTCCATATCTTGATAACGGATACTATTATTATAATAAATACTCTGAAGGTAAGGAATACCCGGTTTATTACCGGAGAAAAGGTTCAATGGATGCCCCTGAAGAAATCCTGCTTGATGTAAATAAGCTTGCCGAAGGAAAGGAATATTGTTCTGTGGGTAGTTAAGTGTCAGCCGTAATAATAGATTTCTTGCGTATAGTGTTGATACTGTAAGCCGAAGACGTTATACACTTTATTTTCTTGACCTCGCAACCGGAAGGCTCTTACCTGATAAGATTGATAATGTATCCGGCCAGATGGTATGGGCTGCAGATAACAAGACTCTTTTTTATACAGGGAAGGATTTTGAAACTCTCAGAGAAGACAGGATTATGCGTCATAAGCTGGGAAATGATATTACAAGAGATGACACTGCTTATTATGAAGCCGATGAAACATTCAGTGTTGGCCTGGGTGAGACCAAAAGCAGGAAATATATTGTATATTCAGTCTGATCAGACACTTTCGACAGAAGCAAGACTTATTGAAGCGGCAAAACCCGATGGAATCATCCTGTTCTGTTTGAACCACGAGAAGTCAATCATGAATACCAGGTCGATCATCTTGGAAATACTTTTATATCAGGACAAACAGCAATGGTTCATCCAACTTCAAGCTGATGAAAACCGGAAGAGGCAAAACTTCAATGGAGAACTGGAAGGATGTAATTCCTCACAGGAGTGATGTTCTGTTCGAAGGATTTGAACTTTTTGACAATTATCTGGTAACGCAGTGAACGTATTAAAGGACTTAGTAATCTTCGGATCATCAATTTTAAAGACAAAAGCGAACATTATATCGATTTTGGAGAAGAGACTTATACAGCAGGGATAAATATAAATCCGAACTGCAAATACAGATATTTTCAGGTACAGCTATTCTTCTCTTACAACACCCAATTCGGTGATTGATTATAACATGAAGACCAGGGAAAAAAAGTTCTGAAAGAGGAAGCTGTTCTTGGAGGATTTGATAAATCGAACTATGAGTCAAAGACGATTATGGGCAAAAGCACAGGATGGTACAATGATGCCCGTTTCCCTGGTTTACAGGAAGGGTTTTGTTCAGGATGGAAATGCACCGCTGTTGCTTTACGGATACGGATCATACGGTATTCACAAATCCTTCTTTAGCATGTCGGTTTTAAGCCTGCTTGACAGGGGATTTGTCTATGCCATGGCACATACACGGGGCGGAAGCGACATGGGCGTTACTGGTATGAAGACGGGAAGCTCCTTAAAAAGAAGAATACTTTTACCGACTTTAACGACTGTGCTCAATTTCTTGTAAATGAAAAATATACAAGCACCAAAAAACTGTTTGCAATGGGAGGAAGCGCAGGCGGACTATTAATGGGTGCAATTGTAAACATGAGGCCTGATCTTGTATAAAGGAGTTGTTGCAGCAGTACCTTTTGTTGATATTGTTACAACAATGCTTGATGAAACAATACCTCTTACAACATTTGAATGGGATGAATGGGGCGATCCCAGAAAAAAAGAATATTATGATTATATGCTATCCTATTCACCGTACGATCAGGTCAAACCAATGGACTATCCCAACCTGCTGGTTACTACCGGTTTCTGGGATTCACAGGTTCAGTATTGGGAACCTGCAAAATGGGTTGCCAAACTGAGGGATATGAAAACCGATAATAATATCCTGGTCATGGATTGTAATATGGAAGCAGGTCATGGAGGAGCTTCCGGAAGATTTGAACGTTACAGGGTAACAGCCCTTGAATATGCATTTATGCTTGATCTTGCGGAATTAAAAGTAAGTCTGATCAGAACTTTGACTAGATTATTTGAGGGCAAGCAGGCTTATTGTAACTGTCAACATCCCTGGCAATGGTGAGAAACTTTTCCCCCGCTAATTCATTACCGGAGCCGGCCTCCGTGCCTGCTGAACATTTGTCTTGGTTTCAGAACCGGTTTCCCGGCAATTTTGAATCCCTCATTGCAGCATTATATGCGAAGGATGCTGTAATAATTGCATTTTGTTTCAGATCGGCCATTACAAGCCTTTCATATGTATCCATCACGTATGATATCCACGGCCGTACTCTATTTCATCCTGGATGAACTGGAATCCTGGCAGTCCGACAGCATCAAATGAAAGATGGTCAGTGCCGCCTGTATTCCTTATAGTTATTGTTGTAGCTCCCATGTCGGCAAAAGGCTTTAGCCATTCCTCAAAAATTGGCCTTACAATATCATTTTCCTGCAGATAAATGCCTCTGTATTTTCCGCTTCCGTTATCCATATTGAAATATGCAGCAAACTTGTCAAAATCAGGTTTGTGTTCCCTGGTTTTCGGATCAACAAGGTACTTCTCGACATATCCCCGTGAGCCATTCAGTCCCTGTTCTTCACCACCCCAGAGTGCAACCCTGATTGTCCGCCGTGGGGCAACGTCGAGGTTTTTAAGTATCCGGAGAGCTTCCATCATGACAATACATCCCGAAGCATTATCAGCAGCGCCGGTTCCGCCATGCCATGAGTCAATATGGGCACCAAGGAGGACAACTTCATTTTTAAGAAGTTTGTCGGTTCCCGGGATCTCACCGATGACATTGTAAATCTTGGGGCTGGCAAAGAACCTGTTCTGAATTTCAACTTCCATTTCAACCGGTACATTGTGTTTAAGCAGCCTTTCCATTCGTGCCATAAGCCTCAATGGCGAGATTCAGTTCAGCAACAGGTTCCGGATTTCCTGCAGTATAAGTTTGCTCCATTTGATCGTGGAACATTAAAAGTTCCGGAGCTGTTTAAAATAACTGCAGCACCTTCAGCCTTGATAAATTCTGCTATTTTATTTCTGAGAGCTCTTTGTGCCGCAAAAGTGGCAAAATCCATCGGAGTCCTTCTTCCGCCCATTGGTCTGGTATCGGCCATCGAAAGCTCCTTAAGTTGCTGCTCAGTATATCTGCTCGCAAAAGGTTCATAACTTATCTCATATGTTGAGGTTGAGGGCATCATGATAATTTTCCCGTTGAGCTTGCCCTTGTATTTATCAAGATCTGTTTCAGATTTCACATCCAGAAGAATGACTTCACTCTTTACCAGTCCTTTTGTACTGCCGGTCCATGCAACCGGATTACAGGCAAAATTTACATAATAGGGTGCCGTCATGGCTGCATAGGTTTTCTGATTATCCCATCCGCCACGGCTGAAATCCCTTGCTTCTTCAATCCTTACATTCTGGAATCCAAGTTCTTCCATCTTCTTCCTGGCCCATTCATTGCCCCTTTCGCAACCTGTAGATCCTGTAAGCCGCGACCCTGCAAAATCAGTCAGCCCATAAGCGAGTTCTTCGATAGCAGAGTTTCTCAGGCCTTCCTGTTTGATCTTATAGATCATATTAAGATCGATTTTCTCAGTTTGCGGTAACAAGATTGCGGGGAAACAGATCATCAGGCATCCAATGATAAGACTTGCTTTAATTTTCATTTGATTTATTATTAGGATTATTTTCAGAAAAATCAAAAGTAGATAAAAAAGAAAACCGCCATACAAATTCCCGGATTGATTTTAACATAAATTAACGATTAACCTCAATGTGTGTGATTTGGATTGGGTCTTTCTGTGTACATCGGTGGAATTCTGTGAAAGTTTTTACTATTATCCTTTATCTTTACCCTATGATTTACCCTGAGAATTTTGAAATTAAAGTCGGATTTGACAGGATAAGAAAACTGCTGGCTGAAAATTGCCTGAGCCCGATGGGGCTTGAGCTGATCGATGCAATGAGCTTTCTCACTGATAATGAAGCGATCTCATTTAAATTATCGGCTACTTATGAATTTCAGACACTGCTTAATTTCGAAAACTATTTTCCCTCTGAAAACTATTTTGAAATTTCCGGATCACTTAATAAAATAAGAGTTGACGGTTCATTTCCCGAAGTGCGCGAAGTGTTTGATCTCAAAAGATCACTTGAGACAATCAGGGCAATTTTGAATTTTTTCAAAAAGAAAGAGGAAAGCGCATATCCTTTTTTGAGATCAATATGTAGCAAGATCAGGATCTATCCTTATGTTTATGATGCAATTGACAGGATCATAGATAAAAACGGAAATATAAAGGATAATGCCTCCCGGAAGCTTAAAGAAATTAGAAGTGAGGCTGAAGCTAAAAGGATTCTGGTTTCGAAGAGACTGAATGCAATATTGAAACAGGCTCAGGCTGAGGGAATAGTTGATTCCGATACTTCGGCTTCGGTTCGCAATGGGAGAGGTGTTATACCCGTAAATGCATTTGATAAAAGAAAAATCAAAGGATTGATCCATGATCAGTCAGCCTCAGGAAAAACAGTATATATTGAACCTGCTGAAATAGTGGAGATCAATAATGAAATCGTGGAACTTGAGTATGAAGAGAAGCGGGAAATTGTAAGAATACTTATATCATTTGCTGATGATATCCGTCCATACATTGATGATCTTCTTCAATCCAACGATTTCCTTGGAGAAATAGATTTTATCAGAGCTAAAGCCCTGCTCGGGAATCAGCTTGGATCGATTAAACCTGCTCTTTCTGCAAAGCCGGGTATCTTCTGGACAAAAGCCATTCATCCAATCCTCGATTTTACTTTCCGGAAGCTTCCGGGACGAAAGGTTGTTCCTCTTGACATCAGGCTGGATGAAAGGAACAGGATCATATTGATTTCCGGGCCCAATGCAGGTGGAAAATCAGTTTGCCTTAAAACAGTCGGTTTGCTCCAGTACATGATCCAATGCGGTCTTACAATACCGGCAGGTGAAGGATCGGAATCAGGGATATTCAATAATATTTTTATAGATATCGGCGATGAACAAAGTATTGATAATGACCTGAGCACCTACAGTTCTCATCTGATCAGCATGAAATACTTTGTAAAGCATGCTTCGCCTGCCACACTTATCCTGATTGATGAGTTAGGCACGGGAACCGAACCCATGCTCGGAGGTTCCATTGCCGAGGCAATCCTTGGTGAGCTTAATAAATTGCTGGTTTTTGGAGTAATTACAACACATTACACTAATCTGAAACATTTTGCATCGTTGAATGAGGGGATCATTAACGGAGCCATGCTGTTTGACAACCATCTTATGCAGCCACTGTTCCTTCTGAGTATCGGAAAACCCGGAAGCTCCTTTGCATTTGAAATTGCCAGAAAGATAGGGCTTCCCGAAGATATCCTCAGGACTGCCTCGGAAAAAGCGGGAGTAAAGAATATCAACTATGACCGGCACCTGAAGGATATTGCACGCGATAAACGATACTGGGAAACAAAAAGGCAAAACATCAGGCAGCATGAAAAACGTCTGGAAGAATTGATAGAAGAGTACGAAAAAGCTTTGGGAGATGCAACGAATATGAGGAAGGAAATAATCTCGAAAGCAAAGGAAGAAGCACAGTCGATGCTGAGTGAAACAAACAGGATGATTGAAAATACCATTCGTCAGATCAGGGAATCGCAGGCTGAAAAGGAAAAGACAAAACTCGTACGGCAACAATTGGAAGAATTTAAGGAGGATATCCTTGAAAAAGTAAAACCTGCGGAGATCCCGTCAGATGAAAAGATTGTCAGGCTGGATCAGAAAGCAAAGAAGATACGGTCAAGGGCTTCTGCAAGAAAATCTGAACCTTCCGCTAAGCCTGAAAAACCAGATACGCCCTTGAAACCGGGTGATACAGTTCAGATGGTCGATACCATGGCAGCAGGTGAGATAATAAAAATAAAAGGTAACATGATCCAGGTTGAAGCAGGAAGCCTCAGGTTCTTTGTACCGGTTGATAAGATCGAAAGGATCAGCAGAAGCGAACTGAAGAAAAGAACCAGGACTAATCAGATTTATTATGAAGCTGATCCTGAGATAGAGCAACGTAAAATCAGCTTTAAGCCTGAGATAGATATCCGGGGAGTCAGGGGAGAGGAAGCAATAAATCTTGTCCGCGATTTTCTCGACAATGCCTTGATTGTACAATATCGCAACCTTAGAATACTCCATGGCAAAGGGAACGGTATTCTCCGTCAGCTGGTAAGGGAATACCTTGCAACAGTCAGTTTTGTAAAATCATACCGGGACGAAAGCCCAGAATTCGGAGGTTCAGGTATTACTGTTGTGGAGATGGATTTTTAAAAAGGTTTCCCGCAGGTTCCGCGGAAAACATCAGGTTAAAAGCAATCTGCATGAATCAGCGGGATCTGCGGCAAATATGAAATAAAAAAACCCTCAGTTCTGACTGAGGGGTTAATGTGATAAATATCTTCAGCTATTCTTAATTAAGTCTTACAGAACCGTACGAAGCAGTTACCTTAACACTTGATGATGGTGAGCTCTCTTTACCTACTATTCCTGATGTCTCATTTGAGTTGTTTTCAACAATACGTCGTTGGTGCTGAAAATTATTCTCGTCAAATTTGAGATCTCCGTATGATAATTTTGCATCAAGATTATAACTGGCATCATTATCAATTCCCAGCTTGACACCCAGGTACCGTGTGTTTGTTTCTACCGATTCAAAGCCGGCCGGTATTTCCTCTACAGTCAGTGCTCCATATCCGCCATCAAATTTAAGCTTCTTATTAAGGGTTTCAATTACAACGTCCGTGTAACCGGCGTCAAGAACAAGGTTATTGATTTTATCTATTCGCAGGTTGTCGTACCTTGATTCACCGACAAGTGAACTTGTTTCGCCGAACTGCATTTTTGAATATTTGCTGTCGAGAAGCAGCGCCTGGCTTTTATCAATTTCCAGGCTACCTGAGTACCTTGCCAAAATGTCAAGCCATCCAGCTGATGTAATCTCAGCTTTGCCATATGCCAGGCTGAGATGATTCAAGGGCTTTTCATTGCCTCTTGAAAGATTATCGGCTGACAGGTTCCCGTATTTTATGTCGAGATTAACCAGTCCGCTTATCTCTTCGAGATCCGTATCCCCATACCTGTTGGAAAGTGTAAAATTGAGCTTAACTGGCATTTTAACATTATAATCAATACTGAATCGTCTTGATTCACCCCATCCGGTAAAGTTGAATTTTTCATCAATAACTGTTTTTGCCGAAATCAGATTATCGCTTTCCGAAAACTGGACATCGATATAGCTTAAAAGTTTTTCGGCCCGTTCCCGGTTAGGAACATCCACTGTTACTTTGACATCAATTACTACCTGATCCTGATCTGATGTCTCTACGTTTACATCACCGTACTTGTTGCTTATTTGGAGTGTTGCACCGGGGCCCGGTTTATACTCCTTGTGAAACTCCTTTGAAACTCCCTGTCCAAATGAAGAGTTTAAAACCAGGAATACTGAGAATAAAAGGAGAATAGCTGACTTATAGATTCGTTTTTCCATTTTTGGTCTCGTTTTGATTTTCATTCCTTATCGCTTTGAGCTGATTTACAATATATGACATGATATCCACTTTGGTCTGGTAATGTTCTATCATGGCATTGATAATTCTTTCATCATTGGGATTTGCTTTGAGTTCCTTCTGAAGCTGCACATATACGGAATCCATGCCTTTAAGTTCAGAGAGAAGCATCTCTTTCTGTTCGGGATTATTTTTCAGGTCAATATTTACCAGTTCACTTTCCATCAGATTGACCTGGTGCACGTAATAGTTTTCCACTTCCCTGTATTGGGGTGACACATCGCCCAGGGTCATCCTGTTCCTGTCAGATCTGATAAAATGATCCCATGTCCAGAGCGATGAGAGAGTTACGAGCAATGTCACAACAGCTGCTTTTAACAGGTAAGGAACAATGCTTCTTTTTATTGTTCTGGCACCGAACCGTAATTCCAGCTTCCTGTTAAACCGTTCCAGGTGACCTTTTGAAGGCTCCGCTTCTTCGAAAAAGTCCTTGCTGCTCCTGATTATGTCTTCTATGTTTTTCATATCCTGTAAAATTTCATTTCTTTCTTAGTTCGGCGATAAGTTTTTGTTTTGCCCTTGAGAGTTGTGATCTTGATGTGCTGCTTGAAATGGATAAGATCTCTGCGATTTCATCATGATCATAACCTTCCAGGAGATAAAGGGAGAGAATTATCCTGTATCCGTCAGGGAGCCTGTTTATTGCATCCTTCACCTCTTCGACCCTGACATCAACCTCCTCGTTCCTCAGAATGTCTTCATTACTCTCATCCCTTATACCCACATGAGAATCAATATCTTCAAAGATCGCTTTTCTTCTACTCAGGGCATCCAGTGAACGGTTTATCACTATCTTTTTGAGCCACGCCCCGAAACTCACTGTTCCTGAGTAAGTGTCAATTTTTTCAAAGGCCGACAGGAAAGATTCCTGCATAATATCTTCAGCCTCCATCGTGTCGTTCACAATCCTCAGACTTGTGTTGTACATCGCCTTGTAGTACAACTTGTATATCTGAAATTGCGCTTTTTGGTCACCTGCTTTACACCCGTCCAACAGATCCTGGTGTAAGTTTCTGAATGCCGCTTCTACATTTGCCATCTTTATATAAAGGCTGGTTTTTATCTGAGTCGCTGCACCCACTGTCTTTCATGTTTTCCAATCAAAAGACGAGGGTATTTTTTTAATGCTGCACTCAATTTAAGAATTTTTCAAAATTTTTAAGAAAAAAATCAGAATTATTCCCTGAGTCACTTCTCCCGATGCATAATCGAGTTCGGATCCGAACATACTATGGGGAATTGAGAAGACAAGCAGCAGTACTACCGCAGCCAGGGCTGTAAAGAATGGTTTTTCTTTCCTTCTGTTTATAAGTACTGCGAGAATCCAGAATATCAATGCAATAAGTGTTTTGTTATCAGTTAGGTCCCAACCAAAAGGAACTCCGGTCCATAATTCCCCGAAAGCAAATTTCTGAACCAGCGGCCCCAGGATCATACCCCCGATAGTAAGAAGAACTAGTGTCCAAACTGAGTATATTTTATACCGTGGATATTTAATCACGCTCATCAGCCCTGCGAGAGTTGAAAAGAGCATAGCCACGAACATTAACAGGATATGAGGAACCAGGATATATCCCGGAACACTGCCTTTAAACCTGATAACAACAGGATTCTCCCTGAACAATGCATGTGTACCCCTTGAATCAGTTAACTCGATATAGTACTGGAGTTTTCCCGCTGCCGGTTGTTGGGGAACCTCTGCAAAAAGACCCTTTTCTTCAGTTATTTTGAATATTTTGTTCATTATGAATGATTCGACGGGATAGATCCTGTAATTAAATTCGCCAGTTGTATAATCATCGTTTGTCCTGTACCTCTTGTAGTATATTTTTGCCCTGATGGAGGTGTCATTAATGTCAAGCCTGACCTCCGGACGTTCATCAAGTCCGAGGCTGCGTACCAGCCTGAGCTCATAGGTTGTGTCATTTAACATGATGCTGACACTTTTGGGATATGTTGGTCCGGTCTTTCTCTGGTAATATGCTGCGCCAAGAGTAATTATTATCGCCAGAAACCACAGGATGGCTTTTTTCATCATAATATATTGATTTTAAAAGTATGATGGAACCACACATGATTGAAGATTATATTTCAATAGTGTTTTTGATTGTTGTCAATCATGTGGGTTTCATAACTGTATCTTTATATCTTAGACGCTTAATCTTTACAATTGTATCAGAAGAACAACTTTCTCACCGTCCCTGAGAACCTCAACACTGATTGTCTGTCCATGTTTAAGCTGTCCCATTCTGAACATATAATCCTGGATATTATTTACGGTCTTTCCGTTGATAGATGTTATAATATCACCTTTTTTCATGCCACCCAACGCTGCCGGTTTTCCGGGAGTCACAAAATCAGCACGCAATCCGTTTTTAACGTTCCCGGCAAAATCAGGCATGATACCCAGCGTCACACCTCTTCTTCGTACTGCCTGGCTGATGTCAACCCTGGGTCCGGCTTCTTTGAACTTTAACCGGTTGTCAGAGTTGGCCAGCTTTTCTGCGATCCTGAAGACCAGGTTTGAAATGGCAACCATTCCGCTGTAGTCAATTTTATCCCAGGTGTCTGAGGGTGTGTGATAATCGAGATGAGCCCCGGTCGAAAAGAATAACACCGGAATATTCTTCCCGTAAAACGACGAATGATCCGAAGGTCCGTAACCTGAATCTGAAAATGTGAGCTTAATTAGGCTGGTATCGGCGAGACCTGTTACAAGTTCCTTTAAGTCATCAGCAGTACCCACACCACCAATCTGTAATGAGCTTGTTCCCTTTAATCTGCCGATCATATCCAGGTTAATCATTGCATTTACTCTGGAAAGATCAATGCCCGGGTTTTCCGCAAAATATTTTGAGCCCAGCAATCCCATCTCTTCTCCTGAAAATGCAGCAAATATCATGCTGCGCCTGTGACTTCCCTTAGTCAGTGCAAATTTTTCGGCAAGTTCAACCATTTCGCTTACCCCTGAAGCATTGTCATCTGCTCCATGATGTACACCCACTGTATCCACAGCCCTGCTTGAAGATCCTGGTCCACCCATCCCGAGATGATCAAAATGAGCACCGATTATAAGATACTCATTTTTAAGCTGTTCATCCTCACCGGGTAGCATCATTACAACATTTCTGGTCGCAGATTTTTCCCTTATTATCTCCGATCCTGCATTAACTTTGGTACCGGTTACAAAACTTGATGTTTTTTGTGTCTTTATCAGCCGGTTTTCAAGATCAGCAACCGTAGACCGTGACTTTTTAAGAATAAAATCAGCAATTGCTCTTTTGACTCTCAAAGCCGGTAATTCGACTGAATAGTCACCCGAGGATAAAGTTTCGAAACTATCTTCCTCGTCAAAAACAGGTCCGGAAACCAGAAGCACTCCGGCAGCGCCCATGTCCTTTGCGAGCAGGGCTTTATCCCTGTCGCTGTTGAATGGAACAAATCCGCTTACCGATTTTTCCGTCTCTGGATCACCCCGAAGAATAAGTACCCACTTGCCTTTTACATCGATGTTTTTGTAATCATTCCATTCCAGGCTGTCGTTGCTGATATTAAATCCATAACCGGCAAATATTACCTCAGCATCCAGACCGGAGTTCCCGCTGAATGAAAATGGCATAAAGTCAGCTGATAGTTTGAACTCTGTTCCGTTGACTATACAATAGTTCTTTTCCCCCTCAGTCACTTTGTCTGTCACGCCATACCTTTGAAATCCGTCTCCGCTAAGAGGTACCAGTCCGCAGGCAGCAAGCCGGTCGCGGATATATATTGCGGCCAGACTGTCACCGGGAGTTCCGGTTTTCCTGCCTCTCAATGAATCGGAGGAAAGGTATTTAATGTGCTCCTGAAGTTCTCCCTGCGTTATTTTCCTGGTGACTGATTTATTGCAGGAGAAAACGATCAGCGAGCTGAAGATTATTACAGGGAATACCCTGTTTACTGATTTATAAATATTGAAAATAGACATAGAAAGAAAATTATGGATTTCCCCTGAAAAATAAAGTGGATGTTTTATATAACAACCTGTTATTCAAAATGTTTAAATGTTTCTTTTATAATTCCAACTGCTTCCCTAAGCTGTTTTTCATTTATGACAAGGGGAGGAGCAAACCGGATTATATGGTCATGCGTGGGCTTGGCTATCAAGCCGTTGTCCTTCATTGAAAGGCAGACATCCCATGCCTGTTTGCCATTTTTTGGCCTGATTACGACGGCGTTCAACAGTCCTTTCCCTCTGACAAGCTCGATCATATCCGATTTAATGCCAAGCATCTCATCACGGAAGATCTTCCCAAGATATTCAGCATTTTCAGCCAGTTTTTCATCTTTAATAACCTTCAATGCGGCGATGGCTACCTTGGCTGCCAGCGGATTCCCGCCAAAAGTTGATCCATGTTCCCCGGGTAATATCGTAAGCATGATTTCATCATCGGCGAGCACTGCAGAAACAGGCATAACGCCGCCTGACAATGCTTTCCCGAGTATCAGGATATCCGGCCGGACACCTTCATGATCGCATGCCAGTAATTTCCCTGTACGGGCAATGCCGGTCTGTACCTCATCGGCAATGAACAGGACATTATGTTGTTTGCAGAGATCATATGATTTTTTGATATATCCTTCATCCGGTACAAACACACCTGCTTCGCCCTGTATCGGTTCCACAAGGAATCCGGCCACATCCGGGTCCTTCAACGCATTTTCAAGCGCCTTAATATCATTGTAAGGGATTATAATAAAACCAGGTGTAAAAGGACCATAATGTTTTCTTGCATCCGGATCTGTGGACATTGAAATTATTGTTATTGTTCTTCCGTGAAAGTTCCCTTCACAAGCTATGATCTTTGCCTTGTCCTCACTTGATCCCTTTCTTCTTATATGCCCATTTGCGGCATAATTTCAGGGCTGTTTCGTCACCTTCTGCACCTGAATTCATTGGAAGTACCTTATCGTAGCCAAAATACTTTGTTACATACTCCTCATATTCTCCCAGAACTGAATTATAAAATGCCCTTGATGTCAGAGTGAGCTTCTGAGCCTGGTCGGTCAGCGCTTTAACGATTTTAGGATGGCAATGACCCTGGTTTACAGCTGAATATGCTGAAAGGAAATCAAAATACCTTTTACCTTCTACATCCCATACAAAAGGACCTTCACCTCTGTCAAGAACTACCGGAAGCGGATGATAATTATGTGCTCCGTATTTATCTTCACGGTTAATATAATCCTGTGTGTTCATCATGTTGATTATTAATTAGATATGATTTATTAAAATTTAAGGTACAAGTTTACGAAAGCTTTTCGTTATTTCAAAATAACAATTCCGGAAACGGAAACAGGATAATCATCAAAAATTTGAAACGATTAGCATAGTTAGTTTTGAACTTTATTTGTAGTCCCAAAGTGCGCAAAGGTCAAATATGCAGCATATATAAAAGATGATGTATTATGTTAAGGATCAGAGAACTTACACAGAGATCCTCAGAGTCAACACAGAGATCCACAGAGAAGAACCTCTGTGCACCTCTGTTGTCCTCCGGATTTCCTCTGTGTTGGTTTTTATAACTATGTTATTGATTTTTAGTCGTTTCAATCCTTACAGGTCCTATTAGTCCGGATTCCGATAACGGATCTCCTTTTTTATAATAATGGTGAGTGGTAAAAGTGTAACGACCGCTGGTCCGTGGTTTTCCTTCGGTAAGCCAGTCAGGCCATTTCCCGTTTTCAATGCCGTCATATGGTTTTATTTCATCTCCAATCAGCCGGTTGATCCAAAGGTTTGCAACCTCAATTGTCAGCCTGTTACTCTTCTTTTTAATGCAATCCGTAATTCTGACCTGCCATGGTGATGTCCAGAGGATCCCAAGGTCTTTTCCGTTAAGGCCTACCCTGGCGAGATTCTTCACAGAGCCAAGGTTCAGGAACAGTTCAGTGCTCCTGAATTCCGTGTACTCGGGAAAATCAAAAATTTTATTGTATGTGGCTATGCCTGAGTAGTATTTTATTCCCTCCTCTTGCCTTTCGGTCCAGTCGGTGAGCTGATTGAAAACAATTTTTGCCGGACCTCCCCAGGCTGTATCGAATGCCACATTCCATTGACCATCAAGGGTCCTTACTGTTTTTCTGGCAGTGAGCGTATTTAATTTTAAAGTTTTTCCTTCACCGGAACTTCCTGATTTGTTGAAAACTATAAAAAAACTCTGATATGGCTCAAGGAGGACAGGAAGGGAAATCATTCCATCGAGACTAAAAACAGTTCTCACGGAATATATGTTACCTGTTAAAGGATCCCACAACTCAGCATTTTCACGTCCATCACGGAATATGCATGTTTCCCTGATGGCTGAACCAGTGCGGTTCGATATGAAATAGATCTCTGAATCATTTAAGTGACCTGTGGGTGTATCTGATTTTTCCTCCCGATATAAAATCCGGCCGGACCCCATTCTCTTTAAGGATACCTGCCGTAAAATCATAACCGGATAAAGAGCGAGGCTATCAGGCTTGCTTTGTTCACCGGATTTCCCGGAATAAACATCGTGACCTGTTATTATTCTTCCGCCTGCCGTATTGCCGGATAATTATTCCTGGGTGAATCTTTTTCAGTTCCCCAGATTCGTTCAGTGATTTCTTTTAATTTTTGATCGCATTCGGGATACCGGAAAGTGAAGGAGATTTTTCCGGAGGATTACCGATTACTGTGGCCCCATCTCTTATCAGCGTGTCTATTTTAGCAATAAATTCCGGAGTAAATGTCTTAATATCAGGCAAAACCATTAACTTGTAGGATGCACCTCCGGGAAAAACTAACCATATTGTTTCTTACTGATGCGTATTTTATGAGGTACTTAGGAGAGCAACAATCAAAAGAATATCTCCTTTTGTCGGGCAATTCAGCTGTTCCTGCAACGGCGGAGGAAGGAGGCAGGAAAACCTGCGGTGCTCCCTGAGGAGTGATGTAAAGAATGTCAGCAACTGGTTTACCCTGTGAAAGTATGTACTGACACCTTGAAATGTATTTATGATAGGCTGTAACCATCGGCCACCATGTCTGTCCTCGGTCCCAGTGCACACCATAGGGACCCATTGTCATGCCTGGCTTAAGTTTGTTACCCAGGGACTTGTGTGCAAATGTATGATAGATGAGACGGTTGATCCCCATGCAGAATGCCCAGTCACCCTGGTTCTTCATGTTTTCGGGAAATTTTTTCCAGGCTTCATTACTGTTGGCAGTAAATGATTCGGATGCTATGACCGGAGCTCCTGTTATATGTCCGATCGAGGTTGCTTCGATGCAGCTGAAGGCTGAATTGAAACCGTACCCTTCGCTCCAGAATTCGCACATCGGTACATCTGCAACGCTGCCAAGGTCAAAATCTGATGCAGGATTCATATCGTATGGTTCAATTGAAAGTCTGAAGCCATGTCGTCGTCCAAGTTCCTTGAACCTCGCCGGCATGATTTTCTATTATAAGTTCATTGGATGTCTCTCTGAGGTCCCACAGGAATCTTTCACTGACATTCCTACCGGATATATATCTTCCGGTGTAGACCGGCAGATAAAGCATCGGATCGTATCCGCGTCTTTTAATAAATTGCCTTCTGAAATCAGGGCTCCAGTTCTGGGCTCCCATTTCCCAGCTGTCGATGTGGATCATGGTCCATCCTCCGCCGGTTTTAGCTTTTCCGTGGATCTGACTCTTCTTAATGAGTTTACCGACGTAGGAATTATAATGTGAATCGAAAGAAACAGTGTCAAATTTATCTGCTTCAAAACCCAGACCAGGAATTGGAGCCGGTCTTGTCACAGCACCGTTATTGCGCACACCAAATCTCAGAATTGTCCACCGCCCGGGGGGAATATTCCAGTCAAGAGTGCCTGATTTATCAAATTTACCGGTGAGATCAACAATGTTCAGCGGGATCTATCGCAGATCCTGGAATTTCAAGTGTATCCTGAAGAGGAGGAATATAGGGCAGAACGTTTGTTACTGAAGTATACGGAGCCCTGTAATAAAGTGCTTTTTCGCCAATCCTGTCTATTTTGATTTTCACGGTTGGTTCCGGAAAGGCCAGGACGCAAACATCTTCGTACCAGTTATCGCGTTGTTCTTTAAGTGTTTGAGTAAGAGTTGCTCTCTCCGAAATAAGGCTTTACTGGTTTCGGGACCGTAAGGGGACCGTTGAATATCATGGGTCCGGTCACTGTCGTGTCGCTGGCAACAAGGTGCATCATCGACTGAGCCGGAGTCACCCAGGGACCTCCGCTTCCCGCCCATCCCGGGCCAGATCCCAGGATGATCCTGATTCCCAGTCTTTCTGCTTCCCGGACAGCATGTCTCGTACAACTCCTGCCATTTTTCACTTAAAAAATCTACCTTTCCCCTTGGGATACCTACATTGACTTCAAGGAACAGGGCGTATCCGATGCCGGCATCTTTCATCGATTCAAGGTCATTTGTTATTTCATTCTTGTCAATATTCCCATCCATGAAATACCAGTATACCCCCGGCCGTGATGAATCCGGCGGATTTAAGAACCCTTGTTTTAGATTATTTGAACTTTATTGGATTACTGCAATAAGAAGAAAAACCAGCAACAAAAATTATAGTCAGCCATTTTATGAATAAGGTGAAATTATTCATTGTCTGTAAGATCTGGTCTTAATTCCCTGGTTCTTTTTATGGACTGCTCGTGCCTCCATTTCTCTATCTCAGCTGTATTTCCTGAAAGAAGTATGTCAGGAACTTTCCATCCCATGAATTCGGCCGGCCTTGTGTACACGGGCGGGGCAAGGAGATCGTCCTGGAACGAATCAAAAAGAGCTGACTGTTCATCCGAAAGTGCTCCCGGTAACAACCTGACCAGGGCATCAGCAATTATTGCTGCCGGTAATTCTCCCCCCGAAAGAACATAGTCACCTACTGATATCTCTTTGGTTATCAGGTGATCTCTGATTCGCTGGTCAATACCTTTATAGTGACCCGCCAGAATAATTATATTATTTTTTAATGAGAGTTGGTTTGCTGTCTTCTGAGTAAATTTTTCGCCATCAGGAGAAGTATAGATAATCTCATCATACTCTCTTTCACTTTTCAGCTTTTCGATCGCTTTGTACACAGGCTCGATCATCATCACCATTCCGGCACCTCCGCCAAAAGCATAATCATCTGCAGTCTTGTATTTATCCTTCGTGAAATCCCTCAGATTTATTACGTTGATTTCAACAAGTCCTTTTTCCCTGTGCTCTTTTTACTATTGAATGGTTTAGCGGACTTTCAAGTAATTCCGGCAGAACAGTAATAATGTCAATCCTCATCCTTACTCATTTGCTCAAAATTACAATAAAAAAAAGCAAGATCAGTCTATCGGAAACTTATTTCCCTACTCAATTCTGAGGGCATTTGCAGGATTATAATTGGCTGCCTTAATAGTCTGATAACTAATAGACAGCCAACCTATGATAAGTGTAATCAGGGTTGCCAGGATAAATATAAGCGGGATTAACTGAAATCCTGCTTGCAAATCCTTCCAGCCAGTATCTCGATCCGAAGAATGCTGCAGGATAAGCCACCAGGGAAGATATGATGATCAGGTAAACAACCTCTTTTGACAGGAGGCTGAGTATAATCTCGTTAGAGGCTCCGTAACTCTTTCTTATTCCTATTTCTTTTGTTCTCTTGTTGGTCATATATGTAACAAGGCCGATCAATCCCATACATGCGATAAAGATTGCGAGGAATGAAAAAATCAGGAATATCTTTCCGGTTTTCATTTCCGATGAATAAAGGCTATCCCATCTGTCTTTGAAAAAGTCGTACTGGAATGGCATATTTGAGGTGAATTTATTCCATACCTGTTCAATTGCTCTTACAGTTCCGGGGATATCGTTACCGGACAATCTTGCGGCCGCGAACATATCACCGCCGCCACCACCGCTGACAGTGAAGCAAACAGGTGTTATTGCTTCATGAACAGATTCTATGTTGAAATCCTTCATTACGCCTATAATCTTAAGCCTTTGCCATTGCTGGGGTCCTGTAGGCTGAAGTATGTATTGACCAACCACCGGATCCTTTAATCCCAGTGATTTTACGGCTGCTTCATTTATGAGAACAGCTGAAGAATCAGTACCAAATTCCCGCGAGAAAAACCGGCCTTCAGTCAATTGTACCCCGAGAGCTTCCGGAAAATCCAAACTGACTGATGTTTGATTGATGAGATATGTATTTTTTTCAGGATCATCATCCTTAAAAAAAGCATTATAGTTAAAGTCCGTTCCTGGCACTGCCCTTGAAAATCCGGTTTCTTTAACACCTGGAATTTCAAGCAGTTGAGTTCTGAATGATTCCATCTGCCGCCAGAAAGCATCAACCCTCCGTATTATAAGAAGGTTATCCTTGTCAAATCCCAGATCCTTTTTTGTCATGAAGTTCAGCTGATTATAGACAATAATCGATCCGATGATTATTATTATTGAAACGGTAAACTGGAAGACAACAAGAAGTCCCCTGAGCCTTTTCGACATCGAACCGGGACTCATGGTCCCCTTTAATACCTCCACAGGATTATATGAAGCAAGCACAAAAGCGGGATAAAAACCTGAAGAAATTCCAATAATTATTACCAGTGCAATAAGCGATATTATTCCTGTTGCATTATCGACCAGTCCGAAAGAAAGATCTTTTCCGATCAGTTTATTAAAAGATGGCATCAGGGCATAGACAACGACCAGTGCCAGCAGAGCGGCAAATGCCACAATAATTAGGGATTCACCCAGAAACTGGAATATGAGTCCTGATTTGTTTGCACCTGATACTTTCCTGACGCCTACCTCTTTTGCCCGGGCAGCTGATTTGGCAGTGGCCAGGTTTATATAGTTGATTATGGCGACTACCAGTATCAGTACTGCAATAACAGCGAAAATATATACGGTGGCAGGCGAGCCAGGGGGTTCCAGATTGTACTGGGGTGCCCCCTTAAGATGAATGTCCTTTAATGGCTCAAGAACGTAGCCGAAATCGTTGCCGGCTTTCCTGAAATCTTCAATTGTCTGGCCTGTAATCTCTTTTATCTGAGGTCCAACATATTTTATAACCATCTCCTGGAATTTTTTCTGGAGGTCATCCTTATTGGTGCCGGCCCTGACAACTATATAAGTGTAGAAATTATGACTGACCCAAAACTGGGCATTGGCTATGCCCGGGTATGTGCTCAATGATGCCAGGATGTCAAATTTAATATGGGAATTATCCGGTACATTCCGGACTACTCCGGTGACAGTATAAAATATAGTATCTGCTTCCACGGTCAGTCTTTGACCCATGGGATCCTGGTCACCGAAATACTTTTTTGCGAACTCCTCTGTCAGGACCATTGAATTTGGACGAACAAGGGCTGTTTGAGGATCTCCTTTTATCAGCTGAAAATCAAATACATTGAAAAAAGTTGAATCAGCAAAAAGGACACCATCCTCATTGAACTTCTTATCCCCGAAACGGATAAGCCAATCACCCAGCCTCCTGACTCTGGTAGCCTGTAAAACTTCCGGATAATCCTTAAGCATTGTCTGTGCCATAGGTGCAGCAGTTATAGCCTGGTTAATTTCACCACCAGCCATGCGTCCAATAACCTTGACCCTGTAGATATTTTCATAATTCTTATGGAACCGGTCATAACTTAGTTCATTGATCACGTAAAGGGTGATAAAGAAAAAACTGGCCAGTCCGACCGCAAGTCCGCCCACATTTAATAATATATAACCGGGTTGTTTTCTGAACTTCCGGAGTCCGTCTGTAAAAAAGTTCTTAAGCATTCAGGTTATTTTTAGTGATTAGAAAATCATATCAGAGAAAAGACATTAAAAATCCTTTCACGCTGCAAAGCCAAACGGTATAAATTTGGAAAGCCTCTGACAGCGATTCATGTTATTCTGTCTTCAGGGAATTTGCCGGATTCAGAATAGCTGCCTGATATGCTTTGTAACTTATTGTTATAAATGTTATTACAATAGTAAGTACTGCAGCAGTGAGCAGGAGTGTAATACCAATTTTTGTCCTGTACACATAATTCTCAAGCCAGTTGCCCATGAAGTAATATGCAGCGGGAAGTGCGATGATGATTGATATGGCGACCAGAATGATGAAATCACGCGATATTAATCTGATGATGACATTCTCGCTGGCACCAAATACTTTCCTTATTCCAATCTCCTTTGTCCTTTGCTCAACCATGTATGATGCCAGCCCAAACAATCCAAGACATGCTATAAGTATTGCCAGTATTGTAAACATCGTGAAGATAAGTCCCCGTTTTTCATCAGCCTCAAACTGCCTGTTAAACCGCTCAGAAAGAAATGCGTACGAATAGGGTTGATCGGGGAAAACTTCTTTCCACTTCGATTCAATATAGCTGAGGGTCTGCTGAA
Organism: uncultured Bacteroidales bacterium; assembly: GCA_963831935.1. Classification (GTDB taxonomy): domain Bacteria; phylum Bacteroidota; class Bacteroidia; order Bacteroidales; family VadinHA17; genus LD21. The sequence goes on from CAWHSH010000013.1 coordinate 145,104, forward strand.
TGTTATTTCCGCTCAGCTTGATGTAGATTATATTATTCCTTTCACGGTAGGCCAGAAGGAGTGATTCAATCTCATTGTACATGCCGGTCTGGTGATAATCTGCCATAACACCGATTACTCTGGCACGAAGTGTGTTTGCGTCGCCGGCTTCAACTTTTTTGCCAATCGGATCCTTCCATCCCATTCTGTTTACAAAAGTCTGATTCACAACAACACTGTTCAGAGTGTCAGATGGCATATCCTGTTGAAAATCACGTCCGGAAACCATTTTAATTCCAAGTGTTTCAACAAAATCATGGTCAACCACCGCGAAGTTTATCCCTCTTTGTACCATTCCCTGATCGGTTTCGACATTGAAGATAAGCTTGCCTGAACCTTCTCCCATGGCAGTGTTGGTTGAGGTAACATACTTAATATCATTATTTTCAAGGAGGATCTGTTTAAGGAGAGGGTATTTGCTGACCATCCCCCGGTTAAGCTGAAGTGTGATGACATTCTTCTGGTCAAATCCCTGATCCATATTTTTAAGGTAGTTTAACTGCCTGAATACAACCATAGTACAGACTATCATGGCAACAGATACTGTAAACTGTATTACTACCAGGATTTTGCGGAAAAGACTGCCGGCCGATCCCTGTGTAATCTCTCCCTTGAGTACCGTTACCGGACTGAACCTCGAAAGGAAAAAAGCAGGATAACTGCCACCAAAGATTCCTGCCACCAGTACAACCGCAATGGCGGAGATCAAAACTACAGGACTGAAAAGTATATCCGGACGGAAGGATTTTCCTGCGAGGAGGTTAAATTTTGGCAGCAGGACAACCAACAATATGATGCTTATAATAAGCGAAATAAGTGTTAAAACAACCGATTCGGAAATGAACTGCAATATGAGTGGAAAACGGCGTGATCCTACTACCTTGCGAAGTCCTACTTCACGTGCCCTCCGGGTAGAACGGGCTGTTGCCAGATTCATATAATTCATGGCCGCGATCAGTAACAGAAAAACCGCAACTATAGCGAAGATGTAGACATATGCAATGCTGCCGGTAGGTTCCGGCTCGTTGGGATTAGTAGAATAAAGATGGATTTTCGTGATCGGCTCAAGAATATATTCAATTTTGATGTTAAGAGGACCGAATATCGACTTCAAATGGGCATCGTACATACCCTGCATCTTTGTTTCAAACGTTTTTATATCAATTCCTTCCGGAAACAGCAGGTAAGTAAAAACCCCGAAATTACCCCAGGATCCAAGTTGCTTGGGCAGATTATTCCTTGCTGCCAGTGCTTCAAAGCGAAAATGGGAGTTGAAAGGCACATCTTCGATAACTCCCGTGATTTCATAGGTATTGTTGCCTTCTGTCAGGGTTTTCCCTACAGGATCGGTATTTCCGAAATACCGTTTTGCAATTGTCTCGGTAAGTATAATCTTTCCAGGATCCCTCAGAGCTGATTTTACTTCTCCCTTTAGAACCTTATAAGTAAATATGTCGAAAAGCGTCGAGTCGGCATAGTAGAAATTCTCTTCAACAAATTCCTTATCCTCATATTTATAAAGTCCCCTGGGCATATTTATGAAGCGCACGAATGCCTGTATTTCAGGATAATCCTGAACGACCTGAGGTCCAAACGGGATTTGCGCTACAATCCAGGTGAACTGGTCGTCTGGTTCTGTTATTTTTGAAGAAACCCGGTAGATGCGATCTGCCTTTTCGTTGAACCGGTCATAACTTACTTCATCAGATACATAAATTATAAGAAACAGGGCACTTGAGATGCCCAGGGTAAGACCGAGCACGTTTAAAAGGCTATAGCCCGGGTGCTTGCGGATATGCCTGACAGCTGTTTTGAGCAGATTCTTTATCATGATTATATTTGAGGATTAGAAAACTTAAATGTATGACAGATTTTTCCGAAACCTGCAATATTGATAGTACATTAACAGAATATTAACAAAATCGTGTAAATCCGTTTTGCTGGTTTTGTCTTATTTGATAATTAACTTTATTTTCTTTTAATGCAACAGTGGAGATTAAAATTCGTCCTTATTATGCCTTTAAGAACCAGGTAATGATAAAGAATATTTCCCGTTTTGCTTTACGTAATATATTGAAGAATAAAGTCTTCGCGTTTTTAAACTTTATCGGTCTCGCAGTCGGGCTTACAGCTTCATTGTTGATTCTCCTGTGGATCCAGGATGAATTGAGCTTTTCTTATGTTAATGCAGTTGAAATACCTGCAGTACAAGGACCTTGGATTTGACAAGGAGAATCTGGTATGTATTCCGAATTTGCGATTTTAGCAGCCGGGACGAAAATCATAGCTCTTGTTACGGTTATTTTCAAGGCATTTAAGGCATAACTGATTAAACCGGCGTTAGCGCTTAAAGTTGAATAATAAGAAAACACACCAATATGTTAAACAATCTCATCAGGTACAGTTTAAGATCGTTCAAGCGTCAGCGATCTTACATAATTATAAATGTCCTTGGGCTTTCCATCGGTATAGCCTGCAGTCTGCTGATAGCCATCTTTGTGATAAACGAGGCGAGTTTCGACAAATACAATGTAAAGAAGGACAGGATATACAGGATTAACCTCAATGGGAAGATCGGCGGGCAGGAAGTTACAATATTTGCTTCACCGCCAGTTATGGGACCTACTATGCTGAAGGAGTTTCCGGAGATAGAAGATTACCTCAGGCTGACCGGCAGGGGTCCGACAGTAATTGAATATAACAGCCAGACCTTCACCGAGGAACATGTTGTTGAAGCAGATTCTTCATTTTTTAATTTCTTTACTATTCCTGTTCTGAAAGGCGATGCTGCGAATCTTCTGAATGCTCCCTATAGGGTTGTCCTTTCAGAATCAGCTGCAAAAAGAATATTCGGGAATGAGAATCCTATTGACAAACCAATTAAGATAGGCTCTGATTCGATCAGATATACTGTTTCAGGAGTCATGGGTGATGTCCCGGAAAACTCCCATTTTGAGGCTAACATGTTGTTATCGTTTATGACCAATCCGCAATCGAAGAGACCTATCTGGCTGATGAATAGTCTTAGTACTTATCTACTTCTAAAGCCAAATGTCAATTATAAGACAGTTGATGACAAGATTCCGGAAATGCTTAAGAAATATGTAGGCCCTGAGGTTCAGAAGTACATGGGGATTACTATTGAAGACTTTCTGGCCCAGGGAAACAAATACAGGTATTTTCTCCAGAACCTCACAGATATCCACCTTGATCCATCTATTCAACAGGAGTTTAAGCCCGCCAGCGATCCTAAGTACCTGATCATATTCGGAACCGTTGCCATACTTATAGTTCTGATAGCTGCTGTAAATTTTATGAATCTTTCTACCGCCCAGGCTTCCAGAAGGGCTAAAGAGGTGGGTATTAAAAAGATTGCAGGTTCAACCAGGGGAATGCTTATCGGTCAGTTCCTTTCGGAGTCATTTGTCCTGTCAATAATTGCATTATTGTTTGCACTGGTTATAATAAAAATAACGCTGCCATATTTTAACGATCTCCTTGATGCCAATCTTACCCTGAGCCTCTTTAAAAACTGGTACACAATACCCGGTCTTGTTCTTTTTACAATATTCGTAAGTTTTCTTTCAGGAAGTTATCCCGCCCTCTTTCTCTCATCCTTCAATCCCTACGAAGTTCTTAAGGGAAGTGTTAAAAACAGTCAGAATAACGGTCGTCTCAGGAGGATCCTTGTAGTATTTCAGTTCGCTGTTTCCATTCTTCTTATAATCGGGACCATTGTTATGTACAGACAGATATATTTCATGGTCAACAAGGATGTCGGTTTCGATAAAGAGCAACTCATAGTGATCAACCGGGCAGAAGCTCTGGGAACAAAAATGAAATCGTTCAAGGAAGAAGTCAGGAATATTCCGGGGGTAATAAATATCGCCAGTTCTACCGCTGTACCCGGCCGAAACAACAACAATAACGGTTATGGGATTGAAGGAAGAAAGGATGAGACCTTTCTGCTGATGACCAATTGGATTGATTATAATTATCTCGAAACCATGGGTATGACCCTGGTTTCCGGCAGAAATTTCAATGAATCATATTCAAGCGACAAAGAGGGTTGCCTTATCAATGAAGCTGCAATGAAGAATTTAAATATTACGGATATCAGCAAGGTGAGATTCATGGAGCCGGAGGATTCCGGTAAAATGAATTATTTGCCGGTACTTGGAGTAGTTAAGAACTTCAACTTTGAATCGCTCCGGAATCCTATCGGGCCCTATATCATGAAATTCCAGAATGATGGAATGCTATGGGGTTACCTTTCAGTAAGACTGTCGGCCCAGGATTATTCCAGGACTATAAACGCCATTGAAGCCAAATGGAAGGAGTATGTATCAAATAATCCGTTACAGTACTATTTCGTTGATGAAGATTTCGAACAGATGTATATCCAGGAGAAACAGAATGCACAAATGGCTGTCATCTTCTCGATACTTGCCGTATTTGTGGCTACTCTGGGACTATTCGGACTTACCTCGTTTACTGTTGAGCAGAGAACCAAGGAGATTGGGGTAAGAAAAGCAATGGGTTCTTCAGTCTCAGGTATATATTATGTGATTTCCAGGGAAATAATAATACTCGTTTCGATCTCCGCACTGATTGCGTGGCCAATAATCTATTTTATTTCAACCAGATGGCTGGAAAATTTCTATTACAGAATACATCCCGGCCCATTCAGTTTTATTGCAGGCCTGGCAATTGCTCTTGGCGTTGCCACTGTAACAGTCAGCTATCGCATCTTAAAAGCGGCAAGGGTAAATCCTGCGCAATCCCTTAAATATGAATAAAATTTCATAACTATGTTTAAGAACTACCTTCTGGTCACCTTCAGGACCCTGCTGAAGAACAAGATTTTTACACTTATTAATATCCTGGGGCTTGGTGTCGCTCTTTCGGTCTGCATTGTTGCATTTTTTAACCATATGTTCAACTATGAATTTGACCGGACTCACAAGAACTTCAATGAGATATACAGGATTACCAGTTTCAGGGATATGCAGGGAAGGGAGCAGGAGTACGGCATTGTTCCGGCTACTCTCGGGCTGGAGATAAGAAAGGACATACCTGGTATTGAAAGAGCTGCAAGGTTAATGAGAACCGGCTCACCAGTCAAGATCGGTGATAATGTCTTTCCTGCACAGGTGTCATTTGTCGATCCGGAATTCCTCGATATTTTTACCTTCCCCCTGATATATGGGGATAAAAAAGTAATAACCGGTCAGGGAAATGTTCTTGTCAGTGAAACGATGTCGAAAACACTTTTCGGAAATGAATTTCCTGTTGGCAAATCAATTTCAGTCGTTAACGATCAGAACAAGGAATTTACATTTGTGGTTGGAGGGGTGTTTGCCGATCTTCCTGAGAATTCAAGTTTCAGGATCGATATCCTATCCCATTTTGACAACTTTCTGCTTATGTGGAGTTTAAATGATGCTGACTGGAAGTTCATGACTACTGTGCTTTTTGTCCAGATATCAAATAAATCACTAATACCTTCAATATCTGGGGCATTAAAAAACTATTTGCCGGTTCAGAACAGGGTAAGGGAAGATTTCAGGATAAACCGGTTCTCTCTCGTTCCGCTTAAAGAGGTCGGATCGAATACACGAAATATCTGGTCTTCGGGACTTTTCCCTTCCCTTCATCCTGCAGCCGTGATAGCTCCGCCTGTCATGGCGTTGTTCATTCTCCTTCTGGCGTGCTTCAACTTCGCAAATACTTCGATTGCTGTATTCAGCAGGAGACTTAAGGAGATAGGACTAAGAAAGACCTTCGGAGGGCAGCGAAGGCAGCTTATCGTGCAGTTCATGCTTGAAACATTCATCATTTGTTTTCTGTCCCTAATCGTTGGAATAGCCCTCTCAGCGGTGCTTGTACCGGCATATAGCAGTCTATGGGCTTATATGTCAATTCAATTGACATTCAGTAAGTACGCTTTTTTCTGGATTTTCCTTGTAATGCTGCTGCTTGTTACAGGTTTCATTGCAGGAGTCTATCCTGCAATTCATGTAAGCTCATTCAGCCCCATGAATGTCATGAAAGCTACAGGCCTTTTAAGGGGATCAGGTACCCTGTCGTCCATACTTCTCACCCTTCAATTCATTATTTCGGTTGCTGCCCTTGTGATGGGAATTGCATTTGCCAGGAATGCTGATTACCAGCGAACTCTGGACCTTGGCTACGACCGCGACAAATTAATAGTGGTTCCGGTCACAGGCGACCTATATACTTCATTCCGGAATGAAATAATTGGTGATCCCAGAGTAATATCTGCCGAGGGTACCATGAATCATATCGGGTGGGGTAGCTACAGGAGGCCGGTGAAAGATGCTGACAAACAGCTTGAAGTGGATGTTTTGGATATAGGGCCAGGGTATGCTCAAACCATGGGACTACGGTTACTGGAAGGGCGTCTTTTTGATAAGACCAGGGAGTCGGCCGACCGTGAAAACAATTCGATCGTGGTAAACCAGAAGTTTGTTAAGGATTTTGAATGGGATGAAGGAGCCGGAAAGGAGATAACACTGTATGACACCACGACCTTGAGGGTGATCGGTGTTGTGGAAGATTTTTATGTTAACGGGTTATGGGGAGAGATAGAGCCCACAATGTTGAGATTACCACGCTCGGATAAGTATTATAACATTGCTGTCAGAGCAAATCCAAAGGACTTGCCGGGAGTTCTTGAAATGATCAGCCAGAAATGGAAAACACAGGGTACAAACCTTATATTTGGCGGAAGGCTTCAGGAAGATACAATGCAGGAAGAAAAGGCTATCAATGACAGCATTATGAAAGTGAATATTTTTCTGGCAATTGTTGCAATTCTCCTCTCCCTGATCGGGATGTTTAACCTTGTTTCGCTTGATATCATCCGGCGCACCAAAGAGGTCGGTATCAGGAAGATCCAGGGAGCATCGGTTCCAATTATTATGTTCCTTATCAGTAAAAAGTTCCTGATAGTCCTCATAATTGCTTCAATACTTGGATGTGCCGGAGGTTATTATCTTTCAGTATCGCTTATGGACAGCATTTGGGACTATTTTGTAAATATTGGTGCAGGATTGCTGCTTTCAGCAGCTTTGATAATGATCATTGCCACAATACTCACCCTGGCTATCAGGATTACCAGGGCAGCCATGAAAAATCCGGCGGATTCATTGCGTTATGAATAGCCGGAGCGGAATTTTTAAAATTCAGAACATGATAAACTCAGAGACGCCCAACCCGGGCGTCTCTGCTGTTCTAATTAATTGGAATATATGATAAAAAGAAATGCTCTAGTACATTTTATTTATCAGCTGACCTATTTCATCGCGCTTCTTCAGGGGGAAAACATAGTTTCTACCGTCGCGCGTGACTATATTCAGTCCTTTTGCAAGGAATAATCCCTTTTTGTAAAATATTATTTCAAGAATATTTTCAAAAAGGATCTCCAGGTTAAACCTGTCCGCGTCATCCGCAAGAGTCTTAAAATAAATCCTCTGATTGGTGACTATAAGCTTTCCGTCGACTGTTTTATTGTCAACAACCTGGTTGGTGTCGCCTGCATTCAGGACAACTTCGTTTGGATATAATTTTACGGTCATTTTGCTTCGTTTTATATAAAGACGGACAAGAAAATAAAATGATGCAAAAGACAATTAACAATATTTACACAAACTAAATTTCTTCACATGTACCTCTTTTTCCCGGCCTCACCCCCTCTTGTCCCCCGCTCCCGGCGAGAGCGGGGGAAGATGTGAAAAATCCAACTCCTTCAAGGCAGAAGAATTAAATTATTGATTATCAGCTTACTACGCTCCTTCTCTCCCCGGGAGAGGGGGTTGGGGGATGAGGTAGATCGAATAGCTGTCTAATTATTAGACAGAATTTATTATTTTTCGAATTCAATTCAATTAAAATGGCAAAAGGATTAAATACACTTGTTCACGGAGCTTCGCCGACAATGATAAAGGTTTTTAACATTGTACAGAAGGTTGCTGCAACTGATGCCAATGTCCTGATCACCGGAGAAAACGGAACAGGAAAGGAGCTGCTTGCCCTTGAGATACACAACAGGTCAAAAAGGTCGGGGGAGTTGATGATAAGCGTTGATATGGGCTCAATTCCCGAGACGCTGTTTGAGAGCGAGCTTTTTGGTCATGTGAAAGGGGCCTTTACTGATGCGAGGGAAGACCGAAAGGGTAAATTCGAGCTGGCCGGTAATGGTTCTCTATTTCTTGATGAAATAGGCAATCTTTCGATGCATTCACAATCAAAACTGCTGAATGTTCTGCAGAACAGAAAGATCGTAAGAGTTGGATCAAACCGGGAAGTACCTGTGGATATACGGCTTATCTGCGCCACGAACCGCAACCTTACACAAATGGTGGAGGAAGGAAGATTCCGTGAGGATTTGCTTTACCGGATCAACACAATAATGATTGAGGTTCCCCCATTGCGCGACAGGGTTGACGATATTCCGATACTCGCCAATCATTTTCTTAAAGCCTATTGTGAAAAATATAACAGGAACCCCATGCGGATTAATACTCATGCTCTCGAGAAGCTTGCAAATTACAGCTGGCCCGGGAATGTGAGGGAGCTTCAGCACTCAATCGAAAAAGCTGTTATAATGAGCGATTCTCCTGTTTTGCTGCCATCCGATTTCGATTTTAAACCGGTGTCAAAAAGTATCCCTCATCATGAACTTACTCTTGAGGAGATGGAGAGAAAAATGATACTGGAAAGCCTTAAGCGGAATGGCAACAATCTCAGTGTGGTCGCAGCAAAGCTCGGTATCACGAGGCAAACACTGTATAACAAACTCAGGAAAATAGACAGGGATCTTCTTTAGCCAACGATCTGGCCATCGAAAAGATTCACTATCCTGTGAGCACAGCCTGCATCCCTTTCGGAGTGAGTTACCATAATAATTGTGGTTCCCTCTTTATTAAGTTCTGAAAGCAGGTTTATCACTTCGATCCCGTTCTTTGAATCGAGGTTTCCTGTCGGCTCATCCGCAAGAATCAGCCTGGGATTTGCAACAACAGCGCGGGCAATTGCCACTCTTTGCTGTTGTCCTCCTGATAGTTGCTGCGGAAAATGTTTCGCCCTGTGGGTGATCTTCATCCTGTCGAGAGCATCTTCCACCTTCTTCTTCCTTTCACTGGTCTTCATCTTAAGATAGATCAGCGGAAGTTCAACATTTTCATAAACATTCAATTCGTCAATAAGATTGAAGCTCTGGAAAACGAAGCCAATATTCCCTTTGCGGAACACTGTCCGGTCGCGTTCTTTCAGATTTGCAACTTCTGTTCCGTTAAAAAGGTAGCTCCCTGCAGAAGGATTATCGAGCAATCCAAGGATATTTAAGAGAGTCGATTTCCCGCACCCCGAAGGCCCCATTACAGCAACATATTCACCCTCTTTCACATCAAGATTGATTTTGTTGAGAGCAGTTGTCTCAACTTCTTCAGTTCTGAAGATTTTTGTTAAGTCGTTAGTTTTAATCATCTCATTTATTATTAGAAGTTATTTTGACCTTTTAAAGATTAATTTTTCATTTTTGCCGAAGGTTTCATACCCGGATACTATAACTTTTTCGCCGGGCTCAAGCCCTTCAAGTACCTCATAATACTTTGGATTTTTCCTGCCGATTGAAATGTTTCGTTTTGTCGCAAAGGATTCTGTCGGATCCAGTACAAATATCCACTGTCCGCCCGTTTCCTGGAAAAATCCGCCGATTGGTACGAGAACCGATTCTTTTGGCTGCCCCAGCTGAAGACTTGTATAATATGTCTGACCTGTCCTTATATTGTCAGGCATACTGTCCCTGAAGACCATATCAATTTCAAAAGTACCATTTCTTACTTCCGGGTAAACCCTCTTAACAACAAGGTTGTACTCATTCCCCTGCCTGTCAAGGGTTGCTGTAAGCTGTGTTCTTACCCTGTCGATGTAATGTTCATCGATCTGGGCGGTTACCTTATATGATGTCAGAACATTAATCTGTCCCATATTTGCCCCGCGGGAGATTGATTGACCGATTTCAGGCACCAGCAGTCCCAGCTGTCCGTCAACTGTTGCCTTTACATTCAGGTTTTCCACCCTTTGCCTGACCAGCGCCAGGTTTTTCCGCATATTATCAAGGTTACCTTTTATGGTTTCCACCTGAACACTTCGGAAAATTGAATCCTGTTTCTGGCGTTCCATGAAGAGCTCCCTCGAGCTGACAGCCATATCCAGATCCTCTTTCGACCGTATAAATTCCTCTTTGGATATCAGGTTGTCCTTGATGAGAACTTCATTTTGCTGGTACACACGTTGCTTTCTTTCAATATCATACCGCAGGTTTATAAGTTCTCTTTTAATATGATAACCTTTCCTGTTCCATAGTGACCTGGGTATTCCTAAGAAAATTTTCCTTTTCTGCAAGCTGTGCTTCACTGTCAAGAATATTAAGATAGAGGTCGGGATTGCTTAATCTTAAGATAATATCGCCTTTCTTTACCATTGATCCCTCTTCAATCAATATTTCTTCCACACGCCCTCCTTCCTGGGCATCAAGAAAAATAATGCTGATAGGTTCCACTGTCCCGGGAACTGTAATGTAATCGTTGAAAAGGTCCTTGGTTACGGTCTCTATTATCAGCTTGTCCTTTTCTACCTTGTATGTCGATGACACGGTCAGTAAAAAAAGCCATATAAAAAAGCACTATAATTATAATCGCTCCCGCGATATATCCTATATGTTTTTTCTGAAGCCCTTTTTTCTTTGGAATTGGTTTATCCATTTTTTCAACAGGGGTATCCATTTTTGCTCTTTTTTAGTTTAGTTATTAATTAAATTTTCATATTCTCCTGTTGAATAGAACTGGATAGTAAGTCTCCTTATCAGCAGCTGAAGCCTGGTTCTCAGTGCTTCTGTTTCAGCCCTGAAAAGGGTGGTCTTTGCAGCAGAGTAATCAGTTACATCCACAAGACCTGCTTCAAATTTCTTTTCAACAGCATCGAATGATTTTCTATTGTATTCAAGATTGTCAGCTGCAGCGGAAAATTCGTCCTTTCCCCGGTTAAAATCGAGACAGGCATTTTCGATTTCAGTGTACAGGGCATTCTTTTCAAGTTCAAGACGGAGTTCCGCATCCTGTTTCCTGAGCTTTGCCAGTTTAATATTACGGGCAATGGTGTAGTTGTTAAATATAGGGATGTCAAGTGAAAGAAAAATTGCCTGGCTGTTATTGTTTTTAAGCTGGCTGGAAAAAGAATCCTGCCCCTCAACTCCTTCACTGATTACTTTGTAATAACCTGTAAAAAGTGAGCCGCCGGCTGTAAGCCTGGGAGAAATACTGCCTCTTGCGGCTGCTACCTGTTTACGCGACGCCATCAGTTCATAATTGATCGCTTTCAAACGGGGCAAAGTTTGAGAGGCAATATTATATATACTATCTGTATTAAAACTGGTATCTGTTATGAGGGCATTATTCATATCAGGCATCAGAATGTCAAACTCAGTTCCCGGTTCGAGCTGAAGCATCTGCTTCAGGGAAGTTATCGCCTGGCTCGTATTGTTTTTTGCTACTGTATACGAGAGCCTGTCTTCCGAGACCCGGCTTTCCATTTCGTATTGTTTTGAAAGGGCCTCTCTGCCTGTTTCCACGGTTTTTTGAATTCTGAACAATTGTTTTTCAGAAAGGTCGAGCTGCATCTTTGCTGCATTTTCAAGTCCCCTTGCATAAAGAGCCTGATAATATGCCCCCAGGATGTTTACGATCAGAGTATTCCTGGTTACTTTCTCGGCCTCCAACCCGGCTTTATGCATGAACTTATTGGCTGAGATTGTATTGAGTTCTGCAAATCCGCCAAAAAGCTGGAAGCTGGAACTTAAAGAATAGGAATTGCTTATATTCTGCTTGAATGTAATGAGGTTGGTTACAGGGTCGATCGATCTTCCGAATCCGATACGTGCATCGGAACCGAAATTCAGGGATGGCAGCATATTCAGCCTTGACTTTGCCAGGTCAACTTCAGCCGATCCGGTCTGAAGCTTCTGCCTCTGAAGCCCGATATTGTTTTCGACGGCATAGGTTATGCAATCCTCTAATGTCCAAACCTTTGCCTGGGCCGAACTATCCTGGGTCTGTGCTGAAGTTTTATAAAGAGTGATTATAAATAATAATATAGATATAAAGATGATCCTTTTCATTTCCCGGATATGAGTTTATTACTTTCATATCCAAAGTACGTGCCATACTTATAATTACCAATTAATCAAGTAAATACGTAAACAGCTATTGGTTTGTATGTAAAATTATTAGACAGCCTTGTGTATGATAATAAGACAATATCGACGATGCTGTTTAAACAGTGCAGGCAGCAGAATGAAATGGATTAGATTCATATTAAATTCTTAGTTATCAATTAGTAACTCCATATGATGCAAACACCGGGATTATTATCATCAGATCGGCTCCGGCATGTATGAGTGTTGGAGCAATGATACTTCGCGTATAGTACATGGCATATCCGCAGATCATTCCAAGTACGAATACAATACCTGAAAAAACCACAACATTCGACTGATAGTTAACTGTAAGATGGGGAACAGCAAAGCAGACAGATGTAAGAATTATTGACCAGAATGGCTTGAAAAAAAAGATCAGCTTGTCAAGTAGAATTCCCCTGAAGATAAGTTCCTCCATGAATCCGTTGGCAAAAACAAAAACGAGGATCCAGACCAGATTTTTTTGAAGAAATCCCGGATCAGGCCTTTGTTGTGGATTGTTGAGTGCGAGATAGCCAAATAGCAAGAAAAACAATATTCCGGTTATCAGACCGGCTGTTAACCGCCCTTTTGAAATATATATACTCTTTAGCACGTAACCTGCAACAAGGAAAGCAACTATAATTACCAGGTTTATTATTAATGAATCGCTCAGCTTTGCCAGGGCGAATCCCTGCGTAGTATCCAGCTTCAGATTCCAGAAAGCAGGCGTAAAAGGAGTTGCGATCAGAAATGCAAGATTCAGTATCATAAGGGAGAATGATAAATCCCGTTGCGGATTAACTTTCCTGCGCATGAAAATCACCCATGCCGTAAATGATGCTATCAGAAGAATAATCCTGATAATGAGTTTTGTATTGGCCGGGATAGGGGAGAACAGGGTCATGTATACTATCAGCATTATCGCCAGTATCAGTAAAAAACTCAGGATTTTGCCTGTTTTCATTTCTGCTAATATTTAAAGGAGTACTTGAATAATTTGTTATGTTAATCATTATCAGTAAATTTAAGCTATGATTTCAAAGCTCACAAAAGTAATCTACAGATTGCGGGATATATTGTACAAATTATAATTTTTGCTCTATTTTTGGAATTTTTCTGTCTCATTACAAATAAGTGAACTTAGAGTTTATTTATCATTATGATATTATAATAATACTAAATTAATATATAAACAATATTAAATGGATTGCAGAGTGAATTGCGGTGCGTGTTGCATTGCATCATCAATTTCATCACCAATACCCGGAATGCCCGGTGGAAAGCCCGCAGGTGTAAGGTGCATCCATCTTATGGAAGATTACAGGTGCGCTATTTATGATACTGCTGACAAACCCCGGGTTTGCACAGATTTTAAGGCGGAGCCGGAGTTCTGCGGGAGTTCGAGAGAGGAGGCGATGCGGATACTCTTTATCCCTGAGTATACACCCCCCAACCCCCCTGAAGGGGGGCTAATGACTCGTTCATGATTTTTGATAGTGTAAATAAATGATCAGAATTTATCCCCCTTCAGGGGGATGTCCTGCACAGCAGGACAGTGGGTCACTTCCCGGATTGATACACAACTTTACCCCCGACAATCGTATAATCAACTTTCGTTTTCATTATTTCGTTTTCAGGGATTGTCAGCAGGTCTTTGTCGGTGATGACAATATCGGCAAGGTAACCAGGTTTTAAAATCCCTTTGCGATCATCCATGAATTGAGCATATGAAGAACCCAGAGTATAATATTTTATCGCTTCTTCCATTGTGAGCTTTTGTTCCGGAAACCAACCTTCACCTTCTTCACCAAGCCTGTCTTTCCTTGTGACCGCAGCATATAGTCCTTCCATCGGATTAAGCGGTTCAACCTGGTAATCGGTCCCGAATGCCAGCACAACGCCGGTGTTCAGCAGACTTCGCCAGGCATAGGCTCCTTTGCATCGTTCAGGGTCCAATCCGTTTCTCATAAAATCTCTTGTCGGAAATACAATGTGTAGGCTGCATTGAGGGTATTACTCCCAGTTTTGCAAAACGTGGGATATCTGATAATTGAAGCGTTTGAGCATGTTCATCACGGTGCCGGCTGTCGCGTTTCCCGTTTACCTGTTGTGCCTTCTCATAGGCGTTAAGGGTCCAGTTATTCCCCTTGTCGCCAATAGAATGAACTCCGATCTGAAAACCAAACTTGTCAGCCTTAACCACCATGTCTTCAAATACATCGTACTGCATCATTGCCAGGCCCGATGAACCGGGATTATCGGCAAATGGTTCAAACATAAGGGCAGTCCCTGATCCTATTGTACCGTCAATGAATGCCTTGAGGTAGCCAAATCTTATCCAGTTGCCGTTTCCGGGATATTTTTTCCTGAGACCTGAGTACTTTCTCAATACTGATGTATCACCCGTCAAGGGTTCCCCGATATCAATCCTGCTTGTCAGAAGACCTTCATTCAGAAGCTTGTCATATTCACTGAAATTGGCACGTCCCGGAATCTGGATACTTGTCACTCCATACTCCCTTGCTTCCTTTAGTGCAAGAAGGTATCCCTGCCGTGTCCCTGGAAGCCTCTTCATCCAGGGTCCTGACGGCTTTTGATGCACCTGTCCTTATAAGGTTTTCAGCAGTCTCCTTCAGAATCCCGGTCGGTTCTCCCGTCGACCGGATCCTTCTGTATCTCTCCACCGAAAGGATCTGGAGTATTCCTGGTTATACCCGATTTTTTCAGAACATAACTGTTTACCAGAACCGAATGTCCGTCTGCCCGACTCAGGACATTACAGGATTATCGGGGGAGACATTGTCGATCAGCTCTTTTGACGGCCACTGCCTGTTGATGAACATCTCATGTTCCCAGTGGCCTCCTTCTATAAGTTCCCCGGGTTTGGCTTCTGCAACCCTTGCTTTTACCTTCGCGGTAATCATCGAAGGATCAATAGTGTAGCGAAGTTCTATGTAATCCGGATCCAGAGGGCCAAAATGAACATGCGCATCGTTAAATCCGGGGATCACCAGCCTTCCCCGGGCATCTATTACCCGTGTTACACCTTCTTCGATCATCCCTGATATTTTACGGGTGGTCCCGATGCTATTATCTTTTCGCCTTTGACAGCAACGGCTTCAGCCACCGGATTGTCTTTATCGACAGTGAAGACTTTCCCGTTTATTATTACAAGGTCAGCTTTTTCCCTATTACTATTCGAACATGAAGCAACCATGGCTATTATTGATAATGAGATGATTAGATTTTTCATTTATTGCTCTTTATGAAAAGGAAATATATGAAAATTATTTACGTCTTTATTCAAAAAACTTTCACGGAGGAAATCCGGACGTACCACAGAGGATCAACAGAGGTTTTTCTCTGTGCTGCTCTTTGTGAACTCTGTGGATTTCCTGTTCTCGTGAAAGTTCTTAAGATTTTTAACTGAAATTTAACCTCTTGTTAAGAATTTTAAGAGTTCTCTTATTACAACGCATTTATTAAAAAGGATAAATTCGCAGAAAATCAGAAGCATGAATATAGCTATTATCGGTTATGGACGGATGGGACACGAGATTGAATCTGTCGCGGTGGATCGTGGTCATTTAATCAAACTTATTATAGATCAGGATAATATATCGGATCTTAATGAGACCCTGATGAACGGAATTGATGTTGCAGTGGAGTTTACCACTCCTGATTCAGCATTTGGCAATATTTCGAAATGCCTGAATATGCGGATTCCCGTTGTCTCGGGAACTACAGGATGGTTAAAGGATTATGATAAGGCAGCTGAAATTTGCAGAGTGAACGGAACTTCATTCATTCACTCCTCCAATTTCAGTATCGGTGTGAATATTCTTTTCAGACTAAATTCCGAACTGGCCAGATATATGGCTCAGCATCCTGAATACAAGCCTTTTATCGAAGAGATCCATCATGTCAGGAAACTTGATGCACCAAGCGGAACTGCAATTACTCTTGCGGACGGCATCATAAAGCAGAATCCGGATTACACAGGCTGGTGTTTCGAGAATGACAGAACCGACAAACAGATTCCGGTCCGTTCGGTACGCGAAGGTATAGTTCCTGGGACACACATAATCAGCTGGGACTCTGAAATTGATACTTTAACTCTGAAACATGAATCAAAAAGCAGAAAAGGACTTGCACTGGGTGCGGTCGTTGCCGCAGAGTTCATTCGGGCCAGGAAAGGAATATTCACGATGAATGATGTACTTGGATTCTGATTATTATTTATACTTTTACCGGTTCAATTCTAAAATTCAATCATGACTGATTTACTGAAGACAAAATACATCAGGTTTGCCATTGCAGCATTTTTTTATCTGCTGGTGGTGATCTGGATCGGAAACTACTGGTTACTGTTAGGTTTAGCCATCATTTACGATATTTACGTTTCCAAAATTGTGAACTGGGCTTTCTGGAAGAAAAGAAATGCCAAGAACAGCTCGGTTATAGAATGGCTTGATGCCCTGATTTTCGCTGTTGTTACCGTGAGTCTTATCAATATCTTTCTTTTCCAGAATTATCGGATACCCACAGGTTCAATGGAAAAATCACTTCTGATAGGTGATCATTTATTCGTCAGCAAGCTGGCTTATGGTCCCAGGATGCCCAACACACCCATTGCTTTCCCCTTCACTCAGCATACCATGCCCATAACAAAGGGTAAATCGTGGTCCAACATTATTCAATGGCCTTATAAAAGACTTGCGGGATTCGGACACGTTAAAAACAATGATGCAATAGTCTTCAATTTTCCAGCAGGTGATACTGTGTGTCTGGAAGAGCAGGCAACAAGCTATTATGAAATCGTAAGGAGAACTGCAAGGGACATGATGCAGAGTGACAGTTACGGCAACAGGCCTCCAAAGCCGATGTCTTCTTATATGAGTGCGGCGAGGAAAGATGTAAGAAACAGATTTACAATAATTTACAGGCCTGTTGACAGGCGGGATAACTATGTAAAAAGGTGTATAGGCATTCCGGGTGATACACTGGTCATCAAGGTAGGAACTGTTTATATTAACGGCAAACAGGTACCTGAAAAAAGCACACAGCAGGTCAATTATGTAGTTGCAACAAACGGTACCTCAATAAATCCAAAGGCATTTGAAAGGCTTGGCATCTACAGATCGGACCAGAATGTGATTTCAGGATCGGCATATATTCTTCCCCTGACAAAAGCAAATGCAGCTGCCATTGCGAAATTTACAAATGTTACAGAAGTGGAGCCGTTGTTTTCCAAACCTGGTGAATATGCTCCTCATATTTTTCCGTACAGCAGAACATACGGCTGGAATGAGGACAACTTCGGTCCACTATGGGTGCCTGTAAAAGGCTCTGCGGTAAAGCTCGATACTTCGAATCTCTGCCTTTACGATCGTATTATTGATGTATATGAGAACAACGATCTCAGGGTGGAGGGGAAGACCATTTTCATTAATAACAAGCCGGCCGACAGCTATACTTTTAAGATGAATTATTATTTCATGATGGGAGATAACAGGCATAATTCAGCCGATTCACGGTACTGGGGATTTGTTCCCGAAGATCATATTGTGGGTAAGCCAAAATTCATCTGGCTCTCGATCGACAAGGAAGCATCAGGACTTAAGAAGATCAGGTTCAGCAGGTTTTTTATGTGGATAAAATAAAGGTTTCCCGCAGATTCCGCAGATGTACGCAGATTAAGAACCGTTTGTGCAATGATCCGCGAAAATCAGCGTGATCTGCGGGAAACAAAAAAGGGACTTCCAAAAAAAGTCCCTTTTTCCTTATAGTATGTTATGGTTTTATTTCACTTTTTCAACAACAGCTTTGAATGCTTCGGGATGATTCATTGCAAGGTCGGCGAGGGTTTTTCTGTTAAGCTCGATTCCTTTTTTCTCAAGTTTGCCAATGAATTCTGAATAGCTCATATCGTATTGACGAACACCGGCATTTATCCTCTGAATCCAGAGTGCCCTGAATTCGCCTTTCTTTTTTCTTCTGTCGCGGTAAGCATACCCCAGACCTTTGTCGAGAGTATTTTTGGCAACCGTGAAAACATTTTTTCTTGAACCGAAGTTCCCTTTTGTCTGCTTAAGAACCTTCTTTCTTCTGGCTCTTGATGCAACTGAATTTACTGATCTTGGCATAATTCATTTTTATTTGAATGTCAGCGTTCCGCTTACGGAATCTTTTGTGCTGTACATCCTGTTAATACTCTTTTTCTGTCAATACGTTTTGCACATATTTATTTGCTTGCAAGAAGAAGCTTTACGTTCTTTTTGTCAGCTTTGTCGACCTGTCCGAAATAAGTAAGATTCCTTTTGCGTTTAGTCGACTTTTTTAGTCAGGATATGACTTTTAAATGCATGCTTGCGTTTGATCTTTCCTGTTCCGGTAAGAGTGAATCTCTTTTTCGCACCGGAGTTAGTTTTCATTTTTGGCATTTTTACGATAATCAAAATATATTAAAAAAACTATTTCTTCTTTTTCGGAGAGAAAGAGATTATCATTCTTTTTCCTTCCAGTCGGGGAAGCTGTTCCACTTTCCCGTAATCTTCAAGGTCGTTTGCAAAGCGCAGCAAAAGCACTTCACCCTGTTCCTTGAATAAGATCGATCGTCCTTTAAAGAACACATAAGCTCTTACTTTTGCTCCTTCCTCGAGGAATCTCATTGCATGCTTGAGCTTAAAATTGTAATCGTGATCATCGGTGTTCGGGCCGAATCTGATTTCTTTTACAACAATCTTTGCGGCCTTGGCCTTAATTTCTTTCTGTTTCTTTTTTTGCTGATAAAGAAATTTCTGATAATCAACGATCTTACAAACAGGGGGATCCGCATTTGGGGAAATTTCTACGAGATCGAGTTCCATGGAATCTGCCAGTTTCAAGGCATCCTGGATACTCATAACTGCTGTTTCTATTTCATCACCGACAACCCTGACCACTCTGGAAGTGATCCTGTTGTTAATCTTGTGAGCCTGCTGAACAACCCTTGCAGGACTTCGCCTTAATTGGTCCGGTAATAGCTCTTTCCTCCTTACTTTGGTTAATACTGATGTTAATTTAAAAGGTGCAATTAATAAGCAATTTCTTTAGCGATTTCTTTTGCAACAAATTCTGCAAATTCTTCAATTTTCATGTGTCCCTTTGTCGCCTTCACCCTGCCTTCGGACAGCAACTGTTCCCGTTGTCAACCTCTTTTTCCCCGATGATCAACAGGTAAGGTATCCTCTTTAATTCATTATCCCTGATCTTCTTACCTATCTTTTCGCTCCTGTCGTCAATCAGTGTGCAAATATCGGAATTATTTAGAAAATCCAAAACTTTTCGTGCATAATCATTAAATTTTTCACTTATAGGCAGAATGACTGCTTTATCGGGGGCAAGCCAGAGAGGGAATTTCCCGGCTGTATTTTCGATAAGGACGGCTATAAACCGTTCCATCGAACCGAATATGGCCCGGTGAATCATTACAGGCCTGTGTTTCTGATTATCGCTGCCATTATAGGTAAGATCAAACCGTTCAGGAAGATTATAATCCACCTGAATTGTACCTAATTGCCATTTTCTGCCGATTGCATCCTTAACCATGAAATCGAGCTTTGGTCCGTAGAATGCTGCTTCGCCTGGAACCACTGTGGTCTCAAGGCCCTTTCTCACCGGCAGCTTCAATAATGGACTTTTCTGCCATTTCCCAGTTTTCATCCGACCCGATGTATTTTTCCTTGTTTACCGGATCCCGAAGGGAGATCTGTGCTGTGAACTCTTCAAGCTTCACTGCCTTGAAAATAAACTGAACAAGATCGATTATGCTTTTAAATTCTTCTTTTACCTGATCGGGCCGGCAGAAATGATGGGCATCGTCCTGGGTAAAGCTTCTGACCCTTGTAAGTCCATGAAGTTCACCACTTTGTTCGTAACGGTAAACTGTTCCGAATTCGGCCATTCTTAACGGAAGCTCCTTGTAGGAATGGGGGTTGCATTGAATATTTCACAGTGATGGGGACAGTTCATTGGTTTCAGCATAAAATATTCCCCTTCCTGCGGAGTGGAAATCGGCCGGAATGAATCCTTGCCATATTTTTCATAATGACCTGAAGTCTTATAGAGATTCACATTGCCGATATGAGGTGTTGCAACGATGAGATAGCCTCTCTTTTTCAGCACTTTAGTCATGAAATTGATAAGGTTCTGTCTCAGTTCGGTGCCTCGTGGCATCCACAGGGGCAGACCCATTCCCACCTTTGGTGAAAAAGTGAAAAGTTCAAGTTCTTTGCCTATACGCCTGTGATCCCTTCTTTTTGCTTCTTCCAGAAAAACAAGATAATCATCCAGCATTTTCTGCTTTGGAAAAGTGATGCCGTAGATCCTTGTCAGCATCCTGTTCTTTTCATTACCCCGCCAGTAAGCACCTGCCACGATAATAAGCTTTATTGCTTTTATAGGTTCGGTTGAAGGCAGGTGAGGTCCGCGGCAGAGATCAGTAAAAGTACCCTGTGTATAAAGCGATATGGTGCCGTCTTCAAGTTCACTTATCAGTTCGGTTTTATACTGATCACCCTTTTTTGTGAATATTTCGGTTGCCTCCTTCTTGCTGACATCTCTCCTGACAAACTTCTGGTTCCTGCAGCAAGCTCCTTCATTTTGTTTTCGATCACGGGCAGATCTTTTCAGTGATTACTTTGCCGTCGCCCGGGATCAACATCATAATAGAATCCGTTTTCGATGGCAGGACCGATTCCGAATTTAATTCCAGGGTATAGCAATTCAAGTGCTTCAGCCATCAGGTGTGCCGAAGAGTGCCAGAATGCGTGCTTCGCGGCTTCATCATCCCATTTATGAAGTTTAAGGGTTGCATCCGAATTTATTGGTCTTGTAAGATCAACAATCTCATTATTTACGGTTGCAGCATAAACCTCTTTTGCAAGCCGCGGGACTTATCTGCTTCCGCAATCTCCAGACTGCTGATGCCACTCTTATACTCTTTAACGGAGCCATCAGGGAAAGTTATCTTTATCATTACGGAATATCATTTTTTATTGGAGTGCAAAGATAATGAAATTTTTATGATAGAGTAAGACTGTCTGTCCCACCTGGGCATTTTTTAACCCATCCCGGGGCTGCGAAAAAGGCACTTTTTATGTTTCTACACCTAAATCCCCCAAGGTGGACTTATTGATTTATTGATGTTTATAAAGTCCTCAATGGGGTGTTGGGAGGTAGATACAAGCTTTTACGACAGCCCAGATATCTAATTAATAATTAGTGAGTTCAGGAAGAACTATAGACAGGGCGTTACCTGATCAGGATCGGGTGTTTATAAATGGCACGCAATTTGAATTTAGTTGTAAGAACTACATAACACTTCAGAAAATGAAAAAGATAATCTTCCTCACAGTTATACTTCCCTTCATACTTTACTCATGTGAGATGTCACCCAGGGCATATTTTTCAGCAAGCCCGGGTGATCCCGTTGTAGGGGAGGAGGTCTGGTTTACAAACGAATCGGACAATGCCGAGAGCTTTGAATGGGATTTTGGCGATGGCTATATATCAAATGAATTAATCCCATACATTATTTACCGCGTCCGGAACTTTCACGGTCGGTTAAAGGCCTGGTCACACAATGGTGTATCCGATGAAGCATCGCTGACGATTGATGTCATGATCCCGACACTGCTTGAAGTTGAGGTTCTTGAGTACTATGAAGAGTATCCGGTTGAAGGAGCAAGTGTAATACTTTATCCCACACTTAATGACTGGGACAATGAAACCAACAGCGTGATTGAAGGATTCACTGATGCAGACGGAAAGGTTGTATTTTCCGATCTTGATAAGATGGTTTACTATGCTGATGTCTGGGAAGCCACACATGACAACTACGCTCTCAGGGATGAGGATGTCGGATTTATCCGCACAGCTGAAATAATTCCTCACAAGATCAACAGGTTCATTGCATATGTGGATTATGTTGATCACAGTAAGGGTGAGGCCAGAAGGGACCGCACAATGGTCATTAAAAAGCTTGAAAGGAAAGCTGACGATAAGAATCAACCGGCAGCATCTTCCGATACGTCCGGATGGCAAACTTTATACAACAAAAGAGCCGGAAGAAATAACAGATAATCCGGATATTGTTAAAAAGAAAAATGATCCAGAGTTTTGTGCTATGGTTTTACGGGACAGATCAGGTTTAATTTAACTGACCCGGCTTAAAACCAGCTTGAAATCAGGTTTTTCCGGTCGTGCTGGAATTCACTGAGCTTGTAGTAGACAGGATTGTCATCAGATTCAATCTGATATTCCCAGTAGGATGAAATAGGCCCGGGTGAAAGTTGAATCCTTCTTATGTACAGCCGGTCGCCTGCATGGAAATCGCATCTTTCGCCATAGGCAGAGATCTTTCCATAGGTACTGTCCATTGTTGTTTTGATCCATAGCAGATATGGTTCACCAAATTTTTCCGGGATATGCTGACGGTATTCAACAAAATTCCCGACATACTTTCTTGTAAGCATCAGAGAATCTTCCTTCACAGATGACTTCTGTGTTGTAGCACATGAAGCAAGCACTGCCACTGCAATATAAATCAGAAATCTTTTCATATCAGCCTCTTTTAAAAACGAATGAATGCCGCAATTGTTGTAGAATAAAATAATTTCCGGATATAAATACCTGATTATATTTGATTTCGAACGGTAAATATACAAAAAGTTTTTGAACTTCAGATTACGGTGGTTTACACGGTCGGTCTATGAAGAAGGAAAGGTAACGATCCCTTCATACTTGCTGAAGCCTTTTTCAGTCCTAACTGACATTGACGGGTTGCGGTTCCCTTTCATTGTGGCACAGCCAAGTTCCCCGTTTTTATTAATTGCAACAAATTTTTCAGCTGGAAAGAAGGAAGGATTTACATTTCTGTACTTGTCGGTGATCATGTGCAAAGCATCTTCGCAGGCTTGCTGAGGAGTTCGTCCTTCCTTCATTTTAAGGACCATAAAATACGAGGCACATGATTTAATAACATCTTCTCCTCGCCCTGTAGCTCCTGCAGCACCGACTTCATTATCAACATATAAACCTGCCCCGATTATTGGAGAGTCCCCTACACGGCCATTCAGTTTAAAGCTCAGTCCGCTCGTAGTGGTACATCCTGCAACATCTCCGTTTACATCAATTGCCAGGACATTTGTTGTTCCGTAATGATGCTCAATGTCAGGGAAGTCGTGCCAGTAAGCCTCTTTTTTGGTCAGGTTTTGAAGGTGCTCAGGCAGACCCCAGTCATCGTTTGGACTCAATTCTTCCTTCCACCGAAGCCAGATCTTCCTGGCCTTCTCAGTCAGGAGGTTTTCTTCCTTGAATCCCCATGCCTTTGCGAATTCAAGTGCACCTGCCCCTGACAAGCAGAACATGATCGGTGTGCTGCATAACCAGCCTTGCCACTGATGAAGGCGTTTTGATGTTCTCAAGACAGGCAACCGCTCCGGCTGAATAAGTCTTTCCATCCATGAATGAAGAATCAAGTTGTACAACACCATTTTCGTTAGGAAGTCCTCCATATCCGACACTTGTATCTTCAGGGTCTACTTCTATGATGTTTGCTGCTTTTTCGACAGCATCTACAGCGCTGCCACCGGCTTTAAGGATTTCCCAGCCTGCTTCGATGGCATTCTGCCCGGTTTCATTAGTATGGCTGGTTATTATCAGGGGTTTAATTCCTTTGCCTGTCTTCTGGAAAGTATTTCCCAGGAGTGAAGGGAAAATAAACGCTCCTGTGCCTGCACCAAAAGTTTTATAAAAGAAATTGCGGCGGGATATTGAGTTTTTCATTTGCAATTGAGATTTAAAGAATTTACTGGTTCTGAAGCTTTTAAATATAGAAATCCATTTTCGGATTTTTCCAAATTTGCAAAAAAAGTTGTTTGTGAAAGCGATGAATGACGAAAATTTATTATTCCAGAACCATGTCAGTATTCACTTTTATCTTTGCATTGCTCTTCTTATCCCAGACTGTCAGTTCACAACGCAAAGGGTTACTGAATTGCGGCCCGGGTATACTGAAATGAGCTGAAACACGTTCGGCCATATCGGCAGCAGCAATTCCTGATGTGCTGTAATCAGTGAAGAGGTCATCACTTTCCAGCAAAACATTATTTGCCGAATCGGAAGCTTTAATGCTCAATCCGGGGAATACCATCCCGCCCGTTTCACTGAAGCCTTTTAGTCCTTCTATAATTATGTAGATATTGTCGTTAAATTTTATTTTGTTGTCGGTTATGACCTTATCATTTCCCTGTGAGAAAAGGTAAACTTCGTCATAAGTGGTCCCGGATGATTCAACCTTGATCTTATCATTCTCAAGGACTTTAAAATCAAATTTCGACCTGTATGTCCCTTCTCCCTTTCTGTCCCAGATATTGACAATAGCAGTATATTCAGCTTTTGATTTTATAGGGGCGGCAAGTGTCAGATCAGCGGTGAGAAGGAGGGGTGAGAAGTTCATTCCTTCAGGGTACTTCGACATCAGATCGCTGGTCTGGAATATTGTATCTCCGGCCGTATTAACCACCACCAGGTTCATTCCCGGGAAGACATTACCGTTTTCCTTTTTAAAGCCCGTGACATCGCCGAAATTCAGAAAGAAAGTCTCGCCGTAAATAAATGAATTCCTGTTGGTTCGTTCATCATTGACTGTTAGATAAACATCATCGCATGAAATATTATTTCCTGTTGAAGAGAGCCCCGACATAAGGTCTTTTTTTGCAGACTTACTGAAATTGCAGCCTGTTAAGACGAGGGAAACAAAGATTAAAGCAAATGTTGTTTTCATACTTCTGGATATTTAAAATTATTCTGAAATGATCGTCTATGCCGGACCGTAAATATCCTGGGGATAAATGTATTTATTATGCAATTTACTAATAATTGAGGAATTGCATTATCAAAAGAATATGCATTATATAATCATAAACTCACGAAGCAAGTGCATCCGGATCAATAACCCGGGACCCTCCGAACAAACTTTCCGGGCTGTTGTTATTTGATCAACAAAACCTGAAAAATGAACAAGAATAAGATAAACATTGCATTCTTCGATTCTAAACCATATGATATTGAATCGTTTAACGATATAAATACCAGGTATGATTTCAAAATAAAGTATTTTAAATTTCATCTTATTCCGGATAACATTATCCTTGACCCAGGGTTTTAATGCAATTATAGTTTTTGTGAACGATACCATAAATGCCGACATGATCGGGAAACTTAATGAGTTTGGAATTCAGCTTATTGCATTGCGTTCATCAGGTTTTAACAATATTGATCTGAAAGCTGCGCTTAACAAAATAAAAGTTGTGAGGGTTCCGGCTTATTCGCCCTATGCAGTAGCTGAGCACACTGTTGCCCTCATGCTGTCGCTTAACCGGAAAATCCACAGGGCATATTTCCGGACACGTGATTCCAACTTTGCACTTAACGGACTGCTCGGTTTTGATATGTTTGGCAAAACGGCGGGAGTAATCGGAACCGGAAGGATTGGAAAAGTTCTTGCCGGAATCCTGTCAGGTTTCGGAATGAAGGTGCTTTTAAATGACAAGTTTCCGGATGAAAAATTTGCTTCTGAAACAGGTGCAAAATACGTCACCATTAATGAGATTTACAGGTTGTCTGATATTATTTCGCTGAATTGTCCATTGACAAAAGAAACAGAATACATGATCGATACAAAAGCCATTGCTTCCATGAAAAAAGGAGTAATGCTGATTAATACCGGCAGGGGAAAACTTATAAAGACATCAGATCTGATTGAAGGTCTTAAGACCGGGCAGATCGGTTCAGCAGGGCTGGATGTATATGAAGAGGAAAGCCAGTATTTTTTCGAGGATCTTTCGGACATGGTTCTTGCTGATGATGTCCTTGCAAGGCTGCTGACATTCAATAATGTGATTATAACTTCGCACCAGGGATTTTTTACGCGTGAAGCACTTCATAATATTGCAGAAACTACTCTTAGAAACATCGATGATTTTTATTCAGGCAGAAAGCTTGAAAACGAGGTTTGCTTTAACTGCAAAAATTAAAAGAGTACTTTAGCTAATATCTATGGTTTGATTATTATGTATTTAACCACGGAGAGCCACAGAGTTTTCACCAAGTTACACTGTTTTATTTATTCGATAAGTTACTCCTTGAATTAAGCAGTTCGACTCTGTGGTTTTAAAGAACCACTTTTTTCCCGGCCTCTCCCAAATCCTAATCCCGGTGAGCGAGGGGCCTTAATTAGTTCTCCGCTCTTTTAGGGAGCGAAGGATAAGAGGAGGTTGGTCAGATTAAAATTATTTATAATAATTCCCTTCCCGTTTTACAATCTTTTGTAATTTTATTTATGTTAAGGCAGGATAATTCTGCAAAAATTATTGTCACAAAAACTAATTTTTATGAAAAAATCAGCAGTTATTCTTTTATTATTATTTCTGGCCGGAGGGTTTGCCGGAAATGCTCAGGTTCAGAAGGTTCCCGAAGGTTTTACTTCTATCTTCAATGGCAGGGACTTTACCAGCTGGAAAGTTCCTGAAGGAGATAACGGACATTGGAAAATTCTTAATGGTGTGATCGACTACGATGCCGAAAGTGAAGCACCAAAGGATAAAAATCTCTGGACAGAAAAACAATACGGGGATTTTATTCTTTATGTTGATTTCAGGATCAAATCAACTCCCTACAAAAATCCAAATGTTCCAATTATCCTTCCTTCAGGTCTTCACAAACTTGATGAAAACGGCAAGGAGATAACAATGGTAGTACCGGATTCAGATTCCGGGATATTATTGCGCGGTAATTCCAAATCGCAGGTCAATATCTGGTGCTGGCCTATAGGCTGCGGTGAAGTGTACGGATACAGGATGGATGAAAAGATGTCTCCTGAAGTGCGCAGGGCTGTTACTCCGGTAACTAATGCTGATAAGAACATAGGAGAATGGAATACCTTTAAAATAACGGTGAAAGGGAATGTTCTTAATGTAGAATTGAACGGGATTCCGGTAATTATTAATGCCTCATTGCCGGATCTTCCGGAGAGTGGTGCGATCGGACTCCAGCATCATGGCAGCAAGAAAGACGGGGTTTGGAACGGTCCGCCTGCCCTGGTTCAGTTTAGAAATATTTATATCAGGGAAATTTAACAACTATAACTATGAAAAGACGCAAATTTATCTCCTCAACGGCAGCAGCTGCAGGATTGACAATTATCCCAAGGTATGTCCTTGGAGGAACGGGATTTGTGGCTCCTGCCGACCGCATCAATCTGGCATGCATCGGAACGGGGACGCAAGGGACAAGAGTTTTATTAGAGCTCCTTAAACTACCTGATGTTCAGATCGTTTCAGTAGCTGACCCTGTACTTGAAGATACCAGGTATCAGAACTGGGGTGAGTATGAACTCCGCAATAACATAAGGGAGGCAATTGAGGAGCCAAAATGGGATGAAGGTGTAAAAGGATGCAGGGCAGGCAGGGAACCGGCCAGGCAAATAATTGATAAATGGTATTCAAAGCAGAAAAACATGACATTCAAAGCATGTTCCTCTTATGAAGATTTCAGGGAACTACTGGCAAAAGAAGCTGGTGTTGACGCGGTTATTGTCGGCACTCCCGATCACCAGCATGCACAGGCCGCGATGAAAGCAATGGAAAAAGGAAAGCATGTTTTTTGTCAGAAACCCATGACCAATTCAGTTTATGAGGCAAGACTGCTTGGCAGAACAGCCGCAAAGACTCCCCGTCTTGCGACCCAGGTTGCGACCGGCAATGCATCTGCTGAAGATACTGACCTGCTTTGCGAGATGATCTGGAGTGGTGCTATCGGACCGGTCCGGGAGGTCATAAACTGGTCAAACCGTCCGGTCTGGCAAACAGGATTCACAAAGCTCCCGGCCGAACAGAAAGTTCCCAAAGGTTTTAACTGGGATCTCTGGCTGGGAAGGGCCGACTATCGACCCTTCAGCTATGATTATACACATACGGTATTCAGATCGTGGTATGATTTTGGTACAGGAGCAATTGGCGATATGGGATGTTACTCATTTGCAGTTATTTATCGCGCCCTTAAACTGGGTGACGTCAGTACGATAGAAGCTTCTCCGAATACTATTGTCGGTGTTGTGAACGGCAATCCTGAGCAACTGACATATGTATCACATCCTCATGCAATGAATGCACATTTAACCTTTCCGGCCAGGGCAGGGATGCCGCCGGTCGAACTTTACTGGATCGATGGAGGACTGAAACCTTTCCGTCCGAAGGAATTTGATGAAGATCACCTTGATTTTGAACCTGACGGCCTGATGTTCGTTGGGGATTACGGAAAGATTCTGTGTGAATTTGACGGTAGCTCGCCAAGATTGATCCCTGCATCAAAGAATAAGACATATATAAAACCACCTGCAATTATAGAACGCTCAAAGGGACATTATGCCGACTGGATTGCAGCAATAAGGGGAGGGAAACCGGCCAGATGTACATTTGAATCTGCAGCTCCGATAACCGAAGCTCTTAATCTTGCAGTCATCGCAATGCGTACAGGTAAAAAGCTGACATGGGATGCTGCAAACCTGAAAACCGACAATGACGAAGCAAATAAGCTGATAAAACCTTCTTACAGAGCCGGTTGGGAATTATAAGTTTTAAATCTGCATTAATCAGCGAGATCTGCGGGAGAAAAAATTTCCTGCTGATCAGTGCAGATCTTTGCAGAATTATTTGCTTACAAGCACCTTGTTTAATTCACCCTTTATGATTTTGGCCCATATCGTGTAGCCATCAGGGTTAAGGTGCAGTTTATCCTCTATGAATAATTCAGCCCGCGGAAGCCCGCTGGAATTGAGAAAATATTGCTCTGTATCGATATAATATGTATTACGGTGTTTCGCGCAGATCTCCCTTATCATCTCATTAGCCTCCTTTATCTCGGGCCAAACCTGCCATCTTGCCGGAGTAGGAGTGATGCTTATCCAGAATACAGGTGTATCCGTAAATTTCCTGCGGATTATATAAAGTGTTTTCCTGAATAGCTGTGAAACCTCAAGAGGACTCTTATCATTGTCGCTTCCCGAGATATCGTTTGCAACGAAAAGAACTATTGCCTGGCAAAGGTGCGGATAAATTATCCTGTCGGCATAAACAACAAAGTCACTGAGTTTTGCACCTCCATAACCTCTCTGTATTACATTATAGGGAAGCATATCCTTACCGATAGTCGACCAGAGCCTGATGCTTGAGCTTCCGGCAAACATAATTGCATCATCAGGATAATACTTTGAGATATCAAGACCTTCGAACTTTTCTATTTCGGGTTCCCATGCTTTGACTTCGGGAAGTTCCCTGTATTTAGATAACGGAGTACAGGAAACAATTAATAATAAGACTATTAGCCAAAAATTGCGGATCATGTCAAAAAAGTTTTTATCGGATAAAGGTAAGGTTAAATTGTTAAAAAAATGTAATAAAACCTTCAGTTAACTCAGAATTTTCCTATATCTCATACAAATAATTTATTTTACGAAAAAAAAGTTACGTTTGTATTTACTAAAGTTCCTTTCCATATTAAGTTATTTAAAATCCAATGTCAAAAAGTCAATTGTTCCTCACTAAACCTCTGGGCCAGTTACTTAATGAGTCAAAGGACTCTGGCGGTTTAAAACGATCTTTAACTGCACTTAATCTCACCACTCTGGGTATAGGTGCCATAATTGGTGCCGGTATTTTTGTCCTGACAGGTCAGGCTGCGGCGCAGTATGCGGGACCTGCCATAGTTTTATCTTTTGTTATATCCGGTGCTGCCTGCGGATTTGCGGGTTTATGCTACGCCGAATTTGCATCAATGATTCCGATTGCCGGCAGTGCATATACCTACTCTTATGCTACACTGGGCGAATTTCTTGCGTGGATAATTGGATGGGATCTGATCCTTGAATACCTTTTTGCCGCTTCTACTGTTTCTGTAGGCTGGTCTGGCTACGTAGTAAGTTTTCTGAAAGACCTTCATATTATTGTCCCTGCCCAGTTTATAGGCGCGACAGGCACTGTTCTGGTAAATGTTCCTGACATGGGATGGAAACCTTTAACTGATGCTCTGACTCAGACTCTTGCAACAACCGGGATCAACGTGGATTCATTGGCTCATGTAACCTGCATCTTAAATATCCCGGCTATGTTTATTGTGGCATTATTATCAACATTGCTGGTAATAGGAATAAAGGAATCGGCCAACTTCAATAATATTATGGTAATAACCAAAGTATCAGTTATTGTTCTTTTCATTGCTATCGGATTTATGTTCGTTAAATCGGTTAACTGGCATCCTTTCATTCCTGCCAATAAAGTGGAGGCTACGCCTATCTCCGAATATGGATCTTTCTGGGCCTGGTTGAAAGCTTACAGCGGTGAATTCGGTAAATTTGGCTTCAGCGGTATACTTCGCGGAGCCGGTGTGATTTTCTTTGCCTATATCGGATTTGATGCCGTGTCGACTGCTGCACAGGAGGCTAAAAATCCTCAGAAGGATATGCCCATTGGAATACTGGGTTCACTTGGAATTTCAACAGTATTGTATATACTTGTTGCTATTGTACTGACCGGAATAGTCAGTTACACAACTCTTAATGTCCCCGATCCTGTTGCTGTGGGAGTTGATGCAATGGGAAAAGGATTGTTCTGGCTAAGACCTATTGTCAAAATTGCTGCAATCGCAGGACTAAGCTCAGTTATTCTTGTCATGCTTCTCGGCCAGCCAAGGATCTTTTTTACCATGGCAAAGGATGGCCTGCTGCCTCCCGTGTTTTCGAAAGTACATCCGAGATTTAAAACACCATATATAAGTACAATCGTGACTGGTACAGTAGCTATGATTATTGCTGGTATACTGCCAATCGGTATTCTTGGAGAACTGGTATCCATTGGTACCCTTCTCGCGTTCATAATTGTATGCGTAAGTGTATTGGTTTTAAGAAAATCGCGACCTGATATCCACAGGCCATTTAAAACACCATGGGTTCCTGCTGTTCCGATTCTGGGAGCTGTTATCTGTTTTCTGCAAATGGCAGCCTTGCCTCTTGATACCTGGTTAAGGCTGGTTATCTGGATGGCAATAGGTTTCCTGATCTATTTCTTTTACGGAGTAAAGCATAGTAAGGTAAGGCTCAATAACGGGAAATAAGATTATTACCCATTAATCCCCCTGAAGGGGGACTTATTGATTACCTCTAATAAAGCCCCCTTTCTGGGGGTTGGGGTAAGAATTAAATCTCATCTGAAAAAACTGAACGAGGCAGATCGCGAAGGTTGTATCTTGAGGCCATCGACTCACCGTATGCCCCGGCTGATCTGATAGCAACAAAATCACCCCTTTTTGTTTCGGGGAGTTCGATGTACTTCGCAAAAGTATCGGATGATTCACAAACCGGGCCCACCACATCATAGTGACCAATGCTCCCATTGGATGTCAGATTATCAATCTTATGATGTGCCTGGTAAAGCGCCGGTCTTATTAAATCGGTCATTCCTGCATCAATAATTGCAAATGTTGTATTCTTTCCCTTTTTTATAAAGAGTACTTTTGATATCAGAGTGCCACACTGGCCAACCAATGACCGCCCTGGTTCAATATGAATAGTTTGTCCCGGACGGAGGGTTACAAATTCCCTGATCAGTGAGAAGTAATCCTGAAACCTGGCAGGTTTATCCGGATTTGTGTAATCTATTCCAAGGCCACCCCCAAGGTTTATAATTTCAAGATTGACATTCCTGGCAGCAAACCAATCCTGAAGTTCGTTTATTCTTGAACAAAGACTTTTAAAAACCGACATCTTTGTTATCTGGGAACCTATATGAAAGTGAATTCCGACAAGATTGACATGTTTAAGGGACAATAATCTGCCAAGTACCTCCTCAAGTTCCCACGTATTGATGCCAAATTTACTTTCAGGGATGCCAGTCGTTATGTACTTATGAGTATAGGCTTCAATATAAGGATTAATCCTGAGCGCGATTGTTGCAATTTTTTTCTGCCTGGCAGCAATTGAATCGATAACTTCAATTTCAGGAATTGATTCGCAGTTGAAGCACAGGATCTCAGCTTTCAGTGCTGCTTCGATGTCCTTATCTGTTTTACCGACTCCTGCAAAAACTATTTCGGAATGGTGGAATCCGGCGTTTATTGCGCACTCTATCTCGTTGAAAGTGACGCAATCCGCACCAAATCCATAAGACGATAATATTTTAAGGAGACGCGTATTAGCATTGGCTTTAACGGCGTAGTGGACCTTATATCCCGATTTAACAGATTCTTTGCGGACAGTTTCGCAGGTTTCGTTAAGTACATCGAGATCATAATAATAAAAAGGAGTTGGCAGATCTCTGAATTTCTCAATTGTTTTTTTACTTATCATCTTATTGATTAAAAAGATATTTATTAAGAAGTTTCAATGCATCAATCTTATTTCTGGAGTCTATAAGAAGTGAGAGACTGTAAGGGCTCCCTCCGTATGAAATCATTTTCAGCGGTATGGTATTCAATGCTTCAAAGATCTCTGGGGCAGAACCGGTTCTTTCGGTCCTGAAATCGCCTACGATACACAGGATCGACTGGTTTTGTTCAATTTCCACTGATCCAAGTTCCTTTAAATCATGAGCTATCTGGTTAAGATACTGAGGATTATCGACTGTTATTGATACTGATACCTCCGAAGTTGTAACCATGTCGATAGGTGTCTTATATGCTTCAAAAATTTCAAAAACCTTTCTGAGGAAACCATAGGCCATCAGCATTCTGTCGGATTTTATCCTTAAAGCCGAAATTCCATCCTTGGCAGCAACCGCTTTGTAGTCCTGCAGAATGCAATTGGCAGTAATAAGTGTACCTTCATCCTCAGGCTCCATGGTATTTTTAAGCCTTACCGGAATGTTCTTTTCCCTTGCAGGATTGACGCTTGAAGGGTGAAGGATTTTTGCTCCGAAATAGGCAAGTTCAGCTGCTTCGTCAAATGAAATTTCGCGAATCACGCGGGTGTTTTCAACAAATCTCGGATCGTTGTTGTGGAATCCGTTTATATCGGTCCAGATCTGGATCTCCGAGGCATTTATCGCTGCGCCAAGCAGGGAAGCCGTGAAGTCGCTTCCTCCGCGCTTAAGGTTATCGATCTCTCCGTAGGCATTGCGGCAGATAAATCCCTGGGTGATGATTATATTTTCATCAGGATGGTTATTAAGTTCCCTTCTGAAGTTCTCGGCAATATAAAAGGCATCAGGTTCTCCGTCCTTATCAATTCTCATAAAATTCAATGCCGGTAAAAGAACCGATCTTATATTCCTTTCCTTTAATAGGTTATGAAAAAGGGATGTGGAAATTAATTCTCCCTGTGCAAGAATGATTTTCTCCATCTGTTTTGTAAAAGTGCCAAGAGTGAAATCCCTTAAATAGTCAAAATGAGAATTAATAAGCTCATGACCGGTTTGTCTGAAAGAATCAGTTTCGTAAAGGTCGTCTGTTACCTGGTGGTATTTTGACCCGGAGGGCCTCATTTTTCTGAGAAGCTTCTTCAGTTTTTCCTTCGTGGAGAAGATCAGATATTTCAACAAGGCTGTTTGTTGTCCCGGCTAAAGCGGATAATACCACGATTTTTTTCTCATCATCAGTAATAAGTGGAATAATTGACCTCATCCTGTCGGAATTACCGACCGATGTCCCACCAAATTTCATTATTTTCATCTTGTCCAATCCTTGATTATATTATTTAAACAAAAGACCCGCATCATTGTGCAGGTCTGTATCATCTTTTTATACATAAATTCTTGTCAAAAGACATGCAGACCTGTCAAGCCGATGCATCATGAATTTCAATTGTTTCTTTCCAGGCATATTCATATACAAACGTCAGGGATCAAAAATATACTTTTAATTAATTCAGCACATTTTATTCTCATTTTTTTATTATTTTTGGCCGCGATTGAAATGCTGCCCAGATGGCGAAATTGGTAGACGCGCTAGTTTCAGGGACTAGTGTCAGCGATGATGTGCAGGTTCGAGTCCTGTTCTGGGCACAACGGGGTTCGCCCAGATGGTGAAATTGGTAGACACGCCAGCTTGAGGGGCTGGTGCCGGTTACGGTGTGCAAGTTCGAGTCTTGTTCTGGGCACAATAAAAAAGCTGACATTGAAGAGTCAGCTTTTTTATTTTAAACCTTTATTCCCTGCCTTCACGGCAGGCAGGCCCAAAAATGGGACTTACTTACAAACTCCATCCGCCACGGTATTCGTAATGGAATTTGTCGTTAGCCTCGGGCAGATTCGTAATTTTCATATTGACAGGATCATACTCCAGTGTTATGTTGGACTCTCTGATGTTTGACTGCTATGTTGGTCAAGAGCATGATCTCAGTTAATTTTGATGAAATTGAGAAATCATTGCACGATTTTTTACCATTCTTAATAGCATCAATCCAGTCTTCGAATATATTTCCTGTTCTTGGAAGCCATGCATCCGGTCCCTTGAAATCCTTATCAGCCGGTATGAGCTCAGGCATTGCACCATGGCTGCCGTGAGCTACATAATTCCTTTATCTCCGTAATAGGTTGCGTCTCTCATTGCACGGCCTGCTTCAAGCCCATCTGGTCGTGGAGGTCTCAGTCCGCCATCGCACCATTGAACCTTGACAGGAGGCATATAGCCGCGGGCAGGGAATTCGTAGGTTACTAACCTCACAAAGAGGCATATAGTCGGTGCTGTAGGGTGAACTGGTAGCCTGAATCTTTGTTGGCATACCCAGGTTCAGGGCCCAGATTGGTGCATCGAAATATATGAGCACCCATGTCGCCCATTGCACCTGTTCCGTAATCCCAGAGACCTCTCCAGTAAAAATGCAGTGTATCAGGATTATAAGGTTTATTTGGTGCAGGACCCAGCCATACATCATAATTCAGGGTCTTTGGAACAGGAACACCTGCAGGACTCTTCATGTCTCCCTGTGGCCAGAATCCCATAGGACGGTTTGTTGAAAGCTGAACTTCCCTCACAAGACCGATTACACCCGACTGGATCCATTCGACGGTTTTGCGGGTACCTTCGGTTGCATGCCCCTGGTTACCCATTTGTGTGACCACGCCTGTTTCTTTGGCTATCTCGGCAAGTTTACGGCATTCAACAATTGTCTTGGCCATCGGTTTTTCGATATAGACATGCTTTTTAGCCCTCATGAATGCGCGAAGCAATAGGAGCATGGTTATGATCGGGAGTACCTATAACCACTGCATCTATCGATTTCTCCTTATCCAGCATTTCACGCCAGTCGGAATATATCTTTGCTTTCGGATATCCTTTAAAAATATGTCCGGCATATCCTGGATCCACATCGCATAAGGCATAAATGTTAGCCAGTTTAATAACACGGCCCTGTCCGGCCGCACCCATCTGCACGGAGCATTCGGATCCGGCTGTCTTCCCTGGCTGCGGGTCGTTGTCCTCCCTGTCCGGGTGCCCCTCCGGCAGGAGGATTTTGTTTCATCCTTTCGGCCATTCTGGCCTCACGTTCTGCCATCTGTTCCTTGGTCATCGGAGTCCCGTTGGAGTTCCTCTGCGGCCGTACAATTGCAACATCAGGAGTGCAGATCTGCTGAATATCGCCGCCACCCTGGCTTCCGACACCAATGCCTGCAACATTTATAAGATCGCTGGGAGCTGTATATCCTTGGCCTCCCATTACATAACGGGGAATAACAGTAAAAGCGGCTGCAGCTGTTGCAGTTTTACCTAAAAAACTTCTCCTTGAGAGATTTTTGATTTTAAGATGTTTTTTGCTTAAGTTTTCGTGATTCATATTTTCAGATTTTATGTTTGGTTGGTTTTAATGGATTTTTAAAGATAATAATAAATACAAGCAACATGATATTGATGCAATTGTTATAACAGAAAGAATTACTTTGAATCCGTCGATGTAACATGCAGCATCCGTTATGGAATCGTATACGGCCTGAAGGATATTTGTCCTGATATTCAGGCTTGATAAAAGATTGTTATTTCTTGAAGGATATACCCGGTTTGAAAAGAAGACATAGGTTATTTCGTAAACCGGATCAATCCACACAAAAGTGCCGGTATAACCTGAGTGCCCGAAGCTCTGCGGTGTAGGCGCTTTTTGATGGATAGGCATCAGCCGCACTCAGATCTTTGTTATTAAGAAGAGGTTTATCGAATCCCAGATCCTCTTCTGTTATTGTTTTCGGGGAATTGAACACTGCTGTATTTTTGAAGAACATCCTTTTTTATAATTTGCTCACCGCCGTATTCACCCATTCTGCGATAGAGTTCCATAAGCTTCATAAGATCATTGGCTGTGGCGAACAAACCTGCGTGACCTGAAATTCCCCCTAGCATTGCCGCTCCTTCATCATGAACGGTCCCATGCAAGAGCTGCCTTCTGAAAAGAGAATCGTATTCCGTCGGAACGATCCTGTCAAGGATATATTTACGATACGGATTAAATCCAATATCGTAAGCACCAATTTTATGGTAAATTTCATCCGTGACAAAATCATACCATTTTTCACCAGTCAGGTTTTCAATAATGCCTGGTGAAATAATAAAAGTAAGATCGGAATAGACATATTTCTTTTCGCCAAGAGGACTTTTTTTAATCTCGTTGAAAATTTTCTTCCGGTAGTTCTTATTGATATACAGATCATTTGCAACTTCCAACGGATATTTCTTGGAGAACTCATGCCTGAAGATATTCCTTTTGAATGATGAATCAGGTCTTACTGTCTCCTTCCAGAATGGTATCCAGTCCTTAAGGCCAGCCTGGTGAGTCAGAAGATCTTTCATAAGAAGATTCCCCTTGTTGGTCTTTCTGAAATCGGGAAGATAATCGCCAAGCTTCTTCTCCGGTGAGAATTTGCCTTCAGAATCAAGCAACATCAGGCCTGCAAGTGTGGAAGATACTTTTGTGACGGATGCCAGATCGAAAAGATCGTCTTTCCTGACCTTCATTCTGTTATCAAATGTATGATATCCATATGTCTTCTGTAATACTACGATACCTTTTCTTGCTACCATAACTTCACAGCCCGGATAAGCTTTAGCCTGTAAGCCGACGTTAGCAATTGAATCTATTTTCCGGTTAAGATTTTCTGATGAAAGTCCTGCGTTTTCAGGAGTCGCGTAGCGGAGCCTGAGATTCCCGGGTGTGACAATTCCAAAGCCTGACGGCCAGATTGTGTTAATTGTGACGGGAAGGGTGCCATGAGCCCCAATACCTCCAAAAATCAACTGGGCTGAAAGATCTTCGGTGTAATCATTTTCCTGGTATGCAAGTACAAGTCCGTCGGTTTTTTGAAGAGCATCAAGCTTATCAAGAGCATAAGGATTACCAAAATAGGTTATAATTGTCCTGGCTTTTTCAGTGAGTTTACTGAGGAAGCTGTTCAGGCCACGACTGACACCAAAATTCATATCAGGTCGTTGATCCGTGTTAAAGATCCCTGCGATAACCAGGTTATATTCAGAAAGTTTATTCAGGAATTCCGACGTTATTCTGTCGTCGTCGGGATCTACTGTAAATGTGTCTGCCGGAAGGTAGTTCAGCAACCGTTCCTGGTACTTTGAAATCCTGTTCCTGTTTATTGCGACCGTGGCTATTTTAAGATCGCTGAGATTTCGTAAAGGAATAATATTTTGATCATTCTTAAGTACTGTAAGGGCGTCTGAATAAAGGTCATATATTAACGCTTTCGTTCCAGGGGATGACAAATCCCTGTTTATGTTTTCTTTTGCAACCGGCCTGGGAGCACTTAATCCTGACCAGTATTTCAGAGCAAGGATTTTCCTGCATTTCAGATCAATGTCATTTTGTGATAGATCCTTTGATTCGATCATTTTTCGGGTCTCTTTTATTGCAGCACCGACATCGGTTACAAATTCAATGACATCATTGCCTGCTTTCAGAGCCCTGGCTTCGGCAACACCCGGACCGAAATATTTTGTAATACCTTTCATATTCATTGCATCGGTAATCACCAGTCCTTTAAAGTTGAGCCTCGCTTTAAGCAGGTCATTGATGATCAGAGGCGAAAGCGTGGAAGGAAGATTTGATGTGCTGTCGAGTGAAGGAAGATTAAGGTGTGCTGTCATAACCCCTCCGGCGCCTTCATTTATAAGATTTAAAAAGGGAAAAAGCTCAATGCTGTCGAGCCGTTCCGCTGAATGCAGAATTACAGGCAGATCGAGGTGAGAATCGGTATTGGTATCTCCATGCCCGGGGAAATGCTTAAGAGTAGCCATTATGCCGTAATCTTGCATCCCGTTCATATACATCCGTGCTTTGGCGGTAACATTTTCCCTGCTTTCTCCAAATGACCTGTAATTTATTACAGGGTTCATGGGATTTACATTAATATCGGCTACGGGAGCAAGGTTAATATGGACTCCGAGCCGTTTAAGCTGGGCTGCCACCGATTTCCCCATGAAAAATATTAAAGAGTCATTTTTAATGGCACCGAGCGTCATCTGGTAAGGGAACTTTTCCACATTCTGAATCCTCATTCCCAATCCCCATTCAGCATCCATCGAAATAAGCAACGGGACTTTCGAGATTTTCTGGTAGTAATTGGTCAGTTCTGCCTGTTTTTCAGCAGTCCCCTGAAAAAATACAATCCCTCCGATAGCGTACTTTCTTATAATATCTGTCACTTCAACCTCATGTGACACATCCCTGTTTGAATAGCCTGCTATCCAGATGCATTGAGCTATACGCTGATCAACTGTGAGTGAATTCATGATGGAATCGACCCAGGGATGGTTCAGGAATTTCAAAAAAGGAGGGTCAGTTTGCTGAGAAAATGAAGGTAGATTTCCGCAAATCAGAAATGCAAAAATCAGTAAAGGAAAGAGTCTTCTAAGCAGATACATAATAATGAGATTTTTAAGAAATACCGAAATGCGTCATGGCCGGCCTGATCAAAAATAATAAATTTTCCTATGCGGAATCAAAGCCGGAAATGAAGAGCTGTAAAAAATCGACAGGCAGGCATCATACCTTTAAAATCATAATTATATTATGATGAAAAAGATCTTTAGTCTTTGATTTGAAATTTTTATAAAATTTCCGGCAAGTAACAAAGATTAACTGGTATATTGTTAATCGGCAGCTAAAATCCCCGGTATCAGCGGGAAATATTTGTTATTTTTGCTATCTCATTTTTTGTTTAAGACATGGCAAAAGGCGGGAGATTGGTATCGCTGGATATCGTCAGGGGCTTAACCGTAGCTTTCATGATAATTGTGAATACTCCCGGCAGCTGGAATTATGTCTATGCACCATTACAGCATTCCAAATGGAATGGGTGTACACCGACGGATCTTGTCTTTCCTTTCTTTCTTTTTATTGTTGGTGTTTCAATGTGGTTCTCATTCAAAAAATATGGTCATGAGCTTAATGGAGGGGCATTCCTCAGAATATTCAGACGTGTAGTATCAATTTTTGCTTTGGGTATTTTTCTGAACATCTTCCCGTATTTTGACAGGGATTATTCCACACTCAGAATTATGGGGGTATTGCAGCGTATAGCGCTTGCATATGGTATAGGCGCGCTGATTTGCATGACCGTAAGAAGAGACTATTTATGGATTGTGACAGCCGTTCTCTTATTCGCTTACTGGGGATTGATTTATTTTTTTGGCGGACAGCATCCCTATAGCCTTGAAGGTAATGTTGTTCTAAAGGTTGACAAGGCAATCATGGGGACCAGGCATCTCTATAATGGTTTCGGAATTCCCTTTGACCCTGAAGGATTTTTGAGCACTATCGCCGCAGTTTGTACTGTTATAATCGGGTACTATACAGGAGAAACAGTCGGGAAGCGTGCTGCAAACGGAAAGACCGTACTGAAGCTTTTTGTGGTCGGTGCTGCACTGACAGGACTCGGGATTCTGTGGGGAAAGTTCTTTCCGATAAATAAACCTTTGTGGTCAAGTTCATACGTACTATATACGGCTGGGATTGCGATGGCGTTATTGTCTGTAATATATTGGCTGACCGATGTAGCCATGTTCCGGAAATGGGGAATCTTCTTTGTTGTATTTGGTACCAACGCCCTTTTTTCATATTTTCTGGCAGGTCTTTGGAGCAGGTTGATGCTATTTATCCGGATACCGGCAGGTGAGAACAAGATCACCCTGTACGCATGGTCTTATGAAAAAATATTTGTACCTCTGTTTGGGAATATGAACGGAAGCCTTGTCTTTGCTGTTTTCCAGATGCTACTTATATGGAGTGTAGCGCTTATATTGTACAGGAAGAAAGTGATGATAAGGCTATAGTTATTGGCTAAAGGCGACTAGTTACATCCGTTATTGAGATGCATTATGTTTCAGATCAACTGCTTTTGCAGGGGTAGGGTGTGGTAATTAAGAAATATAAACACAACTAATTAAGAATATTTAATGGAGGAAACAGAAATCATCAAGATAATTTCAGCAGGCTATTGGGAACTATTTGGAAAAACGGACATTGAAGTTACACCAATGCCAAGATCGGGTTCCGACAGGCATTATTTCAGGATCTCCGACAATGGGAAAAGTATAATTGGAGCTTATAATGCTAATCCTGAGGAGAATGAAGCCTTTGTGGGATTCACAAATCATTTCAGGACCAAATCGCTGCCTGTTCCCGAAATTTTCGGATATATTCCGGAAAAACATATCTATTATCTCCAGGATCTGGGTGATGATAATCTTTATACATGGCTTCATAAGAGACCTTCAATGACTCCCTTTGATAACGTTTCAAAAAACCTGTATAAAAAAATCCTCGATAAGCTGATCTGGTTTCAGATCCGGGGAATAAAAGGATTGAACCTTGACCTGTGTTATCCTCACAGAAGCTTCGACAGGCAATCGATGATGTGGGATATGAATTATTTCAAGTATATGCTGCTTAAGCTTCTCGCAGTTCCTTTTAATGAGAGCCGGCTTGAGCGTGATTTCAATACCCTTGCCGACTACCTTCTTGAGACCGGGCAGGATTATTTCCTGTACAGGGATTTTCAGACAGCAAATGTGATGGTAGTGGGAGAGGAGCCATGGTTTATCGACTACCAGGGAGGAAGAAAAGGAGCACCCCAATATGATGTTGCATCAATGCTTTATGATGCCAAAATACCAATGTCGGAAGATGACCGTGAGAACCTTCTCAGGTATTATATCGATAATTTCTGTTCAGAATCAAATGAGAACAGGATAAAATTCAGGGAATACTATTCAGGATTCTGTATGATAAGGGTAATGCAGGCTCTGGGAGCTTTCGGATTCAGAGGCTTATATGAGCAGAAACCAACATTTGCGGAAAGCATAGTGCCGGGAGTGAATCTTATGATCAGATTAATAGGCCGGGCAGAAATTAACATAAACCTGCCGGAATTGTATAGTACGGTAAAAGCAATCCCCGGGTCACAGGTTTTTGTTAAGCTTTCAACAAGCAAACATTGATATACGGAGAATGAAAGCAATGATATTGGCAGCCGGAAAGGGGACACGGCTTGGCAGGATTACCGAAAGAACCCCCAAGGTTCTGGTCGATATTAATGGTAAAAGCATCCTCCGGATTTCTGTTGAGAAATGCTCGGAATATGGATTTGATGATATCATAATAAATGTTCATCATTTTGCTGACGCTGTTAAAAAAGAAGCGGAGCGCCTGAAAAAAATAGGATATAAAATTACAGTTTCGGATGAGAGTAAAATACTTCTTGAGACAGGAGGCGGCTTATTCAGGGCAAGGGATTTTTTCGATGAATCGCCTTTCCTTTTATATAATGCTGATATTGTGACTGATCTTGATCTTTCTGCATTGTACCGTTTCCATGAAGAGAAAAAAGGTCTTGCAACTCTGGCTGTAAGAAACCGGACAGGCAACAGGTATTTCCTTGTCAATTCTGAAGGTCTCCTGTCAGGTTGGTGTAATAAGGCTTCTGGAGAAAGGATTGTAACTGGGCGAAACGAAAGGGACTTATCTGAAATTGCCTTTTCAGGGGTGCACATCATTGAACCTGAAATATTTAGATATATGAAGGAAGGGATATACTCTATGACTTCCCTTTACCTGAGTCTTGCATCTTCCCACAGGATCTTTACTTTCAGATGTGATGATGGCTACTGGTTTGATATCGGAACTCCGGAAAATCTGGAAATTGCAAGAAAATATTTGGGATCAGTAAAGGATAAAAATTAATATCTTATTGGATTTTAGTCTTTGCGCTATTGAACCTTTATGCTTTTAAGCTGTTGATTACTGCTTCCAGAACGACCTTGTGAAAAGGACTAAAATGGTGTAAATCTCAAGTCGTCCGATAAACATCAGAAAGCTGAATATCAATTTTGTAATTGCAGGCATACCTGCATAAGTGAACATAGGGCCCACAGCTCCGAGACCAGGTCCGGTGTTTCCAAGTGCAGTTCCTACTCCGCTTGCTGCCGTCACAGGATCAATCCCGGTTATAACCACAAGTACGGTTCCGATCAGAAATATGAATATATATACTACAACAAAAGATATTATTGAGATATTTGCCGTTTCAGCGAGCGGTTTATTGTTAAGTTTTATTTGTGTTACGATGTTGGGATGGATCAATTTCTGTGTAACATTTCTTATATTTTTCAGTACTATCAAATGTCTTACCATTTTAATGCCTCCTGTAGTTGATCCGGTAGATGCTCCGGCAAACAAGAGGACAAAGATCAGAACAAGCCCGGCCTGTGGCCAGTTAAGATAGTCGGTCGTTACATAACCTGTCGTGGTTAAAATTGAAATAATCTGAAAGAATCCTTCCCTGAATG
Organism: uncultured Bacteroidales bacterium; assembly: GCA_963831935.1. Classification (GTDB taxonomy): domain Bacteria; phylum Bacteroidota; class Bacteroidia; order Bacteroidales; family VadinHA17; genus LD21. Next base: position 188,281 of record CAWHSH010000013.1, read on the forward strand.
CAAGCTCAAACGGTTTTGTTGTCTTTGCCAGAAGAATGCATGTTGCTATAGTACCGCAGATTACCGTAGTCCCGATATAAAACCACAATTCTTCATTACGCTTCACCTTTTTGAAATTCAGCTTCAACATAAAGTAGTATACAATAAAGCTAACTCCTGAAAGGAACATATATAATGAGATAATATATTGAGTATATGATGAGAATCCGGAAATACTTGTGTTTTTTGTAGAAAAGCCTCCGGTGGCTACCGTTCCGTAAGTATGACATATACTATCGAACAGGTTCATATCACCCAGATTCAAAAGAATGATTTCTGAAACGGTCAGTAAAAGATATACATATAAAAGTCTGAAGCCTACTCCTTTGGCTTTGGGATGTATCTTTTCCTTCAATGAGGATTCATGAAAAAACAATTGGTTACCCGATATTCCAAAAACAGGCATTATGATTATTACCAGCACAATAATGCCCAGGCCTCCTATCCAATGGGTAAAACTTCGCCAGTAAAGGATTGAAAACGCCAACGATTCCACATCAGGTATAATTGTTGACCCGGTTGTTGTAAAACCTGAAGATGATTCAAAGAAAGCATCAATAAAAGAATGAATTGAACCGCTTAATATGTAGGGCAAAGACCCTAAGGCGCAAAATACCAGCCACGAAAGGGAAACTGAAATAAAACCTTCCCTGCTGGACACTTTATAAAAGGGGGCATTTTTTGATGCAAAATAACATACCAGAGAGAGTGATGCCGAGATTAATGCTGACCATAAAAAAGGATCTGACGATTCTTCATAGATAAAGCATACCGGAAGGCACGACAGGAAAGCAAATGATTCCAGGAAAAGAATTGTGGAAAGAATCCGGAGGATAATTAATGGATTGATCAACTTCATGGTTTGATCCTGAAAATCTTATCGCCAAATATACACAGAAATAATAATGTCCATCCTCATTTAGTGTACATAAACCACTATCAGTCTTTTGGGTGACTGAATTTCGTTATTTGGTCATTTTAAAATCTTATATTTGAATCATCTATAATAATTCGTTCACATGGGAAAAGTATTAGTCATAGGTGCAGGAGGTGTAAGCTCTGTAGTGGTTCATAAAATGGCTTCACTTCCTGAAGTTTTTAACGAAATACTCCTGGCAAGCCGCACAAAATCCAAATGTGATGCAATTGCAGCAAGAATCGGGCAAAACAGGATAAAAACTGCCCAGATAGATGCAGATAAGGTTCCTGAACTCAGGAAACTGATAAGAAGTTTTAATCCTGATATTGTGGTAAATGTGGCACTCCCTTATCAGGACCTCCATATTATGGATGCTTGTCTATCAGAAGGAGTAGCATATCTTGATACTGCAAATTATGAACCTCTTGAGGAAGCAAAATTTGAATACGGATGGCAATGGGCTTATCACGACAGATACGAAAAAGCCGGGATAACGGCGATACTTGGCTGTGGTTTTGATCCCGGAGTTACATCAATATTTACTGCTTATGCCGCCAAACACCATTTTGATGAGATCAATTATCTTGATATTGTTGACTGCAATGCAGGTGATCATGGCAAACCGTTTGCAACAAATTTCAATCCGGAAATCAATATAAGGGAGGTAACTCAGAAAGGGAAATACTGGGAAAACGGGAGATGGATATTTACCAAACCGCATGCAATCCATAAACCTTTAAACTATCCCGGAATCGGGCCGAGAGAATCTTATCTTATCTATCACGAAGAACTTGAATCACTGGTCAAAAACTTTCCTTCAATTAAGAGAGCAAGATTCTGGATGACATTCGGTCAGGAGTATTTGACCCATCTCCGGGTTATTCAGAATATCGGTATGGCAGGAATAGAACCGATAATGTTTGATGGCAGGGAAATTATACCGATACAGTTTCTGAAAGCAGTGCTTCCTGATCCGGGTGAACTGGGTGAAAACTATAAAGGTCAGACCTCAATAGGTTGCAGGATAAAAGGAATAAAATCAGGAAAAGAACATACATATTATATCTATAATAATTGCAGTCACGAAGCTGCATATAAGGAAACTGGTGCGCAGGGTGTAAGCTATACAACCGGAGTTCCTGCAGCTATCGGTGCAATGATGTACCTGAAAGGTATCTGGAAAAAGCCGGGTGTGTTCAACGTTGAGGAATTTGATCCGGATCCGTTTATGGAGCAGCTGAATCTTCTTGGTCTGCCATGGGTTGAACTCCATGATGTTGATCTTGAGGTGTAAGTAGTCTCTATGTCCCTCATTCGAAGGATTTTCTGCTACTTCCAATCGCTGTTTGATGGTCCGGCCTAAAGGCATGTCAAGACGGAGCAAACGACGGAGAGGGAAACCAGTAGACTTTAAGACGGAGCAAAGCGACAAACAATTATATAATTATATTAAGTGATGCCAGTTAATTACAATAAAATACCATCACCCTGTTTTGTTATCGATGAAGAGCGATTCAGAAATAACCTTTCTCTTATTAAACATGTTTCAGATGAATCCGGAGCAGAGATTATAATTGCTTTCAAGGGATTTGCCATGTGGGGAGTATTTCCAATCCTCAAAGAGTACGTAACCGGTGCCGCTGCAAGCTCGGTTCACGAAGCCCGTTTATGCTCTGAGGAAATCGGAGTGCCTGCACATACCTATTCCCCGGTATTTAAAGGAAATGAATTTGAATCAATCTTAAAATACAGTTCACATATAACTTTCAATTCCCTTAAACAATACAATAAGCACTCAGGTTCCTTATTTAAATACCAGCGGAAAATATCTCCGGGATTACGTATCAATCCTGAGTATTCCGGGACCGGTTACGATCTCTATAATCCGTGTTCTCCCGGATCAAGGCTTGGAGTAACGGCAGAGGAACTGATTGAGAAAGGATTGCCTGAAAGGATAGAAGGTCTTCATTTTCATGTGCTGTTTGAATCAGATTCTTTTGCCCTTGAGAAGGTTTTGGAGATTGTAGAAACAAAATTCGGCAGGTTTTTTCCAAAAATCAAATGGATAAATATGGGCGGCGGACATCTGATGACAAGAAAAGACTATGATACTGAGCACCTGATTAATATACTTAGAAGCTTCAAAGAGAGGACAGGCCTTTATATTATACTTGAACCCGGCAGTGCATTTGCCTGGGAGACTGGCGAGCTGGTCGCTACAGTTGAGGATATTACCGAAAATCAGGGAATCACGACAGCCATTCTTGATGTCTCTTTTACAGCTCATATGCCTGATTGTCTTGAAATGCCTTATAAACCAAGTGATTCTCGGAGCAACAGACCCTGTCGATGGCCAACCGGTCTACAGAATGGGAGGCAATTCCTGCCTGTCGGGAGATTTTGTTGGTGACTGGTCATTTGATCATAATCTTAAACCAGGCGACAGGATTGTTTTCTGGGATATGATCCATTATACGATGGTCAAAACAACAACATTCAATGGTGTTCAGCACCCATCCATAGGCATCTGGACCGCTGACGGCAAATTCAGATTGATAAGGGAATTCGGGTATGAAGATTATAAGAACAGACTGTCGTAGAGATGCGTAATTTGTACGCATCTTTGTGCCAGTTTATTTCATACCCCTTACCCCCCCGAAGAGCGTAATTCAAGCTTTTTACCTGTTGATTACACCCGAACCGATAAGTTCATCCCCATCATACCAGGCAGCAAATTGCCCGGGAGCGATACCTCGCTGTAATTTATTGAATATAATATAAATACCTTCCTTCCTCCTGTAAAGGCCTGCTTTTTGCAGAGGTTGCCGGTATCTTATCCTTACCTCATAATATCTGAACTCGGACTCTTTCATCGCTAGATCTCTTCTGATCCAGTGAACATCCTCATTCCTGATAAAGAGTCCCTTTCTGTAAAGTCCGGGATGTGACTGACCTTCCCCGACAAAAAGCAAATTATTTATTGTATCAGTTACCAATACGAAAAGTGGTTCTTTATAACCCCCGACATTAAGACCCTTTCTCTGACCTACAGTGAAAAAATGAGCACCATTATGATCACCGATTATTCTACCAGAACTGAGCTTATAATGATTTGGTTCCGAGGCCAATTGAAGTTCATTATCATTAATACTGTCCCGCAGGAAGGTAAAATTCCGGACTTTGTTGTCAAAATCCTTCGGAATCTCAACAATCCAGCCTTTTTTTGCTGCAAGTTTTTGCTGAAGGAAAGTAGGAAGATGAACCTTTCCTACAAAGCAAATACCCTGCGAATCTTTCCTGTGCGCTGTGGCCAGTCCCTGTTCAGTTGCTATTTTTCGTACTTCAGGTTTAGTCAGATCTCCTAAAGGGAAAAGGGCATATCCCAATTGCTCCTGATTTACCTGGCAGAGGAAATAACTTTGGTCCTTGTTCTCATCCCTGCCTGCGAGAAGCCTGTAAATTGGCTTATTTCCGCTTTCAATGGTCGTTTTCCGGCAATAATGCCCTGTTGCCACATATTCGCCTCCAAGTTTTCTGGCTTCGTCAGCAAAAGAATCGAATTTTATTTCCCTGTTGCAAAGAATATCGGGATTAGGGGTCCTTCCTTTTTCGTATTCAGAAAACATATATTCCACGACCCTGAGCCTGTAGGACTCGCTCAGATCCACAAAATTAAATGGTATTTTTAGCTTTCTGGCAACCATTTCTGCAAACATAAGATCATCTTCCCAGTGACAGTCACTCTGAAGAAGTCCGGTCGTATCATGCCAGTTTCTCATGAAGAGTCCTTCAACCTCGTAACCGGCTTCTTTCAGGGCCCAGGCTGCAACAGATGAATCCACGCCCCCCGATAATCCTACTATTACCTTATTTTTCACGGGACAAAGGTAAATAAAATGGCTGTAAATGCGATATTCCCCAGGTATCCCGGTCAACAATAACCGTGTTGAAAAGTTTGCCGGACGGCCGGAATTACTGGCGGTCAAAATTAGTAACTTTAGCAGCCCATGGGAGCAGGTACATTAACAATATACAGCGCATCTGCAGGTTCCGGCAAGACTTATGCCCTGGCAGGGGCATATCTTGAAAAGCTGTTCAAATCGCGCTTCAGCTACCGCAGGATCCTTGCTGTTACTTTTACCAACAAGGCTACTGCAGAAATGAAAAACAGAATACTCGAAGAGCTTAACAGTCTTGGTGATGGAATACATTCAAGCTATTTACAGGCTTTGATGAAATCCACAGGGAAATCGGAAGAGTTGATCCGCAAGGAAGCGAAGGAGATCCTGTATTCAATTCTACATGATTTTTCAAGGTTTTCAGTAAGTACTATTGACAGCTTTTTTCAAAAAATAATCAAAGCTTTTACATGGGAGATCGGCCTTCATACCGGATTTGATATTGAGATTGATCACACGCTGATTCTTGCTTCCGCTGTTGATCAGATGATAGCATCAGCCGCTACTGACAGTACTCTGAAAAACTGGTTATCAATGTATGCCAGAGCGAATATCGAGGAAGGGAAAACATGGGACCTTAAGAAAAATATTACCGGGTTGGCCGGTGAACTTTTCAATGAGAAGTTCAGGCTTCTTTCCCATGAAGAAAAAGAAAGACTTGAAGATAAGGAGTTCTTATCAGCCTACATACGGCAAATGAGGTCAATCTCAGCGGAAGTTACAGGAAAAATGACAGAGTTAGGGATAATTTGTCTGGACATTTTTAGCCGGTTCAATTTATCCGATGAGATGTTCTACCAGAGGGGCAAAGGCATCCCGGGGTTCATCAGATCTATGGCTGACGGACGAATCATCAGTCCAAACAGTTATGTAAGAGAAACGGAGAATAATCCTGCAAAGTGGTGTACCGGAACAATGCATGCTTCTCTTGCTGAGGCCATCAGATCAGGGCTGGGAGATTCGGTAAAGGAAGCTATTCATTATTATGATAATAATATTATCACTTATAAAAGTGCAAATGTCATACTATCAAATATTTATACCTTAGGCATTCTTTCTGATGTTTTAAATCAGGTTCGCCTTATAACAAAGGATGAAAATGTTTTTCTTTTGTCGGATGCCGGAGAGCTGATATACCTGATAACTGAAAAGGATCAGACTCCTTTTATTTATGAAAAAGTTGGAAACACATTTGAAAATTACATGATAGATGAATTCCAGGATACTTCAATCATGCAATGGAAAAACTTTAAACAGCTCATCGATAACAGTATGTCACAGGGATATGACAATCTGGTCGTCGGTGACATAAAGCAATCGATTTACCGTTGGCGGAACAGCGACTGGAGAACCCTTCGTGACCTTAAAAAAAGGACAGACAATGAACGATATATTGATAAACCACTGAAAATCAACTGGCGGAGCTGCCAAAATATTGTTAGGTTCAATAATGCCCTGTTTTCAATTATCCCTCCGCAGCTCGATAAAGAATTGTCTGATTACACACCGGAAACCAGTTTCACGGAGCTTTTTTCGGAAGCTTTCCAGGAAATGCCGGAAAAGACAGGTAAAAACAAGAACAATGATAGTGGGTATGTCAGGATTGAATTTCTTGATAATACCGATGATGAGGGATGGGAAAATCGTGCGCTGAATCAGCTTCCGGCTATCATTGAAACGGTTCAGGATAAAGGATATAATGCATCTGATATCGGAATACTGGTGAGGAATAACAGGGAAGGGGCACAGGTAGTGAAGGAAATTATAGATTACAGTATAGAATGTACTGTCGAAAAAAAGAATCGATACAATTATAATATTGTTTCAAACGAATCTCTTCTTCTTGTCAATTCACCGGCTGTCAATTTTATTATTGCGGTCCTTACAGTTCTTGACAACCCTGAAGACATGAGGGGAAGGGCTCTTATGCTCAGATTTTATCTGCTGGCAACCGGCCGGAATGATCCGGAAAATGTTCCAATGTTCAGCGAGAGCCTGATTGAGCAATCCGCCGGTTATTTCCCGACCGGTTATCAGGATTTTCTCTCTAACGTGAAATATTTGGCTCTATGGAACATAACGGAAAAAACTATCGATTTTTTTAAACTTGGAAGCTACTCGCACAATGTTGCATATCTGAATAGTTTTCAGGATATTATAATTCATTTTACGGCAGCCGGAAATCCGGGTATTCCTTCATTCCTTGAATGGTGGGAGTCGGAGGGTGGAAAAAAATCTATATTACTCCCTGGACAGCAGGATTCGATAAGAGTTCTGACAATTCATAAGTCGAAAGGACTGGAATTCGGTATTGTGATTTTGCCCTTTCTTTCCTGGAACATGGATCATAAACCATTTCATTCCAATATTCTTTGGACCAGACCGGAAACACCTCCGTTCAATAAACTGGGAATCATACCCGTACGGTATAAAAAAGACCTTTCTGAAACTATCTTCGCCAGCCAGTATTATGAAGAAAGATTTTCAGCTTATCTTGATAATATCAACTTGCTTTATGTAGCCCTCACCAGGGCAAAATGTGCGATCTTCGGCTTTGCTCCTGATAAACCGAAGGCCAGTGACCGTATTGCATTGATCATAAGGGAAGCTCTGAATTTTAGTGAGGAAATCCCCGGAACGCCGGATTCGTTTCTGTATAATTTTTTTGACAAGGAAAAGAAATTATTTGAATTTGGGGATTTACCTGATGGCATAAAAGGAAAAAGAATGGACACTGGTTTCGCAATTGATTATTACAGGGTAAGCGAGAACACAGGTTCATTGAAGCTGAAGCTGCATTGGGAGAACTATTTCACTGCCAATAGTTCAGAAGCACGTACCAGAATTAACTATGGTAAACTGATGCATGAAATTTTTGAAGAGATTATAACTTATGATGACGTTGATTCAGCAGTAAGAAAAAGGGTTTTGGAAGGAAAAATTCCCGAGGATCAGGCATCAGTTTTCAGGGAGAAAATAATTACCCTGATCAGCAAGCCTGGCATAAAAGAATGGTTTGAAGCGGATAATGAAGTCCTCAACGAGGCAACCATACTGATGCCACGATCAGGAACCAGACGTCCGGACAGGATCATCATCAGGGACGGAAAAACAATTATTATAGATTTCAAGTTCGGGGATGAAAATCCTGATTACCTGAATCAGATCAGACATTACAGGAAAATACTTATAGATATGGGATACTCCAGTGTAGAAGCTTTCCTCTGGTATGTCGATGCTGACAAAATAGTTACTTGCTGAATGGATGCTGAAAGAAATATGGCCAGGAAATTCCCGTGGGGTCATGGACGAAGATTCAACGCATACCCGAATTATTTCAGGAAGATGCATGGTTCACGAATACAGAAAGTATCAATCGATGCCGGACTTACCTGTCCTAACCGTGATGGATCGAAAGGTACAGGCGGGTGTACATATTGCGACAACCAGGCATTCAATCCATCTTATTGTCTTCCAACCAAATCAGTAATCAGGCAAATTGAGGAGGGCATTGAATTTCACAGGAAGCGTTATAAGCGGTCACATTCATATCTTGCATATTTTCAGGCCTATTCAAATACCTATGCCTCAATTGACATCCTAAAGGGACTTTACAGAGAAGCTCTTGAACATAAAGATGTCATTGGCCTGATAATTGGTACAAGGCCGGACTGCATTAATAATGAAATCCTTGATTTACTGACTGATCTGTCAAAAAGTTGTTACCTGTCAATAGAATATGGCATCGAATCGTGTTATGATAAAACGCTGCTACGCATAAATCGCGGACATTCATTCCGCGAGGCCGTTGATGCTCTTGAGGCAACAGCAGTACGTGGGCTTAATGCCGGAGCTCATTTTATTTTCGGGCTTCCGGGCGAGACCAGGGAAGAGATGCTAAAAGAAGCTGAAATAATTTCAGAACTTCCGCTCAAAAGTGTGAAGTTCCATCAGTTGCAGATCATCAAAGGAACAAAACTTGAAGGGGAATTCCTAAGAGATCCTAGTGATTTTGAGAATTTTACATGGGAGAGTTATCTCGATTTCATAATCAGTTTCGTTGAACGGCTCAATCCGGCAATAGTTATTGAGCGATTCACAGGTGAAGCCCCGCCAAGGTTCCTGGCCAGGGAAGTATGGGGCAAAAAGAGAACTGACCAGATTGTAGGCCTGATTGAAAGAAGGCTCGAAGAGCTTGATACATGGCAGGGGAGATGTTATATGCCTGCGCAAGGATTCAGGGGCTCAACAGCACAACCGCATGATGGCACATATAAAATAAAGGAATGATTTATTTTCTCGAGAGGATTGCCAGGCTTCTGTACGAAGAGAACAGGGAGAACCTGAGGAATCATTGTATAATATTTCCCAGCAGGAGGGCCGGCCTGTATTTCCTGAAGTACCTTTCTGCCGTGATTGACAAACCTGTTTGGGCGCCTTCGATAATGACCATAAATGATTTCTTTGCTAAATTCTCACAACTTGAGTTGGCAGAGAATGAAATCCTGCTTTTTGAGCTCTATAAAGTATACCAGAAACTTAACAAATCGGCTGAGAGTTTTGATGAGTTCTATTTTTGGGGAGATATGCTGATAAATGACTTTGATGATATTGATAAATATATGTCTGATGCCCATGTTCTGTTCCGCAGCATAAAGGATTTCAGGGACATCGATAATCAATTCGGCGACATCGACCCGGAACAGGCTCAAATAATCAAACGATTCTGGAAGAATTTTGAACCTGAAAAGCCATCTCCGGAAAAGAGAGAGTTCAAATTGTTATGGTCAATCCTGAACGATCTTTACTCCGGCTTCAGGAAATCACTCCGTGCGGCCAGTCTTGGCTATGAGGGAATGATTTCCAGGGATGTAGCAGAAAAATTCCTTGCCGAAGACAAGCCTGAGGTAAAATGGGATCAGGTCCATTTCATTGGCTTCAACGCTTTAAACAATTGTGAAAGTACACTGATGTCAGAGCTTCAGAAAAGTGGCCATGCAAAGTTCTACTGGGACTATGATAATTCATATATAAAGGGTGGAAAACTTAATTCCGCAGGACTCTTCCTCATAAATAATTTCAGGAACTTCAGAAATGATATGCCTCCGGACTGGAACTATGATACATACCTTTCTTCGGATATAAATGATACAACCAGAAAAGTTATTGAAACCACTTCAGATATCGTACAGGTGAAGCTGGTTCCGTATCTTATTGACCACCTTCCGGGAATTACACATGAAAATGCACATCATACGGCAATTGTCCTGGCTAATGAGGATCTACTTGTCCCGCTGATGACAAGCCTGCCGGAAAATAAAGGGGACGTTAACATTACTATGGGCTTTCCGCTTAAAATGACAGCTGTTTACAGTCTTGTAAGGCATCTTCTTGATTTTCAACGATGTTTGACGAGTGAAAATGGAACGGTTTACACTGACTATCGTGTCGTTTTTGATATTCTGAAACACGAGCTTATTGAAAGTTTTCTGGAAGAAGATGATAAAAATATAATCGGAGAGATTGTCAGCAGGAATCTTGCCCGGGTACCTTATGATCTCCTTTGCAGAACCGGAAACCTTAGAGTCATCTTCAGAACAGCGGATGATCCAATTCAACTGGCGGATCATATCAGAAATATACTTTCAATTGTATCCGCCATCATTTTAAAAGATGAGGGAGATGAAAAGAACCCCGGAATGACGAGAAAGCTGAGGAATGAGTTTATTTACAGGGTGCTCCTGTCAGTTAACCGGCTTGACACTCTGGTCCGGTCGCCGGGAATCGCAATTAAAACAGATACCTATATAAGGATACTTGATAAAATCCTGAGAAACCAGTCGGTGCCTTTTTCCGGCGAACCTTTGTCAGGTATACAAATTATGGGTGTTACTTGAAACAAGGGCACTCGATTTTAAAAACATAATTATGCTTTCAGTAAATGAGGGAATTCTTCCTGCTATCAGCTCAGGTTCCTCGTTCATTCCATTCAGTATCAGGGAAGCTTTCGGGCTCCCTTCGATTAACCACCAGGAATCAATTTACGCTTACCATTTTTACCGCCTGCTCCACAGATCAGAAAATGTTACCTTTATTTATAATTCAGATTCGGATGGACTGAATACGGGAGAAATGAGCCGGTTCCTTACCCAGATGAAATACGAACATATTCTGAATCCCGAAATTCAGACTCCTTGTTTTGATATCAGGACACCGGTATCCATCGGTCCGGAAATTAAAAGGACCAGCGAATTGAATGACAGGTTATTTTACCTCTACCTGAATAAAGAAAGCAAATTCACATTATCGCCGACCGCAATTAACACCTGGCTGAACTGCAGAATGAAATTCTATTACCGGTATGTCTGCAGGATAAAAGAACCTGAAGCAATAAGTCCGGAAATTGATCATGCGATTTTCGGACAGATATTGCACGGGATCATGAAAAATATTTATGAGGATTGCAGAGGAAAAGAGATTTCAACCGGTTATCTGGATTCCATTATCAGGAGCGAACACCATCTCCAGAGTGTCATTGACCGGGCAGTTAATGAGAATTACGGTAGCGATGGGCTGAGGCCTCAAAATGGCAGCGATCTTATTATCAAAGATATTTTGTTCGTTTATTTGCAAAGGATTCTCAGGGCTGACAGGGGAACAGCACCTTTTTTAATAGTCGATCTTGAGAAGCCATTCAGCTTTGACCTTTTATTTGAACTGAACGGTGAAAAGAAAAGAATCAGGACAGGTGGTAACATTGACCGGGTGGATCGCGTTTCAGGGATAACAAGAGTTGTTGATTACAAAACAGGTGAAGTTGCCAGGAAGATAAATTCAATCGGTGACCTGTTTGATGACGATCGTGATAAAGAACCGGATGGCTGGCTGCAGACATTATTATATTGTGAAGCGTATCTCACAGAAAATCGGGATGCCATTGTGAGGCCGTCTATATATAAAGTTAAGGAATATTACAGGGAACAGGTTTCCGACACTTTAATTATAAAAAAAGAAAGGGATCCGGAAATCCAGGTTGAAGATTATCAGACAATCAGATCAGAGTTCCTGGAAGGATTAAAAGCATTGATAACAACTATTTTCAGTCCGGAAGAATCTTTCAGGATGACAGCGAAAATTTCCAAATGCGAGTATTGTCCCTATAAAGCATTGTGCCAGAGATGATTCCCGGGCAAGAAATCATTCCATTTCACGTTGAAGAGCTGCCATTCTGATAGCTGTGACTGCTGCTTCATCACCTTTGTTGCCATGTTCACCTCCGGCCCTTGCTAAAGCCTGCCGGAGATCAAGTGTAGTCAGTACACCAAAAATAAAAGGGATATTGTATTCAAGGTTAAGCTGTGTTATTCCCTGCGTCACACTCTGGCAGATATAAGTGAAATGTGGTGTTTCTCCCTGGATTATACAACCCAGGCAAATTACAGCGTCAAGATCATCATATTCGGCAAAGAACTGAGCACCCAGAGTAAGTTCAAAACTTCCCGGGACATGCCGGATAACAATATTATTATCCGTGGCGCCGTGTTTTCTGAGGGTTTTTGTTGCGCCTTCCAGCAAGGCTGATGTTACTTCACGGTTCCAGTCAGAAACCACAATCCCAAACCTCATTTTGCCGGCATTGGGTACCGAACCGGGATCATAATCCGACAGATCAGTAGTGCTCATTTATTTGGCGAGGAGTTTTACTCTGGCAATATATTTCTCAATTGTTGATCCCTCAGTACTTTCAGGATATTCATCCTTGATTTGCTGATAGACCTTTAAAGCATCCGAATATTTGCCTGTCATTTCATAGAGTTCGGCAGCCTTCATCAGGAATAAAGGAGTATTAAAGGAATTATCCCCAAATTTAGCAGCTTCGAGATACCTGGAAATGCCTTTTTCGAGGTCACCGAGTTCCACATACGCGTCACCTGTAGCACCGATAGCGATCGATCCTATTACTTTGTCCTTTTTAGAATATTTATCAAGAAAATCGATGGCTTCAGCATAGTTGCCAAGATGGAGGTAGCATATACCAGCTCCGTAACGGGCAAGATTACCCGTATTTGTATATTTATAATCTTTTACAATGTCAAGAAATCCGAGGTAGTTCCCGTCACCATTAAGTGCGAGATTTATGGAATCAATTTCAAGGTATCTCTGGGCCTGGTATATCTGCGCCTGTGCTTCATCATTTCTTTTGTTGAGGTAGATTTTCCCAAGCCAGAACAAACCTACAAGTACCACAACAACGGCCAGCCCTATTAACAGAGGTTTGTAGTTCTCCTCAAGATATTGTTCTGTTCTTGTCAGAGTTTGCTCTACGTTCTTAAGACCCTGCTGATCCGCTGCTTTCTTATTTTTTGCCATAACAAATTATGCTTAAAACACTTAAAAAATTAACTTCGCAAAAGTAGTTCTTTTAAAATAATTTTGAAACAATTATGTAAAAAAAGGGCAATAATGATTCTGAAAGATAAAGTAATGATATTCAATTATATACTTTGTAATTCAATTGACCGATTCTTTTTTTAACTTTGTTGCAGCTTAGGGGAAATGTATAAAAGTCCTGTCCAGCGAAAATTTATCGTGAATATTTTACACTCTGATTTGAAGGATTAAAAGCTGTAACTCTGAACTCTGAATCGTTATCATGTACCTGAAAAAACTGTCACTCACTAATTTTAAAAACTACGACCAGGTTGAACTGGAATTCACCCCGCGGATTAACTGCTTTGTCGGCAATAACGGCGTTGGCAAGACAAATATCCTTGATGCGATTCATTATTTGTCATTGACTAAAAGCTTTTTCAATAATATCGACGGTGTAAGCATCAGGCACGGTGAGGAATTCTTTATAATCCAGGGACTCTTTTTAAGGGATACAGATGAAGACAATATTTTCTGTTCCTTTCACAGACAAAAGCAGAAAGTGCTTAAACGTAACGGAAAAGAATATCAGAGGTTATCGGACCATGTAGGCAGGTATCCTGTTGTAATGATTTCGCCAGCCGATAGCGCTTTGATTAGCGAGGGAAGTGAGGAACGAAGAAAATTCATGAATAAGATCATAAGCCAGTACAATTCCGAGTACCTCGATTCCGTACTTAACTATAACAAAGCCCTGCAGCAAAGGAATAAGCTGCTGAGGGATTTTAATATTTCGACCGGCTTTGATGAAGAAACGCTTTCTATCTGGGATTCACAGCTTTTCAGATACGGAAGCTTTGCCTACAATGAGAGGAATATCCTTATTAAGGAGCTCATTCCGGTATTTCAGGGGTACTATTCACTTGTCTCGGATGAAAAAGAAAAAGTAAAACTCCGGTACCGTTCAGATTTCAGTGAAGGTAATTTTGATGAAATCCTTAAGAATGTACTGAACAAGGACAGGCAGCTTGAATACACAACAGTAGGGTTACACAAGGATGATCTGATCTTTGAGATGAACGGACATTCCGTTAAATCGCTTGGCTCCCAGGGTCAGCAGAAATCCTACCTGGTGGCACTTAAGCTTGCAAAGTTTGACTATATAAAAAGAAAAGCAGGATTTCCTCCGATCCTTTTGCTTGATGATATTTTTGATAAATTTGATTCAGGGAGAGTTGCTCAGATAATACGGCTCGTTGGCAACCATCGTTTCGGACAGATTTTTATTACAGATACTAATCAGGAAAGGCTTCAGGATATTCTTCATTCTCTTGATACGAATTACAAGCTATTCAGGATAGGTGATACCGGAATTGAAGAAATTATCCAAAATGTGGATTAAATATGAGACGCAGCAAAACCATAACGCTTGCTGAGGCTGTGAAAGATTATATCAGGGAGATGAACCTCGAGGGAAAACTTGTTGAAATAAACCTTATTAACTCATGGGAGGAGATTGTTGGAAAAGCTATTTCATCGAGAACCTCAAAGGTGTATATTAAGGATCATATCCTTTACGTTCATCTTAATTCTTCGGTAGTCAGAAATGAATTGTTAATGCTGAGGGAAGCCCTGAAAGAGAAGCTTAATAGCAGGGCAGGGAGTGAAGTGATAAAAGAAATTGTCCTCAGATAATTTAAAGCTTAGTCATCAGAAAAGGCTTATGAATACCTAATATATTTCGTAGCCGGTTCCTGATATCCGGATCGTTTTTATAAATGACTTTGATGACCTGAAGTGAAAGACATCCCCGTTATAACTCAGGCTGACTTTATTTTTCCCTATCTCAATCAGGATGGATGCCTTGTGATCCTTTTGAACGATGATATCGGCCAGCAGCAACGCCTTCTCAATTCCATCGCCTCTCCTGAAATTCCATACTTCATCAGGAAGTGCGAGTCTTTTCTCTCCATAAATTGATTCATCAGGCAGGTTATTGATTATTTCAAATACTTCCTTTACAGTTTTCCCATTCAGATCAGTGAAGCAAACAGGGTTACGTTCAATTGAAGCTTTGATAAAAGGAAGCCAGTCAATCTTATCCATCTGTCTGAAAACATACAGGGTAAGTCGCGCTGCTTCAGATTTTTCCGCAAGATTGTAGATTGTTTCTGATATTTTTTGACGGGTATCAGTCACTGATATCACCGGTATTGCCGTTTCAATGTATGTTTTATTATTCTCCGGAATTTTCGGATCGATATGTATGAATTCCTGCAAGTCGTGAAACAATTCATTTAGAAGGCTTTCAGGAATTTCAGCTGCCGATTTAATGAATTCATTTCTAAATGATGACAGGCTCTTCCCTTTCCCGTTGGCAAAAATCCTTTCAATATCATTTAACATTATTTTTCCTTGTACCGGGCTCAGATGGAATTCATCACCCTCAATTTCATTTAAAAGCAACTCGCGTGTTTCGGCTGAAACATGGTATTTACTTGAATGTTCATATTCAAACATTTTTTCAAGAGTAATATACCTTTCTTTCCCGGAATCATCGCATCGGTATTGAAAAAGTGTCTTGTATTTTGATTTGAAACGCAGAAAGTTTATGAAAATAAGGTTATTAAGATCAGTAACCAGGAATTCCCTCAATTTCAGGGAGAACTTATTATATGCATCGCTGCTGATTGTCGCATTTTCATACAAAACATGGATAAAGCCTGTAATATGTGAAACAATGGTTACCCGCTCGTTCTCCAGTGCGCGTCTTGCCTTCTCCGACAGGGAGGTACCATTAAACCACATATTCTTTGTTACAATTCTGCGGTTATTCGTAATCAGACCTTCCTTCTCAATTATAAAATTCTGTGAATGAAGGGGAGTAGCAATAAGGAAGATCTTTTCAAGTGGAATTCTGCCAATAACAAACATGGCCGCAGCATACAGAGCTGAAAGCGAAACACATTCGCCGGCGCCTGTTGTAAAGTTGTCTTTGTGCCTGAATGCTGTCATGGCTTCGACAGTTTCGGTTTTCCAGTAAGGTATCAGATCTGTATTGAATTTGTCAAGCCCAAAATGCTTTCTGATATCAATGTCGAAGTAATATTTATCCCCTTCATATCCGAAAAGTGCATTTGATTGCCTTAGCAGATCCATGTCAAAAAAATCACTGAATCTGGCTATTTCCCTGGTCTTGGTGGTAAGTCCCCATGTAGCCAGATCGAGATTAAAAACATAATTCTGTATTATGAATTGTTTGATCCGGTTCACCCTGAACGTAAAGCTCTTTTTCTCAATGTCTTTGAACCATGGATCATCACGCCAGCTCCAGATTATCGGTGACATTATGTTTGCAAGTACAAGCGGATAAAACAATTCCGGAAAAATAAAGACTTCCATATCAGAAAGTGTAAAAGCTGAGGAGTACTTTTCAAGTACTTTCCTGTCAGAAAGATCATTATTCAGGAGATGGCCCATGGATAAGATAAAAAATTTTGCAAATCTAATAAGATTTAGCTTCAGATAACAATGGAATACTTAATTGGTTTAAAATCGAGGTACAAGATTCGGCAAGACAAGAATAAAAATCAGAATCTTTCAATTTCAGAGAAGAAAAAGTTTGATTCCCTGAAAGCATTTTCATCACTGTCGGAACCGTGAACTGCATTCATTTTTACGGAAATGGCAAAAGTCTTCCTTATTGTTCCGGGTTCTGCTTTGGCAGGATCCGTGGCGCCAATAAGCTTTCTGAATTCTTCAACGGCATTCTGATGCTTCAATATCATCACCACAACAGGACCGCTGGTCATAAACTCAACGAGCTCCTCATAAAAAGCCTTCCCTTTATGAACTTCGTAAAACGATTCAGCCTGTTCAGTTGTCATATACACCATTTTCATTGCAGAGATCTCAAATCCTGCCTCATTTATCATAGCGAGTATTGGCCCGGTTTTGCCTGTTCTGATTGCATTCGGTTTAATGATCGCAAAAGTATAACTTCCATTCATATATACCATTTATTGATATTCCGCCATAAAATCCGGTCTTCAGGAATATTTTTTATCTTTAACGACTTTATTTAACAGCAGAAGAAGTGTTTGATTTAGCCAAATATACAAAAGAATTGCGGAAACTTTTCGAATCATCGAACAATATACTGCTCATATCCCATATCAATCCTGATGGTGACGCTATTGGTTCTCAGTTAGCTCTTTATCATTATCTTACATTTAAAGGTATTAACACACGAATGCTTGCCCCGAATCACCTTCAGGAGTTTTTAAAATGGATGGATGGTTCAGGGGAGATCAAAGTATTTATCAGAAACAGGAAAGCCTGTATAAAACTTATTAAAGAAGCTGACCTGATCATTATGATTGATTTTAGTCAATCCAACAGACTCGGTGAAGTTGAAAAATATGTAACTGAATCAACCGCCGTAAAAGTGATAATTGATCATCACCAGAATCCTTTCAATATAGCCGATCTTATAATTTCTGATTCCGGCAAATGTTCAACAGCAGAGCTGATTTATGAACTTATAAGCGGAATGAATGGTGAACCTTTCAATTACAAATCCTATCTGGAAGCTATCTATGTCGGGATAATTACAGATACCGGTAACTTCGAACATGGTACATATACCGGGGATACCCTCAGAATAATTGCCGATATTATTGATTCCGGAATTCAAAAGGATAAAATCCTTAATGTTGTTTACAATAATTTTTCAGCTGACCGGATGAGGCTTCAGGGCTTTGCGCTTAATAAAAGGATGATTGTGCTTCCGGATTATAAGACAGCCTATATTTATCTTACAAAACAGGATTTGTCGGAATACAACCATGTGAAAGGAGACACGGAAGGATTTGTAAACCTTCCCTTATCAATAAAGGGTATTAACTTTTCAGCACTCTTTATCGAAAAGGAGAATTATGTAAAGTTATCTTTCCGTTCCAAAGGTAATTTCCCGGTAAATGAATTTGCGTCAAGTTATTTTTCAGGCGGAGGTCATGTGAATGCATCGGGCGGTGAATATTATGACAGCCTTGAAAACACTATTTCATATTTCCTGAACGTTTTAAAGGAAAATGCCGGGAAAATTAACGGTGAACTTTAAAATCATGAGGATTAAACAGATCAGTATCATAATCATATCAATTTCAATTATTTCATGCCAGAATAGCAAGGTTCCGCCGAATGATGTGAATAAACCTGGTAAAAAAGAAATGACAGAACTGAACAGGTATCTTGTCCAGAAAGACAGGGAAATAATACAGAATTATATTGAGAGAAAAAACCTGAAAATGACTGAATCCCCAACAGGATTATGGTATTATGTAAAAAGCGGGGGCTCAGGTGAATTCTTCAAAGAAAATGACAGGATTTTAATGGACTACGAATGTTCCCTTCTCGATGGAACTGTGTGCTATTCTTCCTCTACACTTGGTCCGAAAGAGATTATCATTGGCAGAACAGCTATTGAAGCCGGCATGAATGAAGGACTTCGGTTGTTGAAGCCTGGAGCGGAAGCAATCTTCATTTTACCACCTTTCCTGGCGTATGGTATAGTCGGCGACGGGAAGAAGATCCCTCCAAGAAGTATAATTGTATATAGTGTAAGGATTGTAAAGGATAAAACTTTGGAATGATTATTGTGCAAAAATGTTGAAACCAAAATCTGATTTATGATAATAGTGAAATATATGAGGGCAAAAATTCTCCTGACAGGAACATTGCTTTTTGCATTAGTATCCTGTAACCTGTCGGAAAAGGTTGTGAATAATGAAGAGGAACAGATTGCAGAGTTTCTGGCACTTAATGACACAATTCTTTTTCAGCATTCGGCGAGTGGATTGTATTATTCTGACCTTGTGGCGGGGACTGGGACACAGGCAGTCACGCACGATTCAGCATTTATTAAACATACAATTATGTATCTGAACGGGTCAGTATTATATTCAAATGTAAATACAAATGATACCTTAAAAGTTCCTGTAAATGAAGGCTTTTTGCTTACGGGCTTTGATGAGGGACTCACTTATATGCATGAAGGCGGAAGGACATTACTTCTACTTCCCTCAAGCCTGGCTTATGGGGAAACGGGATATATGGGCGTTCCGGGTTACACTCCCCTTCTTATTGATGTTCAGCTTGTTAAACTTAAGCCCTATCCCTTTGCCAGATAACCCAACTGCAGGACAAATACCACGAGATGGTCGTTAATGGAGGGTTTGTTTTTCTTCCATTCCGAAATTGTCATGGTTCTTATATTTTCTCCAGGAAGGGTAATATCCATTGCAATGCAAAGCTGCATCTCTCCGTGGCAAGTTTCAAGAATTGATTCCAGCATCCGCTGGTTCCTGTAAGGTGTTTCCATGAATATCTGGGCGTGACCATCGCGTGACTTTTTCTCCAGGTCCCTTAATTTGGCCTCCCGGTCACCCGGCTTTACCGGCAGGTATCCGTTAAAAGTAAAATTCTGTCCGTTCAGTCCGGAGGCGATCAAAGCTAATATAATGGAAGAAGGTCCGGTAAGCGGAACGACCCTGATCTTTTTCCTGTGTGCAAGAAAAACAAGCTTTGCACCGGGGTCAGCTATACCGGGCAGGCCTGCCTCACTCATAATACCCATATCTGATCCTTTAACCACGGGGACAAGGTAATGAATGATCTCGTTTTCGTCGGTATGCTCATTCAACACATAAAAAGTTGTTTCGTTAATAGGGAACTCCTTGTCAATGAGTCGCAGGTACCTTCTTGCGCTTCTTATATCCTCAACGACAAAGAATCTCAGCGACCTGATCAGATCAATGACCCTGTCAGGTATTACACTCCGGTAATCCCCGTTACCAAGGGTTACCGGGATCAAAAAGATCTTTCCGGCCACTTTTGAGGATTTTGGTTATGTAAATTTAAAAAATATACGGCTTATGCATCAGTGCCTGTAAATTAATGCTGCCTGTTGTCAGTTAAAGATTTTTAATTTAGGTTTGTTATGAAAATTTTCGGGAGTGAAAATTACTTTTCTTGGTACAGGTACATCCCAGGGTGTGCCAGTTATTGCCTGCGAATGCGCAACATGTCTTTCAGACGATAGTCGGGACAAGAGGCTAAGGACTTCTGTGCTTATCGAGAAAGATGAAACCGTGCTGGTGATTGATGCAGGACCTGACTTTCGCCAGCAGATGCTTAGGGAACATATTAAACGCCTCGATGCCATTATTCTGACACATGAGCATAAAGACCATATCTCAGGTATGGATGATGTTAGGGCATTCAACTATAAAAGCCAGGATGCCATCGATATTTTTGCAGAAGAAAGAGTTCAGAAAGCTGTCAGAAAGGAATATTCTTATGTATTTGCAGAATATCAGTACCCGGGAATTCCCAAAATGAGGCTAAACTCAATTCCTGATTATGGTTTCGATATCAACGGATTACTATTAATCCCGCTGAGAGTATTCCATTATCGCCTTCCTGTTTACGGATTCAGGATCGGTAATTTTGCTTATATAACAGATGCCAATTTTGTGCCTGAGGAGACAAAAGAAAAAATGTATGGCGTTAAATATTTAGTTATTAATGCTTTAAGGAAGGAGAAGCACATTTCTCATTTCAGTCTGAGGGAGGCCGTCGATTTTATAAGGCAAATCTCGCCAAAGAAAGCCTATATAACGCATATCAGCCACCAGATGGGCCGTTACGAAGAAATACAAAAACAGTTACCGCCTGAAATCATCCTGGCTTATGATGGACTAACAATCATATGCGATGAGTAATGTGCCGGAAACTATTTTCTTTTATAGCTTTTTGTAAGCTTTTTCTGATAATCCTTTGAAAAATAGTATCTGTTCCTTCCCAGCTGGGTTGTGTTTGTTCGTGAAGCTTTCATCCTTTTCTCATAATAAGGGTTCTTTTTTGTTGATCCGCAGCCAGAAAAGAAAATCATCACGAAAAGGAAGAGGAAAAAAAAGAGAGACTTTGATATTTTGTTCAGGAGTTCCATTAACCTGGAAATTTTTTAAATTTTTTCTGTAATAACGTATTATAAATCAAACTAAATGTATTATTTTGATTATCTGTTACCGTCCAGTCAATAGGTTAACGTGAAAACTGTTGCCCAAGTGTATTGTAAGATTAAAAATGTTTAGTTTTCAATTTATGATTCTAAATTTCTACAAATGAGTTACCGTGACGCCTTATTCCGGATATTACCTTTGTTTCCTATTCTATTTATTTCATTTTCAGCAAGATCACAATCAATTCAAAAAATCCATATCTCAGATCAGACAGGGTTAACTGCTGACAGTATAACCTTGTCGGATGGTACGGATATTTTATTTAAACGGAAAAAACCAGTGTTAAGTTTCCTGCTTGGTGAAAAAAACTGGACAACAGGCGATGTCAGTGCTGTAAAGGAAGAAAGCGGGTACACACTTAGCTACGAAAACAAGATTAAAATTACAGTCAGAGGTCCTGAAATTACTTCTGAAGGCTGGAATTGTGAATTTGAATTTGAAAATATTTCGGCTGACACTGTTACAATAAGCAATGTTGTCCCGTTTAATTCTGATAATGAATCAGTTAATATAACCGGAAAGGGGCCATGGGATCTGGCGCGAGCCTGTCTGTTCCGGCCCGGATACCGGCCGGTAAGAGTGATTCTGCCCGACAACGCCTGGGAGCTTGGGTATACCTCCTTTGATGCAGGAAACGGATTTTCGGTTTGTGCCCTGGCCAGACGTCAGCAAACCGAAGGTGGACAAAAGCAGAGATACCAGACACTTCTTCCTCCAAAAGCAAAGGTCTTTTATAAGATGTATGCTGATATATACAGGGGAGAATGGCAGAACGGCCTGCGCATAATGTTCAGGGATAAGTATCTGTTTGACCTGAAAATCTTTGATAATTCACTTTATGAACGCGCCGACCTGGCCTGGATAAAGGAAAGTTACATTATCATACTGCAGATGGCATGGGACAGGGAGTTTTACGACAGGACTACGGGAAAATATAACTTCGCTGATGTAATTCGGAAAGGAAATGCTCTCTTCGGAAATATTGATGTGTATGGTATCTGGCCCACATGGCCGCGCCTTGGTCTCGACCAGCGCAATCAATGGGATTTGTACAGGGATCTTCCGGGAGGTACAGCACAACTGAGAACTTTTTCGCGACTGTCGCGCATGAGCAATACAAGGTTCTTCATCGCGTATAACCCCTGGGATAACAGTACCAGGAAGGAAAATCATTACAGGGGAATGGCCAGGCTGATCCAGGAAACTGAGGCAGACGGAGTGGTTCTTGATACACGGGGAAGTTCAAGCTACGAATTGCAGGCAGCCGCCGACAGCGTCAGAAAAGGCGTTGTCATGTATTCAGAAGGAATGGCAATAACGAAGGATATGCCAGGGATTATTTCAGGTCGTGTTCACAATGCAATTTATTACAGTCCCGAACTTAACCTTAATAAGCTCATTAAACCTGATTTCTCTATTTTCAGGGTTTGCGATGTTGGAGAGAACATGATCCACAGGGAAATTGCAATTGCGTTTTTCAATGGTCACGGAACGGAGCTGAACATGTACAGGCCGGGAGGGAGGGGCGATAGTTACAGAGCCGATCTTGAATACCTGGCCAGAACAACATTTACTCTGAGACAGAACAACGATGCATTTCTTGACAGGAACTGGACTCCTTTGATGGAAACTACTGTTGACAATGTTTTTGTCAACAAATGGAAATCAGGAGAAAAGACCATTTACACTGTTCTGAATATGAGACCTGAAGGAATCGAAGGCAGTCTTTTTAAGGCGGAATATGACAGCGCAAGGCACTATGTTTCACTTTGGAATCACGAAAACATTGTTCCCGTAAGTATGAACGGGCAAACCTATGTTCCTTCAAAGGCGGAAGGATGGCCTGCTTCTTACTCAGGAACCCGTAAGGAAGGTTCGCTCGACTGTATTGCAGCATTTCCCAATCTGATAATATCTGCCCTGAAAGGCGATTCACTTTCATTGCAGGTTCAGGAAAGTAGCAGCCTGTTTATATGGAAAGGGAACCCATCATATAGTACAGAATATAAAGAACTTAAATTAACCGGATGACACTGTAATAAGGGTGAAGGACCTGTTTGGTTATTATGAAGGTAAACTGGTTGTACAGCTTATTGAAAACAAGAGACTTAAAGACGAAAACATTCAGATCCTTAAGGGAGGGAAACCATGGCTGACAACTAAAGTAGTTCCTACCGTAAGAGCAACCGGGATTGCTCCTGATATGGTTCTGGTGTCCGGCACAAACTTTTCCTATGATGTAACCACCGGTGAAGATTTCATGCCATATCCTGATGTAAGCGGTAGTATTACCAGGATCGACAGTTTCCTGATTGATAAATACCCTGTGACAAACGCACAGTATTATGAATTCCTTCAAAGCTCAGGATACAGGCCTTCGGACACTACAAGATATCTTCGCCACTGGGAATATGGTATTTATAAACAGGGACAGGAACGTTATCCGGTTGTTTATGTTAGCCTGGAAGATATCAGGGCATATGCAAAATGGGCCGGAAAAAGACTTCCAACGGAAGCTGAATGGCAACTTGCAGCCCAGGGTACGGATAATCGAAAATGGCCATGGGGGAATGAATTTCATGGAACATTGTGCAACTATGCTTTTGACAAACCTACTCCTGTTGATGCTTTCCCGAAAGGTGCAAGCCCCTACGGTGTTATTGACATGGTTGGAAATGTGTGGCAAATGACGAATGATATGTATTTCGACGGATCTTACTATTTCACCGTGATAAGGGGAGGGAGCTATTATCAGCCCGCTTCAAGCTGGTGGTATATCCAGGGAGGTCCTCAGTCGCTCGACAGGACACAGATCATGTTACTTGTGTCACCTGGTTTCGACAGAAGTGCAACTGTCGGCTTCAGATGTGTTAAGGATATTGACAGAAAGAGCTTTAAAGGAAAACGGTAAAATTACACTTTCAGCTTCTTCTCAATCTCGTTGATCTGGTTTCTGAAATGCTTATCGGTGTCGATCAGGTTGTTGACTGTCTTGCAGGCATGGAGCACAGTTGCATGATCTTTTCCGCCAATATGCGATCCTATGCTGGCGAGCGAAGCTTTTGTAAGGCTTTTTGAAAAATACATCGAAACCTGCCTGGCCTGTACGATCTCTCTCTTTCTCGTTTTTCCCTGTATCAGGTCGATAGGGATTTTATAATAGTCACAGACTATCTTCTGGATGTATTCGATAGTTATTTCGCGTTTTGAAGTACTGACAAGCTTTTCAACCATCTGCCGTGCAAGGTCAAGGGTTATCTCTTTCCTGTTCAGGGTTGATTGTGCATAGAGGGAAATCAAAACAGCCTCAAGTTCCCGGATATTATTGGAAATATTGGCAGCAAGATATTCGAATATTTCATCAGGCAGTTCAATGCCGTCGTTGTATGCTTTCTTTTTAAGGATCGCAAGGCGTGTTTCATAATCCGGTCTCTGCAGATCAGCCTGTAAACCCCATTTAAATCTCGAGAGGAGTCTTTGTTCCATCCCCTGCAGTTCTACCGGCGGTCTGTCGCAAGTAAGTATTAATTGTTTTCCTGACTGGTGGATATGGTTGAAAATGTGAAAAAATGTATCCTGAGTCTTTTCCTTGCCTGCAAATTCGTGAACATCATCAAGGATAAGCACATCTATCATCTGGTAGAAATGCAGGAAGTCGTTCTTGTTGTTGTTCCTTACCGATTCAACAAACTGAGTCTGGAACTTGTTGGCGTTCACATATAAAACAACTTTATCAGGATGCTTTTCCTTAACGAGTATTCCGATAGCCTGTGCCAGGTGTGTTTTTCCAAGACCGGATTCACCGTATATCATCAATGGATTAAAAGCTGTGCCTCCTGGGTTGTTTCCAACTGCAATTCCGGCCGACCGGGCAAGTCTGTTGCATTCACCTTCCACATAGTTATTGAAGTTGTAATCCGGATTCAGCTTCGGATCAAAATGCACTTTCTTGATACCAGGAATTACGAAAGGGTTCTTAATTGAAGGTTGTGTAACATCAAACGGGACCTGTACCGGCTTATTATTAAGATCTGTCTTATTCCTGGAGGGATACCTTACTGTATATGGCTTACCGTCGGAATAATTTGCATTTTCAAGAACAACATTATACTCAAGTTTGGCATCGGTACCGATTTCCCGCCTGAGGGTTTTTCTGAGAATATCTATATACTGTTCTTCGAGGTATTCATAAAAAAAAGGACTTGGGACCTGAATTGTTAATACATTGTTTTCAAGCTTCAAAGGAATAATAGGTTCAAACCATGTTTTAAAACTGACGGATGGAATAATATCCTTTATTATTTGGAGACAGTTATTCCAGACATCAATGTGGGATTTATTCATGGAAGTTTTTTGTTTTGGGGTTCAAGGTTTCAAGTCAAGCTGATTCAGACAGCAATATTTGTAAAAAAAAAGGTTAAAAAAAAAATTTTTTTTGCTTGGTTTTTTCAAAAAAAGTATATGTTTTTAATCATCAGCAACTTATAATACAAAATATTTTTTTTATTTTTAAGTTGTTTATTATCAGTGATTTACACTGGATTTATCTACCTTATCAGTGGAATACAATTGATTAGAATTTTTTAGTCAAAATTGAACACAATACCTCAAAAATGGGGACTTTTTTGCCATCAATCAGGAACCACATTTTAATAACAAGATAGTCTGAATTTTATAAAAAACCTATTTCGCCGGGATATTTTTCTTGCCGAAGAGGGAAAAATGGACGTAACGTTTTGGATTTTCCTTCATATCCTGTAAAAGGAGGTTTAGGCTTGCCAGACTATACGATAAATTCTTATAAAGTGAATCATTTGTCATAAGCTGTCCGGCAGTTCCTTTGCCTTTATTGAGGTTTTCGATTAAAACTGCTGCTTTTTCCAGACTTGCTTTAAGATTATTGACTGAATTGTACAGATCGGTTGAGGCAAGGGTATCACTAACCGATTCAAGGTTAGAAAAAGTGGAAGTCATTTTATCAGAATTATCAGCAAGCATTTTGGTGAACTTATTTATGTTCTCCAGGGAGCCTTTAAGTTCTCCTTCATCAATATCCCTGGCAGTATTGCTAAGGCTTGCTATCACCGACCTGAGGTTCTTCTTGAATTCCGGATCCATTATCTCGTTTACTGATCCGATGACTGAATCAAGAACGGAAATAAGATTGGTCAGTTGGTCTCTTATAGGTGTAAGCTCATTTTGAAATTTAGCTACGAGCGATTCTGCAAGCCGGCCCGGAATTGTGTCACCGTTCGAATACACTCCGGGGCCTTTCCCATAAATAAATTGTATTTTCATTCCTGCAATCAGGGTAGCTGTCGTTATCTCTGCAACAGTTTTTTCGGGCAGTTTGAAATCCTTGTCAACCGACAGCGTAACCAAAAGCCTGCCACTCATAGGATCAAGAAATCTGATTGTCTGGACAACTCCGACTTTATAGCCGTTTACTTCAACAGGACTTGATTCAGCCAGGCCACCCACTTTGTCGTATACTACATAATAATGAGCTGTGCTGCTGAAAATATCCTTCCCTTTAAGGAAATTATATAACCAGATGAAAACCAGAAGTGTAATTAAAGCCGTAACACCAACCTTGACTTCATTTGAGATCTTTTTCATTTAGAAACAGGTTTTATTTGATTTTGTTTTAAATCCAGAGCTTCCAGCAAAGGTAATATTTTGTTGTTTCTGACTGCGATAACAAATGCATCGGGGTAAAGGTTCTCAATTTTCTTTCTGTAATTTGCCGCATCAGAATAGTTCATAAATGTCCCTGTGGCATACTTGAAACCATTCGATGCATTAATTTCAACAACATCCTTTATCCCTTTGAAATTCTCAGGTGTAGGTTTTTTTCTTTCTCCCGAGGTCGCAATTTGTACCATGAAAGCTATATGATCAGATGATTGGGATGCAGGCAATAAGGAAGAATCGTTTATTTCATCAGATTTCAGGATTTGTTAAAGTTGTAATGTTACTTTTTTTGTCAACATCATTAATGTAATCACGTGAAGCCCTGAATATTGCTGAAGCTATAAACTCCTGTCCCTCCTTTGAAGCAAGGTATTTTTCTTCATCAGCATTTGTGATGAATCCTGTCTCAATCAGCACACTTGGCATGGTAGTCATGTAAAGGACCCAGAATCCTGCCTGTTTCACACCTCTGTCAAATCTCCCGGTCCTGTTCTTAAACTGGCTCTGTACATTTGAAGCGAGCCCCGTGCTTTGTTCATGAAATATGTTCTGCATTGAAGCGAACATTATATACGATTCAGCCGATTTCGGATCGAAGCCTTCATATTTTGTTGAAAAGTCATCCTCCCGAAGAATTACCTCATTCTCTTTCATGGCGACCTCAAGATTCTGCTCATCCTTGGCTATTCCCATTACGTAGGTCTCTGTTCCCCTGATATTTTTCGCACCAGCCCAGTTTGCGTGAATTGAGATAAAAAGATCAGCTTTGTTCCTGTTTGCAAACTCCGCCCTGTCCCTTAATTCAACAAAAACATCTGATTTCCTGGTATAGAGTACTTTTACATTTTTGAGGTTCTTTTCAAGGTATTCACCTGCTTTCAGGGCTATGGCCAGAGTAATGTCCTTTTCCCTGCTTGTTGATCCTATCGCTCCCGGATCTTTTCCCCCGTGTCCCGGATCAATTACTATGATCCATGTCTTTTCAGAAGCTGAAAGACCCTGCAAACCTGGATGGAAGTTCAACAGAATCAGAAAAAGAAGAAACCCGAGTGTATGAATATAATTGGTACGTTGTTTGCCGTTTTTAATATCTGTACCCATGTTTTGTTCGTGTTTTTTTATTTAGTTTTGCGCCTGACATCCGGACGTCACACAAAAAACTGTACAAAAATAGTATTTAAGTTGTATTTTTTTAAGCAAAAGCGGTTACTTGTAGTGTTCCTCGTGATGGTCCAGTTTATTTCATTGTTCTCTCAGGAAAGAGAATCAATTGCCGACACAAATCTTATTAAGCAGGATACACTTGTTTTGGATACCCTTTCTATAACCATCCGGAAGATCTCTCCAAATGCGATTGATAAACAGGTAAAGTATACATCAAAAGGCCTAAAAAAAAATGATCTTGTCAACAGACGGGCTATATTGACAGAAGAGGCCAAGGTTATCTACGGTGATCTCGAAATTACAGCTGATTCAATTGTCTTCGACATGGCAAAAAACACTGTTTTTGCCACGGGAAGAAAAGACACGACAGGCAAAGTGATCGGAAAACCTGTTTTCAAACAGGGATCACAGGAAATAGAATCAGATTCCTTGCTTTACGATTTTGTAACACGGCAGGCGATTGCTTATAAAATTGTCACAAAACAGGATGAAGGATTGTTGCATAGCGAAGTTACCAAGCTTCTCGAAGATGGTACTTCAAATATTTCCAGAAGTACCTATTCCACATGTGATGCAGAGCATCCCCATTTCTACATAGATCTGCCGAAAGCTAAAATATACCCCGGGAAGAAAATAATTTCTGGTCCTGGTTACCTGGTGCTGGAAGGAATCCCTTTACCTGTTGCGCTTCCGTTTGGATTCTTCCCGATACAGACCAAAAAGGCTGCTTCCGGAATCCTGGTTCCCAGAATAGGGCAGGAACAGGAAAGGGGATATAATCTTACTGAAGGTGGCTATTATTTTGCAATCAGCGATTATTTTGACCTTGCCCTGAAAGGGAACATTTACACTAACGGTACCTGGATGCTGACTGCAACTTCGAATTATTCCAAAAAGTATAAATTCGACGGGCAGTTCTCTTTCAGTTATGCAAACAATATTTCAGGACATAAAGGATTAAAGGACTACAGAAAAACCACAAACTATAAAATCGGCTGGACATATAATCAGAATGCCAAAGCACATCCGGGTTCAAGGTTTTCTGCCAACGTAAATATGAGTTCCAGCGGTTTTGACAAAACAAACAGTTACGTGGTAGCGGAACATGTAACCACCTCGAGGCAGTCGAGTGTCAGTTATTCAAAAACATGGGAAGGGACGCCTTTCAACCTGTCTACCAGCATGAACCACAGCCAGAACGTGAAAAATAAAACCGTAAGCCTTAACCTCCCAAAGATCAACTTTAACATTGGCCGGATCTATCCGTTTAAGAGGAAAAACAGCACCGCCTCAGGTAAGTGGTATCAGGAACTGCAGTTTCAATACTCTGCCTCTCTTGATAACCAGATAAATACATACGACAGCCTTTTATTTACAAATAAGGTCTGGAGTAATATGCGAAATGGTTTCAAACATGAAGCACCATTAAGTATCCAGTTCCGGCCATTCAGAAATTTTTCAATATCCCCCCAGGTTACGTATAGCGGCGTTTTATACACCCAGAAGATTGAAAAGCACTGGGATCCAAATTATGTGGACCCTAAAACGAATAGGATAACCCCGCAGGTTATCGATACGTTGAGAGGTACATTTTACGGACATTCCTTTAATCCATCAATAAGCGCAAGCTTCAATCCACAGCTCTTTGGAACGTTCACATTCAAGCCTACTTCAAGAATACAGGCAATACGTCATGTTATGAAACCCTCGGTTAGCTTCAACTATATCCCGTCGCTTAGCGGATTAAGCAGCAATCTGTACAGGCAGGTCCAGTCCGATACTCTCGGGCATTATGCCGAATATTCGGTATTTGAGCAAAATATATTCGGAACTCCTTCATACCCAAAACGAAGTGGTAGTGTTTCATTTAACCTTACCAATATTCTGGAGGCAAAGGTATTTGAGAAAAATGATACATCAGGTAAGCCAAAAAAAGTGAAGATCATTGATAACTTCGGTATTTCTGCGTCCTATAATATTTTTGCTGATTCCATGAGATGGTCTCCTGTGTCAATGGGTCTGAGAACAACTTTATTCAATAACATCGGCGTCTCGGCAAACAGTAATTTTTCACTTTACGGATTAAGCAGCAAGGGGGTCCCAATTGCTACATTTGCGTATGCTCAGAATAGAAAGCTGATGAGACTGACAAATTTTATTGTCAGCCTTGATTTTGATCTCGGCCAGCTCATTGGAGGGGACAAGAATAAGAAGAGTGCAAGTGCTTCCCAGCAGGGCGGGGGATCAATTTCTCAGGCTGGTAATCAGGCCGGAGCAATGGCAAACCCGGCAAATCCTGTTCAGGGTGGCCTTCCATTTGATGAATATGGCTATGCAGTATTTGATGTGCCCTGGTCGATGCGGGTCAGTTACAACATTAACTACCTGAAACCTGCTTTTAAATCGATTTTAACACAAACTCTTTCTGTCAATGGCAATGTTACACTGACAAAAAAGACGGCCATAACCTATACCAGCGGTTTTGATTTTACCCGTAAGGAGATAACCATGACTCAGATTGGAATTACCCGTGACCTTCATTGCTGGACCATGAGCTTTAACTGGATCCCAAACGGTACAATGAAGATGTGGAACTTTACCATAAGGGTTAAAGCCGCCGTCCTTTCTGACCTTAAATATGAACGGCGGAAAGACTTTCATGACCTGTATTATTAACAGATAAATATCATCGCAACGCAAAAGATAAAAATCCTGATTCTTCAGTAAAGTTGAAATGAAAAGGGGCATGTAGTTGCATGCCCCTTTTTCATATATCTATTATGATTACTCTGCAACTATCTCAAAACCAACTTCCACTTTTACTTCCCTGTGCAGTTTAATAACCGCTTTGTATTTTCCGATTTCCTTGATCTGATCTTCAGGAAGTGTTATATTTTTACGGTCTATTTCGAATCCTTTTTCCTTCAAAGCTTCGGCAATCTGAATAGTATTGACCGAACCAAAGATCTTTCCAGATGAGCTGGTTTTTGCTCCAACTATGAGATTAACATCAGCCAGTTTCGTTGCCATCTCCTGGGCTTCAACCCTGATCTTTTCTTCCTTATGTGCCCTTTGTTTAAGATTCTCCGCATGCATTTTCCTTGCTGAAGGCGTAGCAGCAATCGCATAACCTTTTGGAATCAGAAAGTTGCTTCCATAACCGTCTTTGACGTGGACAATGTCATCCTTCAGACCCAGCTTATTTACATCCTGCAGTAATATGATTTCCATTTTTCGCCCTCCTTATTTAAGTAAGTCTGTGACATAAGGAAGCAGGGCAATATGACGGGCTCTTTTAACGGCTTTTGCCACTTTCCTCTGGTATTTGAGTGAAGTTCCGGTCAATCTTCGTGGTAATATTTTACCCTGGTCATTGAGGAACTTCTTAAGGAATTCAGGATCCTTATAATCAATATACTTGATTCTGTTTTTCTTGAACCTGCAGTATTTCTTTTTCTTGACTTCGACGGTCGGCGGAGTCAAATATCTTATTTCCGATTCATTCTGTGCCATATTTTATTCCTCCTTTAGTTTACCTGATTCTTTTTGTTTCCTTTTCTTCTCAGCGTATTCGACGGCGAATTTCTCCATCCTGAAGGTCAAAAACCTGATAATCCTTTCATCCCTCCGGTATTGGATCTCAAGTTTTTCGATCAGATCACCTGTTCCTTTAAATTCGATAAGATAATAGAAGCCTGTCGACTTCTTCTGGATAGGATAGGCCAGTTTTTTGAGGCCCCAGTTCTCTTCATGAACGATCTCACCGTTGTTCTCGGTTATGACCTTCTTGAATTTTTGTACCGCTTCCTTCATCTGGTTCTCAGACAAAACGGGAGTTGCAATGAAAACGGTTTCATACTGATTCAACATAATTAATAAGTGTATTTAGTTTAATGTTTTCGGCTCGCAAAAGTACAATATTTTTTTAAAGAAAAATAGTTTAGAGTAAAAATACATTACTGTTACGCGCATTTGGATAGTGTGACATTAATTATGGTAAATTGAGACCATCGTTTTTCTTGGATTGCTTTTTGACTATATTTGTAATTCAACGTCTAATACCGGAACGGGATCCGGGGATCTTATGGAAAACTTCATTGTTTCAGCAAGAAAATACCGCCCTGCAACATTTGATATGGTTGTCGGACAGGATTCAATTACCAACACGCTGAAAAGTGCCATAAAGAACAACCATCTGACACAGGCCTACCTGTTTTGCGGACCCCGCGGAGTAGGTAAAACCACCTGTGCAAGGATCTTTGCCAAAACAATTAACTGCAGTAATCTCAAAGAGAACGGGGAAGCCTGTGACAATTGCGAATCGTGTCTTTCATTTAATACTCTCCGATCTTTCAATATCCACGAACTTGATGCGGCATCCAATAACAAAGTCGATGACATCAGGAGCCTTACCGATCAGGTGAGAATACCTCCGCAGATTGGAAAATATAGCGTATACATTATAGATGAAGTGCACATGCTTTCTTCATCAGCTTTCAATGCATTCCTGAAAACGCTTGAAGAGCCACCGTCGCACGCGATATTCGTACTTGCAACCACTGAAAAACACAAGATAATCCCGACAATATTATCCAGATGCCAGATATTTGACTTTAACAGGATAAGGATTGAGGACATAGTTGGACGGCTTTCGTATGTTGCTAAAAATGAAGGAATCAGCGCGGAGGAGGAAGCCTTGCACATTATTGCCCAGAAAGCCGACGGTGCTTTAAGGGACGCACTTTCGATTTTTGACCAGATCGCCAGTCTCAGCGGGAAGAAAATTGCCTACAGGGACGTTATTGAGAATCTCAATGTGCTTGACTATGAATATTATTTCAAGACTGTGGAAAGTGCTTTACGGGGAGATGTTTCTTCTATACTAATGACTTTCAACGAAATACTTGAAAAGGGATTTGACGGTCATAACTTTGTTTCAGGGCTGAACAGTCACTTTCGTGATCTCCTTGTCAGCAGGGATGAAATTACATTGCGTCTGCTTGAAGCTACACCTTCCGTTAAACAAAGATATCTGCAGCAAACCAAAGATTGTTCTGAAGATTTTTTATTCAGGGCACTCGAGGCAGGCAGTAATTGTGACATATACTATAAGACCAGCAAGAATCCGCGGTTGCATGTTGAATTGTTCCTTATTAAGTTGTGCCATCTGTCGGTTCCTGTTGCTGACGAAAAAAAAAAGGCAGATCCTGACCAGTTAGAAGAGAACGAGGAAGAGCTTCCTCTTCCTTCAAAATCTGAAATAATCAGAAAAGCTGATGAAATACCCGAATTAAAATCGAGAAAAGAAGAAACCTATTCAGGAAAACATTCTCCGGTAATAGAAAAACCTACCAAATCATTTTCAATTAAAAATATAATCTCCGAGGAAAAAAAAGCTGCCGAAAACGACGTAAGATCATCTGGTGAATCCGAAGTAAGGGAATATTCAGGTGCATTTGAAGAATTCAACGCTTCAAATTTTGAGAAAGCCTGGGCGGAATTTACAGGTCACATTAAGGGTGACGGGACAAGGATAATCAGTATGTTCAAATCCATCAAAACAGAGGTGGAAAATGATCACATTATCAGGCTGCATCTTGCCAATGCAGCACAGAAGGATCTTTTTATACATAATTACAGGCAGAAGCTCCTTGGTTTCCTGAATAAGCGATTCTTGATGAAGGATATTGATATTGAAACAATTGTTGATCCTTCAGAAACCAATGAGCTACTTTATTCTGATGAGCAGAAATACAATTATCTTGTTTCAAAGTACCCCGAACTTAAAGATTTCAGGAAAGCATTTAACCTTGATATAACGTAACGAAGGAATTTGTTTCACTGATTGACCTGTTTCTGAGTGCCGAACAAACAAATTAAAGCAAGATGAAAAAGCTTATTCTTTTTATAACAATCTTTTTCCTTGTTATCCCGACTTTTAATTTAAAGGGCCAGAAACTGATTTCAAACAATTCAGTTACAGGGATTTGTTATGCAGGCACCAAAGTGAACAGGATCTATATCCCACCCCCCAGGGGTGCATTAAGGAGAGCAGATTCAAAAGGAGGTGGTTCGATTACTGTATTTTATACCGGCTTTTCTGCTGAAGCTAAAGCTTCAGTTGAATTTGCTGTGAAAATACTGGAAGGAATGCTTCCACCGGATCTTAAAATGACGATCAAGGCTTCATGGACCAAAATTTCCAATGCAGGTGTCCTGGGAAATTCATCAATAACAGGATTTGCAGCAGGCTGGGGAATTGATGCTCTTAATCCTTTTGCTTATTATCCGGTTACTGTTGCAGAAAAAATATCGGAAAAGAGCCTTAATCCCGATACCGAAGCTGATGTTGAACTTGTTCTTAACAGTACGGCCAAATGGTACACCGGCACAGACGGGAATACTCCCGTCGGCAAGTATGACCTTGTAACAGTCGTTCTTCATGAATTATGTCATGGACTAGGATTTTTTGACAGCATGAATACTGACGGAACAACAGGTTCGTATGGAATTGGCAATTACCCCGTTATTTATGATACGTTTATTGAGAATCTGGCTGGTAACAAGTTGACAGATACCACTTTATTCAGGCAAAATTCATCGCAGCTGTACAATGAGCTTACAGGAGGTCAGCTTTATTTTGACGGCCCTCTATCACGAAGGTATTTGAATGGAGACAGAGCACGGCTTTATGCACCGGCAGAATGGGACCCCGGCTCCAGCGTATCTCATCTCGATGAGCTAAGGACCGCGGAGGTTAACTCCCTTATGACCCCGTATATTGACCTGGGTGAGGCGATACATGATCCCGGAAAACTTACGCAGTCAATCCTTGGAGATCTCGGATGGATTAATACAAAGATCATTCCGTCCAAAATAAAAGACACTGAAGAACACCTTTCCGAAGTTGAGTTTTTTACCGTGATACGTTCTGACACTTCCTATAATAAAAACAAAGTAGGACTTGTCTACTCTTTTAACAATTTCACAACAACCGATACAACCATAATGGTTCTGTCTTCCGGAGATTCTTATTCCTGCAAAGTACAGATTCCTTCGTATGAGGTCAGGCTGGATTACTACATGTTTACCGAGGACATTTTCCGTCGTAACTACAAGTCTCCCTCAATGGCGGAAAAGATGCCTTACTCTGTCTACATCGGAACTGACACTGTCAAACCAGTAATAACACATACCCAGAAAGAGTATTTTTTTGAAATGGTCGATTCCATATTGTTTGAGGCAACTGTGACTGATAACCTTGGAATCGATACTGTTTATGTGGAATATATAGTGAACAACGGCCCTGTCAAATTTTTTGGATTGCTTGCCGGCAACTCTGATGAATACAGTTATAACCTTGATGTTAAACCAGAGCTGCTTAAGGGTGGAGACTCTCTGAGATATCGTATTATTGCAGTTGATAAGGCTTCAGTACAAAATCTGAGAATGTTCCCCTCTTCAGGTTATAACAAAATCAGGATTGAGGCGCTTTTACCCACCTTAAGAAGTTATTCAACTGATTTTTCAGACGCATCTGCTGATTTCTTTAATTCGGGTTTTGAAATTGCTGAGCCACGTGATTTTACCAGCTTAGGGCTCCATTCAGAACATCCTTATCAGAGCCCTGACCAGGATAATAAGAGCCTGGAGTTCAGTTCAGTACTTCGTCATCCTATAGTTTTCGATGCTTCAGGCATGGTTATTTCATTCAGGGAACTGGTACTGGTGGAACCGGGTGCAGAAGGTTCTGTATTTGGGTTCTCCGATTTTTACGATTATGTGATCGTTGAAGCCTCCAAGGACTTTGGCAAAAACTGGTTCAGCCTGGCAGACGGATACGACAGCAGGATAGTGACATCATGGGAAACTGATTATAACAGCTCGGTCAGCGGGCAGAATTCAACATTTACTGGTAAGGAATCCATGATGCTTCCTCACTACTTTTATCCGCGGATTACTGATAAGATTTCTAACGGCGATTCCCTGCTGATAAGGTTCAGGTTATTCTCTGACCCTTATGCCAATGGCTGGGGATGGGTAATTGATGACCTTAAAATAAATCCGCTGGTTGATCAGGCAGAGAAGATCAACAGCCTGGGAATTAAGATCTATCCAAATCCGGGAAATGGCCTTTTTACACTCGAAATTAATAACGGATCTGCCATCAGGCCATTACATATCGCTGTTTATAATCTTGCAGGGAAGAGCCTTATACAAAACATCCTCCTGAATGAGGACAGGATCACAATTGATGTTTCCGGATATCCCCCCGGTCTGTATTTAATTACAATAAATGATGGTTACAACACCAAAGTATTAAAGTACAACCTTATAAAATGATAATCTGAAGAACTTTCCATGTCATTTCTTTGTCTTAATTAATCCGGTTTTTCTTTATACCGGTACAAAAGCAAAATGGAGAAAAGCGTTATTGGATCAATTTTTAATCCGCTTCAGGAAAAAAAGCTAATTTTGCGGTTTAATTAGACAGATTATAATGGACATAGTTAACAAGATACTTGGTCTGTTTCTGGGGAATAAGTATGAGAGGGATATAAAGGAAATATCTCCTTTTGTTGAACAGATCCTGAAGGAATATGACAAACTGGCAAATTTGTCAAATGACCAGCTTAGGGAAAAGACGGTTATACTTAAGAAAGAGATTCTCGACGAGATTGAACCGGATGAGAATGAGATAAAATCCCTTAAGGTAAAAGCTGATGCCGAAGAGGATGTTTACCAAAAAGAGGAACATTATATTAACATTGATAAGATAGAAAAACTTATCAATGAAAAACTTGAAAAGAAACTCGACGAACTTGTCCCGAGAGCTTTTGCAATAGTTAAGGAAACTGCCCGCAGGTTTAAGGAGAATAGTGTTCTGGAAGTGACAGCGCAGCAGTACGACAGGGACCTGGCAGCGACCCGGGAAAGTATTACGATCAAAGGTGAAAAGGCTCTGTGGAAGAACCGGTGGATTGCAGGCGGCAACGAAATTGAGTGGGATATGGTCCATTACGACGTCCAGCTTATTGGCGGTGTGGCACTTCACAAGGGGAAGATTGCTGAGATGGCAACCGGGGAAGGTAAAACCGTCGTGGCTACACTTCCGGTCTTCCTGAATGCCCTTGCCGGAAGAGGTGTACATATTGTCACGGTCAATGATTACCTGTCAAAACGTGACTCAGAGTGGATGGGGCCTATTTATGAGTTTCATGGCCTTACAGTAGATTGCATTGACAAGCACCAGCCAAATTCTGCTGACAGAAGAAAAGCATATAATGCCGACATTACCTTTGGTACCAATAATGAATTTGGTTTCGATTACCTGAGGGATAATATGGCAATCAATCCTGAAGATCTTGTTCAGAGAAAACATCATTACGCTATTGTCGACGAAGTCGACTCGGTTCTTATTGATGATGCACGTACTCCGCTTATAATATCAGGTCCTACAGCAAAAAGCGATACACAGCAATTCGATGAGTTAAAACCTAAAGTTGATAAACTTGTCAGCGCTCAGAAAAGACTTGTTACCCAAATACTTGCTGACGCAAAGAAACTGATAGCCGAAGATAAGAACGAAGAAGGAGGAAAACTCCTGCTCAGGGCATTCAAGGGCTTACCAAAGAATAATGCGCTTATTAAGTACCTGAGTGAAGAAGGAAACAAGACACTTCTGCAGAAAACTGAGAACTTCTACATGCAGAACAATAGCAAGGACATGCCCAAAGTCACTGATGAGCTTTATTTTATAATCGATGAAAAGCAAAATTCAATTGAACTCACAGAAAAAGGACTTGATCTTATTTCTACATCAGTCGAAGATGCCAGCTTCTTTATCCTTCCTGACGTTGGTTCCAAAATAGCTGATCTTGAGAAATCAGGAGTGAGCGACCGTGAAAAACTTAAAAAGAAAGATGAACTTCTTCAGGATTATTCAGTAAAATCCGAAAGAGTTCATACAATGACCCAGCTGTTAAAGGCCTGGACCCTTTTCGATAAGGACATTGAATATGTTGTGATTGATAATAAAGTAAAGATAGTCGATGAGCAGACAGGTCGTATACTTGAAGGCCGCCGTTATTCTGACGGCCTGCATCAGGCCATAGAAGCAAAGGAGAACGTAAAAGTTGAAGAGGCAACCCAGACTTACGCTACCATTACTCTTCAGAATTATTTCAGGATGTATCACAAACTAGCCGGCATGACCGGGACTGCAGAAACGGAGGCTGGTGAATTCTGGAATATTTATAAGCTTGATGTTGTTGTAATCCCGACCAACCGTCCCGTGGTCAGGAGTGACCGCGAGGATCTGGTCTATAAAACAAAACGGGAAAAATACAATGCAGTTATTGACGAGATAGTTAAGCTAAACCAGCAGGGCCGGCCAGTTCTTGTCGGAACAACATCGGTAGAAATTTCTGAGCTGCTCAGCAGGATGCTTAAGATGAAAGGGCTCAGGCATAACGTCCTTAATGCAAAGCTGCATCAGCGTGAAGCAGAAATTGTTGCTGAGGCAGGTAAAACGGGAACAATCACTATTGCAACCAACATGGCTGGCAGGGGTACCGACATTAAGCTTACTCCTGAGGTACGCGAAGCCGGAGGGCTCGCAATAATCGGTACTGAACGGCATGAATCGAGGCGTGTTGACCGTCAGCTCAGAGGACGTTCTGGGCGTCAGGGCGACCCGGGATCCTCGTCATTCTTTGTTTCCCTCGAGGATGAGCTTATGAGACTGTTCGGATCGGAAAGAATCGCAGGAATAATGGACAAGCTGGGTCTTAAGGACGGGGAGATGATTCAGCATCCCATGATATCAAAATCAATTGAAAGAGCTCAGAAAAAGGTTGAAGAGAACAACTTTGGCATAAGGAAGAGGCTTCTTGAATATGACGACGTGATGAATTCACAGAGGGAAGTCATCTACAGTAAAAGAAAGCATGCGCTTCTTGGCGAAAGGTTATCGGTCGATGTGGCTAATATGATGTATGATGCTACCGAATACATAATTGAGCAATATCATAAGGACGGTGCCTTTGAGGATTTTGATTTTGATCTGATACGTACCTTTTCAATGGATTCCCCTGTTCCCAGGCAGGATTTCCTGAAAGACAATACGGAACAGGTCATCGAAAAAGTGTACTCCAGGGTTCTCGATACCTACAGAAGAAAGGTCGATACAATATCGCAGCAGGCTTATCCGGTCCTCAAGGATGTATATGAAAGAATGTCACATGTTTACGAAAATGTTGTTGTTCCAATATCGGATGGAGTAAGAGTATTCCAGGTAGTTACCAACCTTAAGGCTACCGCTGAATCGGAAGGGAGAGAGCTGGCTAAAGCTTATGAGAAGACAGTCGTACTGGCAACTATTGATGAAGCATGGAAAGAGCATCTTCGTGAAATGGACGAACTTAAACAATCAGTTCAGAATGCAACTTATGAACAGAAAGATCCTTTGCTTATCTATAAGTTTGAATCGTTCGAACTGTTCAAGACAATGATTACCAAGGTCAACAAGGATGTTGCAAGCACCCTGATGAAAGGTCATATACCGACCCAGGATCCGGAACAGGTAAAGGAGGCCCAGCGAAGACGACAGGTTGACATGAGCAAATACCGGACGTCAAAGAGCGACTTTTCCCAATACAGCAGTACAGGTGGGGGAGGTTCCGACAAAAATCAGAAGGTTGAACCTGTAAGAGTTGATAAAAAAATTGGCAGAAATGATCCCTGTCCGTGCGGAAGCGGGAAGAAATATAAAAATTGTCACGGAATGCAACAAACAGCTGCTCCCGCTGATCGTGGGGTTGCCAGGTGATCAGATCTTCCTGACCTCATCCACAGCTTTCTGAATCCTTGTCATAGTACCTCTGCTTACGGGTACAAGCGGAAGCCTGAGATTGTTTTCGCAAAGATTCAATACGCTCATAATCGCCTTTACGCCTGAAGGGTTGCCTTCAGTAAACAGCAATTCGGTCATTTCAAGATATTTGAATTGAATTTCCCTGGCTAATTTGAAATTATTTTTAAGCGCGTGACTGACAAGTTCAGCACATGCAGCAGGAAATGCATTGCCAAGAACGGAAATTACTCCTGCACCCCCGGCTGCAATCACAGGAATTGTTAACATATCATCTCCCGAGATCAGGCTGAAGTTTTCAGGTTTTCCTTTTATTATTTTCATGATCTGAGCCATATCTCCGGATGCCTCCTTTACGCCTGTTATATTTTCGCATTCATGTGCCAGTTCAAGGCATGTATCTGCCGAAATATTACACCCTGTTCTTCCAGGGACATTGTAAATAATAACGGGCAGAGGACTGCATGTGGCTATGGCTTTGAAATGCTGAAACAGCCCGCGCTGTGTTGGTTTATTATAGTAAGGGGCCACAGAAAGCAGCGCTTCAATACCTGTCAGGCTGGTATGCCTGATACTATTGACTACCTCCTGTGTATTGTTTCCTCCAATGCCGGCAACAACTGGAACCCTGCCTTCAACAGCCTCCAGAACATAGGAAATGATCGCCCGCTTTTCGTCTTTCGTCAGTGTTACAGATTCTCCTGTTGTTCCCAGAACAACAATATAATTGATTCCTCCGGCGATTACATGGTTTATAACACGACCTAGTGCAGTAAAATCAATGCTGGAGTCATTTTTAAAAGGTGTTACTATGGCTATGC
The DNA here is from genome assembly GCA_963831935.1 of uncultured Bacteroidales bacterium. Lineage (GTDB taxonomy): Bacteria > Bacteroidota > Bacteroidia > Bacteroidales > VadinHA17 > LD21. The sequence continues at coordinate 229,203 of CAWHSH010000013.1, forward strand.
CGGTTCCTTTGAATTTCTTCATTTTGTGAATATTATACAGCTTTTTTAGCGGTTTTCGAAGACATCATTTCAAGATAAATAAGAACCTGTTCAAGATACTTTTCAATATTTACAGGATTTCTAAGGGACATCATCAGGTCGAACGGAGAAGATTCAGGCCTTGAGTCTGCAAGACCTACCTTCAGCATGGCACTGGATAAGGAAGTTACATAAACCAGCGGGAATTGCTTTCTGAAATTGATATCGATCAATACATCAAACTGGATTTTCAGGAATTCATTACTGTCGCGTGAAACCGGCCTGTAAAGAAAATCAACCTCATTCCTTTTGAGGCAGGTCAGAAATCTTATTGCAGTATACTGGTCAGGCAGTTTTTTCCCGGGAAAATATCCAAGAATCCTGACATCGATATTATGTTCAGACATTTTTTGATGGAACTTCGATAAAAATACAAACTCATTTGTCTGGGATGCATCCCAGACGATCCCGATGGTTTTTATATTAAAGAAATTGATATAATGTGGCTTCCGGGTTATCTTTGACAGCTTACCTGACAGCAAATACTTTCCTGCCCGGATCCGCAAGTTTCTGAACAATTCCATGTTGCAAACCTAAGAGTTTTTTTACAATGTAAGTAATATGCAACTATTATTCTTCACCAATAATCTTAAGAAATTCTTCCTCACTCAGCATCTGAATTCCAAGCTCTTTTGCAGTCTCTTTTTTTGATGGCCCCATATTATCACCTGCAAGAATAAAGGAAGTGTTTCCTGAGATGGATGAAGAATTTTTACCCCCATTTTTTTCTATCATTTCCTTGTATTCATCGCGGGAATGGAGTTTAAAAACTCCTGAGATGACAATAACTTTACCATTAAGGGCATTGCCTAAAGGAAATTCTGTTGACTCACCAGCCAGTTTAATACCAGTTAATTTAAGGCGTCCGATAATTTCAATATTTTCAGGATCATTGAAATAGGCGACAATGCTCGAGGCAATTTTAGGCCCTATTTCCCTGACACCTGTAAGCGTTTCCACATCAGCATTCATCAGGTCATCAAGCGATCTGAACCTGAGCGAAATAGTCTTGGCAACTGTTTCACCTACATGCCTTATACCCAGGGCATACAATACCCTGTGATAAGGTACGGTTACCGATTCCTTTATGCTTTTAAGGATATTTGAGGCTGATTTTTCTCCCATCCGTTCAAGGGGAATCAATTGTTCGAGCTTCAACTCATACAGATCGGCGATAGTTTTGATAAGTCCTTTACTGAACAGCAAATCAACTGTTTCTTCTCCCAGTCCTTCAATGTCCATCGCTCTCCTGCTGATAAAATGCTCAATTCTCCCTTTTATCTGCGGCGGACAGTGAAGGTAATTCGGACAAAAATGGTTTGCTTCGCCTTCATTTTTTACAAGAGCAGTGCCGCATTCAGGGCAGGAATCAATAAACTTTATCATCTGGCTTTTTTCATTCCTTGATGAATAGTCCACACCGACAATCTTTGGAATAATCTCTCCTCCCTTTTCAACATATACCATATCGTCGACATGAAGATCGAGGAGAAATATCTGATCGGCATTATGAAGTGAAGCCCTTTTAACTGTAGTACCAGCCAGAAGGACGGGTTCGAGATTTGCCACCGGGGTTATGGCTCCTGTTCTTCCAACCTGGTAGGAAATTGAAAGCAGCCTGGTTAACGCCTGCTCAGCTTTATACTTATATGCAACGGCCCAGCGTGGTGATTTGGCCGTAACTCCAAGCTCTTCCTGCTGGTCAAGGGAATTGACCTTAATAACCACCCCATCAGTTTCGAAGGGAAGGCTGTCCCGCTTGGTTTCCCATGTTTCTATGAACCGGATTACCTCTTCAATACTCCTGCACACAGTAATACTCCCATCCACTTTAAAACCCCATCCGGCTGCTGTCATTAAATTATCATAATGCGTATTGTGAGGAAGCTCCTCTCCAAGCAGAAAATAAAATATGCAATCCAGATGTCTTGAGGCAACCACTGAAGGATCTAAAAGCTTAAGAGTGCCGGAAGCTGCATTACGCGGATTGGCAAACAGATTAAGTCCTTCCTTTGCTCTTTCCTCGTTCAGGTTGTTAAACACAGCCCTTGGCATTAATATTTCACCTCTCACTATAAACTCACCTGGCAGATTCTTATTTGTCACTTGCCAGGGAATACTCCTTATTGTTTTGACATTTACCGTTACATCATCACCTTTTGTACCATCGCCCCGGGTGACAGCCCTCGTCATTAGGCCGTTGATATAGGTAATGCTTATTGAAGCCCCGTCAAATTTCAGCTCGCAGACATATTCCACCTGTCCGGTGACAGATTTCCGTACCCTGGTGTCAAAATCATGCAGTTCTTCATAATTGTAGGTGTTGCCAAGTGAAAGCATTGGGTAAGCATGTTCAGACTGCCTGAACTCTTTAGTAATGTCACTGCCGATGCGCTGAGTAGGGGACCATTCGACAATCAGCTCAGGGAACTTACTCTCGAGGGTTTTAAGTTCATTAATAAGGAGATCATACTCAAAGTCGGATATAACAGGTTTATTCAGAACATAATATCTTCTGTTATGTTCTTCAATTTCTTTGCGAAGCTGATCAATCCGTTCTTTGGCTTCAGATTGCTTCATAGGATACTTATTGATTAAATTATTGCTGGATTTGATCAATTGAATAATCAGCTCCAAACCCCTTCAATTGCTTTTCCGCATTTGCTGCATTTTCCTGCCGTAATGTTATTGGCGACGATCCTGTATCCCTGGCGGATAACCAGAGTGTTTTTGCAATAGGGACATTTTGTGTCTGAAACTTCATTACCGGGTACATTGCCTGTATAAATATAAATCAAACCTTCTTCCGTTGCAATCTGAACTGCCTTGTTAAGAACATCAACCGGAGTTGGAGGAAGCTGTTCCAGTTTGTAGATCGGATAGAACCTGCTGAAATGGAGGGGAACTTTTTTGAATCCGTTATCACTGAGCCACCTGCACATTTTTCTGATATCATCCAGATTGTCGGTCCAGGTGGGTACTACAAGATTTGTTATCTCTAACCATACTCCCGAGTCCCTGTATATTTTAAGCGAATCGAGCACCGGCTGAAGCTTGCCGCCTGATAGCTTAAGATATGTGCTTTCCGTGAATGCCTTAAGATCGATATTGGCTGCATCAATCACAGTGCATAGTTTCTTCAGGGGTTCCGGATAAATATACCCGTTCGATTTAATTACGTTTTTTACACCTTCCTTTCGGGCGATAGTTGCAGTTTCGTAAACGTACTCATAAGCAGTTACAGGCTCAGAATATGTATAGGCTATCGAGTTGCATCCTTTAACCTTGCTTTCCGAAACAACTTTTTCGGGCATAAGATCAAAGTTCCTTGTTTTATCGGGGCTTACCTGGGATATAGTCCAGTTCTGGCAGTTAAGGCACACAAGATTGCAACCGGCTGTCGCGATCGAATAAGCTCTGCTTCCCGGGAGAAAATGATATAACGGCTTTTTCTCAATCGGATCAACATTTACGGAACATGGATCTCCGTATGCCAGGGTATAAAGCTTTGACTTGATTACTTTCCTGTTATTGCATTTGCTCAGTTCACCTTCCTTCAGAACACATTCATTGGGACATATCCTGCACATGATACCCCTTGCGGTTTCTTCCTGATACATTGCCTCTTTTCTGAAAACAGGCTGTTCTTCAGGATTAATACCTGAGATAAACTTAGTTCCTGGCAGACAAATCACTCCTGCCGATAGAGCAGCACACCTTTTAAGAAATTGCCTTTTACTATAGCTATAATTATTGTTTCGCATTTCATCTGGAATTGAGAATCCAAAAATAATCAATTCCGGCGTTTATTGCTAAATGACCAAAGGACAAATCCGGTGAGCAAAAGAACTGGCAGCAGAAATAAAGATGACCGGATACCCAGTAATGGAACTGCAATTCCGGAGAAAATAATAAATCCCATTGCTGATCCGGCGAGATCAGAACTGTATACGTCTGAAGTATCTGACCCTGTTGACTGACTCAGGGTTAGTTCACGGAAGATGCTGCCGGTTATAAGGGCAGGTATAAATCCTGACAATATAAGGATACCGACAACTGCAATCCGCCCGTTTACAATCAATATGCTTTGAGAAGCAAGCCCCATAATCACGTAGAACATCATAAGGAGAACCGCTTTTAATCTTGAAGAGCTTTTTTCAAGGAGCCCGACGCTCATTCCGGACCCCATTGCCAGACCCGCCATCAGTCCGGCAATAATCAAACCGGTTATCTGGTACATGTTTCCTGCAGTCAGCTGAAGAATCAGTAAGATAATGATTTCATAACCGGCCAGGGCTGATGCACTGAAATACATAACAGCGTTTCCCCTTCGGATAGAGAGAAGTGACAATACCAGGAAGATGGTCAGGAGAATGATTGCAGGGATCTTCTCATTAATGTTTTTGCTAAGGCTAAATGACTGAAAATAAAAACAGGCTACAGGCAATGCTGAACGGTTGATTCTGACATTCCTGTCAATAAGTGCGGTTACTTCGGTGGTTTTAGCATTAATTAGATCGTCAGACAGGTAATCTGGTCCGACAAATGTGTTTTGGATATTGCGTTCCTGTACCAGCCGGCAGACCGAAGCTGAGAGCTGTTTATCGGAAGCGATAAAATAAAGCTTGTTGCCGCTGACAGGAATAACATTTTTAAAGACTGCCTTCAGACTGTTAAAAACAGATGAAAAGAGTAAAACTGCTTCCTTGTTAAAATAATTTGGATTGATTCCCGGAGAGCAGCTGAAAACACCATCCGGCTTCATTATTTTTTTTGCCGCCAAAAAAAAATCAAAGGTGTAAAATCTGTTCAGCAGCAATGAAGAAGGCGGGGGCAGAAGCAGTATCACAGCATCAAATCTTTCACGTGTTTTCCTGACATAACTGAAAGCATCATCATTTTCTATAACCAAACCAACCGTTCCGGCAACGTTAGCAGGTATTTCAATTTTTGTTAATGCAGGGTCACGTTCCACGAAAACCACTTTTGTGACATTATATTTTTCAATTTCCCGTAGACGGGATCCGGTCAGTCCTGATATAACCAATACCTCATCGGGCTTATTGGTTTGAAGCAGAGCATAATGTATGTCTTCCTCGCTTTCAACTGCATCATTGCTGAAGGACAGGAGCCTTTGATTGTAATAGGTACTGATCTCATTTTGATATTCTCCCTCTGTAATATTCCCATACGGGGTATCATAAGTTTCTGTTACTTTGATACCCCTTAATAAGAACTGTCTGAATAAAATATCAGGGGAAAATACTATTATGATTGAGGCAACCAATAATACTCCGGCCTTAAAGAAATATTTACTGCCTGTCCTTATTATGTAGAATGAAAGGATCGTGTATGAAAGCCCGAAAATGATTATCAGCAAAAGAGTTTGATATGTATTCAGTATCCCTGAACTTGAAATGGATATTATAATTCCGGCTGCAATCCCTCCAGCAGTTTCTATTGAAAAAGATTTTCCCGGAACAAAATCCACCGATTTTTGTGCAGCACTGATCAGCTTTATAAAGGTAAATCCGGAAATAAAACAAAATGGAACAAGAACGAGAAAAGTGAAGATGGCACTGGCAAGCAAGGTCGGGGTTTCTCCGGGCTTCAGATAAAGCCTTGACAAAAATAGCATCAGAATAACAGAAATTATGGGTCCGATGGAAAAGAAAATATTAATTTTCCTGATGTCAAACAATAATGATTTTGGAGCTATGCGCGACCCAAGAGCTGAACCCGTCAGCCATGAACATAAGTATATACCGGCAATTAGTTCATAACCCCCCGTGATGTTCATAATCTCTTTTAAGAGAAGGAGTTGGACCGAAGAACTTATAAATCCGACAATAAACAGATTTGTCGCTGCATCGGCTGTCCTGAAAATTATGTCATGATTGTCTGGTGAGGAATCGGTTTCCTGTTTCTGAAATATTTTCCGGAAGTAAGAGAAATGCCAAAGGAAGTGAAAAAAACCGGTAAAAGCAGTTCCAATTCCAAACTCCACATGCCACTGCAGAACAGCCTTTGTTACCGGGATATCCCATTTATAGTTTATTTGCAGAGCCAGAAACAAACCTGCTGATGCAGTAACAATAAAAACGGTTGCCAGAACAACATTCCATAATTTCCTGTGTAATTGTAAAGAATAGAATTTACTGCGATACAAAAAGTAACTGAGCAGGTAAAGAGCGATTG
>CAWHSH010000014.1:0-297840 GCA_963831935.1 uncultured Bacteroidales bacterium
AGTAATTTACATGTATTTAAAGGTGCATATAAATCACAGATCACAACATCATCGGGAAAGACTTACATCATTGATAACATTTGGTACAAGAATGATTCCTTGGACCTAGTGACCTTTACGATTATTAATGATAAAAAAGAAGCCTTCCCTTTTCTTAAAATCGCTGAGAAAATGGCAAAAACTGGAGATGAAGTATTTGTTATTGGAAATCCAATAGGATTAGATTTTTCTGTTTCAAATGGAATAATTTCTTCTATTCGGCAACATTCAGAACTTGGACAAATTATTCAAACAAGTGCACCGATTTCATCTGGTAATAGTGGAAGTCCTCTTTTGGATATGAATGGTATGGTTTTAGGAGTCATTACTTATACTTTCACTCAAGGACAAAACTTAAATTTTGCCATTTCGTTGATTGATAAGAATTTATCAAAAGATCTAATTAGACTAGATTTGTTAAAATATTCTGAATCAGCAAAAACAATTAATAATAATTTTCCAAACGATATTTATGGTATCGTACGAGGATTTCATCATGCAATGTGCCTAAACTGGCGATTTAATATCGACATGCAGAAATCTATGATTGGTGGACCAGATTGGCAAATTTTTGTTTCAAAATCTGGAAAAATGTCGCCAATAGAATCATATATCCAAGGATACTATGAAGGACCTATTGTAGGTACAACAACTGTTTTGGTCGTTGATAAAAACCTTTCATATATTATTTCCTTTGGCACAGATTATAGTGTCTCGACTTCTGCAAAAAGTTCACTTGTTTTAGTTTCAAGGATAACCAATGGAGAGCCTTCCCATATTTTTAATTATGTTGTTGAGAAAACAAGAATAAACAGTGATGATAATAGATTTCTTGAGAATGTCGGCAATTCTCGAATATCAATGATTATTGAGGATCAGATATATGTCAGAACTATCCATCTTGATGATCATATTGAAGGTATTTCTTTTTCTGGAGATACATTTTATATTAAACAATATAAGATTAACTAACTGCTTGACATGTAATTAATAAATAATATACGCACGCTAACACGGACAATATGGGTAAGTTGTTTCCCGCTTTTTTATTGAAAAAGCGGGACAGGTTGTCACACTTTTTGCTTTTACTCATGATAGACAAGCTGTAATCGGAGCATTGCTGAGGGATTTACTTCCTTCCTTGTAGCAGACGTGAAGAACACCTTGGAATTTACTGATTGTGCTATACGGCTACCTTAAGTACGTTACTGTACATCCTTACCAGTTTCTAAACAGTGGCAATCTCCCGCAAATAAAATTGACAAAGGTTTTTACAAGGTGTAACTTTGTTAATATCCAAGAAGTCAATTCTAAACCTGTAAAACATCATGAAAAATTTCAACTTAGCGATCATCTTAACCGGTTTATTCATGTTAACTGGTTGTGCTGGAGTAAAATTTGCAAATGCTCCAGTAAATAAAGAGTTACCCGAATCGTTTACGAAAAGAGCACTTTATCCGGCAGGTGTGGCTGCATATGAATTTCAGGATTTGGTGGGCAATATTTTGCTAATAAAGAAGAATGAGGATCCTATGCGAATTGGGATGATAAGACCAAAAGACTATCAAAATGTGGTTATTCCAATTACTGAACCTTATAACTACTATAAATCAAGAATTCAGAAAGGAGCAGAAGTTAAAGGTTCTTATCTTGTGTTTGCGGCTAATTTTACTTCTGAACAAATGGCGGAATTAGAACTTGTTGATATTGCTCGAGCTGGAATTACCCTTGAAAATGTTTCTATCCTTCAACAAATAATTGATAGCGCATACAATTGGGTAAATCAACACCCAAATAATGATCCTTCAATCACAAGGCTTTGGGTAAAATCGGTAGTTTTAACTCGAAGGATATATAATGAATTTACTAATGTGGGAGCAAAAGCAACTGGTCAAGTGGGAGATGTGGTCGGAGTTTCGACTGGTGTATATAATAAAAGTGAAGAAAGTATAAGAAGTGTTCTCATTGCATTCGAAGTATTCGATATTGATAAATTAGTCAAAGAATCTAAATCAAAGGGGGCGATTCAGGCAATTATACCTTTATCCTGGGAAAGATTGGAGGACATTACATCATACCATGAAATTATAAATGGAAAAATAAAATTGACTGAAGACAAACAATAAAATACCTTTTTGTAACAGTATTATCGTTTTGTTCCTTATTGACAACCTTTGATCGAAGGTATTGCTGGCGAAATGTTACTTTGGACGTTGAAGGAATAAGCTGCACCTTGAAATGACAGAAATCGCTATACAACAACCACGAAAGTGTGAAATAAGGCATTAATGCTACACCCTTATCCGTGGCTTTTATTAGGATTTGAAGGAATGGTTGCCGGTTGAAATGTTGTATTCGGCTATATTATATAATATGAAATTTTCTCATATAGCCTATTTACTATTGAAACCCATTAAAAGCAGCAATCAGCAATTAATCCAATATATTGAAGCTCCCCCTCCAGGGGATCACCGCCGGTAATACCTCTTTAAGGCGGGGCAAATAGGTGTCATAGTTTCCCGCAAATACTATGGTGATTAGCATGATAAAAATTAACTTTGTTCGCTGTATTAGTTAACTTTGTATAATTAATCAGACAAAACCATGAGGAAAAAATCTTTTCTTATAATCCTGTTTCTTGTCGCTCTGTCCTTCAGTTGTAAAAAAGACTCTTTGACAAATGATTTAAAAGGGAAATGGGTAAGAGTGGATAATTCCACTCAGGTAATAACATTTGGCTATTTAAATAATGATGACTGGTTTACTCTTTTTAAAGGTTATCGAATTGATAAAGATGGGAATCAGAGGCCGGTTGAGTTCCTCGGAGAATATGCGATTAAAAATGATAGTGACAGCATATCAATTCATTGGATGCATTCAAGTTTATCTGTTTGGCCAAATTATTATTTTGCTCTCAAAGGTTCAAAAATGGAAATAGGAGATTTAATTAACAGATCTGATTCAATCTTTGTTTTTGAGAAAGTAAAATAATATGATTCAAACACACCAATCCATTTAACATTTCGAAAACTACTGCGAACACCTAATACGGACATTGGGTAAGTTGTTCAGCCTGCGCTGAAGCTTCGGCTGACACAGTTGTCACAGTTTTTGCTTTTGTTCCTGCGCCCAAGACAAATTATTAAAGACCGTTGCAACCGGACCCATGACGTTTGCTTCGCAAAGTCAGGGCAGGCGCGCGCATCCGACCTCAATTAAAATCCTGCACCGTGACAGCTTTCTGGCTAAAGTACCAGCCCCGAGTACTCGGGGTGCCCGGTGCTATTGTCGGGTAACACGCCACCACTGCAACCCGGCTCCTCGCTATCCCGACATAACATGTCGGGACTTAACGCTCGGCCCTCCATATTGCCGGGCCGTTATATTTAAGCCACTGTGCCCCTGCAAGAAAGGCGTTTCGATTTCGATATCAGGAAGACTGATGTAGTTTTTGGTTTCCGTCCCTGGAGAGATTGCCCATAAAGCGGGAGGTTAGGGGTTGGTTAGCAATTATTTTATGGGGAGAAAAGATGGAATCGTAGAAATATTGGCAAAGAACAATGAATTCTTTTTCTTATATTTGTTAGACTAATGTTATAAACCGAAAACATGAAACCAATCAGTATTGGGTTGATTGTGGTGTTATATCTATTGGTATCAGGACTATCATTATATCCTATTTCCATTTCATATGAGAATAATTTTAAAATAAAAACGCCATATGGAATTCAGCAAATCGAGATCTATGTTTCCGTTGCTGGAAATGACGAATCAGGAAATGGGACAATAGGAAATCCTTACAGAACAATTCAGAAGGCTATTAATAATTCACAGGATGGAGATGTTGTCATTGTCCTGCCCGGAAGATATACAGGTTATGGTAATACTAATCTTGATCCTAAAGGTAAGAAAATAGAAATAAGAAGCCAGGTTCCTTTAAATTCTGTTTGTTTGAATAATACAATAATTGATGCTGAAGGAAAAGGATTAATCATAAGATTTTTAAAAAATGAGGGGAAGAGTACCATCTTCAATGGTTTTAGCTTAATATGCGGAGATACCACTATTCATATAATGAAGGGAGTACCAGGTTTTTTTGAATTTTCGGAAAAGGCACTCCCTGAAATTAGAAATATCAAAATAGCGGCCGAAAATAAAAAAGATGCCAAAAATCTATTTCCTAAAATTGAAAAAAAAGGGACTGATTGTTGCATTGATCCATTTTTACGTCCTGTAAAAACAACGGATTATTATGGAAGCGGCGATGCTGATAAAGACGGGAAAGTAGATCAAAATGATTTTAATGTCATCGATCAGGTAATTAAAAAGAAGTCTCCTCCTAATATCCGATGTGACATCGATGGCAATGGTATCATAGATGCAAATGATGCAGGTTTATTGCTTAATTATATCAAGGATTATACCCCGTTGCCTTCTTTTTGGGACGGCATGTCTGATAAAAATGAGAAAAATTTATGGATTGATAAAATGCTTTCTATTGATAAAACCAACGAAAATATTTATTCATATTACTATTATGTATGTGATGATTTTAGTAAAGAGCTGTATATTCATTTCAGATACATGCTTTCCGATCTTTTTTCTGGTCTTTATCCATTAAATGTTGTATTTAATGGGGGGCAGACAATATATAATTTACCAATTTACTATGTACATATATCCAGCATGGGGTTCAGTCATGCTATTAACGCCATCCTGGTTGGTGATAATCCTTTGAATTTTAGTGATTGGCGATTTATTGAGCCACAGGATGATGCAACAGTAATCCCCGGTTCATGGGATATGCCTTTTACATCAAATGTAAGTATATGGTTTTTTGAAAATCCATCAGCAGAAATAGTAGATTCTAAAAGGGTCATTGACTTTTATGTGGATGAACAAGGAACAACTTTACAATACAATGATACTTGTTTATTAATGACAAAATCCCCTGGGGCTTCTTTTAATCCAATTAATACTGATTATCAATGGTATCCTGAAATAGTTTTATCAGATTCAACTTTTGTTCTTTATGAGCAAACGAGAGATGATATGAGCAGAATTTCTGATATCAATATAAGAAATAATGATGGAAAGTCTAAACCCATTACACTTTTAAGTGAAAATTCATTTTTACTGGATTCTTATCAGGAATCCGATAGTGTTGTGCATATGCTCTTTACCAGCCGGCTAACTAAATACCCCGGAGTCTATTATGGGAAATATAGCTTAAAAACAAATATTTTATCTGAGACAAAAAGAATTTCAAGTTCCTCCGCAAGAATAGCTTCAAGTGGAAAATTAATCGTTACCGGGAATCAAGTATATGCATTTTGGTTTGTGAATTATTTTTGTAAATTAGGTGAAATGCCGAGTCCGGGATATTATTGGAATAAATCTGATTCTGATAACTGGGGGTCTGAAGCTCTGTTGTACTCCGTACATGAAACTGCATATAATTTAGTATCAAATGGGCCCAGTTCTTTCCCATATACAATGGATGCCGTTCTTTTGAATAACGGGAATATATTAGTCGCGGTGCAATCACTCGAGAGAGATTATTTCAAGGATATAGTTTTTCTGCGTTATAATGGGGCGGCCTGGACATCTGCCAAACTTGATAAACCAGTAGAGAATGTTAATATTATCAGAGATTTGGATTTGGCATATGATTCAAAAAATGTACTGCATCTGATATATACAAATCCAATTAAACATACATATCCACCTGTAAATACAGGAATACATCCATCTCTTTGTTATCAAAATTCGAAAGACGATGGAAATACCTGGTCTGATGTAAGAATAATTGAATATTCTGATAAAATTATTGAAAGGATTTATTGTAGCCCTCAATTAATTTTTGATAATGACCGGTTATTACTTACATACCTTAACAGAGAACAACCGTCAAGAATATTTTACAGGTTTTTTGAGAATGATTTATGGCAATCTCCGGATTCAATTATATTGCCTGATGGGAATTATCCTTATTTCCCCCAGGTCAGGTACTTGAATCCAGGCAATTTGTTATTTGTATGGTCAAACAGCAGTATTGGGAAAGTTGAGATAAGAGACACAATAATCGGATGCGGCCTTTCTAAACCGGGAATAATCTCAGGTGATATCAGCATTTGCCTGGGGCAGGAGTCTTCAATTTACACTGTTCCGGAAATCAAAAATGCGACTTATTATTCATGGTCGCTACCCGATGGTTCTGTTGGAAATAGTAAATCAAACAGCATTGCGGTTACCTTCAGCGATTCGGCAACATCCGGTAATATTTCAGTTAAGGGGGAAAACACCTGTGGTACTAGTCCTTTGTCTACCTTACCTGTCAGGATTATTAAGAAACCCGTAACTCCTGTAATTACACAAAAAGACAATATATTGTATTCCGATGCTTCAGAAGGTAACCAATGGTTTGATGAAAATGGATTAATCATTAACGCTACTGCTCAGGCTTATACAGTCACCTTGAGCGGAAATTATTATGTTATTGTAACACATTCAGGTTGCAAGTCCGATGCATCAGAAAAAATAACAGTAAATATTACAGGTGTTGAGCAAGGAAAAGATATTTCTATCATAAATGTATATCCTAACCCTGTTATTAATGAATTGAATATAGAAATGAATGAAAATAGTACACCGGTGAACTTTGAGATTTTTAATTCCAATGGCGAAATTATTTTCAGGGATACTATGATTGAAAAGTATACTGTTCAAACAAGATTTATGATTCCCGGCTTTTATATAATTAAGTTCGATAATGGTAAAACATTGAAATTCAGAAAAATAATAAAAGGTTAGCCAGGCGGTCCATTTTACAGGGAAAAATCATCGATACTATTAAAGCCTGAATCTTCGCTTTTTTGACAAAGACAATTTACACAATTAAAGGGACCTTCCTTCTCCCAGGACAAATCGTGCAAACCATTAAACCAGGATACGCTCCTCTGCACAATAGATAAATCCTCAGACAACTAACCCTACAGACAACAAAGGTAAGTTGTTTGTCACATTTTTTGCTTTTACTTCTACACGCAAGTAGTTTTGTAACCTGTTATTATCCTGGAACAACCCACTGCAATGCATTAATTTTAGATTTACGAAATATGACAGGAAAAGTACTTATAACATACTCCACGGGAACAGGGTCAATAAAAGGTGTAGCTGAATGCATCAGGGAAAAATTATCTGATCTCGGGGAAAATGCCGATATTGCTCCGATGATGGAAGTAACCGACCTTTCTCAGTACAGAGCTGTGTTTGCCGGGACATTGGATATAAAAAGGATACCCACCCTCACTGACAAACTAAAATTCAGAATAAGTGTTTTATTCGGTGTTTGGAAGGAAGGGGACCACAGGGACCTGGATTCTATTAAGAACTGGGCTAAAGATTTAAAGGTAATACTTGATTCAACGAATTAGTAAAGAACTATGCCGGGAGACATAATATTAAAATCGATAATTACCTGCCCCTTGTGCGGATTCAGCAAGGAAGAAATCATGCCTGTGGATTCCTGCCAGATCTACTATGAATGCAGTAACTGTGGGCACGTTTTGAAACCAAAACATGGTGACTGCTGCGTTTATTGTTCATATGGGAGTGTAAAGTGTCCTCCTGTCCAGGTGAATGGAAAATGTACTTGTTGATGAGGGAAGACTATATAAATGATCTTATTATGAAAAGAATTAACTGGACCCGGGTTGTGTACTTTGCTGGTGTTACAGCATTGATAATCGGAATTCTCGACTTTTTGGAAGGATCTGTTGTAATCGCAGCAGGTAGTTTACTGATAACAATAGCTGCTTACCTGACACACGATCGACATCGAAAATTATTCCTGATTTCAACTATATTGATCGCGATCGGTGTTTCTTCACTGTTTTATCTATCCTCCCTTGGTGGTTTTGGAGGTGATTCAGCTTTATCATGGTGGTATGGCTTATTCGTACTTCCTTATCCGATTGGGTGGTTAATGACTATAGTATTATTAATAATCAGATTGTCGAAAAGGGACCGTACAAAGCCAGTCAGCGAACAGGGTTAACAATCATTTTTGCTGCGAAAGCTAATTGCTGTAAAATGTGACGATATGCTTGAAATAGCTATATAATTGCCCACGTTGGACCCCATGATATACACTTTCCCAATTAATTCCGCGAAGAAATGCCTTGGATTATAAACTTGCTGGTACGGTTTTTGTTGCACGATTATGTGACCTAACTACCCTAATAATGAGAAACATAAACACATCAGGAGTGCCAGCAATCTTTTTGAGTCTTTTGCTTGCCTTGTCTTCCTGTGAAAAGAACAGTAATAAGGATCAGCCTGTTGATCCGGGTGATCCGGTTAACATCCCTATTGAGATCAACAGGAACTATACTTTTCATGGGGATAGTCACCGATCCTGCAGTTGAATAAGCATGTAATAATAAAAACTAATCACCATGAAAAAGATAGTTCTGATTAGTATTAGGCTAGAAGAACACCAGTTAAAAAAGTTACTATGTGGAGATTGTTATTTATAGTTATCGTTACTGTCTCTCTTACTTCATGTGAGAAGTCAAATCAGACAGGGGAGAATTCCCCGGGTAATCCGAATACTCATTTCAATAGCAAGATCCTGGGCGGTTATTTTGTGACATCTATCGCCTTCGATAGTAAGGGAAATGCGTGGATAGGTACCTTCAAGCAAGGTTTAATAAAATACAATTCTCATGAAACCAGGGTTTTCAATTCCACAAATTCGATTATCAAAAGCGATGCAGTCATCTGGGATATTGCTGTCGACGGTAAAGATAACATCTGGATAGGATGTGATGGTATTATGAAATATGATGGCAGCACCTTCACCTTATATAATTCTGCCAATACCCCGATCCCTGAAGATTTTGTTTATTCCATTGCCATCGATTCAAAGGACAATGTCTGGTTTACGTCCTGCAGATTTCGTGAAGGTGGTTTTGTCAGATACGATGGAAATCTATGGACTGTATATACACCAGAGAATTCCCTTCTTCCGGTCAATTCAGTGAAAAGCATTGCCGTTGACGGTAACGATAACGTCTGGCTGGCATTGTCCGAAATTGTAACTCAGACTTACCTGATTAAGATATCCGGTTCAAAATGGACAGGTTACACCAGTGATGACCTTGGATTCAGCCCATATTACTTTGCCAATATTGAATTTGACTCTCATAACCATTTATGCGGAGGGATAGATTATTCCCTGTCCAGCCTGGGGGTAATTTCAGGACCCCAGGTATTTATATTTGACGGGAAAGGTGCAGAGCAACTGAATTTTGACAATACCTCAAGAATAAAATCTATAACAGTTGACAGCCGGGATAATATCTGGTGTGCAACATACCGGGGCTATGCTGTCTATAATGGCAAAGAATGGATCGTTGATGATTCCAGTCTTAAGGATGTAAGCGTTTTTGCTATAGAGCAGGCGATAGACAAAAAGATCTGGATCGGTACGGGGGATGGTATTTATATTAACGACTGACAGTAAGATTAAATACTAATTGTCCTTTTACGGGAAATTGCAGAAACATCTTTTCGTGAACTGCGCGTTCTGGTTGACTCCATGATCCTACCCATTATTCCTTGCCTGTTCTTCAGCAATTACATTCCTTCCCTTTTGCCTTTTCAAAAGCTTCCTTACCCTCTGAAATGGAAAAGTAAGTCAGACCTGCAGCTCCAATAGCATCTGCATAAGCAAAGCCTGTGAGTTCATAAATTAGACTTGATATGAGCAGAACCAATGACATATAAACACAAACCCTGGTACAATTACCATCGGCAATTATTGGTTCAGAATGTAACTTCTTACCGATGCTTTTTTTAGCATTCATGAGCCATACCATTACTGCAATTGAGATTAAAGATATTATCACCCCCCAAAGTGTTGTTTCGGGCTTATTATGGTTAACGATATTCACAATTATTCCTGCAATCAAACCTGCTGATAATAGAAAGAATGCCGTACCTGTTATTCTCAAGGCTGTTATTTCAAACTTACTTTTAGGACTGTCAGGATTCTTATTTATACGAAGTATCATAATGGCTATACCAATACCAGATATTACCTCAATGAAACTATCCGCACCAAAACCAAACAGACTGAGTGTTTCATGTTCATA
This sequence comes from uncultured Bacteroidales bacterium, assembly GCA_963831935.1. Taxonomy (GTDB): domain Bacteria; phylum Bacteroidota; class Bacteroidia; order Bacteroidales; family VadinHA17; genus LD21. The sequence goes on from CAWHSH010000014.1 coordinate 10,200, forward strand.
GCCTAAGACCATTGAAACAATCCCTTCTATAATATTATAAAAAATGGTAAAGAGGCTTAACAAATAAGCCTGTTTGTAGAATTTTTGTTCTGAGATCATCATTTGTGCAATTTGCGTATTTTATTAACAACAAAGATCGCATTTAAGTTGATGCTACTCTTTCTTAAATATGTAACTCCCCCTTCTTACTAAAAATGCATTAATTCTTGCTTTGCATAATTCTCCGGCGCAAGGTGGAAAAGGATTGTCCACTACAGTAGCACGATGGGCTTCATGGAAGTTGATGAAATCTTGCTTCCTCAACATGAGGGTGAAGCTATTGGATAGCGAATATCCCCAAACTAACAAAGAACAATTAAATAGCCTGTTGAACTTATCAGGAGTCGTCTGCAGAGGCAAGTGAATAGTCAAATTTCTTACCTTTATAAACAATAAGTAAGGTTCATTTAGAAAAGGAGGTCAAAGTGTACGATTTTTTATGCCCAAAATGTAAAGACCATATCAGAATAGGAGATCACATTATCTTCAAGGTGAAAAATTGTAAGAAACAATCAGGTCTTCTTTTATTGAGTCCTCAAATCGGTAATTATTCCAGTGTAAGGCATCCAACATTTGAGATTAAACAAGGAGAGTATCTTGACTTTTTTTGTCCTTTATGTAATACCTCATTAAAATCTGATATCCATCCAAACCTGGCACATATTATCATGATGGATGAAACTGGCAAATGCTTTGACACGTATTTCTCTCAAATAAAAGGAGAACACAGTACATATGAAACTGATGGTGATTCAATACACATGGATGGAGAAGACGCTGGAAGATATACTTATTTTAAAATCGGAGATAAATTCAGGAAGTACTTTTAATAGAACCGGGCCCCCGGATCAGCAAAAGTTCGAATCCTCTATCCTTTGTCAACGCCGTGGGTAACCGTCCGCTCACAAGCGGATGGTTTTTGTTTTACTGAATCCAATGCCACAAAATTATCCTTATTTTTTTGACACCCATCAACTCAAACTCACCACTTGTTGTTTAGCTGTTTTTTTGTATTTGAATATAGAATAATTTCGGTAGGAGTTTATGATTAATCATAAATCAAAGGAAAAGAATTTCATTTTGGATTAATATTTCGTAGAAATCTCTTTAAGTTCTAATTATAAATTAATTCTTTTAGCCATGAAAAGATTGTGTTTAGCAGTCATACTTGCAATAGCAATCTGTGCTGCTTCGATCGCTAAAAAACTTATTGACTCGTTGCTGAAGGATCAACTTTCACAGCATTGGGAAACTGCAGGATTAAAATGACAGTCTATTCTGTTCCTGTCAAAGGGACAGATTGAAAGGCTTTTATGATCTGCTTCTCAGCATAAATGGCATCCAGCAGCCCGTCTTTATCAGTGTCGCCTCCCAACTGCCAGAACATGATGCCTGCCAGACCCTCCCTTGCGACATAATCTGTTTTAAGTCTTACTGAAACAGTGTCTTCATATGTAATGAAGATACTATCGCTGGCATTAAACAGGAATGGAGCTTTGGCAACAGTGTCCCAGTAGCGTAAATACCCATTCTTATCTTCATAATTTTCCCTGATTGATGAATAGCGACCCTGACCTTTCCACGGACCCCTCGTCAATTGATATAATCCGTTGTTCCGGGGATTAACACCCAGCCATCCCTTACCGTAAAAAGCTGCGCCTATCACAATCTGTGAGGGTTTGACACCTTTTTCCATACAATATGAAATAATCTTTTCAGCTGAAAAAGGCTTTGTGCTGTCTCCTTCTTCCCTGATTTTAATTGCAGCCGGATAATCTTCAATATCATCCATTCTCACCCATCCCAGATTTGTATGATGTGATGTGTACGGATCATTTCCGCCGGCCAGATCGTATGACATAATATTCATGTAGGTGACATACGGCATAACTTTGTCAAGCTCAATATGGTCGAAGTACTGTTCCCAACCTGCTGCTGCAAAGGTCAATACCTTGTCTTTCCCTGTTGCATCCAGTGCCTGCCTCAGTTCGCGCATCAATGAAGTAAAATTCTCCTTATCTTCAGGAATATTGGGATTGCCAATTCCAGACAATCCGGGGTATTCCCAATCTATATCAAGGCCATCAAGCTTGTATTTATTTATAAATAGAACGACACTTTTAACAAATCTTTCCCGGTTCCCGACTGATCTGGCCATTTCTGAAAATCCACCGGACCCACCCCAGCCTCCGCATGCAACCATTACCTTCAGATGAGGATGTTTCCTCTTTTGCTTCACGAGCATTTTAAGCTTTATTCCGGCTGAATCATCCTTAAATTTCATTTCATTACCGATTACCTGGGTAAAAGAATAAATAATATGAGTCAGTTTGTCCAGCGGCAAATTATCGGGATTGAAATTACCACGGGGAGCATAATAATATGCCATTACCTTTATATCCTGATCTTCAGATGTTTTGTTATGCTTTTTACATGAGCTGAGTAAAGAAATAAACAGGATCAGGAAATATACACCATACTTTTTCATAGGTTGCAAATTTTAATGGTAACAGGATTTAAAACAGGTTTACAAGATATAGATTTTTTTACCTCTTAAAACTTTAAAATTCCGGGCTTTTATCGATAGGGCTTCTTAACATCCAGGTAGTACCAGTAAGTATTTTTTAATTCTTTTTGAATTCCTGAACCTGCCAGCGGATTATTCCTGTCCAGAAGTATCATTGTTGATTCATACTTTGCGAAACGGGATTTGGTTTCGTCACTTATTTTCAAGCCATTCAGTTCAGTAAGTGATCCGACCTTTGCATTGAACATTAATGCTGCCTCCTCTATATGCCTTGGAATTTTGGAATAACCCATCTTTGTAAGGCTATTAATATCATTAACCGTTCCCTCTATGTCTTTTTCGAGCATTAAGCAGGCAAGCTTATATTCAAGTGCTTTCTTATTCCCGGGATTTGATTGTAATAAAGAAACTATATTCTTTTCAGGATTTCTGATCCTGATAAGAAAGTCACCTTGTGGTTTCAGCTTCAATTTTTCTCCCAGTTCAGGGTCAGATTCTATCAATTCCGGATTTATCAGCATCGCTTCATATTTTTTTGCCCAATTTCCGTAATGCAGAGTTTTCTTTAAAACATTTATATACTTTTCTGCGACTTTATAATGTCCGTTAATCAAATCTGTTTTTATAAGTAATTTTATATTTTCCGGACGATAACCCTGTGTTACCATTGATTCGAATGCCCAACGATGTGCCTCATTGATCAGACCAATAGAATAGTAAAAATAAACACCCCTGAATAATCTGTTGATACTTATCTGTGAATTCCATGGTATCATAATTGACTGTGTACCATAATCCTGAGGTGCAAAAAACATCCGGTCGCATAAAATCCCATTTTCGGAGAGAGCAGTATTATAATAGTACTGGGCGACAAGATTCCTCGACTGACACGTTTCCTGGTATTTAATAACTCCATTCCAGTCTCTTGCAAAAAACATTTTTTCCAGTTTAAACACGTTTGAGGTATCCTGACTGTATCCTCTTGCTAACAAGAAGATTGTCAATGCCAATATAAACAGAACAGAATAATTTGAAACAACCCTGGTATGGTTATTCCTTGTTTTTACAATGTTGATAAGATTCAGAAAAACAGGATAGAAAACAAAAAATAGAAATACCAGCCATAATATTATCGGGTTATTAAAATAATCTTTTACAGGCAGGGGATAATATAGAAGGTCGGACCATGGCTGCAGGAAGATGATTCTTTTGAAGAGCAGCAGGGAGATAGCGGCAATTATCAGAAGGATAGCCGCGTAAGCAGCTTTCTTCTTTAATACGTTATAAAATGTAAACATTCCAAGAAATATCCAGGCATAAGCACCAGTTAAATAGAAAAATAAAGGGAAGAAAACCAGGACTAAAAACCGACAGACCTTTTTGTCGGAAGAAATTGAAATTAAAAAATACGAACCAGCCAAAATAAACCCCAGGTTATTATGTGTCAGGTAATTAAAATTTGCCTGCAACAGAATCAAAATACAGGATACAACAGCAACCAATATCAATGAAACTGATCTGTCTGCAGACAACTTGTTATTAATCTTAAGAAAAATAACTGCAATTGATATAAAAATTGCTGACTGGATAAAAGAACCGTAGAGGTTGCTAAAATAACCCTGACTTATGAAGTGTCCGAAATATTCAAGTAATCCACCTGGTTTTGAAGTAAACTGGCTGAGATAATCGCCGGAAAAAACAAATAAAGTCAGGTTCTCCTGGTAGAAGAAAACATAATTGCCAAAAAGATAAAAATAAAGACCGGAAAGGATAAAAAGTGAGGCAAGCAGGAAATATTTATCATATTTCCAGGTCATTGTTTCATTCTTTATTGTCGTCCGCTGCTCTGATTGACCATTTCTATTTAATGTTTTATTCATTATAATACATACATCATTGACCAGCTGATATTTATCTTTACTTTTTATTTCCAGCCCATCCGGCTTTTAAAGCTTCTTTTTTTGCGGCATATTCATAATCACGGGGTCCTGTTCTGATTCTGGCTTTTACAAACTCCGGTTTGTTAAAGGTTTTCACTAGTCTTTTGTACAGTGTTGGATCTTTCTGAGGCAAAACAAAAGGTTTCCCGACCTGATCAGCCGAACCGAAATACGCAAAATAAGGCCTTGCAGTCAAACCATCATCTCTTTTACTGCTGAAAACAAGCCATTTGCCGTTCGATGACCAGCTATGGTAACTTTCTGTTTCATTGCTGTTAATATTCATACGATCTGTTTTTCCAGTCCGGATATTGAGAAGATACAGGTCCGCTTCTTTATGCCAAATGGAAAAATTGCCATTATTATGAAGAGTAAAAACCAGGTATTGACCATCCGGCGAAATCCTTGGAAAAGAAACACTTTTTCAATTGAAAGTGCATCGAAAATAATCTCGGCTTTCCCGAATGAAAATGATGCCTCTTTAAAGGCTTTTCTGACAAGATCATATTTTATTATTGCAAAATCAGAACTGTCATTTGTCTGTCTGGCCCTGCAATAATACAGATATTTGCCATCAGGCGACCATTCAGGAAAGGTTTCCATATATTTGACCGAATCATCTTCCTCGATGGGCGACATTTCGTTCTTTTCAATATTATAAAGGACAAGTGATGAAGCCAGATCAGTAACCTCAATATTATATTCCTGAGATGCATGAAAACTTTGTACAATGCTGTTTGAGGAAAAAGCTACAAGCTTTCCGTTAGGATGCCATGCGGGATATACAGCTCCATATTTCATTTCAGAGGTTTTTAAATCCCTTTTGATAACTTTATTACCATCAGCGAAATAGGTACCTCCCAATGAACCTCTGACGTGGATTAGAAATTTATCCGGACTATTCTGGCAAAAAGAATGGCAATTTACACAGTTCGTATTAAGCAACTGATTTTCAACGACGGATTTTTCCCTGAAGCTTTCAGTACTTCTCTGTAGAATCTTTATTTGCAGATAATTTTCGTAACCGGGATAAAGTAACCTGTAACATAGCCACGGATCGATAGGATCATTAGCAACAAACATATTAATTGGATTAAATTTTGTCCTGATTTCTTCCTTATCTTCAGAGATTATATCAATGCTGATCTTTCCCCCATTGCCGTTTGCCAGAAGTTTTTTCCACAGTTTTTGAGGAAAACGGATTATCCCGTCTTTGGATTTTAATGAAACATTAAATCCATTTGCAGAAGAAGCTGTTAAAATGAATAATTTCCCGTTTTCATTAATCTTGAAATTTAGCGGGGCAATATTTTTTGGAATAGTTGTTCCTGAATAGTCCGGTTCGATAATTGGTTCCCGGTCAACCTTCAATAAATTTCCCTTGTATGAGTGACAACCTGCGGATAAAAATATTTCAAATACAAAAACCAATAATCCAGGAAATATAATCTTGTTTGCCATACTTTATTTAACTGCTTCTGGAGTTTCTTTCTGAAGGTAGAGTGACAGGTAAAAATATGAATAAATTTTCAAATGCGATTTTGAAAACCATCGGTAAGTACCAGTTTAAAAAAGTATGCTGTTGAATTTATAAACGAAATGGATTTCTTAACTTTAACTAAATCTATTAATGTCATCTCAAACTTAATTTTTCAATCATGAAACAGAAACTGTCTTTCATATTCATTTGCCTTGTGATTCTTATATCCCAGGGATCATTTACTCCTTCCCGGGGACAAGATAAACTATCGATCAATGATCAGGGTTATTTTGAGATGCCTGGTCTCGATGTAATGGTATTTGACGATTATTATCCCGGCGGTCATCAGAGCGGTATCACTATTGTACAAAACGGCGTACGTGTGGCTGCTAATGGTGATATCCGGCTTGGTACATTTTCTGAGAAAGGACCAAAAAAGGTAAACCGGACTGCCGGCACCATCGAGGCACAGTTGAATTATCCCGACATCCAGTTTCAGTATTTCGTACTGGTGAAAGCTGAGGATCAAAAAATAAAAATAACAGCCGATCTGGACAAGGCATTACCGCAGGAATGGATAGGAAAAGCCTGGTTCCAGATAGAACTTTTTCCTCCGGTACTTTTTGGCAAGAGCTGGAACATGGATAATCAGAGCGGATTTTTCCCCACAGATTCCTATGGCCCCATGAACGGTGCTGATCTTTTACCGTATGCTGAGGGAAAAGTGCTTTCAGTTGCACCGGAAACTGAAAATCAGCGTTTAATCATAAGGGCATTAAAAGGAAATATCCAGCTTATCGATGGACGCAGGGATTCAAAAGCCGGCTGGTTCATTGTAAGGGCGGCAATCCCTGCCGGTCAGACTAAAAATGTTATTGAATGGGAAATAGAAGCAGTGCCTTTAAAAGATTATGAATATAAACCAGTTATACAGATCAGCCAGGTCGGATACCTTCCCGGAGAACCCAAAAAAGCGGTTATAGAATTAGACAAACATACAACCCAGGCCGGAACTGTGGAGATAATGAAAATCAATCCCGATGGAACAAATACCAGGGTATTTGCCGCAACTCCAAAGTTTTGGGGTAAATACCTCAGGTACAATTATGCGGTTTGTGATTTCAGCAATCTCAGGGATCCCGGAATTTATTTTATACAATACGGCGAAGTAAGCTCAAATCCTTTTCAGATCAGTAAAGATATTTATGAAAGGTACGTCTGGCAACCGACTCTGGAATATTTTCTACCGGTACAAATGTGCCATATGCGTATAGAACAGGGGTCAAGGGTTTGGCATGACTGGTGCCATCTTGACGACGCAATAATGGCTCCGACCAATCTTGTTCATTTTGATGGTTACAGGCAGGGACCTGAAACCTTCACTGAATTTAAACATCCTGAACATGTACCTTTCCTCGACCGGGGTGGCTGGCATGATGCGGGCGATTACGACCTCCGTATAGAATCACAGGCTGTCACTACATGGCGTCTGGCACGGATGTATGAGCTGTTCAATATAGATCTTGACGTGACAACTGTCGATCAGCAGAGAAGGATAACTACTATTCACAAGCCTGATGGAATACCCGATGCCCTGCAGCAGGCAGAGCATGGCGTTTATACAATACTTGGAGGGTACAAAGGACTGGGAAGGCTTTACAGAGGCATGATAAGTCCTACCCGAAAACAGTATAGTCTTCAGGGCGATGGCAGCGCACAGACGGATAACCTTATCTACAGCCGTGACCTGCCGGAGGATGGAAAAACTGCCTATAACTCATCAGTGATGGATGATAACTGGGTATTTACAGAGGATAACGCAAGACATGAGCTGGTAACTTCAGCAACACTGGCAGCAACAGCACGTGTATTGAAGAACTGGCGCCCCGAAACAGCTGGAGAATGCCTGAAAGCAGCCGAGGAAATTTTTGAAACTTCAGGTAAAAAAGATATGGTTAATGAATATGTTGCCGCCTCTGCAGAATTATTTATCACAACAAAGAATAAAAAATATCTTGACTCTATCATTTCTAAAAAGGATTTTATTCTGTCGCATATGCCGGGAACTGCGTGGGCAGTCGGTATGGTATACAAAGACATAACCGATCAGGCCTTCCGGAAGGAAATGGATAAAGCTGTTAAAGATCTGGCTCTGCAGATTGAAAAGGAAAATTCCGAAACTCCGTTTGGAGTTCCGTATAAACCAGATGTCTGGGGTGCAGGATGGACTATACAGACACTTGGTGTTCAACAGTATTTCCTGGTAACAGGTTTCCCTGGTGTATTTAAACCCGACCGGATATTTAATGCTCTGCAATTCGTTCTGGGATGCCATCCGGGAATGAATACTGCTTCTTTTGCTTCGGGTGTTGGCAATAAATCACTGACTGCTGCTTACGGAGTCAACCGGGCCGACCTTTCTTATATTCCAGGAGGAGTTGCTTCGGGTACTGCCATTATCCGGCCCGATCTACCTGAACTGAAAGATAACTGGAGTTTTTTGTGGCAACAGACTGAATATGTGATGGGTGGCGGAGAGACCAACTTTATGTTTCTTGTTCTGGCTACCGATCAGTTGCTGAAACTGCCCCCTGCCCCCTAAAGGGGGTTTTAAAACCAAAATACAAGTTCACTTCTGCACTTTTCCGTAGCCGCTATGGTGAAGCAAAGTATGGGGGTGCAATAAAAAAGGGGCTATTCACTGCCCCTTTTATAATTGTCTGATATTTAACTTTTAATTTATCATTCTGGTCCTCCATCCCACCATACTTTGCCTACCAGCCTGTCGGGTTGTGTAGCGCCGGTCTTATAGTTCGGATTACCGGTAGCTTCATAAGCAGGAATCGTTAGTTTTGTCGGGATCTGGCCGTTAGTTGCGTTACCCGGATAATTAGTAGGTATCAGTACAGGGAACCCTGTTCTCCTGTAGTCTGACCATGCATCCCACCAGTTCATCCATTTGCATGCCCACATCTGCTCGCCGATCATTTCCAGCTTTGGTTTTGCAACCCCATAAGGATAAAGAGTCAGATACTGGTCTACCCTTGCATCGGAAACAACAAATGAAGCATCATACTTGGTATACATCTGCATTGCCATCTTAACTCCAGCTTTGTAGTGATCCTCTGCAGTTCCGGTGATCCCTGTACCGATGCTTCTTTCAAGTGCTTCTGCCATCAGGAACTGTGATTCGGCAGCATTCATGATCTGGTAAGGCTCATCGTCCTGCATCATCATCGGATTAACAGCTGAAAAATGTTCGTAGGCAATTGTTGGTCCCCCCATCAAAGCATCAAGCATAGCCCCGTCCAATCCATTTGGCAGACCACGTTGTTTAAGAGGATCCGTTTCAAGGTAAATTACCTCTTTAGATAAATCACCTCCAGCTGCTACCCACTTGATTATACCTCCGGTGAAAATCATAAGTCTGGGATCATCGTCAGTAACGGAAATTTTATCTGGTCCCATGAGCCAGTCAACGATTGTTTTGCTTAGGAAGGAGCTGGCCCATTGTCCTCCGTCACCCGGATAGAATCCACGTGAGATGCCATTCTGGTTAGTCCATTCGCTTGGACCAATCGCCATCGTAGCAAATAGATTGTCGTCGTTGCTGGCCATTACTCCTCCTGCAACTGCTTTGGTTACATATGTGCCGGCCATTGCTGCATCTACATTTGAAACCCTCATTGCTAACCTGAGCATCAGTGAGTAACCAAATTTTTTCCATTTGGAAATGTCGCCCTTATAATAAAAATCAGCAGCTGCAAATCCTTCATCAAGGTTTGAAGTACTAATCCCAGCACAAGCTTCATCAAGCTCTTTCAACAGATCGGTATAAATGTCTTTCTGTTTATCATACTTTGGCTGGAATATTCCTTCGATGCCCTTGTTGGCTTCAGAATATGGTATACTGCCATACCAATCGGTAAGACGGTGGAAAGCGAGTACCCTGAGAATTCTTGCTGCATGAGCGGGTATTGACGTTTGGTCCCTTCGGCATATCCACCGGGACCGGTCTGCTTGATTATCTCAGCCGTTACCCTTCCATCACCGGCGAACATGTGGTCCCATGGAGCATTTGATGGTTCAACATCGTTCTCAAGGTACTTATCACCAACAGATATTGTACCTGTACTTGAGCTGGCAAGCTGCTGTATTGCATGTGCACACATGCCGATATTGGTTCTCCAGTCAGTATACCGGTCATCACGCAGACCGTTGCTTGCCATACTAAGTTCAGCAGCCGTAAAGAAGTAGTTTACATCAATCTGATTAACCGCATTCGGATTGACGTTCATATCATGCAATTCAGTAGTATCACATCCGGCTACAAAGATTCCTATCAGTAGCGCACCTTAGAATAAATCTATAATATATGTTTCATTTTCTCAAGTTTTAAGGTTAGAATGTCACCCTCAGGTTAAAACCGAAAGTGCGGGTTGTAGGCATACCAAAGTAATCGAGACCCTGTGCGGCACTATCCGTGTAACCGTATTCAGGATCAACGTTATCGATATTCTTGTAAAGTATTGCCAGGTTCCTTCCGACAAACGGACACTGCAAGATTATTGAATGGTGTTTTGCTCAGGAGCTTGGCAGGCAGGCTGTATTCCAAGCGAAACCTGTCTCAGCTTGATAAATGAAGCATCGTAAATGAAATTCTCCTCGCAACGTTCACCGAGGTTACCCCAGTAATCCCTCTGTCTCTTCCTGGTTAAGTGTCTTTGTGAAAGGTTCATAAATTGGTTTACCATCAGTACCGTCCCGGTTTGGGTAACACCCGTGACAACCATACCACCTTCACGATTCAGAAGAGTCTGCTTGTGCAATCCCGCCTGCGGTTAAGCCGAACATTGGTTCCGGAATAAATATCACCTCCGAACTTGAAATCAATAAGGCAGTTCAGGCTAATCCGCTTCCATGTGAATGTGTTGTTCAAACCTCCTGTAAAATCGGCAACACCGTTTCCAAGAATTTCATAGACATCTGATCTGACAGGTGAACCGTTTGATTCATATACTTTATTGCCCTGCACCATCAGTCTTCTGACATAGCCTGTGATCATTCCAAACGGATAACCGACAATATGCTTGATATATACGGTTCTTGTTCGCGGTTCCTCCACGTTCAGTTCAGTAACACCTGCACTAAGTGCAATTACTTTATTTTTGTTTTTTGCAAGGTTCAGTGAAATATCCCAGGTAACAGGGCCCTGAAACAGGTGTTGCGGTAATTAAAAGTTCAATACCCTTGTTTGACAATTCACCAATATTAACTGAGGTTGACAAGAAATCCTGAAGCTCTTGATATGGTTGCGGAAAGAATATCATCGGTTGTTTTCTGATCATAATAAGTGAATTCAAGCCCAAGTCTTCCCTTGAAGAATCTCAACTCTGTACCAAATTCAATTTCTGGTGATAAAGCCGGAGAAAGGTTCGGGTTCGGAATATTATCACCTCCGGAGAATCCTGCCATCGGAAGACCGAGGTGTCCCTGCCCATTCAGACCATAAGTTATACTGCCTGAATAAGTACCCACGTTGGCTGTTGCCACCTGTCCCCATGCTGCCCTTAATTTACCAAAGCTTATAGCCATTCAGGAAGATTTTTAAAGGCATCGGTGAACACAAAGCTTGCTCCAAGTGATGGATAGAGTTTACTGTTGTTTGCCGGGTTCAGCACTGAGAACCAGTCGTTTCTGGCTGTTGCAGTAATAAACAAATAATTGTCGTAGCTGACTTCAGCTGAACCGAACAGGGAGTTGATCCCTGATTTACTGTAACTATATCCGTAAGTTCTGTGCTTTCCAGTTGGTAACTGATGTAAAGAAACGGGATATTGGGAGTACCAGCCATGTTGCATTAATAGCTTCATACTCTACTGTACCATTTTGTTCCCGCCCACGAATGCATTAACCCTGAACTTTCCAAATTCATGATCTCCTCCAACCATCCACTCCATGTTTATTTCCCTGTACAAAGTTCGAGTGTCTTCAGATTTGGAACCTCCACGCTGATATCCTGTACCCTGAGGAACGAGGAAATTATTGTTCCTGACATAATAGTCCATTCCTATCTGTCCCTGTACCTACAGCCATTTGAAGATATTGTATCTCAAGGTTCCGGAGGTGATAAAGCGGTCCCTGATATTCTCTGTTTTTAAACTGGTAAGCAACCCAGTATGGATTCTGGCAGCCAGTTGTTATCGGCTTGCTGAAATTCTTCACCTACCGACTTTCAGGTCAGGTGTAGTGACTCCGGGGGCAACTGCTCCCAGTTTATTGGGGTCGCCTTTCAGATCATTAATATTTACAGTATTGGCCAGGCTCCAGACTGATTGCACTCGGAAATTTCCAGGAGAGTCAGATAACATTGCCTGTTATTCATTTTCTCATTCGAGTACAACACTTTGGCATTGAAAGTAATCTTTTCGCCAAATTTTCCGTTTGTTGAAAGAGAGAGATTCCTTCTCTTAAATCTGAGTTCAGGAATAATAGTTTTATTACTCAGATCGGAGAATGAGAACCGGAAAGTTTGTTTTTCACTTCCACCGGAAATTGCAATACTGTTGGTCCATGCGCTTCCTGTCTGATAAAAACGCTTCCAGTTGTCTCCGGCATAGGAATATGGCCTTGAAACGCCATCAAACTGGATAACTGAAGATCCGTCAAGCTTTGGGCCCCACATTGAGCCGGCTCCCCAGCCATAAGCCTGTTCCCTGGCAACAGGTTTTGACCAGATTCTGGGAGAGGTCGGGTCATTCGGGTCTGCATTTGCTATACCTCCGGGACCATAAACGTGTCTGCAGATCTGAGAGGTTAATAACATTCTCAAAAACATAGTTGGAGTTGAACTCAATGCCAATGCCTTTGCGTGCCAGCACCTCTTTTGGTTACAATGTTGATAACACCATAACCGCCTCTCGAACCATAAAGTGCTGCAGCGGCAGCACCTTTCAGTACGGTAATCGATTCAATATCTTCCGGGTTGATACTGGTCATGCCGTCGCCCTGGTCGGTTCCTCCCCATACACCGGAGCGTCCGAACTGCGTGTTATCCATTGGGATACCGTCGACAACATAAAGAGGCTGGTTAGCTCCTCCGATCGATTTGTTACCCCTGATGATAACACGGGATGATCCTGCAGGACCTGTACCGGTATTGGTTACGTTAACACCTGCAACACGTCCCTGGATTGATGACCAAGGTTGATTTTCACGTGCATGCGTAAGGCTTCCATCCCCGGAACTTTAGAAACAGTTGTACTGCAACGCTTTCTGACTTCTTGTCGACACCAAGCGCAGTTACAACAACTTCACCAAGCTGTGCGACATCTGTCGATAGTGTCACGTCAATTGTTGTCCGGTTGCCCACAGTAATTTCCTGTGAGACATAACCGATAAAGGAAAAGGTAAGTACATCAGTGCTTCCAGCTGAAATGCTGTACTTTCCCTGCAGCGTTAGTGAGCGTTCCTGTTGTGGTATTTTTTACCAGAACACGTCACGCCCACCAGAGCAACACCGTCCTGATCTGTGACGGTTCCGGTTACTACCCGTGCCTGGGCCAGCAACGTAGGCGAAGCTGCCAGCAACAGAAACAGAAATAGTACCCGTCTTCAAAAGTGGTACAATTTTCTTTTAATCATAGGTTTGGTTTTGGTTTTTTAGGGCATCAAAAAGAGTTATCTTTCCGATACCGTTGTTTATTTCAAAAATAGCACATTTTTTTAAAAAACCTAATGATTTTAGATTTCTGACAGTTTTAAGTTAAAATTAAAGACTTTTTTAAAATTTTCCTAATTTCCGGTGTTACTAATTACCGCACCACACTATTCAACAACAATCTCATCTATATGCATCCTTGCCGGCTGACCTGCTCCGGGATGTGATTCAGGAGTATTTCCGATTGTGTGTGCAACAACTCTTATATATCTGGCATCGAGTGGCTTAAAATCAATTATAAAGTCTCTTTGAAATGAATCATACTGGTCTATTGGAAGTGTATTGTTATACACTTCCAACCAGGTCGAATTTATTTCCATCGTCTGACACAAAAAACTCTACCATTTTTCGGAACAATGCTTAGCCATGCAGCCAGCTGGTAAAATGCACATTCGATATGCTGCACAGGTTCTGTTTTCCCAAGGTCTATGACAACATCGAGGTCTTTCCCCTGAAAGTCGAGCCAGTTATATTCCGGATCATGACTGCCCCGTATCCCGTCCGTAAGCATTTTGCGTTCTTCTTCGCGGATTGCTGAAATATCAGGACTTAAAAATTTTACCTCCCTGCCAAAAGCAAGATGCTCATTCCTGCCCTGGTAAAATAGCCGGTACATTGCCGAACGGTATGCTTCAGGTGTTGTGCTCCATTCTTTCAGACGTGTCACCCCTGCCGTAAGCAGAGGTCGACAAAAGGATCGACCATGGATCTTATTTCCGGATTGACAATCCACTTATCTCCTGATTTCACGAAAGCTCCATTTTCACCATAGAAGATTTTCTTTGACTGTTCCATTATTGCAAAATCGAGAGGCAGCCGTGCTATCTTAACCCGTTCAAGAATTTCTGCAGAATCGGCCACTGCTTTTTCTGCCTCGTCGAATAACTCCACGTATTTTTCAATTAGCGGCCGCGTAAGATAGCTTCCGGCAGCTTCATTCGGTGAACCGAAAATGCGTAATGGCTTGTCAGATGCCAATAAAGCCTCACGCATGGTATCGATATACTGCCTTATAGAACCTGCAGCTGCCCCATAGTAACCGGTAAGGAAATCATTTATTAGTGTGTCGATGTTTTCATACGGATTCCATAATAGCTTTGAGATAAGATATGTACGCAATTCTGCAAATTCCCCTCCAACTTCGCGATTGCCCTGTTCAAACATCGCATTAACTCCGTTTTCAGCAAAAAACTGCAGGTTAGGCTGCAATACATGCAGATTGGGAAACGGACTTATAAGGTTAGGGAACTGGATGACATAATCCCATACGATAATGTCACTGGCAATTTTGCTCCAGTCCTTTACATCCCTCACAAAAGCAGTACTTATGGTATCAGTTGCTTCGGCAAAAGGTCTGTCACGTCTCATTTCGATGCTGCAAAGCATGATGTTGATGTTTTTCACCGGCCTTAGCGTTATAGGTGCTTTGCGGGAATATTCATAGGCCAGGGTGGATATCATATGGTCAGGAAACTGTCCGGCAACCTGGTTCACAAAATTTATTATGGATCCCGACGGTGACCCTTCACGGTCATCAATAGCCCGGCATTCACTCGCACATGCAATATTGCCTGTTGTCGTTCTGGCTGACAGACCAGTACAGGGCGTCCGGATTAGCAGCAATCTTCTTCCGCAGATTCTGAATTGTGATCTTCAGTACATCAGGATTCGAAAGGCAAAGCTGAGTAGGTATTCTTTTACCATCCCTCAATGCATAATATTCAGGGTGGTCCCTGAAATAGACTTCAGGAGGCACCAGACTGTTGAAAGTATGCACAAACATACCCCAGGCCGGTCTGTTTCCACGTTCGTCATGATTGAGCTTATGCCAGTCAGTATATTCCGGATCCCATGAAACCCTGTAATGGGTATCCCTGAACCGGATCACCGGGATTTGTTTATCATTTATTGTTCCCAAAACTATCTTTTCCAGTCGTGGGATAATCTTCACTTTGGGACTGTACATGCGGCAGCCGAGATACTTTTCAAGAAAAGTGTAAACCCCGTACAGTGTGCCTTTCCCACCGCCGCCTGAAATGATCAGACGCAGACTGTCTGTCCTGATAACAAACCCATCCTTCCCAAGCTCATTATAATTTACACTGATGCCAAGTTCGTCGAGCCGTTCATTCTGCCCCAGGATGATTTCAAATGGACTCTTTTTTTTATCCGCAGAAATTATTGGCAGAGCGGCATCTGAGATTTGAAGAAGGTAATCCTGCAGAACCTCGGCGGCTTTCTCCTCATGTACCGTTGCCGATGACGGGATCACTATCCTGTAGGCACTCAGTGCTTTGTCAGCCAGAACAATATTCTGAATGGCAGGGACAGTTTCCGTTTTTTTGTTTTTCTTTCTCTGTGCTGAGGCAGGCTGAACATTTATAATTATACCTATAATTATTATTACCAGCATCCGGCCGGATGTGAAAAGCTTATGTGCAATCATGTCTGTAAAGCTTATGAGTTTTATTTTTTTGATTTTTGTGATTTTTGTGGCACCGCAACGGGATCAGGCAACCGTTCGAGGATAAATGCCAGATCCTGGCCGATATATCTTGCCTGTCCACCTGTAATATGCATATAAGGTGTAGGGAATGAAATTGTACCATCAGCTACAGTAACTTCTTTCTCCTCCAGGAACATACCTCTCCATGTATGGAAAATCCTCAATTTATATTTCCCGTTATTGAGAGATGATACTGTTATTTTCTCGCCAGCTACATCAGAGTTGGAGTTCACAACCCATCCAAACACGACCTCATTGGTTTTCATACCATATGCATCTCCCCTCAGACATTTAACCTCAGCCGGAACTATTTCAGTCAGCCGGGAAAATGGTATCTCGTTGGTAAACCTCCTTATGCTGGTAAGCTGTCCATTTACCACATTATCATTTATGAACCGTGAATGAGCCCACCAGAAAGGCGTCATTGCAGATCCTGTTGCGAGAGTGACCCACAAAGCATTATGATACATTGCAAGGTACCCTGGCATGCTTGGCTCATAGAAGGTATGTGCCCACCCGGTTTCACCATTTATTACAGGTTTCCCATAACCATTCCACAGTTTCTGGTTCTCTTTGGCATAATTGCGGTAACTGCTTGTCAGCGGATGAACATCTGCAGAATCGATTGTACTGGTTTTATTTATTGGGAATCCCTGTGCTTCATATATTTCACGAGCTGCGATATCCATTATCTGGTAACCCTGGTGCCAGAATTCTTTTATACCTCCGCTTCTTGTACCTGTTGTAGGCCTGTTAAAGGGATCATTGGCTTTCAGATAGGTGTGTACTTTCCTTGCCCACTCGGCAGCCATAAGGCTATCTCCCTTTACCCAGCCATCAGTACCGTTGACCTCATCGACAATAAACCAGATGGCCAAAGACCGGCTGTAACCCCACCGGGCAATGAAATAACGGTAAAGCTTCTCCTGATATTTCCATGCCTCTTCGCTCCTGTAAAAGTCTTTGGCCTCGGTTACCAGTTTATATGGATTCACATACCATCTTACGTTGCCTCCTCCCCACACTGTTTCTGAAAGATATGAGTGAAACCAGAGATTTAGGCTCAGCAGCATATCTCTTTCTTCGAGCATTTGAAGAAGCTCATCGAGACGTCCGGCTATATTCTGATCATACCGTCCCAGGCCCGTAGCCCATGTCTCAAGAGGAGTTATGAAAGTGCTTATAAAATTCACTCCTAGAGCCTTAAGGTTATCAAGTTCCGCTGCTTCAATACGTCCACTTCCAAAACCCTCATAACCATCATTATACCACAGCCCTACACCGTAGAAATCCTTCCCGTTACTATAGGCAAGATATCTTTTATTTGCAGCTACCCGGATCGATCCGTTGCGCTTTGAAGCTACAGTAACAAAAGAGTGTGCCGGGCTGGTTACTGTTCCATTTTTATCCCTTACAGTCACTGAATAACTCCATTTCCCGATCTCATCAGGCGAAAATCTTACTTTCCAGAGAGTTGACATTGAGAAATAGTAAAATCCGTTAATTTTCCATATTTTGCCTGAGGGAGAAATGAACTCTGCCTGGATATTAATATCATCAGGATCGAATGGATTCGTAAAATCACATTTCAGTTCAAGGGAGACCTCAAATTTCTCAAATAATCCGACAGAATCAGGTCTTTGTCTGAGTCCAACGATCTCAGGAGCAGACGCACCGTAAGAACCAGCCTGTACGATCGTAAGAAATATGAATAGTATAATGGTAAACTTCTTCATGGTTGGGATTTTTATTTTGCGTCAGTTTCAAGTTCATCCATCCTCTTGTACATTGCCCTGAAGGTATCCCATGGATTCTTGCTCGGATCCAGCTGTTCACGTACTGGTCTTGCATCTTTTGTTTTGATCCCGTAAAAGCCGTTCATAAACCTGTCAGGACTGCTCCAGGTGGTCTGCATCATTCCATAGTATCTTGGTTTCATTTCAGGAGTGGCATATTTCCTGAACCTGGCCATATCTTCAGCCTGCATAACAGCAGTTGACGGAGTTCTCCATGGACATGTTATGACGCGAAAACCATTCATCGCAAAATAAACTGCTGTCTGATCAGGTCTTTCATAATGCCAGTCGCACATAACAATGTCTTTGGGTATCATATCTATAGCCCTCCATGTGTAGTTGTATGATGCTTCCCAGAAACCGATTCCGGTCGATCTTCCGTCAAGAAGACGGTCGGACCATATCCATAATTCCCTGTTCTTTTCTTTAAGGTGGTCTCTGATTAAAGTCACCTCATCAGCAAACAACCTTGCTTTATCGACTCCCTGACAACGGGGGCATTTATCATCCCCGAGATAAAATATTTCATCCATTCCTGCATGAAAAGCATCAGCATTTAAAGGCATCACAGAGTTCATCAACACATGCAAATACCACTTTATGAACATCGGGATGCCGCGGACAATAGCTTTTACAGTAAAGGTTATCCTTATTTGGCCATACATATTTTTCAGGCATTTTAATATAAGGGGTTTCATCAAATTCAGGGAAATTTGCCAGAAGTTTATTGACTTTATTGCCAGAGGACTGGTGACCCAGTAAATTAATGTCAGGAATAATTCTGATATTTTTATTCCTGCATGCTTTTACAATTTTTCTGACATCTTTTTTTGAAAGGGCGCCGGAGTCCTGAAGCTGAGGATAGCTTTTATACTGGTAGTTATATCCCACCAGTAAAACCAGCGTATTCACACGACGCGGAGCAAGTTCTTCATTGATGAATTTAACAAAGCGGTCGACTCCGGTTGGTTTGGGTGCACTTATACAAAAGCCCCTTACCTGGAATATTTTATCTCCTGATTCCTGTGCGATTGTCGTCACATTCCAGGCCAGCAATAAAAGCACAGCTGAGAGAACATATTTATTTTTCATATGATTGGATATTTTTATAATTGATTTAGAACATATTTATTTTACTTCTTCCAGTTCGTTCATTCGCTTATACATTGCCCTGAAGGTATCCCAGGGATTCCTGTTGGATCCCGATTATTCAGGAATCCGGCCTTGCATCATTTGTCTTTGATCCCGTAAAATCCGTCCATAAATCCTTCGGTATCCATCCATGTGGTCTGTATCATTCCATAATACCTTGGTTTCATTTCAGGGGTGGCATATTTCCTCCACCTTGCCATATCTTCGGCCTGGATGACAGCAGTGGAAGGCGTTCTCCACGGACATGTAACTACCCGGAAACCCTTCATTGCAAAGTAGACCGGGGTCTGATCAGGTCTTTCATAATGCCAGTCGCAGATCACCACATCTTTCGGTATCATGTCTATTGCACGATAGGTATAATTGTAAGCTGCCTCCCATAAACCCATACCGGTTGTTTTGCCATCAATAAGACGGTCACCCCAGATCCATAATTCCCTGTTCTTTTCTGCAAGATGGTCTTTTATCCTTCTGACTTCACCTGCGAATAGTTCGGCTTTATCAACACCTGAGCAACGCGGGCATTTGTCCTCGCCCAAGATAGAATATTTCATCCATCCCGGCATGAAATGCATCTGTTTCGTAAACATCACATATTTCATCAATAACTGCAAAAACCACCTTGTGGAAATCAGGATGAAGCGGACAATAGCTTTTGCAGTACAAAGTTATCGATTTGGCCATACATATTTTTCAGGCATTTTTATCTCGGGTGTTTCATCAAATTCCGGGAAGTATTTCATAAGAGCTTTCCGGTACGATTTGCCCATGACTGATGTCCAAGCAGAGTTGATCTGGGGGATTATCCTGATTTTATTTTTCTTGCAGGCATTGCACAATTTTTTTCACATCGGCTTTTGAAAGTGCTGCAGAATCCCTGAGCTGCGGATAACTTTCAAACTGATAGTTATACTCGACTAGTAAGAGCAGAGTATTAACCCCGCGCGATGCCAGTTCTTCATTTATAAATTTCACAAAACGGTCGACCTGATCTGACGAAGGGGCTCCTATGCAAAAACCCTTGACAGTGAATAAACTATCAGTGACAGCTCTGTGAAGACGCATTTTGCTACATTCCAAAGAATATGGATAATACAGCAATGATCATGGTTGGTTTTTTCATGCTTATATAGTATTAGTTTGATATTTATTGATTTGCGTTGTGTCAGGTCTACGAACTTCACTTACTACCTTTCCCTGCTACAATATTAAGGAAAGGCTGTACAGGCTTTCCGTTATCATCAACTATACCGAAGGCTCCTGATTTATAATTCCAGTTTGCATAGGCTATCTTGTACTCATCAAATATTGATATCATATCCTTGTACCAGGCAAGTTTTGCATCAGGGAAAAAGTTTCTGTATATCCCGAACTCTCCGCAATATAACGGAAGTTTAAGGGCTGAAGCGACACGCAGAGGCTTTTCCATCATTTTAATCAGGGTATCGCGATTGTAAACTCGTTGATGTTCAGGAAGGTTGCTGTTAAGTACAATCTGACCCGGATAATTCACTTCTCCCTTAAAATCCTTAAGATTTGTCCAACCGGCCTGGTAGTGAGTCAGGAAAAATGGTTCATAAAAATGAAAACTCAATACGATATTGGTATCATTCTGAGGTACTTTCAGCTGGTCAAAAGTGCTGGCTGATTGCCAGCGGTTTGATCCTATCACTAATACACGGGTTGGTTCCCATTTCCGGAGCGAATCAACAACTCGCGCAAGCAGTACGTTCCATTGTTCAGGATCGTCGGCAACTGGTTCATTCATAAACTCATAGGCAACCATTGCTTCAGGGCGGCCTTTCAGAAAACCGGACAGATCCTTCCAGAAAGCAATGAATTTATCCTGTTCGGCAGGGACACTCCATAGCGGCTTTGACTTCTTCATTAAAGTGATGCGAACGCAAGTATGTGCAAATCAACCACTACACGCAGTCCTGCTTTCTGGCACCAGTCCAGGCAATTCCTGAGCAGTGCAAAAGCATCGTCATTCCGTTTTCCTGTTTCATCCCACATTTGTTCTTCATCAATCGGCAGACGGACATGATCAAAGCCAACGGAATCAATAAACCTGATATCTTTTTCAGTAATAAAGCTGGCCCTTTCCTCTCCTCTCCTGTCGCTTTGCGATAAGCCAGTGAGCGATATTGGTGCCTCTCTTAATTTCAAATTTGCTGAAGGGAAATGAATCGGAATTTTGATTCAGTTCTATTACGCTGGCATGCCGAAGCTATAATGCAAGCTGCCAGAATTGCGACGAAAAATTGCGAGAAATGTTTCATGGATTATTGAAATTTGAAATTACTATTCTCATTTAAATTCAGGTTGAACCTGTTTATCTTTCTAATGGAAAATGATAACTAAGAAATCAGGCCGGGTTAATACTAAGTATGGCTTTTATGATCCGATATTAATTATTGACTCTATTGGTTATAAAAATAAAAAAATTATATGATTATAAATTTTAATTATTTTTATTTCTGAAGAAATCCTTTATTTCGTGCTGTATGAAAAAACAGGTGTTTATTCTGATGGCACTAATTTCAGCCACTGTCGAAGATCCGGAAGCTCAGGCTCAGAGAATATCAAGAGATCTGAATGTTGATCTGCTCATCAACCAGGCGGGATATGTTCCTCACGCCGGAAAAACAATTGTTACCAAAGGAATGTGAATTCCGCACATTTTGACGTAGTGGACCTTGTTACACGGAAGGTTGCTTATTCCGGCTCATTTAAGCCATGTCCGGGAGATTTTGGTGCATATTCAACAGGAGACTTCAGCTCTCTTATAAAGGAGGGTCATTATTATGTGAAGTGCGATACTCTCCGCTCCTATCCGTTTGAAATATCTGCATCCGCCTACCAGCAGACAATGAACAAAATAGTTGGTTATTTCTCGCTTCAGCGCTGCGGCTCAAGTACAACTGGTTACCTGTCGCCCTGTCATCTGGACGACGGAGTGAGGATGGATAACGGAAAACATCAGGATGTGACCGGAGGATGGCACGATGCAAGTGATCTGAGAAAATGGGTTGGTGCAACTATCTATGGTATGATTGGCCTGTCAAAAACATTTGAATTACTGGACCCCGGGAATCCTGCCAGGGAGAAAATCCTGGATGAACTGATGTGGGGGAATCAGTATTTTCTGAAAGATGCAGGAGCCGGAGGGATATGTTATGAACTTTGTTGGAGGTGACGTAAAAAAACACTCCGACAGTAACCGCTGGACTGATAATATCCAGGGAAAAGAAGGAGGAGAACTTTCATTTGTAAAGCCATCAGCAGGAAAATCCACGGCTGATATGTTGTTGTTCGATTCAAACGACGACAGGGTAATCAGAACCGATCCGGTTGATATGGTTGCTCAGTATAATTTTGTCACGTCCGAGGCTATTATGGCAAGAATAACAAAAACCGGCAATCCGGATTATTCAGATAAGTGTTTTAAGGCTGCTTTAAGATGCTTTGACTGGTCCATAAAAAAATCAAAAGAAGCAAATGCAGCAGTAACCGGTGCTTCAATGCATGCAGCGAATGAATTATTTAAAACGACAAAACAGGAAGTTTACCTGGATTTTGCCGTTAACCAGGCAGCCCTGTTAAAAAAGCTTCAGGCAACCAGCCAGGAAGGAAATGCTGCAAACGGATTCTTCTATACCTCGCTTTCTGACAAAGAACCTTTTAAGGATATCTGGCAGGGATGTCTCGGATTCATTTCCTTGTGTGACATGATAGAAGCTTTTCCATCTCATAAAGATGTCCCCGTATGGAAAGAGCTGGTATCCGGTTACTCACGCCAATATCTGAAACAGATGGCAGCGAAAAACAGCTTCGGGATAGTGCCATACGGACTCTTTACCGGAAAGGATCCGGGAGGAAACAGAAAGACAGGTGATTACTGGTACAGATATTTTATGCAACCTGAACTGAGCTGGTGGGTTGGAATTAATTCCAATCTGGCTTCTGCCGGAGTTGGTCTGATGAAAGCATCAAAGGTGTTGAATGATCCTGAGCTAAAGGCACTTGCACAGAAACAACTCGATTGGATCACAGGTGTTAATCCCTTCAATAGCTCTACAATAGTAGGCGTGGGGTATAACCATCCGGTCCATTTTGGCGGGAGCACATTTCTTCCTTCAACACCTGTACTTCCCGGAGCTGTACTAAACGGACTCGGTGGCGATAGTGCCGATCAACCCGTAATCGGAAACGGTAACTGGCAAATCTCGGAGTATTGGACCCCAATGGTTGCCTATACACTCTGGCTGTTGGCAGAAATATCTGAATCAGAATAAATATGAAACATTATGAATTGGTTATCGATTAAGTGTTTGATTGACACTTATTTCACAAAGCCATATCTGACTGCGGTGCTTTTAGTTATTTCTGTCTATTCGGGCGGACAGGATCTAAAACTCTTTGAACCGGTACCTGCTAAAAGATCGGGTATTGCGTTCAAAAATACAATTACGGAAAATGAACAGCACAATGCCCTCACCCATGAAAATCTTTACAACGGCGGGGGCGTTGCGACAGGTGATATTAACAATGACGGGCTCGATGATATTTACTTCATTTCAAATATGGGATACAATAAGCTGTATCTCAACCTTGGAGATTTGAAGTTTAAAGACATCACCGAAAGTGCAGGTGTAGGGGGAAGAGAGGGCTGGAAGACAGGTGTTACCATGGCGGATATAAACGGGGATGGACTTACTGATATCTATGTCTGCTACTCCGGCAGAGGAAATCCTGAACAAAGAAGAAATCAACTTTTTATAAATAAAGGGAATCTGAAATTCGAAGAAAAAGCCAAAGCTTATGGATTGGATGATCCGACATACTCCACCCTTGGGGCGTTTTTCGATTATGATCTCGACGGAGACCTCGATATGTTCTTAGTGGCAACTAACGTTAAGGTTATCCGCGGTCTGGAATTCGATCAGGCAAGGGTAACTGACGATCTATATGCCGGTGATAAACTCTTCAGGAATGATGGTGATCATTTTGTTGATGTAACAAAAGGATCAGGAATAATCTCCAACGGACTGGGCTATGGCCTGGGAGTTGCCATTTCGGATATCAACAAAGACGGTTGGCCGGATATCTATATTACAAATGATTATATTGAGCCTGATTACCTTTATATCAATAACGGTAACGGAACATTCACAAATAAACTGACAGAATATGTTCAGCACATATCCCAGTCGGCAATGGGTAATGATATCAATGATTTCAATAATGATACCTGGCCGGATATTTTTACTTCCGACATGCTGCCTGCCGATAATAAGCGGCTTAAACTTCTTTACGGACCGGAAAACTATCTTGAATATGCCCTGGAGGTCATGCAGGGTTTTTATCATTCAAGCATGCGCAATATGCTTCAGTTGAATAATGGCAATGGAACATTCAGCGAGATCGGCCAGCTTGCCGGTATTTCAAATACTGACTGGAGCTGGGCTCCCCTTTTTGCTGATTATGATAATGACGGATGGAAGGACCTGTTCGTAACCAACGGATATTTTAAGGATTACACCAACCGGGATTTTCTAAAATACAAATTTGACTATTATACCCAGCAGGCAAGGGCAAAGGAAAAAGCGGATACATTTCTGCTGACACGTTCGATGACGTCCACTCCGGTTCATAATTTTATCTTTAAAAATAATAAAGACCTGACATTTACCGATAAAAGCGAGGAATGGGGATTCGAAAAGAAAGGTTTTTCCAACGGTGCTGCCTATTCTGATCTTGATAACGACGGTGATCTTGACCTGGTCGTCAGTAATCAGAATGAAACGGCCTCGGTTTACAGAAACATGTTTTGCGAATCAGTTCAGCCCGATGCAAATTATTTAAGCATCCGGTTAAAAGGAGCAGATAAGAATACTTCGGGACTGGGCAGCAAGATCTATGTATATACCAGCAAGGGAGTGCAATACAGCGAACAAATGCCATCACGCGGTTATCAGTCGTGTGTGACTAAAAACCTCCATTTTGGATTAGCTGATCTTAAGGTTGTCGATTCTGTCAAAGTTGAATGGCCACGAGGAAAAGTCAGCTTGATAAAAAATATTAAGGCTAACCAGATAATTGTAATTGCTGAGAATAGCGGGAAGCAGAAGAGCCACCGGTAGTTAATTCTCCCAGGCTAATATTTTCACCTGTTGAATCTCCGGTTAAATATGAGCATACTGAGTATGGATCAAATGACTTTGAGCGTCAGCCTTTGCTGACATCCATGCTATCAATTTGCGGACCCATAATGGCGACAGCCGATGTAAACGGAGATAAATTGACGGATCTATATGCAGGAGGGACAAAAGAGAATCCGGGGAAACTTTATCTGCAATCAGCTAACGGAACTTTTACAGCCGTAAGGGATTTTAATTTCAGGGATGATTTTAACTGTACAGACGGGGATGCAATATTTTTTGATGCCGACAATGATGGTGACCAGGACCTGTATGTTGCAGGCGGAGGTTATCATGACTACAGTAAATACGACAAAGCCCTTCAGGACCGGTTATATCTGAACAACGGGTCGGGCAGATTCTCAAAAGCAACTGATGCCCTCCCGCAAATGCTCAATTCAAAATCATGCGTGCGCGCAGCCGATATTGATAAAGACGGGGATATTGATCTTTTTGTAGGCGGTCGCTTGATACCGGGTGAATATCCAAAGCCGCCGGAAAGCTATATTCTTGTCAATGACGGATCGGGTCACTTTAAAAATATGACAAAATCCATAATACCTGATCTGAGTACAGGCGGTATGATAACCGATGCGGCCTGGGTTGATCTTAATAAAGACTCCTGGCCGGATCTGATAACAGTCGGGGAATTTATGCCTGTTCGTGTTTTTCTTAATGATAAGGGGAAAAAACTCAAAGAGGCAACAGGATCATGGTTCGATGTGTCTGAAGGAGGATTCTGGAATAAAATTGCTGCAGCCGATTTTGACAATGATGGCAATATAGACATTATAGCGGGGAATTTTGGAACAAACTCACAATTAAAGAGCTCAATCGACGAACCGGTAAGATTAACTTTTAAGGATTTTGACAATAACGGATCGGTTGATCCGATTCTGACATATTATATTCAAAACCAATCGTATCCTTTTGCCAGCCGGAACGAGATTGTTGAATCAGATCAGCAGCTTGCGGATAAAGTTCCCGACCTATGAATCCTATTCCAATGCCCGGATCACGGATATATTCTCAAATGATAATCTAAAAACAGCTACCGTCCTATCAGCCAGTGAATTAAGAACTGTATTCTTTAAAAATACAGGGAACTAAGTTTGAAAAACGGATTCTCCCCGTAGAAGCCCAGTTTGCACCGGTTCATGCTATTGAAATTCTGGATTACAACCTGGACGGAAACCTTGATTTCATTCTGGCCGGGAATCAGAATGCAATGTGCGTGAGGCTGGGAGTGATGGATGCCAGTTATGGACAATTATTCGAAGGGAACGGAAAAGGAAACTTCAGGTATATCCCTCAGATTGTCTCAGGGCTCGATATGACTGGTGATATCAGGTCGCTTAAGATAATAACAATCAGAGGTAATCGTTATTTGTTTGCAGGGATTAATAATACAGGAATCGTGACTTATAAACTAAATTCAAAATAAATCAATTCATTTTATAATATCATTACCCTGCTATTTAAAGCATCTTTACGATGGTGAAACAAATTGTAAGACTTATTATTTTTCTTGTCCTGTTTTTCTCCGGGTGTGCCAAAGATGAAAAACCAATAATTTTCACTCCCATCGATCTTGATCTTTTCAGCGAAAACCTGAAAGGATTTAATCTACTGGGGAAATATGATGTGGGCTGGTCGAATAATGGTTTCCAGGAAGAGGAATTTATAATCGTAAAGGATCTTGGATTTAACTTTGTAAGGCTTCCTCTGGATTACAGAACGTACACACAAACAGGAAACTGGAATGTTTTTCTTGAAGAAGATATTGCTGAAATTGATAAAGCTGTTGAATGGGGTAAGAAATACGGAGTACATGTTTGCATTTGCCTTCACAGGGCTCCCGGATACTGTGTGAATCCTTCCGAACTGCCTGCCAATCAGAACCTTGACTTGTGGACTGACGCTTCAGCTCAGGAATCATTTGTAAATCATTGGGTTTACTTTGCAAACCGTTATAAGGATGTGCCTTATGATGAACTGAGTTTTAACCTGGTGAACGAACCACGCGACATTGATGAAGCCACGTACGTAAATGTCATGCAAAAAGCAATCAATAAGATACAACGCATAAATCCTGACAGGGTAATCTTTGTGGATGGCCTTAACTACAGCCGTAAAACGATGCCGTCCCTTAAGAATGCACAGAATATAATTCAGGCTCTTCATGTCTATGATCCTATCACTCTTACCCATTACAAGGCAAGCTGGGTAGATGGTTCTGACACCTGGCCGGTACCGTTCTGGCCAATGACTGACATTTCTCAATACCTGTACGGACCCTGGCAAAATAGTTATCATACTTCCCTTGTTCTCGAAGGAGACTTTTTAAAAAATTCACAAATCACAATCAATGTTCAGCAGGTCTCCGTAAGGTCAACACTGCAAATCAGGCTGGATGCTTCTGAAGTATATAACAAGGTGTTTATATGCGATGCTGATCCCGGAGAAGACTGGACCAGAATAATACTTACACAGTGGGGTTACCAGAACATTTCCGGGAAGGATTATTCAACTGTTTTGCCCTCAGACGGAACCCGGTTGACTATAACCAACACCGACGGCGACTGGATGACCTACAATAAAATTAGCATAAAAACCGGGACAGATGAAATAATAATTATCCCATCAAACACCGCCTGGGGATCGGAACAGGATACCTATAAAATTACCTCCGACGGAAAAATAACTGATACAAACGGGAGTCCGATGCTTGCTTTAAACTCTCTTGACAAAAGCCTTCAATCAGCCAGGGCGGAAGGTATTCCGGTAATGATCCAGGAATTCGGCGTTTACAACCAGACTCCGCACACTGTCACACTTGATTATTTAACCGACATGGTTTCGGTATTAAATAAGAACAATGTCGGATATGCCATGTGGAACATGATCGGTACGATGGGCCCTATCAACAGCGGGCGTGCCGATTGTACCTACGAGCAATACCGCGGCAAACAGCTCGACAGGGAGATGATAACCATCCTGCAAAGTGCACGAAAATGACCGGGCCACATTCTTTCAGAATTTTATTTCTTCGGGTATAATATTCCAGCCCTCAGCCACAAGTTTTAAATCATCCTGTTTACCCGGAATTTGAGTTGAGGCAAAATCAAGCTCAATCTGTTTTTTATCACCCGGCAATAACGTAAAATAGTTATCTGTAAAATAAGAGGGCAAAATGAGCTCATTCCGTGAGTTTACTATTTTTAACCGGATGAAGAATGCCGTTTCATTTTCCTGGTTTGAAATTTCTATGATTGCATGGCCTTCATTGCTTCTTTTAATGGAAGTCCTGACCGGTATTTTTTTCAGGCTGTTAAGTTCCTCGTACGAACGGGGTTTGCCAGAAAGCCAATAAAGGTTTTCATCCAATATTTTTTCACTATCTGTCAGCTGTAACTTCAGGAAAAAGACCTCATTAATATCCTTTGGTAAAATAATTTTGTTCAACAAAATAACTTCCTGGGCATTAAGATTAATATAATGCTTCTGCCCGGAAACCCGTTTGCCATGCAGATCATACAGTCCCGTAATTGCAGTAATGTTACTGAGTTTTTCAGTAGTCTGGTTCAGGACACATACCGTTGAATCGTTCAGGTTTAGCTGAATATGAACAGGGGCCGCACCATGCTTGTATCCAAAATAACCTCCCGTGTAATCAAGAAAATAGTCATAGAAAAATCCCCTGAGGGCCGTCCATGGATTCTGGTTTTTCCATACAAGCATTCCTGAATACCAATCCCACATTTTGTAATTGAATCCCTCCTGAAGTGCACGGTACTGTTCATAGCTTACCATCTGGGATTTCAGGCAGAAATCACGGATATCTTTCACTTTTCCGTACCGGCCGGGAAAATCCAGCAAAGGCAGATATTTATGGTATGTCCATGATCTTCCGGCTCTGTTTCCCTGAGGAGGCATCATTTCATCCTCAGGTATGATTTTCTGAAGTCCCTCATAGTTCGGAATTCCAATTGATCCTGTTTCGGGATTAAACGGGAATGACCTTTCCGTAAAAATACCTGCCGGCTCCCTGATGCCGTAAGGCCCGTCACCAACCCCTCCTATTGTATTTGTCATCAGCTTCGGGGAGGTCGACATTTCAAGGAAAAATCTATCCGGATCGTATTGTGGGAAAACATCTTCCTGAAGAGAAGTTAAAATATCAGGCGGGGGAAGGGTTTCATTTCCACCACACCATAAATAAAGGCTTGGGTGATTTCTCAGCATTTTTATTTGATCGATAGCCGATTCAATGAACAGACTGTGATTGTCGGGGTAGGCCTTGCGTCTTGCCTGCGACTCTTTTTTAGTCGGGTCGTTCCATTCACCGTTACAGTCACCTGAAACCCAGAGATCCTGCCATACAAGTATCCCATATTTATCACATGCATCGTAAAATTCAGGCCGTTCGGTCAGACCGCCTCCCCATACCCTGATCATGTTCATATTCATTTCCGCATGTAACCTGATTTCAGCTTCGTAACGTTCTTTTGTCAGTCTTAACAAAGCGTCTGAAGCAATCCAGTTTCCACCTTTGATGAATACTTTCTGTCCATTTACAGTGAATACCCTTGCTTTGATTTTTTCATCGAAATAATTGCCGGTCTCCCGAATGCCAAATGTCACAGTTTCAGAATCCATAATTGATCCATCATTTCCTGTGAAATCTGTTTTTAAATAATATAGTGGCTGATCGCCCATTCCGTTTGGCCACCACAAATGCGGATTTTCGACTTTAATTTCCGGAAAAGGGATAACTTTTTCTTCCTCAGGATTAAGTGTAACTTTTACACTATTCTTATAACCTTCAAATTCAATTTTTAAGATCCCTTTTACTGCTTGCGTTGACGCATTTTTCAATTCCGCCGATGGTAAGACATAAACAGGATCCTGCTTGTCCCCGCCAATCCTTATACCGGGAACCCTGATGTTGATAAAAGGATTTCTTATATCGACAGGTCCTGTAATTTCGACAGACACCTCATCCCAGATACCGGTATTCCTGTCACGGATCGGACAAATCCAGTCCCACCCGGCTGTACATTGCATAGTTATATTACGGCCAATGGTTCCATCGCCTCCCTGACCAGCAGCTGCATTTCCCACGGGATCGGGAGGAGCGACCCAAACTGCCAGTTTATTGGGTTTCCCTTTGACGAGGTATGGGGTGATAAGGTATTTCTCCCTGAGATACATGCCCTGATGCGTTAGAGTATTTACCCGTTTCCCGTTCAGAAATATGTCAGCAAAATAATTTATACCCCTGAAATTAAGCCATACTTCCTGTCCAGGTTTCGGATCGGAGATTTCGAACTCATTATAAAACCAGTATGTATAGTAATCTCTTCCGGTATTATACACATCTGGTATTAGATTGTTATTCAGGCCGAAAAACGGATCCGGAATCAGGCCATTGTGCAAAAGGGTTGTCAGAATTGTTCCCGGGACAATTGCATCAATCCATCCCGATAGCTTTAAATCCGTTCCTGTAATTTCCGTTCCATCGGCTGTAATGTCAACGGCTCGTTTTGCTTTCCAGTTATCATGGAGAAGGTATTTTTCAGGCTGTGCCAATAATTTCAATGAGACAATGAAAAAAAAGGTCAGGGAAACAGTGATTATTTTCATTATAAATTGGTTAGGAGTTTGGTTGATTATCCTTCCTCGGCTTAATTCTACTAAATTAGTGCTAAATACGAAGACCGGCAAATCATATTTGCATGGAAATGAATAATAAGCCGGCGTTTGAGCATAACCATACCGACAACCATCGATGAACCTGCAGTCCTCCATGCAGGAACGGGAAACTAAAATATGTTAAAAGTTACCAATCTTCACCGGGTTTTGCTTTCACTCTTTTCCTTCAGATGCTTTTCAATAGCTTCCTTATTTATCCTGATATCCACTATAGGATAATATATAGTATTAAGCGGTTTTGCGATTCCAACCTCTTTCCCGAAAGTTACGAAACTGATCTTTTTTGCATTTACATCCAGGGTAATAGTATACGGGATATTATTTTTATCCGATCCCTGAAAAAGCCATTTGTCCATGTCTTTATTAACTTCAAGCAATTCAATCAGATAAGCCTTTTCAATATATGATTTTTCTTCGGTTTTTCCTGTTATTATCAGGGTCATAAGATCTTTGTCAATTTCGATGGAAATATTCTCCTTTATCCGGTTTACCGGAACATTAATTTCTTTATCCAGATCCCATTTACTGACAATCATGGAATCGGCTGTGATCGAAATTTGTCCCATTGCAGTAATTGTCCCTGCAAAAAAAACACCGGCAAAAATCAAATTCTTCATGGCTTTAATCTTTAATTAACTTTAAACAAATCACACCATTATAACCTACGAAAGATGCTTTTGTTCATGAATCATAACAACCATCTGACATTTCCATCGTCAACCGGAAAATATTGTAACGGATTGACATTAATTCTTTTAATCAGTACTTAATCCGGGATCAATCAAATTTTAATTTAACAAGTTGTTTCGTGAAATAAATTTACCAGGGAAAGGTTATAACTCCCGGATTATAAGTTTGTTTTGAAAGCTCAATGGATAAATTAAATAAAGATGAAAAATGTAACGTTTGGATGTTTCAAAAATATGATTTACGGAACAATAATAATGTTTGCGTATCACCAGGATGGTGTAAATGGCTATTTATCAAGATAATCCATGAATTTCTCATCAATATGCCGGTCAAACCACTTGTCTATTACTGATTTTTTGAACCTCCATTCCTTTCCCAGTTTAGCAGCAGGGATTTTTCCATTCTGTGCCCAGGTATAAATTGTCTGAGGTTTAAGCTTTAAGTATTTTGCAACCTCTTCAAGAGTCATTATATCGTCCATCTATTATTTCCTCAAAAGATTTAGAATACTTGTATCATCGGCCTGACTATTATCCTTTTCCTGATCATTGAAAGGCTTTCCGGTTTCATTGTATGGTCTGGTATCATTCTTCGATACAAGCTGTTGAATTGAATACACTATTGCCGTATAAAAATTTCCTTCATATTTCCTGAATAATTTAAACTCTTCATCCTTATTGCATAAAAAAGGCCGCAGGTTCCATGCTAACTGGATGCTGACAAATGCCAATATTATTATCCAGATTCTGAAAACCGTTACTCCGACGTGCGGATAAATATTTTTCTTTTCACATGCAAATTTCAAGGCTTCGATCATAAGTCTCATTCCAAAAAAGCCTGAGAATAGAAAAATTGCCACATGCAAAAGCTGCAAAAAATGATAGTTTCCTCCTGTGATCTGAAACAAAATAATGATCGGCGAGAAAGAGATAGCTATTGCGGACGTAAGCACAAATCCGCTTAACACGATAACCAGCATTTGCCTGAGAGTCATTTTAGAACCCAGGACCTGCTGAATTACAAAAAATGAAGGGAAACAAATTATTATTGAACACAGGAACAGGAAAACAACTTTTAGTCCTGCAACAACAGACTGAAGAAAACTGTGGTAACTACCCATCACTATACCATAGGCAAATGTAAAAATGCATATGATCAGGATCTGATTAAGAATCAGTTTGTTTGATTGCTCTTTGTTTCTTTCATCAAAATATGCTTCTGTGTTCTGGAATATTTTAAATACTTCCATCAATCCGGTTTTGCGTTCCATGATGAATAAATTTTAATCCGATCTAAATATAAGAAATATTTTGATAATTAATACTGTTTTTTATTGTTTATTACTATATAATAATACTTATTGGATTTATTAAATATGAATATTGGCAACATTAAATTTCATTTCTTTCAAAAATATGCCGAAAAAATTAAAGCGTTTGATTTTACATTTTATAGAGTGTGATCTGGCGTATATTTCTTAATATTACTGATAAATAGGGTTATACCTCGTTTTTAACCTTCCAGGTTACCTGTAGGAAAACATTTATAATAAATATTGATATGAGAATATTGCAAAAAAACTTTAGTTGCCTGTCAGGGCTTTTACTGATCCTGATGATTTTTGCCGGTTGCGCGAAAAAGACGGAATTGCACCCCGAGCTCAGGGGAGTATGGCTTCACCCGGGGCTGTTCAGTTTAAACGAATCTAAAGCAACCGTTCAGATAGACAGTTTGTTTCAAGCTTATCGTGAAATAGGCATAAATAATCTGTTCTGCTATAATGCAATTCCCGGCGAAAACAGTTTTGAGTGGAACTATCTGGATGTTCTTATCAGGGAAGGACACAAAAAAGGGATAAAGATTCACCCGATTTTCTATCCCGGATACAGTGTCAATCTTGAAAAAGAACTCGTGGATCATCCGGCTTGGCTGATACGCGATATGGATGGCAAATATGAGCCATACTTCAATCTGGCAAATCCGGAGGTAAGACAATTCTGGGTTGACAGGATCTCTGCGGCCCTTAAATACGGCATTGACGGGATTCATCTGGATTATATGCGTTTTCCCATAACCCAGGTGTACAGTTATGACAGTCTGACCTGTGAAGCATTCAAAAAAATGTATCAATATTCACCGGTTGAGGTCTCTCATGATTGTGGTAGCATGATCTGGTGTGAATGGATTAAATGGAATGCGAAGCAGGTGACTCAATTATTGGAGGAGATAAGACAGGCAATAAGAGATTCCGGTAAGCCTGTTGAACTGGGAGTTGACGTATTCCCTGATGCGGGAACATCAGACGTTCTCATTGCCCAGGAATGGGGAAACTGGGCAAAAGCGGGACTGGTCGATTTTATTTGTCCGATGCTTTACACTAACAACCCTGATCTTTTCAGGGAGTATCTCAGAAATGCGCAGAATCTGGCTGGTGAAAATTGCAGGGTTTATCCGGGAATAGGTGTCCACACTGCCCATAACAACATCACCAGGGGGTTATTAATCAAGGAAGTAGCCATAACAAGGGAAGAAAAAACCAATGGAATGGTCTTTTTTTCCGGTTACTCCTTTAACAGGGAGATGCAGGATACCCTAAAAGTTTCGCTTTTCAAACCATTATAATCTAATGTGTTATCGATTGTCTCATTTTATGTTGTTCCTTAATACATTTTACCATGGCCAAAATATATTATGTTGGTGACTGGGCTGTTCTCACCGGACCAACATTTGCAGAATCTCCATTCCAGTTTGCACCGAAAGGGCTTGAAATATTCAATTACGGGAAATGGCTGAAAGATGCTCTGGAATCAAACGGGAAGCACCAGGTGAATTCCGTTCCAAGCTGGGATTTTTATAAGCTGCCACCCGGTGAATATGAAAAAATACTTGAAGAATATGATGTTATTATTTTCAGTGATGTTGAAGGGAAACTTTTTCAGCTGGCTCCAGATTTCTTTATTCGCGAGGAATTCGGGAAAAAGGTACTGACATTCCCCGACAGGGTACGACTGACTATTGAAGCTGTCAAACAGGGAAAAGGATTGATGATGCTTGGGGGATGGTATTCATTTACCGGTGAACTTGGAAAAGGTGGCTGGGGAAGAACGACATTTAGAAAAATCCTCCCGGTGGAATGTCTTGAACAGGAGGATATTGTCGAGAGTACTGAGGGATATTATCCCAAAATAACCGAAGCAGGGAAAAGTATATTTTTTGAATCTGATTTCAATGGTATGCCTCCCATACTTGGCTATAACCAGACAAAAACTATTCCGGAAGGAGAAATCCTTGTTACTATCGAAGAAACAGGTCACCCCCTGGTAGCTGTCAGAAAAGCAGGCAGGGGAAATGTTTTAGCTTATACATCAGACCCGGCTCCCCACTGGGGGCTCAATTTTGTTTACTGGGAACATTATAACAATTTCTGGTTAAAATGTTTATCGCTGGTTTTACCTGATGATATGAAATGAAAGAATAATAAGTAATGAAGATTCTGACAGCCAGGGTTTCAGCATTGATGGTGCTGATCCTGATAATCCTCCTTTTATCAAACCGATGTGATTCTTCTGATAAGTCCGGTAACCAAAAGGGCACTATTACAATAACAGTCGATAAAAAAAGAGCCAATCCTGGTGACACGGTATTTATTACAGTGTCATTGAACTCAATACAAAATCCTGACAGGACGGAGGTTTATCTCGTTAAACCGACAAAAGGAACTGATAGACTGCAAGTTATGAGGGATACTTCAAACAACTTAAAGCTAAATGGCACAATAATTATTGAAAGGGATTTTCCTGAAGGTTTTTATATTGTTACTGCTGTCAATAATAATGGCAGCGAACAAACAGCAGGAAAAGCTTCATTTGTGAGGGGTAAGGTGGTTTTGGATTATGCAATAACCTCTAATTTTAAGGATTCAGGTACTGTTGCCGACATGGAAAACTACCTTGACAGGTTTGTTTATTCAGGAGGCAATGCATTGACCCTTCATGCCAATATATCCGCAGAAAAAGTATGGGGAGGTACATCCAGGGTAAGGGCAGTATGGGCCTCAAATGTTTGCAAAAATGCAGTTGACAAAAATGATGACAGAATAGAAATGATGCTCAACATGAGCGATAAAATGGGGATCCCCTCTTTTATAAGCGTCTCATGGGATTTCACTGACACTACACTTCTTAATTCAGGCTATTTAAAAAGCATTCAGGACATTACTGATGAGTTGTGGACTATGTTCGGGCATCATCCTTCGTTGGTCGGATTCTATTCTTATCAGGAAGGAAGTGGTACTTATTTCGCCTCATATATCCGCGAATTTTGCAGGATTGTAAAACAGAATAATCAGGGATTGCTTACGATGTGTGCTCCTAATATTGATGATCCCCTGCTGGCCGGATATCTTGCTGCAATTGACGATCTCGACATAATTAACTACCAGGCGCCAATAATGACATCCTACCGGCCTGATAATCGTAAGCTGTTCCCAAACAGAAGGGCCAAGGATGTTACATCACTTTCGGCCGGAGCTACCAGAGTTAAAGATAAAATCACACTTTCTCACCTTGAATTTATGGGATATATCGAGAATAAAGTCGCAGGGGCATATCTCACTGGCTACAAAAATATCTTTAACCAGTTCCTTTCAGTAGCCTCAGCCTATGGCACCGATGGAATAACATTTTTCAGTTATTATTCCTGTATTTATTCTAATTCCGGGAAATTACCTGCAGAGACAAAAATTGCCGATGAAGCCGTTTTTGATGGATTAAAAGCTTACAGTCTGATTTCAAAAGGAATCGCTAATAAACCAAGTCACATCGCTTTGTATGTCCCTTATAATGACTGGTGCATCGAACGGTGGACAAACTGTTTTCTTCCGGCAACGGATGCTCTGTGCCGGCTGGGTATCAGTCCTGAAATCTTTCCATTCATCCCAAAAAAGGGCGAGGAAATACTTCCCTTTTATCCGATGAACAAAAATGAGGAACAGCTGAAATATCTTATTGATAATAAGTATGTTCTTATTTTACCTGATATTTCGGGAATGCAGGAAACCGACAGTGAAATGCTTGAGGCTTTTGTAAGGAATGGAGGTGTCGTGATCGCTTTCGGGCCCAGAATACCTTATGGTGACAGATTTAATAGAAGCGATTTTTGGGGAGGAAAGGAAATTAGTCCGATACAGAATAATTCCGTTTTCAACAGGATAAAGATTAAAAGATCACCAGGGACAAGGTCAAAACCTAGGATGAATTAATTGGTTTTGCTCCTGCTGTTTCCACAACATGGAATCCTGCGGCTGAACAAAGAATTGCAGATTTTCCGGATGGCTCATGCGCAGTTTTTTCAAACCCCTATTATAAAGGCAGAACATATGTAATCACTCTAAGTCTGAAAGAATCGGCAAATGGGTTCCCCGACCTGCTGCGTGACATTTTTGATGATGCATTGGGCAATTATGGCATAAAAAGGCAATTTGATGTTTTTGGGGTTATTGATAATATGGATGTAACAATGAATGAGGATAAAGGAAAATTCTCCATTATGATTGCCAACTATAACGAAATTTCGGTTGAGATCAGAGTCAAACCACTGATAAGGGAATGGATTAAAAACTATGATCTGGTTGCATTGAAATCAGGAGCGGCCAGTATTCCAAATATGGCAGCCGGATCGGATACCTTTAAAGTGAAGGTCGATCCTAATAATTATGTTGCTGTAAGTCTGGTTCTGAAAGATTCAATTAAATGAAAATAAGTAACTTCTGAAACTAATTATCAGGTAATTATGCACATGGTCATCAACAAAACTGAGATATGATAAAACGTGAATTCGTTAAGATGCTTGGCCTTGGAACACTGGGTACAGTGGGCCTTGTAACCGGAATTATCAGTTGCAGCAATTCCAGCCGCAATTCACGGTATAAGAACTGGGCATGGGTGCATCCGGTTGAACCATCGGAACAGGTAAATATCACTAATGAATGGAAAAGGTTACTGTTAAATCTGAAGAAATGGGGAGTGGATTCTGTCTTGCTTCTTGCAAGAGAAAAATAAAATTATCGATCAGGTTCTGCCCATAGCATCAGAAACAGGGATTGAGCTCCATGCCTGGATAATTACAATGGAATATCCCGACGAGATTACAATGAAGGAACATCCCTCCTGGTTTGTGGTTAACGGCAAAGGAGAATCATGCATCGATAAGCCAGCTTACATTGACGATTACCGGTGGTTATGCCCGTCAAATCCTGAAGTAATTGAATTCACTAAAAGCAGGATAACTGAGCTCTGTGCCTATGATGAACTTGCAGGTATCCA
Source organism: uncultured Bacteroidales bacterium (assembly GCA_963831935.1). Lineage (GTDB taxonomy): Bacteria > Bacteroidota > Bacteroidia > Bacteroidales > VadinHA17 > LD21. The sequence continues at coordinate 48,291 of CAWHSH010000014.1, forward strand.
CCTTGATTATATAAGATATCCGGATGTGATTCTTGCCCCGGCCCACAGGGTAAAATATGATATCCCGCAGGATGAACTTATCCACCCTCAGTTTGATTATTGCTATTGTGAGATTTGCAGAAATCAGTTCAGGCAGATCACAGGCTTGGATCCATTGAAAATTCCTGATCAGGATACAAACACAGCCTGGAGAGATTTTCGCCATTACAGTCTTACAAATCTGGTCAATCAGTTATATGATCTGGTGCATAAAAACAATAAAGTACTTTCCGCTGCTGTATTTCCTACCCCTGATTTGTCAAAGAAAAGAGTAAGACAGGACTGGGTAAACTGGAAGCTCGATTACGTGATGCCAATGATTTACCATCAGTACGAAAACAAACCGGTGGAATGGATTGAAACGGCAACAAGCGAGGGAGTGAAAGCCCTTGCTCGGAAATTCCCATTATTTTCGGGGCTTCACCTTTATCAGCTCACTCCTGAGGAATTTGGACTGGCTGCCAGACTTTCTACTAAGGCAGGGGCTTCTGGAATCGTTCTCTTCACTGGAAATAAAATGTCAGCATCCTATTGGAAAGGCGTGGATGGTAAGATATAGACTGAAAATTTAAAACCGGAAACAGCATCATGAAACAGCCTGTAAACTTAGGTAAAAATAAAATGGTGATTTGCGGAATTACACTTTTCGCAATTCAATTGTCCTTAGGTTCACTATTGAATGCACAGACATCTGATACCTTAGTACCATGGTGGCCACAGGAATATAAAGTGAGATCGGACAGGAAGAAGAATGTTCTTAATCTCAGCACCCCGTTCTATCAGGTCGAGCAAAATTCCATCAGGGGCGGAAATATTTCCAGGGTAACCTATACATACGGGAAAGAAGAAAATTTGCTGATGGAACCTGTCGGGGTAAGGATTGTTGCTGCGGACGGAAAAGAGGAATATTCTGATATTTCGGATACTCCTGCCGAGATCACCTATGAAAATTCAGGCAGAACAGTCAGAGTAACAACAAACTGTAACCTCAGGACTAAAAGCGGAAAGCTCTCCTCCATAAGCTTGAAAACTATTTATGAATACTGCTGGGGATATATTAAAATCAGGAAAGAGCTCTATTTTCCTGATTCACTAATGATTAAAACATTAATCCTTTTCAACCTGAGATTGTCTCCGGATCTGTCTGATTACGGATATCGCCCCGGAATAACTGAGCAAGCCAATACTTTGCCTTTCGGATTTAATGTTATAAAGTGGAGGAAACAAAGATCAGGGACACATTTCGACCTTCCGTTATATACAAGCAGTGTACCTGAGTATCTGGTTTTCCTTAATCAGGGTGTCGAGGGGATAGAATGGTTTATGTCAGATAACTGCTGGCAATGGGACTACCAGATGACAGGCAAGCCTGGTACAGGATTATGCTCGGTAACAGGTTCATATAATCCAAGGGGAATTGATGCAACAATTTGTCCTGTTAATCTTCCTGAAGGATATATAACTGTTAAAGGAACCTATGTGTTTGATTCTTATTTAGGACTTTCTGTCCTTCCCGGGAGGGCAAACAGGGATTGGCTGCATGCTATAATTAACAGGAACAGTGGCAAATGGATAACGAATAATGAAATAATGGATTGGGCAAGATCAGGTGTAAGCACTGCATCCTATCAGGATGATAGCGACCTGGATCATGACGGAATATTCTGGAAGGACGGAGTTTATCCACCATATTCAAATGAAGAGATGAATAAACTGGATGACATATTGGATCTCTGCCATCAGCAGGGGATAAAGACTTCGGTTTATTTTTCACTTAAAGAATTTCATCCTTCGGCAACAGCATTCAAAAATTCCGGTGAGGTTTGGGGAAGAAGATATAATGATAAAAACGAACTTAAATACACCCGCTCTGCTTCAGGAGATCTTTATGGTGCTGAAATGTGCCTGAAATCGGGCTGGAAAGATTATCTGGAATCTAATGTCGATCAGACTCTCTCGAACCATAAGCTTGACGGGGTTTACTATGACTGGAATGTATCCCTGTACTGCAATAATCAATTACATGCAGGCAAGTCAGCAGCCGATAAGCGTGATAAGAACGGAACAGGGGTAATGAACATCACTCCTGACGGCCATCGTGATATAGATGAACTGATTGAATTAATGGAATGGACAAGACAACGAGTTGGACCCGACGGATTGTTAATTATTCATAACACCATGGTTCCGATGCTTGTAACTGAGAATTTTGCGAACTATGTTGCCAGCATGGAATGGGGTTACGGAAAGCTGATCAAGGATATCCCGCCACTGACGGAACTACCACCTGAGTGGAATTTTGCAGGTGCCCGCTCTAGAGGAATAATAGGAAGAGGTACCATTTATGCAGGGTCTCCTGAAGAACTAAGAAAGAAGCTTACGCTAGAGGCTCTCCTGACGGGTGTGACCCCCTGGCCTCTGATGCCGGAAGCTATAGAAATGCATAGGAAACTTCTTCCTTTGGGTGATTTAAGTCAGTATAAATTTGCTGACTGGCGGAATAAAGCTGTGAATCTGAACGATACTCTTTGTGCCTCTGCAATATACAGTAAACCAGATACAGCATTTCTGATAATCGGAAATTTGGGATCAACTTCTTCCGCTTTAACTGTTCGCCTTAATTCTTCTTTGCTGCCATTTCCGATTGAAAATGTAATATCTGTCAGGATACTGAATAATACCACAGGATCTGAATTGGGTACCAGGCTAATTAGTGCAGATGGAGAAAAAATAATTGCACCTTCTGCCGGAGAAATACTATTAAGAATTACAGGTAAAGGAATGTAAACAACATTAAATAAGATCCTATGAAAAAATCAGAATATTTAAAATTGCTTGCCATATTCCCGGTTATGTTATTAATCCTGTTATGTGACAATGCCTATATAATCATGCTGATTGCACCTTCCGATAAAGCTACGGGTCAGAATGTTATAACCGCCAGGCTTACATGGTCTTCCGATTGCGATTCATTCGATGTGTTCCTTGGACCGGATATGGATTTCAATAAAACCCCCAAAGCAGCAAACGTCGAAGGAAATGTTTATAACTCTGAACATCTCGATTTTAATACAACTTATTTCTGGAAAATAACCGGGTATAAAAATGGCAGGACTTCCTTTGCTTCGCCTGTCCGGAGCTTTACAACCCGTGATCATTCAGGTGTTTCAGGCCTCTCGTCGGAGTACGGTAATATTCGCAATGGAACCGGCTTTTTCCAGGATGCGAATGGTACAGATGTTAAAGCAGTTGACCTTGACAATTTTGAAGAGTTATGGACCTATAAGTTTGAGGATATGTATGATGTATCACCAATGGTTGAAAGGAAAAAAGATGGGACCTGGCTGGTAATTGAACATGAAAGGGCGAACAGCAGGATTAAAGCCCTCTACATGGCAACAGGTGAAGATGCATGGGTCTCGGATAATAACATACCTTATATTGGAGGAACCGGATTCAACTATTACATCAATAAAGAGGGACAAACAGTTGTACTTGCAAAAGGATCGAACGGCCTTCATGCCTTATCTGTTGAAGATGGCACTGAATTTTGGTTCGCTCCTTCCCAATCGTGGTTTTCCACCATTCCAGCGGTCGACCAGAAGAACCGTTGGATATATTCGCAGTCATTTGAAAGAGTGGAAAAAATTGATGCTGAAACCGGCAGGGTAATGAAATCAATTTATACTGTACCTGATGCAATGACCACTCATTCAAACACTCTGCTCGCGGATGATGAATATGGATATTACATAGCAACTGCTAACTGGAATGGAAATTTACTTTATGGAGATATATCTGTTTATGACAGCATGCTGAAGCTGGTCTGGAAGAAACCAAGATTGATTGAGAGGATCTCTTCATTATGTTATCACAATGGAACATTGTTCTCGGCCCAATGCGGTGGCTGGTACCCATTTCAAAACAAATTGACTGAAAATCTTGATTGGAAATATATTACAGCATTTGATATCCGGAATGGCAACATAAAATGGAACCTGAGTCTGGCAAAATATAAATACAGCAATATTCATGATGTCGTCTATTGCAACAGTTATGTGTACGCGATAACAGATAATACAGGTTCGATGGTAAAAGAGAACAGGCTTTTGTTCAAAATCAGGGCAGGAGACGGATACCTCGAAGAGATACTCGACTTTGGTTTCCCAAGCTCAATCTGTGCATCCCCGGTCATTTCAAACGGCAAATTGTTTGAAGCCGGTATTCCGACATTTTTGGGAGAAGGTGAAAAAAGCGACTGGTATGGCCAGTATGGAGTGCGGCAGGTAAATCATAATTCTGCTGAAGATAAATCGGTTATACGGTCCGGGAAAATGAGAAACCTGCAATTTGATACTGTGGAATAAAACAAGGATCTGGTATAACAGCAATGTAAGATGGCCAAACTTTATTTCAACTATGGTCTTACTGATATTACTCCTGAAGAGCATCTTCTCCTTGCCGGCTTTGCCAACCGCAGGGGTTTGTCAGAAGCGATTCACAGGAGGCTGACAAGCAGGTGTGTAGTGTTGAAACAGGGGCAGTCAATTGCATGCATAATCGTGAATGATATGATGGATGTTGATCCCGCAATAATTGAATCGGTGAAATCAGGTATTGCTAAAAAGACCGGAGTTGATACCGATGCGATTTTAATTACATCAATTCATTCACATTCGGCTCCTGAGATGGAGCCTGGCAAATATGAGGCCAACGACCGCTATATTGCGTTTTTCATTAAAACCGTTTCTGAGAATGCCTGCAGCGTCATTAACGACCATGCCGGTTTCAAAGAAGCATTTCTTTACAGTGGCAAAGCTGATTGTGATATCAATATTGCCAGGATGGATGTAAAACCCATCGATGGAGGAATGGCATTCAGGGTAGGCTATCCGGGGGGGTTAGTGGATAAAGAGGCAGCAATAGTTCAGCTCGCAGATGAAACAGGTCTCAGGAAAGTAACCATTTTTAATTACGCCTGTCACCCTGTTATTCTGGGTTACGAGAGTAATTATGTTTCAACTGATTATCCGGGAAGAGCCCGCGAAATTGTAGAAGAGTCATTTGGAGGTATGTCAGTTTTCTTAAATGGAGCTGCCGGAGACCTGAATCCCCGCGAGGCACACAAGGCTGATCCTGCAATTGCTGACATGGAAGGTGAACGTCTCGGGAAAGCTGTGATTTCAGCGAAGATTGCCCGATTCAATGGTAATCCTGATCTAAAGATGTCAGCAGGAATAATTTCTGTTCCATTCAGAGACCCGATAATTACAAAAAAACATATTGAACAGGAAGCAAAAAGAAAGGCCTCCGATATTACAGAGTTCTTTACCTGGAATGAAATGCTTGACCGCTGGAAAAAGAAAGTTTTTGAAATGATCGACAGGCATGAAATTAAAACATCATTCCCGTTTAAAATAAATACACTTAAACTGGGAAATACGATCATTTTTTTCACACAGGGGGAGCTGTTTGTTAAGTACCAGCTTGAACTGAAAAAGCATTTCTCCGGGTTACAGGTCCTTTGCGTTGGATATGTCCATGGGATTGGGGCATATATTCCGACTTCTGAGGCATTTGAGAAAAAAACCTATGAAGCTGACCAGGCGTATATCTATGAAGTAATGCCCTCACCCCTTTCCCCGTTGATTGAAAAAATCTACCTTGAAAGAGCGATCGATACTATTAACGAATTGATTATAAAATAAATAACATACTGATTCCATGAAGGGTGCAGACTGGATTGTTCTAGTTGTTCTTACATTGCTTTCAATGTTGGTTGGAGTCTTCTACACCAGGTCGGCGGCTTTAAAAGGGCAGGAAGGATTTTTCACCGCAAACAGGAATCTTTCCTGGTGGTCGCTTGGGATATCAAATGCGGCTACTTACCAATCGGGGCTTGGTGCCTTTGTCATGCTTATTTTTCTGTATGGATTTTCAGGGAACTGGTTATGGTGGGCTCAATGGATTATATGGATGCCGCTGGTAGCAATTATCTGGTCGAAGATGTGGCAGCGCATGAAGATAGTAACAACCGCCGAACTGATTTCTTTACGGTATGGTGGAAGGACTTCAGTTGTTGCGAGGAAAATTTACGCGCTGGTTATGAGCTTGTTTTCTATTATTACCATGGCATATATTACAGGCTTTTTTGCCAAGACCATCGCTCCCCTCGTCCCGATGTCGATGGTATCCATACTTCTTCTCTTTGGCACTATCACTTTGATTTATACTCTTCTCGGCGGACTTATGGGATCTGTAATGGTTTCTGTTGTTCAGATGGCAATTATGATTATCGGAAGCCTGGTTTTCATGGCACTTATTATACCTCAGCAGGGCGGATGGCCAGCGATTATTTCACATGTTGAGAGCATACGTCAGGACGCATTGTCCATAAATCCGGTATCTGATGTTACTCCTCCCCTCACCTTGCTGATGTTTATAGTTCTGGGATTATTTTTTGCAGGTTCGCCTACCGCAGGAGAAGGTATGACAGCACAGCGGTTTATGGCAGCAAAAAATGAAAGCCATGCTATGGGTGGTCAGCTGTTCAGTACCTTTATTTCATTATGCCTGAGGATTATACCGCTTATAGGACTCGGTATTATCTGCATCACTATGTTCTGGTCGGACGACCTGATTCTAAAATACGGACAGGCTCCGGAAGGATTCAGAATTCTAAAGGATCCTGCTTTTGCCTGGGGAGAGCTTATTAAAGCAAGCAGGCTTCCGACAGGCTACACCGGGTTGCTTGTTGCCACCGAAGTTGCAGCATACATGTCTACCCTGAGTGCCCTGATCAACTGGGGAAGCAGTTTTATTGTAAACGATTTCTACAAGGAATTAAAGCCTGATTTAAACAGGAAACAGGAAGTAAGGATCAGCAGATGGACCACGCTTATATTATTTGTTGTTGCCTCAATCATTGCTGTTTTATTTGTTGATGATATGGTAAGCTGGTTTCTGTTTATAAATTCTGTTGTTGTCATCTTCTGGCTTCCGCTTGCATATTTCAGGTTTTTCTGGCCAAGGTTCAATGTATGGGGCGAGATGGCAGCCACCGTTCTCGGGATACCATTAACTGTTCTTTTCTGGTTTATACTTGATTTCCAGTATAAGCCAATTTGGCAGGGAACAGGGATGTTGTTCCTGATCGCAATATCGGTTATAAGTCTTATTACGGTTCTGACTCCCGCTGAATCCGATGATGTACTTCAGAAATTTTATTTGCGCTGCCGACCGCCTGCAGGATGGAAAAAATTACGTTTAAAATACCCATTATTGCCCGGTCACGGTTTGTCGCTCAGGGCACAAATAACCGATTGTCTTATAGGAATAGCAGCCTGCTTCGGACTGGCAATAGCAACAAATGCCGTGTTCGTCAGCAACTGGTCTGTCATGATACCAGGGAGCTGCTGCGCTCTTGGATTTGGTGCATTACTTATAAAAAGATACTTTTCAGCTAAAAATCTGCAAGAAAAGCGATAACCCAGAATAGTTCATCTTAATGGACAGATCTGGTCAGGTTGCAAAGTAATTATCCTAAACTTAACTATCCTCAGCTCACCTGAGCAAGGGAACACAAAACAGAAGTATCAAAATACTAAACTTTTGAGCTTATGGATTGTTTCTTACTTCTGATCATTTTTTTCAAATTGATCAGGTGAGTATTAATTAATAAGTTACCTATAAAAATTAAAGAAAATGAGCATTAAGATGTTTATTTCGAGGTACGAGGCACAGGCTTATTCTGTTCTTCGCATCATTGTAGGTTTTCTTTTTCTATGGCATGGTTCACAGAAAATCTTTAAATTTCCACCTGCAGGATACAGAATTCCTTTACATATAGTTTTTATTGCCGGCCCGATTGAATTCTTTGGGGGTTTGCTTATCATGACAGGACTCTGGGCACGCTGGGCTGCATTCATTTGCAGCGGCGAGATGGCTTATGCCTATTGGTCAACTCATGCGACACACTCATTGTTCCCACTTCTGAACGGAGGTGAACTGGCAATAGTGTATTGTTTCCTTTTTTTGTTCATTTTTACCAGAGGTTCCGGCCTTTTCAGCATAGATAGTTTACTGGAGAAGAAAAGATAAGGAAGGTTCACAATAACCTGATGCACGGAAAGAACTGTTATGCAACAAAGAATTGCAGGCAAGGAAGATAAAAATTGAAAGGGATAAAAGTCCGGTTTAAAATTATTATTTATTTTTCTTCATCAGGTCCCTTATCTGTCCCCATCCTATCAGAATTATATTGTTCTTCTTTATGAGATCTTTAAATTCACTGCTCAGGACAAGGTCCAGGTCATTCTGGCGCCATGGAGAACCGTAATCTTCATGCCCTTTGCAGATTGCCTTAAGTTCGTCATTATCATATCCGATATGGACTATTATCTCGTTTAAACCCGGTTTGAGTCCTTCAATGGCTTTTTTATATGGATCGATCCACTTGCCGGCAATCATAGCAGGTTCGAGCATGAATAGATTATCGAGAAGAAAAACTTTGGATTCAAGGGTTTTGGACATATCGGGAGGGAGCCATCCAAGATAAGTCCGTGGGAAAAGGATAGGCAGGTTGTATTCATCAGAAAGCTTAAAATATATTTTTACCAGTTCAGGATTGGCGAGAACGCTGCCCATATGAGTATCGATATGGGTAGGCTGAATACCCGATTCAATCACCCTGTTTATTTGCGCCTTCAATTCCCGCTCTGCTTCTTCAGCTTTGGCTGATTTGCCAAGGGCTTCAACAGTAGGAAAGAAATAACCAGTTTTGTCAAGCAGGCTGGATATCTGGTCCGAAGGAGATACTCCTCCCCATTTGTATAATTCCCACTCCGCAGTCATCGTTAGGTGAATTCCCACATCCATTCCGGGATGGTTTTTTACGAAGTCGGTCATTTCAAGAGACCATGGACAGGGAACCATGATACTTCCGGAGGTGACGTCTTTCTCTTCAAAGGCTTTTATGCAGGCTGCATTCACGGAATGAGCCAGCCCCATATCGTCGGCATGAATAATAAGAAGCTTTGAGTCTTTAGGGTATCCAAGCTGTTCTGCAAGATTTTTTGGAGGTTGTGAACTGATGCTGAGTGTAAATAAAAGGCCAGCAAAAATCAGGGTTATTCTTTTGATTTTAATATTAGTTTTATCCATGTTCAGAATTATTAAGGAAAATTACTCAAATTCTTCAAAGAAACCGGAGCCATTTCTTCTCTTTATGTGTAAACTTATACTTTCCATACCATTTGCACAGCGGATATAACAGGGCAACAATACTTACCCATACCAGATAAACTGCCCATAGTTCAATGCCTGAACCTGTCTGTGCCCGCCCAAAACGAAATGGTGCAAATGACAGATCTGTCCAGCGAAACCCCTGCAGAAACATTATTACCAGCATCACAGAATGGATAAGGTATAAATGGACCAGGTAGTAAAAAAAAGGGACACGCCCATAGGCACTTCCAATTCGGATGAATTTATTTTGCACGCCATCAGCCAGGTAAAACACAAGACACATTGCACCGATAGTCATTAGGGTAAAAAGGAGTGAGGGCGGATATTTGGATACATTTATGAATGAGAGGAAAGTAAGAATTCCATTTTTCTGGGATGACCATTGTGACTGATCTCCGTAAACATTTATGAGCCGCAAAACAGTAAAAAAAGCTAAAGCGGCAAGACCGATACCCAGGAATATTTTCTTTCTTTTTTCTGGGGGAAGTCCGAACAGGTGTCCTGCTGCAAAACCTGTCAGCATAATACCAAACCAGGGAAAAAACGGATAAGCAATAACAAAAGTGAACTGCTGGCTAATCTGGTATTGATTGAAATTGACAAGGGGAGATAAAACCGCCTTTAATACTGAATCATCCCGGAAGGGGATTAAGGAAAACAGATTATGCCCGAATATAATTATAAGTCCCATTGCTGCAATGACTCCTGGCCGCAACTTAATCAGGAACGATAATGCAATGAATCCGAAACCTATGGCTGCAATCACCTGGAACAACAATATTCTGAAATGCAAGTCGTACCAGAGTCCAAAATTGATAACTGTAAATTCCAGAATAATCAGCCAGATTCCCCTTGAGATCAAAAACCTTCTTGTTGCAGCAGGATCGTTCCTGTTCTTCATGGAAATAAAGGCTGAGGTTCCGGACAAAAAAACGAAAACAGGCGCACAGAAATGGGTTATCCACCTCGTCAGGAAAAGCAATGGTGTTGTGGTTGCCAGGTTTAGCGGATCCTGTATCAAAGAGTCTATATGCATAAAGTCGCGGGTGTGGTCGAGTGCCATTATTATCATTACCAGCCCGCGTACAAAATCGATGGAATCAATACGCTTCATATCAAAAAAGAGCTATTCCGCTTCCCAGATAGCAATTCCAAGCGTAAAGACAGGAAGTAGTATCTGCCCGTAAACTGGATTATACCAGCTATACAGCGCAAAAGGTCCGCCGAGTGCAAAGATCCATACAATAAAGGAAAGCAGGGAAATAATATGCTGCTGTATTTTTTTTACTTTCTGTATGCGCCATAAATACAGCGGGGTCAGAATGCAAAACACTGAAAACAGTATCCATTGAAGAATCCTGACCTCACCGGTATCTGTTACCTGTTTCATCACTCCCAGCACGAAGATGTAGCCTGCAACAAGCTCCGCAGGAATGTATTTAAACAGTCTGTCGAAATATCCGTCACTGGTTGCCGGATATGTAGAATCTGCCGGCAGTTTTGCAGTTTCACCCGACTGGTTGTATTGCCGGATATCTTTTAATGTTCTTACTTCACGAGACATTGGCAGATAGGTTTTAAAAGGTTTAAAGGTTTAAGGGTTTGAATTGGTTGAAAGGGTTTAAAAAATTATATTGGTTTGTTGCCACAATGTTTCAAATTCCCCCTTTGAAGGGGGCTAGGGGGATGTAAATAGGGCTCAATTGCATGAATCATCTCTAAAATTCAACTATTGCTCCTTTTTTAACATGTTTTTTCTGATAAGCAACTGAATTTATCAGGTCAGATCTTGAATTCAGAAGATTAATGGTAGCGCCCTTATTAGCCAGACGTATGGTAGTACCATCAAGGTTGAAAGTGCGGGCCTCCCCTCCTGTCAGAATACCGGAAAGAAACTCCTTACGGCCTTTGACCTCGATTGCCCAGCCATTAATATCAACTTTATCCGATGTCGTATTGAGGAGGGAAATCTTTTCCCTGCCCCTGTCGTAACCTGAAGGGTTAACAAGTGCCGATATAACCTTTATCTTATTTACGGGGACTCCGGATTTCAAATCCAGTGCTCTTTTAACGGCTTTTTCAGCATCAATCTTACCATAGCCGTAGTATTTGCTGTGTCCTTCTGCATCATAATTCCCCTCAGCAGTATCAATCTTTTCGGATGTGTCTTTAATTACTTCCCTTACCTGCTGCCATGTTAATTCAGGATTAACTGAAAGGATGAGGGCAACCGTTCCGGCAACCCCCGGGCAGGAGCTGGAGGTCCCTCCGAAATCCTCTGTATAATCTCCTTCCGGATTGTAACCCTCTTTCCCCTGTCTGTCTGTTGTATAGATCCCGGGTGTCAAAGGTTCGGGATGATTAAATGGCGCATATCCAAAATCACTGCTTGGGAAAGAGCACCAGACATTGCTTCCATAATCGCTGTAAACACTTCTGCGGTTCGTGTCGTTACATGCAGCAACCGCCATCACTTTATGGTAACTTGCATAACCGTCAAACTTACAGTCTTCATTACCGTTACCTGCTGCAAATGTGATTATGCATCCCTTACCGTTACGCCCTTTTGAAACAGCAAAATCAATGGCCAGGCGCGTACTGTCGGGCAGATCAACCTGAGTTGTATGAACCGGATCTTCAGGGTCGGTCCAATTACCGTCTTCGGGTCCCCAGCTGCATGAAATAATATCAGCACCGTGATCAGCAGCCCATTTAAAGGCATTGGCTTCTGCCATTGAGCCCAGGTTCGAGCTCAGCCGGACAGGCATCAGAATTGCTCCCGGAGCAACACCTGATGCCTTTATCCCTGAGGCTGTTGCAACTCCTGCACATGCTGTGCCATGGTTGTTCCAGGAATTTTTAGGACGCGGATCATTGCTGTTTGATGACACATCCCGTGAATAGGCTACTTTCCCGGGCTGATTAAACTCGGGGTGATCAATATCAAAACCATCATCAATCAACGCAATAATTACATTGGTGCCAGGCGACAGTTTCTGAGCCAGATCTGCTTTCACTCCTGCATTTATCTTTACGCCATCGATTGAAGTGACCTCCAAATGCCACTGTCTGGGATTTATGGTCTTAAAACCTTTCTTCCTTATAAGCTCAGGATGACATAGCTCAACTTCCTTCCTGTTCAGAAGTGATTCAGCAATGCTGAAGATCTGAAGTCCTGTGTTTTCAGGAGCGCTTACAAAATAAGTATTCTCGGAATAATCAGGTTTTTGCTTAATTTCGAGATTATTTTCAGCGAGGATCTTTTCGCAGACTTCAGAAGTTATCTCATCATGAAACTTGATAAAGATATTTTCGGTATATAAAACCACGGTTTTGCCATCCTCTTCAACAAGAACCCGCCCGACAAATCTCAGTTCTGGCTCCTTTTTTAAGATTGAACGTGCTTTGTTCATGACAGTCAGATCATTCTTTGCTGATTTTCTGATCTTATACACTGTGATATCGGCCTCGGGGAACTCCGTCACAAAATCAAGATCTTTCAGAGCCTTCTTTCCCCCGGCTGAAACCACCGCGCTCTTCAGGTCCCTTGAATTCCAGGTTCTGACAACAACCATATCGCTGCTTTCGTGGAGGAAATGTTTTTTACCGCTTTTGCCTCCAAATGTATATGTATACATGGCACTCAATTTAAATTATTATCAATTAATATCAGACACTAAACAGATAATCAATTTTTTACATTCCGTTGCCGGATACCCTTTCAATAACCTCCATACACATTCTCCCGTTATGATAAGGACAGATCCAGAATCCGCCCTTGTCGCTCTGTCCGGGAGTCCCCGATTCAGAAACATTACTGTACCAGCCACCATTCTTGTAATCAACAAAATATTTTTTAATGTAATCCCAGCATTTCATCGATCTGTCGAGATATTTCTCATCCCCGGTCAGTTCATATGCGTTCAGGTAGCCAACTACCGTTTCTGCCTGTTCCCACCACGAGCGGGTTGGTCTTGTACGTCCCGTTGCATTATCCTTTTCAGTAAGCAGACTCCCGTCAGGCTGGAGTCCCTCGGCAGCAGCATCCGCAATCTTTATGCTGGTTTCTTTTACCCTGGCAATAAGCATCGGATCCTTTAGCAACATAGCAGCCTCGAGCAGAAGCCATGATGATTCGATGTCATGACCGTAAGAGTCTATCGATTCAGTACTGTTCCAGTTCCTGTCAAGAAAGCAAATCAGATGAAAGGACTTCTTATCGATAATCTTATCAAGGAAAATGCTCACAAGGTTTCTTAATCGTTCACCTACGAATGTGTCGCCTGATACCCTGTAAAGATTGGCATAAGCTTCCATCAGGTGAAGGTGGGTATTCATTGTCTTTTCGACCAGGTTTGAACTTTCACCTATAAGCCGTTCACGTACACGCTGCCAGTCGCGGCTGAAAACCTCAAAATATCCGTTAAATTCTTTGTCGAAGGCATATTTCTCGATAAGATCAAATATCTTCTGTGCTTCCTGCAGAGCTGTTCTATCGCCAGTGGCCCTGGAGTACTCTGAAAGAGCATAAATAAAAAATGCTTCGGTATAGGTCTGCTTTTTATCATCCGATGACTCTCCCCTGAAATTAAGACTCCGGTAAGCACCGCCATATCGGGGATCAATAAAATACTTAAGTATGTAATTCTTCGCACGCGTGGCAAGACGCAGATATGATGTGTCGTGCAGGAGACGCCAGGCCGATGAGTAGGTCCATAATATCCTGGCATTCAATATTCCTCCTTTATCAGCTTCCGGAAATACCTGGTTCCTGTAATCAATCCTTCCATAAAATCCACCGTTCTTATTATCAACCATTCTGGTGGTCCAGTAAGAGAGAATGTTTGCGGTAAGATTTTCTGTAACTTCCTTCTTAAGCTGTTCTTCCTTAGCGTTACCGGCATTTAACAGTTTATTGCCACTTTCACCGTATCCGGTAAATGAAAAGAATAAAGCCAGGGACAGGGCAATTAAAAAATCTTTCATCTGTTTATAATTTGTTTTTTAATGGTCAGATGGAATATCCATGAATAATCATTTCGGTTTGTGATTTTACTTTTTAATCATGGATATTTCATGACTTAAATTTTGTTAAAGGATTGGCAGAGTTAATAATTGAATGCAAAATATAACTATTTTTCCTTGAATATCGGTCAGATTCTTGTCTGTATCTTTTTAAATTTGAGTATATAAATCATCGGAAAATGGAAATTGTTACCCGCAAACCCAGGAGCAGAACCGCTATCTGCCTTTTAATAGCTGTCTTAGCAACAACTGACCTGGCATCCCAGGTTAAGCTTTCGGAACAGGACTGGATAATTCCCACTTACCTGGTCAGGCCACCCGACAAGAATCCTATATTCTTCAGGGGAGAATCTTATCAGGGAGCTTCGAAGTACATTTATCCTTACGGAATGAATGATGTCATATCTGATGAAAAAACAGACAAGGCATGGAAGACAGTAACGCTTGAAAATGAGTACATTAAACTTTGTGTTACGCCCGAAATCGGCGGAAAGCTTTATTATGCAACGGATAAATCCAATGGTTACAATTTTGTATATAAAAACAATGTAGTTAAACCTTCAAATATAGGTATGCTGGGAGCCTGGGTATCAGGTGGAATTGAATGGTGCGTCCTCCACCATCACAGGGCATCCACATTCCTGCCGGTCGACTGTACAACCTCCGAAAATGAAGACGGCAGCAAGACTATCTGGATAGGTGAAACCGAACCAAGGCACAGGATGAGGTGGACAATCGGGATAACGATGTTTCCCGGCCGTTCATATTTTGAAGCGGAGGTAAAGATTCATAATCCTACACCCTATACCAATACTTTCCTTTACTGGGCAAATGTAGCGGCACACACAAATGAAAATTACCAGGTTATCTTTCCTCCAAGCGTCAATATAGCAACCTTTCACGCAAAGAACAGCTTTCACAAACTGGCCTTTTTCAACCGAAATTTATAATGGACAGGACTTTACAAAAGGAGTGGACGTCAGCTGGTGGAAAAACTCACCGAATTCCAATTCATTCTTTGCATACGACCTTAAAGAGGATTTTATGGGAGGTTATGATCATGGAAAAGAGACCGGCACAGTTCATATCGGTGACCATAATATTGTAAAGGGAGCAAAATTATGGGAATGGGGATCGGGACCAAGAGGTCAGGCAACAGAAGGCAGGCTTACCGAGTCCGACGGTCCCTATGTCGAGATCATGGTCGGGGCATTTTCCGACAACCAGCCTGATTACAGCTGGATAAGGCCATATGAGGTCAAGACATTTCATCAGTACTGGTATCCCGTAAAGGACATTAAAGGTTTCAAATATGCAAATCTGAACGGTGCTGTAAACCTTGAGGAGAAGGACAATAACCAGGTTTTTCTGGGATATTGCACAACGCGCAAAATCGAAAAGGCAAATATTATACTCAGGGATAAGGAGAAAGTCGTTTTTGAAAAAAATCTGGAAATATCACCAGACAAGGCCTTTACAGGTATGATAAAGATTAATGGAATATTTGATTTTAATGATCTTTATACTGAATTAACTGATTCAGGAACCGGTGAAGTGCTTATTTCTTACAAACCTGTGAAACATCAAAAGGCTGAAAAATTACCTGATATCGTCAGACGTCCGCCACTGCCACAAGATATACCGACTGTCGAAGAGCTTTATCTTGCCGGAAGCAGGATCCAGCAATTTTATAATCCGACCCTGAATGCTATGGATTATTATGAAGAAGCGCTGAAGCGTGATCCTTCGGACATCCGTACCAACACAGCAGTCGGAAATATCTTCCTCAAAAATGGCGATTATAATACCGCAAGAAGCTACTTCTTAAAAGCTGTTAAAAGACTTACAAAGGATTTCACACGTCCGTCCACATGTGAAGCCCTCTATCTGGAAGGTCTTACGCTTAAAGCGCTTGGCCTTTATGATGATGCCACAGATACCCTTTACCGGGCGACATGGGACTATGCCTGCCATTCAGCGGCTTACCTTGAGCTTGCAAGGATTTCATCAATAAAGGGAGATTTCCGGATAGCACTTGATCGCGTAAATGAATCATTATCAACTAATTCCCGGAATAATAGCGCACTGGGACTAAAAACGTCACTTCTGCGGAGGCTGGGTAATTTCAAAGAAGCACTTGAAACGGTTTCAGACCTTGCAAAAAATGATCCCCTTGATTTCAGGGCAGCAAATGAAGTTTATCTTATTAAAAAGGAAATCCGGCGAAACCAGTAAACACCGAAAAAGCTTTTAGCGATCTTGTTATTGAAGATGAGGGATTATGATCAGAATTATCTCGAGCTTGGTGTGGCATACCTGAATGATGGACTGACTGATGAAGCAGAGGATATCTTCAAACGGTTCAAAGGAAAAAATCCCATGATTTGCTACTACCTTGGTTACATTGAAGATAAAAAAGGTAACAAGGCGGAAGCCGGAAAGCTCTTCAGTGAAGGTTCGTCATTAGTCCGTTGATTATGTTTTTCCTTTCAGGCTGGAGTCTGTAGATGTTCTGAATCTGGTTTCACAGTATCATCCGGATGATGCAAAACCGTGGTATTACCTTGGCAATCTTTTGTACGACAAGCGGCCTGCGAAGGCAATAGAATCGTGGGAAAATGCGGTCAGGCTTGATCCCTCCCTTGCTATCGCCTTCCGGAACCTTGGCTGGGGTTATTATCATCACCAGGGAGACGGGCTAAAAGCCATAGCCGCCTATGAAAAGGCATTGACGCTTAAAAAGGATGAACCAGTATATTATGAAGAGCTTGATGCTTTATATGAAATGAGCAATGCCCCTGTGGAAAAGAGACTAGCTCTGTTCGAAGGTAACAATGAGACTGTCTCAAAGCGCGATGATGCATTTGCAAGGCAGATAACGGTTCTTACCCTTGGCGGGAAACCTGACAAGGCAGTTGAATACCTTGCAGGAAGGAAGTTCAGTTACCGTGAGGGAAGCTCGAGGGTCAGGGATATCATTATCGATGCACATCTGATGCTTGGCAAAAAGTTTTTCGCGGAGAGGGATTATAAAAAAGCTCTTGATAATTTTCTTCTTGCTCAGGTACCTGAGGAGGAAGCAGGAGATAGCAGGCTGGGCAACAGGAATCTGCAGGTCGACTACTTCATCGGAACTGCTTATGAGGCACTTGGTAACAAATCCAAAGCCAGGAATTATTTTGCATTGTCCACAGGACAGCAAGCGAGAAGTTCAAGCTACATAAAGTATTACCAGGGACTTAGCTTTTCAAAGATTGGAAAAAAGAAAGAAGCAACTGATATCTTCAATGCCCTGATTGCTGAAGGAGACAGGCAGATAGGACAGAGCTCTTCAAAGGAAGTTGATTTCTTTGCAAAGTTTGGAGAAAAGGAAGCTGAAAATGCAAGACTGTCAAATGCTTACCTTCTTAAAGGTCTTGGATATAAAGGACTTGGCAACTCAGCTGCTGCGAAGGAAAACCTGCAGAAAGCAGTTGAATTATCGGCGGGGAACCTGTATGCGAACGTGGAGCTGAAAGAACTCTAGATTCTCTAATATAATTTAACCCATCCCCATCCCTTCCCTGCAAACTGGCTCCTTCGCTAAATCCCGCCACGGGCGGAATTCTTAACGCTCGGCCCTCTTATTTCCAAGGGAAGGGCGTAAAACCCATAGCTACAATATATTACTCCCGTCTCTTAGCCTTAAGAGAAGGGGGACGGGGGATGAGTTCATAAATCCAGAAAGGAGACTTAGTGGTGAGTTCATGGCCTTATTGGTCTGATCGTCACTTTAAAATCATATCTCCCTGGCATCACCTGGTATTCCGGAAATACACCCGCTGCGGTGCAGCCTACACCGCTGGTTGCATAATCGAGATTGAATGTTATCCCATCAAAAGGATGAAGCTGGTAAGTATATAAAGCTTTCGTAAGATTGTCCGTCGAGAACGGCTGTGCACTGAAATTAAACAATTTGTCACCTTTTATTTCAAGGCCGGAACCATTGAAATCAGTCAGTTTTACCCACCGGTTATCCGTGCGCAGGCCATAATCCTGCGGAATCAAATAGGGTTCATACATATCTGCCACTGTTGATTTATATTCTCCGATTTTGTAACCGGATTTCCTGTCAGGATAGTTTTCCTGAGGTCCGCGGCCATACCAGCAAACCTGGTCAAGACTTTTATCAAAAATCCATTGCTGACCTATCCGCGGAAGCCATGCCGGCATTTGTCCGTTTGGCACTATTGAGTTTTCCAGGACAATCCTGCCATCGCTATCAACCCTGTACCTTGAAATATTGATGAATGATCCCCTCCGGTTTCCGGTAACGTAAATGCCTTTTATATTAACACAGACAGAATTTTTATCATGCTTGTGCCATGAGAAACTATCAGCGAAATAAGTCATGCTGTCGATTCCTGCAGAATACCATTCAGTGGCAGCCATATGGCCAAAGCCATCGATGCGGTTCTTAATGTTCGAAGATCTGTAGGTCCACTCATCTGTTTCATTTGCAAGCGGGGCATGCCACACATTAAGCTCCGGACCCTTTTTTATCAGCTCCTTACCGGATATCTGCATCCTGTTCAGTGAACCTGATTTTTTATCAAACCTGTATATGAAATTCTTTCCTTTAAGAATAAGGCTCTCTTCATTCTCCTCTGTATCTACAGTAGAATCAGTTACTTCATCAGATTCTGTTACTGGCTTGTACCATGGAAGATCCATCTGGTCCCAGGCAATTTCAAAACCCGGATCAGACCAGAGTGTTTTACCTTTCTGCCGATAACTGACAAGAAGCCTGTACTCGATTCCATCTTTTATAACCGGTTTTAAAAAGGGAACTTTTACAACAGCTTTTTTCTGGGGCAAAATATTCAGCTCAAGAATTCCTCTCTGGATGGTTTCCGAATCTGCCTGTAACATCCAGACAGCATCAATTTCGCTTAGGTTAGTGAATAAATATCGGTTTGACACTTCAACCTCACCGTTTTGGGAAGAGATAAGTCTTGTTTGTACCGGCTGGGCTGATTTTTTAATCTGCCACATCTCAGGCTGGGGACGGCGATCAGGCCATATCGCACCATATGTCCGGGCTCCGATGCCATAGCTGTAAAAATCCGCTCCCACGGTGATCTTTTCAAAATCCAGCCAGAGGGCTGCCTGTTGTTTAATTCCCTCAGCAGGTTGTTTCAGGAATGCCGGAGAGATCTGCTTCGAAAAGATCCCGACCTGGTCAATTATAGCATCACAGATATATACTGAAGTCTCCTGTCCGTGAATTTCAGCGTTCCTCCCGATATTGACAGGGAAAGGGGTATTGCGGATATTTCCTGTAACTGGTTTGTGTACGCTTTCCATGTCATCAATAGTAAGGTAGATAGATGACCCGTCATAGTTGGCTGTCACATGGTGCCAGTTGTTTTCCCAGTCTTCAGGAAGGGCAATTCTTACGGCCCTTTTCTGCCGTGTCGTAATGTAAAATTCAAGAGAATCTTTATTTAACTGATCAATACCGAATTGCCAGTCACCTTTTGTAATAAGGGTCCCGGATGAACTGCTTAACGAACGCGGAAAGACCCATAATGTGAGTGTCAGCCTGTCACCTCCGATTTCAAGGGCCTTATCCCTGTAAACCTCAACCCATTGGTCGTGACCATTCAGGTCTATTCCCATACCAGCTTTCCCAGGCACCAGCTTTGCCCTCCCCATGACATTTACCTGAATATCATTCCCTGAAACATCTTTAAGGGATCTAACCTTTTCCTTAATGCCGGTACTTACAAAGTCCCATATGGCTCCTCCCATGCTGCGCGGATGGCTGTAAAAAACATCCCAGTAATCATCGAGGCCGCCTCCCCCGTTGCCTGTAACTGCCAGGTATTCATCGAGAAATGAAGGTCTCGGATCAACTGAGGCCGGAATATTGAAAACCCGCGTAAGCAAATCCATTATCTGCGGGTACCTGGGTCCGATTATCTCTTCGCACCGATGACTGAAGGCGTTGCCACCATACATCCAGTACCTTGTTTTATCGTATTTTTTTCCTTCGTCAATAACGGCACAAATGTTCTCCCCTTCCCCGCTTTCGTTTCCTGCACTCCAGAACAATACCGATGGATGATTCCTGTCACGCAATACCATTTTCCTGGCCCTTTCGCGGTACATCCCCTCCCACTCCTTATTCTCTGAGACATACTCGGTCGCATGCGACTCATCACCTGTCTCGTCAACAATGTATATCCCATATTCATCTGCCAGTTCAAGATATCTTGTTACCGGGGGATAGTGAGAAGTTCTGACACAGTTAATATTGAACTGTTTTAGAATGCCAAAGTCTTTTCTGATCGTTGCTTCATCCATTGTATGACCCGTAGACCGGATGCTGCATATGGCTATTTATGCCATTGAGCTTTACAGGCACGCCATTAAGGTAAAACATCTGGTTTCTTATTTCAGTTTCCTTAAAACCAAACCTCCCTGAAATAACCTCCTCAGTTTTTCCTGAGGAGTTGATCAGTTCAAAAGTCAGGTAATACAGATTCGGATATTCGGCCGACCATTTGTCAGGATTTTTAATCATACCCACTAAATTGACTGTCTGCTTGATGCCGGGGGAGACAGAAAACTTTTCTGACACCATGGTTTTAACCGGTTTTTTGTTTGAATCGTACAGGATAGTACGGAGGGAATAATCATTTACTGCCAGGGCAGTGTAGTTTTTAATATCTGCAGCCAGCTTAAGACTGGCATCGCTGAAGCTTTCATCAAGATCAGTGGTTGCCACCCAGTCGAAGATATGTACCTTTGGTGCAGAAAAAAGCCAGATATTATCGAATATGCCTGCTAACCTCCAATAGTCCTGATCTTCAAGATAATATCCATCTGAATATTTATAAACTACCACAGCTATCATATTTTTGCCTGTTTTAAGCCAGGAGGTTATGTTGTATTCTGCCGGTTCCTGGCTTCCTTCATTGTAGCCGACTTCGTTTCCATTGATCCAGACGAATGAGGCAGAAGCAGTCTTTTCCATCCTGAGGAATACCTCCCTGTCCTTCCATGAAGCCGGAATATTAAATGTCCGGCGGTAAGAGCCGGTTGGATTATACTCCCTGGGCACCCTGGGAGGGTTTGGGTCAAAAGGGGTAGACACATTTCTGAAAAGAGGGTCACCGTATCCTTTCATCTCCCAGTTGGATGGAACCCTTAAAGTATCCCATTTCTTATCATTATATCCTTCTTTATAAAAGTCAAGGGGTACACCCTCAGGTGTATCTGAATAGTGAAATTTCCATATCCCGTTCAGGGAAAGAGAATATGAGGTTTTGCTGAAATCATTGATAAGAGCCTGATCAACTGTTGAATAAGGCACCAATGGTACATGACCTTCCTCCTGGTTCAATTCATAAATGGATGTGTTTTCAATATATTTATAGATATCTGTCAGGAAAGGTTTCTGCTGTGAAAATGAAAAAACAGCAGGAATTGCGGAGAAAAATACGAAGGAGATTATTTTATTCATTTCAGTCAGGTTATGTAATACAAAGGAAATATACATAAAAAATGGTGTTGTAGAAATTTCAAAAGTCAAAAAACAGGAATGTTACACAGAGTATTCACCCCCAACCCCCCCAGTGGGGGGGCTAATTATTGTTATGGTTACTGGCTAAAAGTAATCAAGAAATTGATCCCCCCAGGGGAACAAGGGAA
The DNA here is from genome assembly GCA_963831935.1 of uncultured Bacteroidales bacterium. Classification (GTDB taxonomy): domain Bacteria; phylum Bacteroidota; class Bacteroidia; order Bacteroidales; family VadinHA17; genus LD21. The sequence goes on from CAWHSH010000014.1 coordinate 70,299, forward strand.
TCGATTGACAAGATTACCATGGATGACCTAAAAGCCTTTTACAGCAATAATTTTTCACCATCTGTTTCATCAATCCAGGTTGCTGGTAATGTCAACAGGGAGCAGGTACTCGCAGCTCTGAAACCTCTTGAACTTGAGTGGAAATCCAAAGATGTGACTTTCAATAACTATCCGGTACCGGCAAATCCTGATAAATCCGTGATCTATTTTGTCGACATTCCTGGTTCACGTCAGTCAGTCATCTATATAGGCTATCTTGCCCTGGCCAGAGACGATCCGGATTATGTTAAGGCAGATTTTATTAATTACAGGCTTGGAGGTGCATTCACAAGTATTCTTAACCAGATACTTCGTGAAGAGAAGGGATATACATATGGTGCATCAAGTTATTTCCAGGAGATGAAGATCAGGGCACCATTTGTTGCGTCAACCAGTGTCAGGTCCGATGCCACGTTTGAATCGGTCAAAATATTTAAGGATGAGATGGAGAAGTATCGTAACAGTGTATCTGAGAGTGACCTCCAGTTTATCAAGAACTGCATGATCCTGTCGAATGCGCTGCGTTTCGAGACAAATGGATCGTTGGTGGGAATGCTGTCGACAATGTCGAAATACAATTTCCCGGATGATTATATCAGGAAGGAGGAGGACGTTATAAGGGGGATGACCCTTGAGGATCACAGGGCAATCACTGAAAAGTACGTAATTCCAGATAAAATGTATTATGTGATTGTAGGAGATGCTGCGACACAACTGAAACCGCTAGGGAAGATCGGATTCGGGGCTCCTATCCAGGTAAAAAGGTGAGAAGGCAATAAAGTCACCAGGCAAATGTGAAATCAGGCCAGGGGGAAATATTGTGCATAATTAAAAAGTCATGAAGTTCTTAGCAACTTTCAATTATATGATCATCAATTATACATGATCATCAATTACATATGATCATCAATTACATATGATCATCAATTATATATAATCATCAATAATATACCTTTGATCTTAATATATAATGTTCCTTAATATATAATTTACCTTAATATATATTTTCCCTTAATATATAAGTATTTTATATATAAAAGGACCTTATATATTATTCTCCAGTCATATTTAATGCGGCGACATAATAATTGGAATCCACAACTATTACGGCATTATCCGTTTCAAGATCAATTGTCGTGAATCCTGTAGTGGGAACGATACTCCTTTCAGCTCCCGATACATAGATCTTCAAGGGCATATTAAATCCCCGGACACAATTATTCCATCTGAAAGTAAGCTTTCTATCCCTGACAAAATATTCAAATACCGGAATTCGGATATCTCTCAGGTACTGATCAAAAAAGGATTTCAGGTCAAGTCCCGATTTTTTACTTAAATACTCTTCGATCTGCGATCCCTTCACTACCTGGTGATAAAAATCCCTGTTCAAACCTCTTAATATGTCCCTCCATTTTTCATCATCGTTAATGATCTGACGGAGAGTATGAAGCATGTTGCCTCCCTTGTAATACATATCCCCTGAACCGCTGAAATTTACATTGTATATTCCGGTTATCGGACGGTCGTTCCTGATGTTCCTCCGTGACCCAAGCACATACTCTCGTCCTGCTTCCTTACCGTAATAATACTCCACGTAAAGGCATTCGGAATAATTTGCGAAGCTCTCGTGTATCCACATATCGGCAATATCCTCATATGTTATATTGTTTGCAAACCACTCATGAGCCGACTCATGAATGATTATAAAATCAAATTTATCTCCCCACCCCGATCCGCTGACGTCAATGCCCCTGTATCCGTTCCGGAAACCATTTCCGTACGTAACAGAACTCTGATGTTCCATTCCAAGGTAGGGCGCTTCAACCAGTTTGTAACCATCCTCATAAAAAGGATATGGACCAAACCAGTATTCGAAAGCCTTAAGCATCATTTGAGCCTGCTTAAACTGAATTTTGGCCTTTTCAAGATCCTCCTTAAGAACATAGTAGTCACATGTCAGTTTCCCTTTCTCTCCGTTAAAAACATCAGAAAAATGTGTGTAACCGGCTATATTAATATCTACCCCATAATTATTTATCGGATTCGACACGAACCAGTTATATGTCGTAGTTTTATTTTTCTGCCTGACTACGCTCCTTAATCGTCCGTTCGAGACATCCATAAGATTTGAAGGCACATTTACGCTTATCAGCATGCTGTCGGGTTCGTCATACATATGATCCTTGCAAGGCCACCAAAGACTTGCACCATCCCCCTGGCAGGAAGATGCGATGAATGGCAGATTATTCCTGTCCTTTTTCCAGGTTATCCCTCCTTCCCACGGCGGTCTGACCGATACCTTCGGCTTACCTCCATATTTCAGAATTACAGAGTAAAGCTTTCCGGCCTGCTGCACTTCCGTCATTTTTATCCAGTAAACATTGCCTTCCCTGGTAAAGCTTAGCGACTTGCCGTTCTGAAAAGCTTCTGAAATGCTTAACGGCGGCTGAAGGTCGATCTGCATTACATCGGCACTGTTTTTTACCCTGTAGGTTACTGTATTGCTTCCGAAAATTGTACTGTCAGAAGGATTTACAACGATGTCAAGGTGATAATATATCAGATCCCACCATGCTCTCTGGGGTGTTATTGAGCCGCGAAGGGAATCCTGGCGGGTAAAAACTTTGTGTTCCGGTGCAAGGTACTGGGATGCGGCAGGTAGTGAAAAACTCAACAATGTTAAGAAGATTAACCCGTTACTTGAAAGTTTGTTCATAAATGGATACTTAAGATAAAAGATAAAAGACAAAAGTAAAAAGATAAAAGACATTTCATAATCTTCACCCCTTTCCAATTCAATTCCTTCAACCCTTAAACCTTTAAACATTAAACTTTTAAACCCTTTCAACCCATTCATCTTCCACCCTCCGAAGCTTTCTTTGACCGCCGGCTTCGACAGACGAAGTCCGCCAAGCCGGACGCCGTACGTAACTTTAGCACAGGTGGTAGTAATCCATGTCCCTCAACTCTCAAATATTAATATTATTTTTATGTCCCCTATGAGAAAAGACATAATCATATTTCTGATCTTATTGACCGGTTCGGGAGTATTTTCTTATAGTCAATTATCATCTAATCTTCCAATCGTTGTTATCAATACACCGGCAGGAGAAGATATCCCGGATGAACCGAAAATCACTGCCGACATGAAAATCATTTTTAATGGGAATGGTCTTATAAATAAAGTAACAGATCCCGGGAATATTTATACTGGAAAGGTCGGGATCGAGATCAGGGGACGTTATTCAGCATCTCTGCCTCAGAAACCATATGGATTTGAAACCCGGGATAATGCCGGGAACAACCTTAATGTCCCTATTCTCGGAATGCCCGAAGAAAACGACTGGATCCTGACTGCCAACTATAACGACAAGGCATTCCTCCGTAATTACCTTGCGTTTGAACTATTCAGAAAAATGGGACACTACGCACCCAGAACAGTTTATTGTGAAGTTGTATTAAATGACCAGTATGAGGGAATTTACCTGCTTGGGGAGAAGATAAAGCAGGATAAAAACAGAGTTAATATTGCAGAACTTAATCCCGGTGAAAATGGAGGAGATGACCTTACAGGCGGATACATTTTCGTGAACGATTACTACAACTCATCCAACAGCTGGCTTAGTGCATATTCCCCTATAAACAGACCCGGCACCGATGTATATTTTGTCTATTTCGATCCCAAACCTGATGATTTGACAACAATTCAGAGAACATATTTAAAGGATTTCGTCGATTCTTTTGAGAAAATCCTTTACAGTCCGGGTTTTAAGTATCGCAGTTCCGGATACAGGGCTTACCTCGATGTTAATTCGTTTGTAGATTACTTTATAATTGGCGAATTATCGAGAAATGTGGATGCCTACAAGAAGAGCAGGTTTTTTTTCAAGGACAAAAACAGCAATGGCGGATTGATTTGTTCGGGACCTCCCTGGGACTTTGACTGGGCATGGAAAGATATCACGGAAAACTGCATCCATTTTAACCAGACTGATGGCTCAGGCTGGGCCTATAGAGTGAATGACTGCAATAACTGGCCGGTACCACCATCGTGGGAAGTGAGACTAATGGAGGATGATGCTTTTGCTGATCAGATACATGAAAGGTATTTTTTGCTTCGTAAAACAATATTAAGCGAAGTGTATTTGAACCATATAATTGACTCTGTGGCAGTCCTGCTGAATGAAGCTCAGGAAAGGCATTATCAGAAATGGGATATTCTTGGAATAAATGTTGGTACACCTGAATACGGTGAACAACCTGAAACGTTCACCGGGGAGATCGAAAAATTTAAAAGCTGGATATACAGGCGCCTTACCTGGCTTGATGCAAATATGGTCGGTGAAAACTCCACCGGTGATGAAGACCGTCCTGTATTCAGGATTTTTCCGAATCCGGTGTCCGCCAATCTTCACGTAGAATCGGATCAGATAATTGAGAGGATTTCGGTTTTCACCCTCCCCGGAACCCAGATCATGGAAGTAACAGGATTCAGCGATTATTCAGTTTCGCTGAATACGTCGGGGCTTAATCAGGGTCTGTACATTATCAGGATTTATCTTAAATCAGGAGAAAGCGTAAGCCAGAGATTTGTAAAAAAATAAGTCCCCTTTAGGGCCTGCCTGCCGGGCAGGCAGGGATTTAGGGGTGAGAAATAAGGAAGGAACTTTTAGACTATATCTTCTCATATAATCCGATTTATTATTTCCATTTGAATCGTATATTTAAACAAAAATCCAAACAGATAATCTATTATGAAACGTAACCCCATCCATGCAATTCTGATTCTTGGTCTGATAATCTGTAATACCGGATTATTACAGGCTCAGAACTCTCCCAGATCCCGTGAATCATTCAATAACGACTGGAGATTCGTAAAATATTTCAATGCTGCGACCGAGTCGGTGACAGGTGATAAAGAACCGGAAGGTCTTCAATCCCCTTCCGTTAATGACAGTAACTGGAGGACTCTCGATCTTCCGCATGACTGGGCTATAGAGGGTCCGTTCAGCGATACCCTTGAGAATAATACCGGACTTCTGCCCTGGAAAGGTATCGGATGGTACAGGAAACATTTCACATTAAATGAAAGTGATAAGGGCAAACGAATATATATCGATTTTGACGGGGCAATGGCTTATGCACAGGTCTGGCTGAATGGCAGATTTGTGGGAGGCTGGCCTTATGGTTATACCTCATTCCGGCTTGATCTGACCCCTTATGTCAATTTCGGGAAAGAAAACCTTATTGCGGTAAGGCTGGATACAAAGAGCTGGGATTCAAGATGGTATCCCGGCGCAGGCATTTACCGCAACGTATGGCTTGTAAAGACTTCCCAGCTTCATGTTAAATATAACGGATTGTATTGCACAACTCCTGAAATAAAGAAAGAAAGTGCTGTATTAAGCGTTGAAACGGAAGTGGAGAGTCATCTTGACCAGCCGGTTGACGTAACAGTAAAAGCCGTAGTTTACAAGCTTAATGAAAAGGGAGAAGCATCCGATAAACCGGTGGCTGAATCGATAACTGCAACAGCAACTATCCCTGCCTCAGCGGATCATGATTTCCGGCTTGACATTCCTGTAAAAAATCCTCTCCTGTGGAATCTCGATGATCCTGAATTGTATAAAGCTGTGGTGACTTTAATGCAGGGATCAACTGTAACAGATATCCTGGGATCAAATTTCGGGTTCAGGACCCTGAACTTTACACCGCGTGACGGATTTTATCTTAACGGGAAGAAAGTTCCGGTCCAGGGAGTCTGCAATCACCACGACCTTGGCGCTCTCGGAGCTGCCTTCAATACCAGGGCAGCTGAAAGACAGCTCGGGATCCTCAGGGAAATGGGTTGCAATGCCGTCAGGACAAGTCATAATCCTCCGGCTCCGGAATTGCTCGACCTTTGTGACAGGATGGGTTTCCTTGTTGAAGATGAAGCATTTGATGCCTGGAAAACTCCCAAGAAAAGGAATGATTATAATAAGCTGTTTTACGCCTGGCACGAGGAAGACCTGAGGGCAATGGTGCGCCGTGACCGTAATCACCCTTCTGTTTTCATCTGGAGTACCGGCAACGAGGTAAACGATCAGAATAATCCCGCCTTGTCGGAAAGTCTGAGGGCGATAATTAAATCTGAAGATATTACAAGACCTGTTACCGTGGGATGCAATTGGGACGAATCTGGTACAAATGGATTCCAGAAGAGCGTCGATGTGTTCGGCATTAACTATCGTCTTTACAGATACGAAGCATTTTTTGCTCTGAAAGACAATGATAACCTGCCGTTTCATTCGAGCGAATCAGCATCAACAGTCAGTTCAAGAGGTGAATATTTCTTCCCTGTTGTGCAGGGCGACCTTAACAATAACCTTCCCGGAAAGGGGATCTTCCAGGTATCATCATACGATCTGGCATATCCTGCATGGGCAACAACCCCTGACCAGCAGTGGGAAATGCAGGACAAATATCCTGGTGTGTTCGGGGAATTTGTCTGGACAGGTTTCGATTATATCGGGGAACCAACTCCTTACGGAGGGGATCTGACCGGATTGAGACCCGGCACAAGAAGATATGACCAGGCCAAAGAATTGCTTGATAAACAAAATGTTACTGAAGTACCCTCACGAAGCAGCTATTTCGGGATCCTCGATCTTGCAGGATTTAAAAAGGACCGTTTTTACCTTTACCAGTCAAAATGGAGACCTGATCTTCCCATGGCTCACATACTCCCTCACTGGAACTGGCCTGAAAGGAAAGGGCTTATCACCCCGGTCCATGTTTATACTTCAGGTGATGAGGCAGAGTTGTTCCTGAATGGCAAATCGCTGGGAAAAAAGAAAAAGGGTCAGTATGAGTACAGGCTAAGATGGGATGACGTTATATATCAGCCCGGTGAGCTTAAAGTTGTTGCTTATAAGAATGGTGTTAAATGGGCTGAGGATAAAATGGTTACAACCGGAAAAGCTTCTCAGCTTTCAGCTTCAGCCGATCGTAATTCTGTCCATCCCGATGGATCTGACCTTGTTTTCATTACTGTTAAAATTGAAGACAAGAACAATTTACTTGTGCCCCGGAGCAATAACCTTGTGAATTTCAGCATCGAGGGACCAGGTAAAATAGTTGCTGCCGATAATGGCGATGCAACGAGTCACGTTCCTTTCCAGGCATCATACAGAAATGCTTATAACGGGATGTGCCTTGTGATCGTTAAAGCAGACAAAGGATCGATCGGTACCTTCACTGTTAAAGCTTCATCAAAAGGATTGAAAGGCGCTGTGGTAGCAATCGGAATAGAAAAATAAAAAAGTCTGTTTAACCCTGGTGCAGGTTTTCGTATTGATTGATATTGTTGTTAATTTCAGCCGTTGAAAAAGCTTCAGATGAAGTATACCTGAATTTATAATTATATCTTGAAACAATTTTTTCAGGATCCAGTACAATAGAGTAAAGACTACTGTTTATGCTAGCAGGTTGAAGATTAAATAGCCTTAAATTATATAACAATCCAAGGAATCCACTTATTACAAAAACCGATAACCTGAAATATTTTTTGTCAGGAAAAAGGTCTTTTACAACTGAGCAAGTGTCCGGGGCAATATTGTAAACACCTTTAATCTGATCATCGCTAATAATAAGGTGAATGAGGGAAATAAAATCCTCAGTATGCAGGAACTGTACTTTATTTTCCTTGTAGAAATAGGGCAACCACGACCATTTCATCAGAATATACACGACACTTGCCGGTTTGCAAAAAGAGGGGCCGACAACTGTGCAGACACGAACCAAATTAATATTAAGATCCTTTCTGACGTGGGTCCCAGAATAGATTTCTTCAATTTGCTTCTTGTTTAGTCCATACCTTAATTTTCCTGGTCTCAAAGGATGATCCTCGCTAAGCCAGTCAGGGTTATCACTGTTTCCGCCATAAGCAAGTGCAGAACTTGAATAGATAAGTTGTTTTACAGAAAGGATTTCGTTTGAGATATCAATGATATTTTTTGATCCTACTACATCAATTTCGTATTCTCGCTTCCGGTCGCGCACCCTGTTGAAAGTACAAGCAAAATGAATTACCCGGTCAGGATTCTCATTACTGAAAATAGATCTCAGAGAATTCTTATCAGTAATGCAACATTTGTAGAATTTGAAATACGCACCGAAACAGTTGACATCAGGTTCTCTGATGTCAATTCCTATTACAGGTATTTTCTTAGCAATGAGGCTCTTAGCAATTATTGTACCAAATGAACCGGATGAACCAGTAATTAGTACTTTCATAAATTGTGTATTTAGTCTTTTGGGAATCTGTATTCAGCAAAATTTAAATTTAGTAAAAAAACTGATCAGAGCAACTTTTTCTTTTTAAAGCTCAAATCGGAATTAAGTTATTTTTGTATAAACTTTTAATAACTTGGATGCGATCGGGATAAGTCGGAGAGACTTTGGTGTAATAGTTTCAATTATCAAACCGCCAGTAAAGTGATGAAATCGGAGATCTATTTCAGAAACCGGGAAGAATGGCATAAGTGGCTTGAGGAGAACAGCCGTTCTGTTGACGGATTATGGATGAGAATTTATAAGAAGCATACAGGCAGGGAATGCATACCTTATGCTGAAGCTGTTGAGGAAGCCCTGTGTTTCGGCTGGATCGATGGCAAAATAAAGCGAATAAATGACGATTACTACATCCAGTACTACACACCGAGAAGATCAGGCAGTCGCTGGTCGAAATACAATATTGAGAGGGTTAAAAAGCTCATAGGCGAAGGCAGAATGACACCGGCAGGGCTGGATGCTTACAATGAAATTTTCAAAAAGCCACATCTTGCCTATGATAACAGGGCATCGGGCGATCCTGATATCCCTGAAGACCTGTTAACTGCATTGAAAACCAATAGGACTGCATTTGATAATTTTATGAATTTTTCTCAGTCAGCAAGAAGAATTTATATAGAATGGTATAAGTATGCAAAAAGAGACAAAACCCGTCTTGGAAGAATACGGAGGATAATTCGCTTTTCCGAAAAAAAACAGCCTCCGGGAATGTTATAGTCAGTAAATTGATTAATTTGACTTCCTATTTGTTTTTTGTAAAAGTATTTCCAATTTATAGGTAAAATTTAATAATTGTATTATGAAAAAGAACACACTGATTATCGCGCTTATAGCATTTGCTGCAGCATCTGCACTTCCGGCTGCCGGTCAGCAAACTGATTTCAACGGTTCATGGAAACTCGACAGGACCAAATCGACTTTGGCTGAATACTCTCCTATCCTTGTCAGGATCGATGTTACTATTAAAGGCGACAGCCTGTTGACTGAACGTTATTATGATACCGGAGACGGACAGGAATACCCATTTACTGAGAACGTTACGCTTGACGGGAAAGAATATAATATAACGATCTACGACATGCCGCGTAAGACAAAGGCTTCGTGGTCAGAACAGGATAGTGGAGTGAATCTTGAATCCACAACAACTTTCAATGGAGATTCCGGTACAGAAGATTTTATATCGAAGGAAACCTGGAAGGCGGATGCTGCTAATAAAACCCTTACAATAAACTTTAAGAACAACATATCAGCAAGTGAGACGACCGGTGTTTTATTATTCAACAAATCCGAATAACAGAATTAAATTACTCCGTTTCAGGATCTAAATCGGGGTGATACAGATTTCACCCCTATATTTACGGTTTGTTGATTTCTAACTAGCATATTTAAATGATATATGATTATATCGTTATAGGATCGGGATTCGGGGGAAGTGTTGCAAGCCTGAGGTTAATTGAAAAAGGATACAAGGTCCTTACACTTGAACAGGGGAAACGTTTTAATCCTGATGATTTTCCGAAAACCAACTGGAATTTGCCAAAATATCTGTGGATACCAGCCTTAAGGTTTTTCGGCTTTCAGAAGATCTCTTTTTATACTACGGCCAGCATTCTTAGCGGTACTGGCGTCGGGGGAGGCAGCCTTGTATATGCAAATACTCTTCATATGCCCCCTGATGAATTTTTCCGAAATAGCTCCTGGTCACGTTTTGGAGATTGGAAGAAGCTCCTCGGACCATTCTATGAAAGAGCTTCTTTTATGCTTGGAAGAAATAAATACACTAAACTGAACACCGAAGATCTTGTTCTTAAGGAAGTTGCAAAGGAGATGAATGCTGCCGATACTTTTGATACAGTTCATGTCGGAGTAAACTTTGATTGCATCTGAGAAAGAAAACGATCCATATTTCAATGGATCAGGGCCAATGCGCAAAGGATGCATCGAATGTGGCGGATGTATGGTAGGATGCAGGGAAAATGCAAAAAACAGTCTCGACAGGAATTATTTATGGTTTGCAGAAAAACTGGGACTTGAGATACTCGCGGAAACTAAAGCTGAGAAAATAACATTTAAGTGACGACTGTATCATATTGAAGTAAGCAATTACATCTCTTTTACCCGATAAGAAGAAGATTCTGAAAGCAAAAGGACTTATTGTGGCTGCGGGTACACTGGGTACTCTTGAGCTCTTACTTAAACAAAAATACGTTATAATTCGTTACCATTTCTGTCAGAAAAGCTGGGTCATCAGCTGCGGACAAATGCTGAGACTCTTTGCGCTGTCTCGGGGCAAGGGAGAAAACTGAATAACGGACTGGCAATTACGTCTGTCTTTAGTCCTGATCCTTAACTAGAGCTGGAGATAGTGAAATATCCTGACAACTCAAACGCCATGAAATGGTTTTTCGGACTTTCAGCAGAAGGGGCCGGAACATCATTTCGTAGATCAATTAACCTGTTAATCAGGACCTTTACGCATCCCGGACAATTCTCTTAAAACGGTATTTAATTTCAGGTGGTCCTCGAATCTTGTGATCCTGCTGGTCATGCAGACAGTTGATAATGCAATGCGCATGATCTGGAAAAAAACTCTCTTTGGAGGGAAAATGAAACTTGACAACCGAGGTCAGAAAAAAGTACCTGCCTACATCCCCATAGGTCAGGAGGTATTGAACCGATACGCAGAAAAAGTAAATGGTATCCCGCAGAACATACTCCTGGAGGTTTTCTTTAACAGACCGACAACCGCTCATATTCTTGGAGGATGCCCAATGTCAGATTCGTCCGAAACGGGGATGATAGACCACAACTTCAAAGTTCATGGATATCCTGAATTGTATATCACCGATGGTTCGGTAATACAGGGGAATATTGGCGTTAATCCCAGCCTCACCATTACAGCTGTTGCCGAATATGCCATGAGCAAGATCAAAGAAAAGGACGGAAGCCGGAAGGCAGATCTTTCAAAACAACTTTTATTTCTGGAAGAAGAATGGAAAAAGAAGAAATACAACTAATACTCGATAATCAGAGAAGATTCTTCGCCGAGGGTAAAACTCTGAATCTTAAGTACAGGCTGGAAATGCTGAAAAAGCTTCGTAAGCTCATAATTCAGAATGAGCAGGAAATAAAAAACGCTTTGTGGAATGACTTTCATAAGCCCGAATTTGAGGTTATAGCAACAGAAACAAGATTTGTTATTAAAGAACTGAACTATACAATACGCAATCTTGGAAACTGGGTCCGAGACACAAGGGTGAGGACTCCAATTCTGCATTTTTTGGCTTTTAGTCATATTACACCTCAGCCTTATGGGCAGGTGCTTGTATTATCGCCATGGAACTTCCCTTTTCAGCTTGCATTCATGCCTTTAATCGGTGCCCTGGCTGCCGGGAACTGTGTCATCCTTAAAGTTTCACGCCAGGTACCTGGCATCACTTCGGTAATGAAAAAAATACTAGATGGTTTCCCAAAGGAATTGGTTATGATGATAAACGGGGATCATTCAGTCAGCGAGTACCTTCTCAGCTACAAATTCGATTACATCTTCTTCACGGGAAGTTGTAAAACCGGCAAATATGTTATGCAAAAAGCTGCTGAAAACCTGATACCCTTATCACTTGAGCTTGGTGGCAAGAATCCATGTGTTGTTGCTGCTGATGCCAAACTGGATTTTGCTGCAAAAAGGATTGCCTGGGGGAAATTCATGAATGCCGGTCAGACCTGTATTTGTACCGATTATGTACTTGTGGATAGGAAGGTAAAAGACAGGTTCCTGGAGCTGATCGCAAAGGAGATTGATTCATTTTACAACAATAACCCTGAAACAAGCAAAGATTTTGCCAGGATCATAAGTTCTGACAATGTAAGGAGGATTTCATCACTTATGAAATCAGGCCAGGTAGTAACCGGGGGGACGACAGATGAAGAGAACTGCTATGTCGCGCCAACTGTATTAAAGGATATTAAATCCAATGATCCTGTTATGGAGGAAGAAGTTTTTGCTCCTGTCCTTCCGGTATTGGATTTTGAGAATTTCGAAGATGTGTACCGTATAATAGGCCAGTATCCAAAACCACTTGCAGTCTACATTTTCACACGCAACAGAAACCTTGCCCGAGAATTCCTGAATAAAACCCAAAGCGGGTCGGCAGGTATAAATGATACAGTTATTCAAATAGCTTCACCTTACCTCCCCTATGGGGGAGTTGGATGCAGCGGCTTAGGCAGGTATCATGGAAGGAAATCCTTTGAAACATTTTCAAATATGCGTTCCGTAATCGTAAAATCGAATCTGTTGGATATAAGCCTTCGTTATCCACCTTATAACAAATTAAAGGAGAAGGTGATAAGTTTTATTATGAGATAAAAAAATAAGTCTGACTTAAGTCTTGATTTAAACAAAATAAAAAATATTACGACCATGAAATACATAATTTTTGTCCTTTCCCTGCCATTGCTTTTCTCCTGCAATCAGCAAAAACCTCAATCGATGCCGGCGCCCGGGAATGTTAGTAATTTCACGGTAAACGGGAAGCATATCACAGTCTATACAACTGCTGACAGTACTGATCTCAGGCTCACTCCTGCAGGTACCCTTCAGTTTAAAGACCTGGAGCAGACCAGGGAAACGGAGGTTTATATTTTCGTCGATCCGGAGAAGACTTTCCAGACTTTGCTGGGGATCGGAGGTGCGCTAACCGATGCTGCCGCAGAAACATTTGCCAGACTTCCTGAAGAGAAGCAAAAAGAACTATTACAGGCATATTACGATACTCAAAAAGGTATTGGTTACACTCTTGCCCGTACCAACATCAACAGCTGTGATTTCTCAAGTGAAAGCTATACGTATGTTAATGAAGGTGATAAAGAGCTTGGATCATTCAATATTGAACATGACAGGAAGTTCAAAATACCCCTGATAAAAAGAGCTGCCGCTGCCGCCGGAGGTGGTCTGACCCTTTTTGCGAGTCCATGGAGCCCTCCTGCATTCATGAAAGATAATAACAACATGCTTCATGGGGGCAAACTTAAACCTGAATATTACGAGCCGTGGGCATTGTATTTCACAAAGTTCATCAGGAGCTATGAAAAGGAAGGAATACCGATATGGGGTATAACTGTCCAGAATGAACCAATGGCAACCCAGACTTGGGAATCATGCATTTACTCAGCTGAAGATGAACGTGATTTTCTGAAAAACCATTTGGGACCAGTGATGGAAAAGGAAGGGCTGGGTGACAAAAAAATTATCGTTTGGGATCACAACCGCGATCTGATTGTACAGCGGGCTCAGGCAATATTTGATGACCCTCAGGCATCAAAGTATGCGTGGGGGATGGGATTTCACTGGTACGAAGACTGGGCCGGTGGGCAACAGATGTATGGTAATGTTGGACTGGTACATACTGCCTGGCCGGATAAAAATCTTCTTTTCACGGAAGGATGTAAAGGCCCTTTTGATGCCAGCAGGTACTATTCCTGGAACCTAGGTGAAGCCTATGGCCGTTCGATGATTAACGATTTCAATAACTGGACAGTCGGATGGACCGACTGGAATATCTTACTGGATGAGACAGGAGGACCAAACCATGTAGGAAATTTCTGCTTTGCACCGGTTCATGCCGACACTAAGACTGGACAACTTATTTACACCAATTCATATTATTATATCGGACATTTTTCAAAATTCATCCGTCCGGGTGCCAAAAGAATTCTCTGTGCCCCCAGCCGCAGTCAGTTGCTGGCAACAGGCTTCATAAATGAAGACGGGAAAGTGGCAGTCGTAGTAATGAATCAGGGTGATAAAAAAGTTGACTACAAAATATGCTTTGGCCGTAAAGCCGGGGAAATTAGCAGTCTGCCTCATTCAATACAAACCCTGGTCGTGGAATGATTGATCACAAAAAAAATGCGGTACCTTTCCGGTACCGCAGGGTCAATGATCCAGAATCTTAAGTTACTTTCTCTTCGGAGCCGGTTTATGGGCCATATGTTCACTTCCTGATTTTCCGGTCATTCCGGTTTTCATATTCTCTTCTTTCAGGAACTTCCCATCCTTATCGTACAGGAGAGTCTCCGAAGTAGATCCTTTAGCTATTACTACTTCAAATGTGGTAATACCATTGTTCACAATCTGTGTTGCATCCTTGATTGTGAAACCTGCGTATTTGCTGGCAATATTAGCCGTAATTGCCTTGTTCAGATCTGCAACTTTTACGGGAGTCCGCTGAGCATTAAGGGCAGCAACGGACAACATCATCACCATAACTAAGACTAATCTTTTCATAACAATTAAATTTATTGGTTTGCAGGCCAAATTAGTACACGATTCTGAAGCAGAACTGAAGTTATGAATTCTTAACAAAAATTTAAGATTTGGACCTGGACTTAGATGATCAATTTATATCATTCCGGGAATAGGCCAGTCTTAACTCATGGACATTCCCGGTGCAGGTATAGGTTATTCCCATATTGTAAATATCTGCTATCTTTTTTACAATTGACAGGCCCAGTCCCATTGCCTGAGGATTATTACCCGATTTATGAAACCTCCTGAATAGCAGCTCAGGATCAGTATTAAGAGGAGTACCACTGTTTGAGATGGAAAAGAATCCGTTCCGGATGGAGCATTTAATAAATCCTCCGTCGATATTGTATCTTACAGCATTGCTGAACAGATTTGAGATAAGCATTTCAGCAAGTGTTTCGTTCATCTTTACAATTGCAGGATTTTCAGCCACCATCTCCACAGAAATCTTCTTAAGCTGCATGATCTCCCTGTAATTCAGGATATTCTTTTCGATTATTTTTTTAAGCGATATTTCCCTTTCATCCCGGAAGTAAAGATTTTCAATCCTGGAGATTAGCAGAAGGCTTTTGGTAAGCTTAAACAACCTGTTGGTTGCGTCATTTATCGACCGGATAATGTTCAGGCTATCCTTAGTGAGCTCTTTTTTCTGCATCAGCAACTCAGTCTTGGACCTGATAACAGCCAGAGGGGTCCGTATCTCATGGGCGGCATTTTCGTTGTACTCCTTAAGGCTCAGGTAATCATCGACGATCTTTTTTGTCATCCTGGAAAACACAGCATTAAGCTGACGAAACTCATTAATATTGGTTTCAGGAAGTTCAAGTGGCTTATCGGATTGAATATCAAATTTCTCTGCAACATCAACCGTTTTGTAAAAGGGTTCCCACAATTTTCTGGATATAATATAATTCAGTACAATTGAAATTAAAAACAATGACAGAAAAAGGATAAACATATAGAATCCTATATCGGCAAGTAAATTAGTTTTTTCGTCAAGACTCCTCAAGATACTGATAGTGTAGCCTTTATCAGCCGAGGTATTGGCAGCAAAAAATAAATACCTGAAAGGCAATCCGGCGCTTGCAGCCGAATCAGTCACAATTGTATCTTTCAGGATCTGGACAGGTTCGACATGCCCATCAAGAAGCCTGACTTCGATCTGATGGCCGAAAGCAGAATTAAAATCAGGAATTATGCCCGTTTGTTCGATCTGATCCTGAATGATTGTCTTTTCAGTTACCAGGCTATTATCGATCTGTTTGTAGACCTGCTTTCTGATTGTAAGATATAAAAGAAAAGCAATTGTCAGCATTGCGACACTTGAAGCAAGCAGAAAGTAATAGGTACTTTTGGTAAGTAATTTCAACTTTCTGTAAATTTATAACCAAAACCATAAATTGACTTTATGTAATTCTTACCTCCTGCCCTGACGATCTTCTTTCGAAGATTCTTGACATGAGTGTAAACAAAGTCAAAGGAATCGGTAAGAATAACCTCATCACCCCATAAATGTTCAATAATTGATTCTTTCGTTATAATCCTGTTCCGGTTAGTCACCAGAAACAATAGCAAATCGTACTCTTTCCTGGTGAGGATCAGGAGATTGCCATTTATGTAAGCCTGATTATCGGTAGGATTAACCCTTATTTCATTGAATGTTATCTCATTATGTCCCAGCAGGTTGTTCCGCCTGTAGATCGAGTTTATCCTTGCGCTCATTTCAGCAAAGTGAAATGGTTTTGTCAGGTAATCGTCAGCTCCGGTTTTAAGGCCTGTAAGCTTATCATCAAGTGAACTTCTAGCTGATAATATCAATATTCCTTCTGAAGGTTTATTTGTCTTAAGTTCACGGATTACATCCAGGCCGTTGCCGTCGGGCAGCCCTAATATCGAGAATAATGCAATCGTACAGGTTATCGGCTGTCTTCATAATCGCCTGCCTGTAGTCAAGGGCCGTTTCGCAAACATGCCCCTCCATCCGAAGATAGTCATGTATGGCTGCGCTCAGAGATCTGTCGTCTTCAACAATGAGTATTTTCAAGTATGCCAGAATTTAAATTGAGAAGTCAGCATTCGAATCATTAATTTAATGCTTCTGATGCTGACTTCCAACTAAAGTAAATAGAGAACTATGATAGTGTATTCAGACCTTATCCGCTTTCCAGCCTGAATATCTTTTCATGTATATAGACATCACAAACCCTAAACTGGTTCATTGTACGAGAATGTAATATCTCTCCTGACATTGTTCTTCTCAACGAAAATCCTGTAATGTTCTTCGACGTTTTTACCCGGGCTGAGGTACTTAATAAGTTCTTTATCTCCTACAACCCTCCAGCCTTTGTACTGACTTTTTTGGAGATCTTCGGCAACCGTATAGGGCAAAGCAGCATTTTTTCTTATGACCTCCGACTGGATGATAGTTCCGTCAGGATTATATTTCACATAAACATTACCTCCGTTCCGAACCCTGATATAAGCTTCGTAAAAACTGGGCTTTTTGTCTTTGGCGTCCCGGGTGAAAGCCCAGGAATAATTATCCTGGATAGTCGGTAATATTTTCCCGACTATTGGTTTGTTGAAAATGAAATCCGATTTTATTTCATTAATGATTGCCGGTGGTATCTGTTTTTGTCTGAGAATAAGCGATTCTATCGGCACTGATTCTTGCTGATCCGGATCATCAACCTGACCGGTTAGCGGAAAAATTATTGCCGCAAAAGTTAAAAGTGAAAAAAATAATTTCTTCATAACTATCATATTTTAAATTAAACATGACCAAAATATCCTATGATTCTGAAGAGGAACTGAAGTTGTGAAAGTTTAACAAATATTTAAGATTCCGGCTTATTTTCAGAGACCATACCACTTTCCCAGCCAGAGAAGGCAATTAATGATTAGTTTGTTCTGAATCTTATTTCCAAATGTATCGGAAAGTTCCCTGCCGGTTTTATCAGTGTAGTCTATATCGTTATGTCCCATATTGATATAGAGCATTTTATAAAGTTAGTTTGTCCACACAACAGGATAATATCCGCTGTGACCTCCCTGGGAAATCCGTTCCTGATCAATAAGACCAGAAGGAAGGACCGCTTTCGACGAAGTGAATTGGGATATCCTTTATGAATCCTTTTAGCCACCCGGCACAAAATTCCATGCCGGCTTCTTCAGAATTTATATGACCAAGGAAAATGATTGCTTTTTTCCTGCCCTGATCAACTGCATCGCGCATATATTCATAGGTTTCCCACTGAGGCACTTCCCCTGCCAGAAGAACATCAACGTCGCTTCTTTCCAGCAGTTTTATCTGGTAGTTGCTTCCCGGAGCACCTGGAACAAACCGTACCTTCGACAATCTCATCTTTGGATCGCCGATAACATAAAAAGCATTTCCCGGAAATACATTTTTAAGTTTCTGAAGCAATACTTCCAGAGTGGTTTCCGGCAGGAGATACTGGTCAATATTTCCATTCACAGTATAATCCTTCCAGCCAAGCTTTTCAACCATTCCTGAAAGTATTCCGTCAGGCTTTATACTATGAATATAATCGTGAAACCGCCAGATCACCAGGTTATGATCATTAATGAATTTTTTCTTTTCCAGAAACACAGGGTCATTTATGAATTGCTTTGTTTCATCGAGATGATTATAATATAAAGGTTCATGTACAATTATAAGGTTACAGTTCAGATCAACCGCTTTTGTCAGGACTTTCATTGTTCCAAACATGGTTGTAACTATTCCTGTTACAGGTGTTTCAGGATTACCTTCTTTTATAACATCTACGGTGTTCGGGATCGCAGGGCTTCCTGTACTTTTAATTATGGTTTCAATTACCTGTTTTGCAGGTCTGAATGCCTTTCCAGGTTGATTTTGACCATAAAGTAAAAGGGAAATACCAGACAAAAACAACAGAGTAATAAATGCTGAAAAAGTCTTCATATCAGAATTGTTAATATTGATTTAATTGTTTACCCTCCTATCCGGTAAAGGTATTTCTCAGTCCTCAGTATTACCGAATTTCTCAGAAAGGCTGGCGTTGCCCAGATTCCTGAATCCATCTGATTCCGGGCAACAACATTGTATTCCCTTCCCGCTTTAATTGCAAAAGCTTCACCTTTGACGGAAAAACACCATATGTTGCCATTAACAAATACCGGTGAAGCGTTAAAATTAGCCTTCAGGCGTTCTGACCATAATTCCTTTCCTGTTGATGCATCAATACACATAAGAATATTTTTTGAAATGATGGTATAGATAAGCCCGTCTTTTATTAAAGGAGTTGAAATCTGGGTCTGTGTCTGATCATCATGTTTCCTCCACAGGATATTGGTGCCGGTAATGTCTCCCTTTCCATCGGGATTGACCGCCAACAATTCAGTAAATGTTCCTCCCCCGGGATCAACCATAGATCCTGTATAAAAATACACGTTGCCTTTTTCTGCAACTGGCATAGGTACTGTCGATTCAGCACCTCTGACGATTCTCCAGACTTCCTCTCCTGTGAGAGGGTCATATGCACAGCAGACGGCTGATCCGTTGGAGATTAACAGGTCACGGCCTTTTACATTCATAATCAGGGGCGTGATATACGCTTTCTTTCCTATCTGTGGCAATGGTTCATATGGTAGTGCAGGTCTTTCGGTGCGCCACACCTGTTTACCGGTTGATTTGTCAAGAGCAACTATATACCTGACATCAACTCCTTCATAATGAAGGATCAACAGGTTCTTATAAATTACGGGTGATGATCCGGGCCCCTGGACATGATTGCACTTCAGGTCGGTGCGTTTCCACACTATTGATCCGTCCGTTGTTTTAATGCAGGCAGTTCCGAGACTCCCGAAATGAACGTATACAAATCCTTTCTCAATGCATGGAGTGGGACTTGCATAGGTATTGATTGAATGTTTGCTGATAGCTTCATCAGGAACAAACACTTTGATATCGTAAATTATTTTTCCTGTCAGGTAATCGGTACAAACGGCATAAAGTTCCTTCCCGTCTGTAGTAGCTGTGGTTAACCAGATCTGATTATCATAAACAACCGGTGACGAATGCCCCTTGCCATGGATTTCTGTTTTCCATTTGAAATTTGAATCATTCCAGACAAGAGGAACATCTCCGGTCATAGCAATTCCGTTGAGATTGCTTCCTCTGAAATGAGTCCAGTTATTATCCTGGGAATAAACAGGCCTAAATCCAAGTACAAAAATGATGCTTAAGAAAGTGAGCTTAAGAAAAGATCTCGGAGTCATAACACTATCATTTATTATAAAAGTAACTTAAATAATTTATATATAACGCTTTAATTTTCAATTCATTAATATTTATCGGGTCTTTTATTCCAATTAAATTTTCATACATTGGCCTCCACTTTATGGGATCAAGTGTCGAAATCATTGTGTTAAATATACTAATTAAAACCTGCCAGTCTTTGAACAATGAAAAAAAGTAAATCAAATAAGACAGAGGTTAAAGCAGTTACAGGTTAACATGTTTTAATAGAAATATATCCTCAAAGGCCTGTTCAGGTCATTGCATGATTATTCATTGGGGCGAAAGTAATTTTAGATTTTCAGTAATTTCTTTTTGATTTGTCCTGTAAAAATACTTTTCAAGTACCAGCAGTGAAATGAGATCTTCTCTTTTTTTTATTAAAAACTGTTCGACATACAAATGCGCATTTCTTATTATTTCCATAGCTTCATCAGTATGGCTTATGTAGTATTCCATTCGTTCTTCAAGATCAGAATAATCATCTTTAATAAGCACATAATGATAATCAGGTATCAATGTACCTTCCATATACCATGTCTCATATCTGGGAGCAGGCATCACTGCCAGTGACCGCGAAGACATCACCCATTTTAAATTACTTGCCACATCATTTCCTTCAAGACAAAGGATGAATTTATAATCAAGCTGCTCTTCAATAGTAAGTATCTCCTTCAAGAGGTTCTGATGATTGCTGCTTTTATTAATTTTCCCTATGTTACAGAGCGGATGATTGATATACATCTCAAGGAACCTGATCCTGTGCTCCTGGCTGACATAATTACGGCTTACAAGCATGTTTTTCTTATTTCTAAAGTCCTTTTTATCATTTATGAAAGTGAAATGCCTCACTTTATCCAGGTTAAGAACAACAGAATTTATATTATTCCCGGTAATAGGCCTGCTTTTTACTATAGAAGGTTCGGCAGGCACTGATGTGACATCACCAAATGTAAAATCCACCCTGAGGCTGGGTTGAAAATATCTGGTGTACTCATAACAATCGAAAAAATAAGTTTTGTCTTTTTTCTTCAGGTTAAAGTTATCAAGGCTTTTGACGCCATCTGATAAATTGACATTCTGTTTCCAGTTTATTGCAGTAATTAACGCGTTTTCTTATGTAGTCAATATCATAATCCTTTAATGCCGACATTTTCTTTGCAAGTCTTGATTGAAAGATTTTACCTGGTAAAAGTTGACGCACAAAATTGATTGTGTAATATAAAACTTTGTTGTTCTTATGTTTACAAGAAAGTTTTTTAAATATTGGCTTCATTGGTTTTTAAATTTTGAATTTTTCATTTGTGAGAAACATACTTTACTGCCGAAGTATCGTGGCCGGTCAATGTGACCCTCTTTTAACCGATTAAACTGGGCACGCCGGATTTGTTGATTTTTTAAAAGGATTTTCTCATGTTGAAAAATTAAACTAAAATCCCAAGATAAACTATCAACCATTCCGGAAATATTAGTGAGGACAAATAGATTTTCCATTATTCGGAACTGTATTTTGTTTTCAGAAGTTTTCATTGAAATATGCCTGATAAAATAAGATTGGCGAACAAATTCTTATAATTTTGTCACATAATTAAATCTCCTTATAATATGCCAGGAACTGAACTTTTTGGAGCTGAAGAGAAAAAGGAGGTAATGGATGTCCTTGAGACAGGAATTCTCTTTCGCTATAATCACGACAAAGAGAGGAAAGGTCATTGGAAAGCCAGAACATTTGAGAATGAACTTGCCCGTTATCATGGTGTCAGGTTTGCTCACGTAACTTCTAGCGGTACGACAGCGGATAATTTAGCCCTGGCATGTTGCGGCATTGGTGTCGGGGATGAAGTAATCGTGCCACCTTTTACATTTATCGCTCCTGTTGAGGCCGTTCTGCAGGCAGGAGCCATCCCTGTATTTGCCGAGATCGATGAAACGTTGTGTCTTTATCCCGCTGGCATTGAAGCTGCAATTACACCTCGTACCAAAGCCGTATTGCTTGTGCATATGTGTGGTTCAATGGCCCAGGTTGATGAAATTCTGGAGGTATGTAAAAAGCATAATCTTATTCTGATTGAGGATACTGCCCAGGCTCTGGGAGCTACTTTCAAAAACAAACCACTGGGAACCTTCGGAAAGATTGCTGTATACTCTTTCGATTTTTTTAAGATAGTCACTGCTGGTGAAGGCGGAGCTATTATAACGGATGATCCCGTTCTTTATGAAATTGCAACCCAACATGCTGATCATGGTCATAGCCATGTTGGAAACAACAGGGGAGCTGAACCTCATCCTATAATTGGCACAAATTTTCGTCTTAGTGAGATCCATGCAGCCATCGGCCTGGCTCAATTCAGGAAACTGCCCTATATACTTGAAAACCAGCGCAGAAATAAATCAAAACTTGAACAGATTCTGGCAAAATTCCCGCAGATAAGCTTCAGGAAAATCCCTGATAAAAAAGGAGATAGCGCTACTTTCCTTGACTTCTTCCTCCAGGATGAAACCTCCACACGCAAAGTATTGAAAGCATTCGACAAATTTGGAATCAGTTATGCATATTGGTTTGATAATAATTACCATTACCTTAAAAACTGGGAACATATTAAAAAAATGAAATCAGCTGCCAGCCTGGCTATTTCATTGTTTAAACCACCACAGGATTACACAAGCCTTTCTCTTCCGCAATCCGATAAAATAATGTCGGGGTTAATCTCTATACAGATAAGGATTACATGGACTGAAGAAGAGATTCAGGGTCTTTCATTAAAAATTGAAAAAGCCTTGAAGGAAATATTTTGAAAAAATAAATTCTAATATCATTACTATATGTTAAGGATTATTAAATCCGTTCCCAAATGCTTATTCGGAAAGGGCAGTTTTAACCAGTTGGGTGACCTTCTGGAAGAAATACGAATTAATGGTGATTCCTGTTTTGTTTTTCTTGTAGATGATTGTTTTAAGGATAAACCGGTTGAAAAAAGGATTCCCTTAAAAATGGCTGATTACATTATTTGGGTAAACGTTGATAATGAGCCAAAAACTTTTGTTGTTGACAGCATTCGGGACCAGATAAAGAATTCGAAGGAAGGCATGCCGGCAGCTGTTATTGGAATTGGAGGAGGAAGCGTCCTTGATTATGCAAAGGCTGTTTCAGTGATGCTGACCAATAATGGATCATCATCATTATACCAGGGATTGAACCTGGCTAAAAATCAGGGAGTTTACCATATTGGAATCCCTACTCTTTCAGGAACCGGTGCTGAAGTTTCAATGACTGCAGTGCTGACCGGACCGGAGAAAAAGCTTGGAATAAAAGGAGAATTTACTCCTTTTGACCTGATTGTTCTGGATCCTGAATTGATTTATGATGCTCCCAAAAATCAACGTTTTTATACCGGAATGGATGCCTATATCCATAATGTTGAGTCGCTTGAACGGAATAAATAAAAACTGTATTAGTGAATCATATGCACATACAGTCGCAGGCATTATGCCGGGAAGTATTCCTGAATGATAATATCACACGCGAAGAGGCCGATGAAAAACTAATGGTATCCTCATATTTTGGCGGATTGAGCATTGGGCACAGCGAGGTTGGAGTTTGCCATGCATTATCTTATGGCCTTTCATATGTTCTTGATTTCCATCATGGAATTGCCAATTGTATTGCTTTCAACCAACTCGAGGATATATACGGACAAGCTGTAAGGGATTTTCATACAATGGTTGAAAAGCATAAAATAGATATCCCTGCGGGAATCTCAAAAGGATTGACCCGCGGACCAGTTTGAAAAAATGGCAATCACCGCCTTTGGTCTTGACCATATGTGGCGTCATGCCTTTGGCCCTGATTGGGCAAAGCATGTAAGCAAAGAAAAAATTATTGACTGGTACAAACGGATGTAATTAAACATCTGACAAGAAGGAACCAACTGAACAATTATTTTCTGAATTACGGGAACACCACGATATCGGTGTTTATACTATTTCGTTTATTAAGGTATTCTTCATATTCCCCTTTATACTGAACCCTCAGTTCCAGCGTCCGGTTATAATTTCCTGATAATCCTATTGATAGTTCACATATTTCTCTTACGGCATGGTTTTCGCCTGAAAACGCAGAAATATAATCGCAGATCTTGTTCTGCTTAATATAATTTAAAAGCAGAGGATTGGACTTTCTTCCGACACAAAAGGAAAGACCGCTCAATCTGAGCTACTTCGATATCCAGAACATCATCGAATACATAAGTGATTTCTTTTGCAGCAATTTTATGATTATTGCAGATACTATCGAAAGCTTCTTTTTTATTTTTACAGTTTAGAAATATTCCGTCAAAATGTTCCCTTCTGGAAAATTCAGTTGCCGATTGATTCTTCATTCCTGTTAAAATAAAAATCTGCAGGAAATGTCTGTTTCTTAACCAGTAGTCAAATCTCAAAAGGTTTATTCCCATTGAATCAATCTCTGAGAAAGTACTGTCTGTTTCACTTGTTTTCCTTCCATCATTAAATACTCCATCCCAATCAAATACAAATGCCTTTAATATTTGTCAAAGATGATTTGATTACGTTTGGAGGGAGTTAAGAAAGTCCCTCCCAGGTTTACAAATTCCTGATTCTAAAGCCATTTCAGTACATCCTGGATATCAATAATTCCTACAGGTTTATTGTTTTCAATAACAACAAGGTTATCAACCTCTTTTGCCTTGAACAGATCCGTTATTTCATGAAGCGAAGCATTGAGTTCGACTGATATCGGTGAATTCGGCTCCAGTTCCACAAACTTCTTATTGATTAAATTATTCTGACCGTTTTTTATTAATCTTCTAAGGTCACCGTCAGTAAATACTCTGTATATTTCTTTCTTATCATTAATGACTACACAAGCACCAGTTTTCGACTTCGTCATCTGGATCAATAGCATCAAGAACAGTGGAATTACTGTCTAAGAAATACATCATCTCTTTTAACCAGGTCTGAAGCTTTTATGGTCGACATTTCTGTATGCTCAACAAATTGCCTTATTCCTAATTCGGTAAAATGATTCTGAGGAAGTTGCTTTAAAACATTCCAGGGAACAGTGCAGGCATGAGCACCAAGATTTAGTGCATTTTTGACATGTTCAATATTCCTGACAGAAGAAAACATTACCTTGGTTTTGTAATTATATCTTTCAACAGCTTTAACACATTGTTCTATAAGTTTCAGGGCATCCTGTCCCTGATCCTGGAGGCGGCCTACCAATGGACAAACGTATGTTGCACCGGCACAAAAAGCAATATATGCCTGCTGAATGGTATAAATAAGATGAAGGTTCACTTTCAATCCGTTATCAGTAAGAATCTTGCACGCCTTTGCACCTTCCAGAGAAATTGGAATTTTAAATACAGTTGTTTCCTTGTTTAAACCAAGGCTCCAGGAGCCTTTCCGCTTCTTTGATAATCTCCGTTGCAGTGTCGCCCAGGGACTCAATCATAAGTATATTGGTCATTTTTGACAAACGGAGAATGAGCGGAATCAAAATCCGTTATCCCTTCCCTTTGCATGAATGTCGGAGTAGTTGTTAATCCTGTAAGGAATCCAAGGTTATTGGCTTCCTGACTTCTTCAAATTTTATTGAATCAAGAAATAATTCCATAATCTGAGTAAAATTAATTTATTCGATATTTTTTTTCAGTATAGTGAAGTTCAATCAAAGGCATAATAAAACTCTCCAGATCATCCAGCCTTAGCTGGCTCGCAGCATCGCATTTTGCTTTTGGCGGATCAGGATGTACTTCAATAAAAATTCCATCCACTCCGGCAGCCACCCCGGATCTTGATATTACAGGCAGATACTCACGCATCCCTCCTTTTGGATCTGAACTGGGGATGCCATACTTACGAATGCTGTGAGTAATATCAAATACCACAGGATAACCAAACTTTCTCATTTCATAAAAGCTTCTCGGATCAACAACCAGGTCATTGTAGCCAAAGGTATATCCTCTTTCTGTAAGTATAATGTTATTATTCCCTTGTGATTCAATCTTCTTTACAGGTTTCCCCATATTTTCAGGCGCTATGAATTGTCCATGCTTCAGGTTTATCGTCTTTCCGGTTTTGGCAGCCTCAACAACAAGAACAGTTTGCATGCAAAGGTAGGCTGGAATCTGAATTATATCAAGCACATCAGCCGCAGCACTAATCTGATCGGGATAATGAATATCTGATAAAACCGGCAGATCAAAAGTATTCCTGATCTTTTCAAGCATTTTCAATCCTTCATCCAAACCCGGACCAGCATAGAAATCTACAGAGCTTCTGTTGTCCTTCATGAAGGATGACTTATATATAACCGGTAAATCCAGTTTCTGGGATAAAGTCTTTAGTTTTTCTCCTGCTGTCATCATTATTTCTTCCTCTTCAATGACACAAGGACCTGAGATCAGAAAAAACTTTTTATCGCCTATTTTCTGATTTCTGACAGTTACTTCATGCATAATATTTAGAAATATAATGGATAAGTATTATTAAAATTCAGAACAATAGTATTATTAAGAAAACAAACAAAAGAAGAGTTTGCATTTTATTTAATGTAAATCAGACAAGCAAAATTAAGTAACAATGTGGTTATTAGCAAAAAAGTATAATAGAATAATCCAGGCATTTAAAATACGGAATTTTGTTAAGAGTTACAGATCACTTCCTGAATATCCGCCTGAGAAAGCTTCTTAACTTTCTTTTGGTTCCAGCTCCTTGCTTATTATACGGTTTTTTGTCTTTTTCAAAAAGGTCGATTATCCTGTCGAAAAAGTTTTTATCCTTAAAATCAGGACAATCGAGGGCTCCGGCAAGTTCCGGAGGCAACTCCGGGAATTGGACAATAAGTCTTTCCTTTAGCTGAGGGTTCTGCTTTAGTTTCTTAAGTGTTAATGCTACAAGTGGCAGTGCAAGGGCACTCCCCGAACCATTTGCACCGTTGTTGAAGTGAATGGTCCGCGATGAAGCTCCGGTCCTGGAAATAATAACCAGACCGGGATTAAAAGCAGCAAACCATGCATCTGAATAGTCCTGAGATGTACCGGTTTTACCTGCAAGAGGGAAATCCACGCCATAAATGCTGCTCATTGAGGCTCCCGTTCCCTCCCTGATCGCTTTTTGCAGCATTGCACTCATAAGCAGGCTTGATTTTTGAGTAAGTATCCTTGTACCTTTATCATTAAAGTCATTAGTGTAAATCACTTCTCCGGCAGGAGTTTTTATTGATGAAATGGTGCGAGGGGTTACTCCTGTATCCTCCATTGGCAAATGATGCATAGGCGACAGCAACCTCCCTGATGCTCGCTTCAGCCGTACCCATTGCAAGCGAGGGAGTGTTATCGAGTTTATAGGAAAATCCCATTTTTCTCCACATTGTATCGAGCTTTTCGAAACCAATTTCCAGAAAAAGGCTGAAGGTCGGGATATTCATCGATTGGGCCAATGCTCCGGAGAGGGAATACTTCCCTCCAAAGGAATGATCATAATTCTCCGGACTCCAGTCCTCAAATCCGGACAGGGTTACGGAATCATTGTCAAGATATTGACATGGTTCCATTCCCTCTTCAAGTGCCTCTGCATACAAAACAGGTTTAAAGACGGAAGCAAGCTGGCGCCTGGCGAGTATCTGATCGAAGGGTTGTGTTTTAAAGTCGATCCCTCCTACCCATGCCTCGATTTTACCGGACACAGGCTCCATTGCAATCAATCCTGCATGAAGGGTTGTCAAAGCCTTTTTCAAACTGTCAACGACAGTAATTGAGTCAGCATAGTTGCCGTTCCAGTCAAAGACCTCCTGGAATCCAATCTCATTTGCCTGCCGGGTAAGGTTAAGCCTTTCCAGTTCTTTCGCAGCAATTTGTTCCAGGCTTTTTTTTCCCGAGGGACTCCCGTATTGTTCATCGAGCCTTTTCTGCATTCTCGAAAGATGATCGCGGAAAGCCTGAATTGCGTATTTCTGCAGGGGAAGATTCAACGTTGTCGTAATTATCAGCCCGTCTTTCTCAGGATCCCATGTTTTTCCGGTAACAGAACTCAGACTGTCAAGGATCCCATTGGTTTCTGCTCTTACCTGAACAAGAAAATAATCAGCCGGTCCAGAAATCCCTGGATTTACTGTAATCAAGTTTAAGAGGCAGTTTTGAGAGTGAATCAGCCTCGGAAGCCTTCAGGTAATTGTACTTCTCCATCTGTTTCAGTACCACATTCCGCCTCAATCTGGCATTTTCAGGGTGTAGCCGCGGATTGTAATAAGTATTGGCTTTAAGCATCCCAATCAATACTGCCGATTCTTCTGCCTTCAGGTTTTCGGTGCTTTTATTGAAAAACCTGCCTGATGCGGCTTCGATGCCGAAAACATTTTCGCCGAATGAAACAGTATTAAGATAAAGCGTGAGTATTTCTTCTTTAGTGAATACTTTTTCAAGTCGCCGGGCCATTATCATTTCCCTGATCTTGTTTGTTATGACATGGAAGAAACCGGAGTCTTTTCTGCCATACATGTTTTTTGCAAGCTGTTGTGTTATGGTGCTCCCGCCACCTGCACTGCGGTTGCTGAACAGGATTGTTTTTACCAGGACCCGGAAGAAACTTCTTATGTCATTTCCTCTGTGTTCGAAAAAACGGACATCCTCAGTTGCGATAAGAGCATTTTTTAAATGTCAAGGGAATCTGTCCGTAGGAAATATTTATCCGGTCTTCAAAAAGGAATTTACCCAGGAGTTCACCATCTTCAGATAATACCAGCGTGGCTTCAGGATTTTTATATTTCAGCAATTCCTCTTTGCTTTTCAGATGCCTTGCCGATCGGGAACATTCAACAGCGATCAGCATCACGATCACCAGTGATACCAATTGTACAACCTTAACTATAGTTTTCCTGTATTTAATCATTGAACGGAGCACTCTAAGAAACCCACCCATAGCTCTACCACAGGTCTCTCCCGCAGTCTGGCCGTTTTAAACCGCCTCAATTGTTGAAGGAGGTTTAGTGGTTATATTATAAGTGACGCTTACTACTCCCGGAACCTCTCTGATTATATTGCCGGCAAGTTTTTCAAGAACATCAAATGGCAGTTTTGTTGGCGTAGCTGTACGTGCATCAATGCTGTCCCAGCAACGGATCTCGATCTGCTGGCCGAAGTCGCGTTTACCGTCCCGCATTCCGGTCACCCTGTCTTCGTGCAGGATCGCCATATACTGGAACGCACCTTTCCCGCCAAGTAACTGTTCTGTAACTGCTGTTGCCTTGCGGACCGTATTTAGGCGCTCTTCTGTTACCTCTCCAATGATGCGGGCAGCAAGTGCTGGACCGGGAAACGGAATCCGGGTAAAAATTTCTTCCGGAAGTCCGAGAGCTTTCCCGACCATTCTTACTCCATCCTTACGAAGCTGGATGAGTGGTTCAATTATCTGGTATCCAAAAGCTTCCTGCGGATCTATTCCCAGCTGGGCAAAGACATTATGCTGCCTCTTGATCCCGGCAACTGTCTCATCCACATCGGTAAGAATAGTTCCCTGCAGGAGAAATTTAGCCTTGCTTTCTCTGACAATGCGCCCGAAGACTTTCTTATAAAAAGTCTGGGTTATTGCTTCGCGCTTCTTCTCCGGATCAGTTATTCCTTTCAGGGCAGCCAGGAATTCTTTTTGTGCATCAATTATTTCAATTGAAATACCCAGTTTATTGAAAACACCTGCAACCATTTCAGGCTCCCTTTCGCGCATCAGGCCGTTCTGAATAAAAACCGTCCTTAGTTTTTTACCCAGTGCCCGGTGCCCTAACATGGTGACAACAGATGAATCAACACCTCCCGACAGGGCATTGATTGCTATTCCATTACCGACGGCAGCAACAATTTCATTAACCTTTTCATTTATGAACTTGCCGGAGTTAAGTTCCTGTGATGTAATTCCTTTAATCATAATATATGGTATTTCAAATGATAATCCGAATGGGGCAAAATTCAATTCAGTTTATAAAAGTAATGATATTCTTGATTACTGAAAAAAAGTCTCAGCTCAAAACCCGGTAAATGCTCTAATTAACAAAACATAAAACATTACTGTAATACAAAATACGTTCCCCGGCCCTAACGCCTTCATGCCTTTGCGTCTTTTAGCCTTTTTACTACCTTCGTTACAAATTGCATCATCACTATGTACCAAAAAGACTACATTCTGCGTATGATAGAAATGATCGGTGATTTAATAGCAGGAATCCTTGGATTGATAAAAAAAGGTGATTTCATCGGGCGGAGAAAGAGCTGGATCATATATATTATCAGATGCTCCGGGAGGATTCTTCCTTTTTCCGCAAAATCCCTCCGGAGAACCTGACCGATACACTTTTGCATGATCATAACTATACGAACGGCCATCTTGAGATACTTGCAGAGCTTTTCAATGCTGAAGCTGAGCTGAGGCTTGCACAGGGGAACAAATCGGGAAGCCTTGAATATTCAAAAAAGTCACTGATCCTTTTTGAGTTCCTTGACAGGGAGCAAAAGACTTTTTCTTTTGAGAGGGAGAAGAAAATGAAAGATATCAGGGAACGGATTGAAGCTACTTCAGAATTCATGATCTGAAATCACATTGCGGGAATCATGCTTGCAATGCAACCAGATTATTTCAGATCATACAGCATTCTGAGGGCTTTCTTCACCACCATATCTGCAGATCCGATCCCGAACCGGGTCGAGGTGATTTCATATCCTCCCTCCTTATATAGCTCAGCCGGAGGCAGGTAACCGCTGTAACCGTTGCAATGGGTTATTATGAATGTATTTTTAAAAGGAGATCCGGATTTTATTTCCAAACCTATTTCCGTAAGCATTTCAACATTAAATCCCACAAACGCTACGTCGTCACCTATCCGCGCCACCGTAATATTAACAGGCACGGTGGAAGGTTGTATCTGGTCCGCCGGAGTATCATTGTCTCCAGTGTTCCGGCGGGGGCATTGTAATGTAGCAAAGTCGGTGTTTATTTCACCTCCTGGATTTACTTCCTTAATGCTTCTGAAAACATGCACAACTTCCTCGCCGAGAAGTGTCCCCAGCAGTACCGGTTCAGGGATCCAGCCTGGTTCAGTATTGAATTCCGGAAGTATGCGGTACCATGGATCAATATTACCGGAGGCACCCGCAAAAACAGGAGTAACAACCTTTTTCCCCAGTATCATTTCTGTGAACTGGGCTGACAGGCCCAGAACGTCACCGCTTACCTGCATATTCTGGGGTCCCAGGGCTGTTGAATGGGTGGCGTAGTCAAAAAGAGCTCCCGCAGAAGTTCCATCTTCTGCTTCTATTTTCATAACTAGAACTTCTTTGTCAGTTATTCCATTAGGATTTCTGCCGAGGGTAATTGAGCCGTCAGGCCGCATCTCACGCCTGTTTGCTCCTACCGGGGAAGAACCTTTACCAGCACCTGTCTTAACCGGTTTCAAAGTATGCAGGGCCTCTCCAATGACATCTAAAAGCTTTTGCTGCAGGGTCCTGGTATATTCAATATTATTGGGATCTCCCGTATCAGCATTGAGTGAAAGAATGGGAGAGCTGTGTGAATGAATGGTGGTCAGGAAAAGCTCGGATTCCTTCAGTTTGAATTTATCCAATATTTCTTTTTGAAAAACTGTAAATACATCGCTTCCATACGATCCTACGTCGGTCGAAACCAGAACAAGTCTCCTGCCGTTGTTCTCGAAAGCGGCTACCCTGACCGATAATGGATCATGGATTCCTTCAGAATATGTTTTCCTCGAAGCATAACCATATAATTTAACCGGAAGAGATGGCGTGATGTCCTCCTTTGCAAAAGCAGCACGAAGGATTCCGGTATTTCCATCAGGCTTGTTATTCTGACCTGCTGAAATTATGCATATCAATGGGAGAAGGATGACAATAAATACCCTTTTCATGGACAATTTGCGTTAAGTTATTTCCTGGAACTTTACTTTCAAATTTAAACCAATTTTGAAAGAAATTGAACCTCAGTTAGTAAATTTGTACCTGAAATCATCTTAACATGGAACAGACCGGGAAGATTCTCATCCTTGCAGGCATCATCCTGATCATTGCCGGAGCAGTAATTTATTTCGCCGGGGATAAATTAAGCTGGCTTGGGCATCTGCCTGGCGATATCAGAATTGTAAAAGAAAATGTAAGGTTTTATTTTCCACTCACAACAATGATCATAATAAGTGTTGTCCTTACACTTATTATTTACCTTATCAGAAAGCTGTTTTAATCGAGTCTTAGCTGAATGTCGTTGCTTACCTTTATGGAACCTTAGTGAGACTTTGTGGTTAAATTTAATGCATTGAATCTTGCTTTCCGGCAGAGTAATCCATCACAATTCCAGGAACACTTTGTCATTATTGAAATGCTAATAATTTTAGGTTTCCCGCTGATTTCGCAGATTTTCGCAGATAGGTAAGACTGGAATCTGAATCTGCGGACGTTTTTTGCATTTTGTTTATCTTTCCGGTGGTTTATTACTATTTTCCTCAACCCATTTCTTTTGTTCCGGAGTAAGCATATTATCTTTTCCCGGTTTGACTCCCGCAGGCTCTTCATCCTGGCCATCATTTCTTCCCTTAATTTTCCCATCTCTTCCTGCTGTTTCTGTCTCAGAGTCTCAATATCTTTCCTTTGCTTGTCAGTAAGTCCCGGAATA
The DNA here is from genome assembly GCA_963831935.1 of uncultured Bacteroidales bacterium. Classification (GTDB taxonomy): domain Bacteria; phylum Bacteroidota; class Bacteroidia; order Bacteroidales; family VadinHA17; genus LD21. The sequence continues at coordinate 102,956 of CAWHSH010000014.1, forward strand.
TTTCCGAACATCCCCATGCCAGGCCTGTGCTGCCAAACGCTTGCGCTATCGCCGGGTAAAGACCACATTCCCCTTCCGGGCATCTGCCCCCATCCCCGTCCGTAACCTCTCCACATTCTTCCCATCCATGGATCTGACCACATCCACCTTCTCATTCCAAATTCAGGACCAGGGAACATATACGGATGCATCCGGTTCATACCGTATGGTCCTGACCCGGGTCTCATACCTCTCATTCTCAGTGAATCCGGTCTGGAGTTCATACCCCTGTCGCTGATTCATATCAATGCCTCTTCTCATCCTGTTCATCCTGACTGAATCCGTCATCATTCCTCCCATTCCGCGCTGTGCATAAAGCGGACCAAAGCCGGCTAAAAGCAGCATTAACGCAGTACCTATAATTTTTCCCGATCTTTTCATATTTACAGATTTTTATTAATACTCTGATCTGATTTGTAAACTAACCTTAATGTTTATTTTCTATTTAGACAACTGAAAACCCGTAATCATTCTCCATTGGTTAAATTTTAACAAATGTTTTATTTCACAGGCAAAAAAGATCCCGGATAACAAATAATGAAGTAGTATTAAAATCCTTTTTTGATCAGTCGTATGAATTCTGTAACTTTGATTAGCTTATTATTATTAATTAATCAATTTTAAATAGGGTATCATGAAATATCCATGATTAAAAAGTAAAATCACAAACCAAAATGATTATTCATGGATATTCCATCTGACCATTAAAAAACAAATTATAAACAGATGAAAAACTTCATTATCTTATTGATTATCAATTGTGCAATGATTTTTTCATTACAGGCACAAAAAGTATCAAACTACATCTATCATCTTGATAATGGCATTAATGTTAAAATGGAACAATGCTGGAATCATGTATGGGTAAGTCAGACATTTGAGGCTTTAAAGTCGTCTGATCAGGCTCCGCTCGTTCCTACTGTCAGAGCTCTTGGTAACCTGACCTCCGGTTCATCTTTCAAGGCCTACAGCGCAGGTAAGGAGCTTAAGCTTCAGGATCTAAAACCCGGGACCTGTACTTTGAAAGAAACGTTTAAACTGGCAGGCAAACCAGGAACAATTTCCTTCGATATTGAAAATATCGAAATTAAACCACAGATGAAAACCACACTGTCAATCATCCTTTATGATTACCAGATATTAATTGAAGAAAAGCCTGAAAGTCATGCGGGACAATCAGCATTTGTTTCAAAAATCGAAAGATACAAAGGCAACGTGGAACAGAATCCCTCCTGTGGCGTTCTGCTATTTTATGCAAAGGGGAAACACGATAAACCCTGTAGCTCCTGCAGATGGTAATGCAGTCAAAACAGGAACCATAAAAGCTGGCACATATGATGTACTGATGACTCTTGGGACACCGGGACGTCTTCAGAAAGTCTGGCTTGAAAACTTTTTAATAAAACCTGATATCAGCTACAATATTACCTGTAAATCTTAATGCAGGAGTTATTGAATACCTTGGCGGAAATAAGGATGTAAAAGCTTTCCATCTTTATCCGGCCGGGACTGCAGCTAAACAGACGGGTGCACCAACCCCTGACAAAAATATCGAAATAATGAAGTGTGAAAGCCAGGGCGCGGCAAGTTCATGTCCGCCGGGTACATATGATGTCCTGCTCAATTACAGCAACGGCAAAAAATATGAATGGAAGAAGAATATTGCTGTCTCAACCGGATCGAGATCGCAGGTGAAGTAATTGTCATGCGGTCATGCGGTCATACATTCTTGAGGTCGTACTGTCAAGCCTGGTACGGACTACTTCACGAATGATATTCCATTCCTGCTTCCGGTTTGCCTTACATATTCTGCAGCCAATTTATAGTCCTCATGCTTCGTCAGGTGTTCAAGCATAAATGGAATATCTTTCAACTTTGGAGGTTTCCTGCAGTAATACTCCATAATCCAGGTAACCAAGCCCCGGCCTCCGTTCTTCTAGGTGAACTGTAAGTTCAGGCATTATTGTTATGTCCTTTGCATGAACAGATTTAATGTACGGACCAAGCCTTGCAAAACATTCTTTAATAAATGAAGCATTATTGAAATATCTCTGCGGGCTTGAGATCATATTTACAGGATCGAGATGGGCAGCAAACTTTTTCCTGTCAACAGCTTTGATCAGGTCAAGATAAGTATCAGGCGAATCAGGCAAGCATGTAGGGCATTGGTTCAAGCGTATAGAAAGCACTTTTGGGCCTGACCTGCGTCAATGATTTGCCTGACTGTTTCAACAATAAGGCTGAATGTATCTTTCGCATAATTCCCGGCGATAGGGCCCGTCCCATATTTCACCCCTTGCACCTGAAATATTTACGCAACAAACTGCTCCTATTTCATCGGCCAGGTGAAGGATCGCAATATTTTTGCAATTGCAGTCCTTTCGTTTCAATTCATCGGGATCAAGCATATTGTTCCATACTCCGGCCTCTGCTATCAGAATGTTATTCTTCATCTGCCTCCATCCTGTTGACCTGATCATTTCACCAGTTGCGCCCGGCTGCACAGGACAATACGCGGCACTGTAGCCAAGCGCTTTTAGCTCCTTTATCCATTCAGCCGGATCGGTAAATTTTCCGAAAACAGGACCTCCTAGTCGGACGGGATTGACCGGGTGCATTTATTAGGCTTGAATCTGATGGCAGAATACTTATACCGGCAGCTGCAATAGCAGCTGTTTTAATGAATGTGCGCCTGTTGTAATTATTTTTCATATGTATATTTTTGAATTTCAATGGTCAGATGAAATATCCATGATGTGAATTATTCATTTCAGATGGTGTTTTTATGTATCATGGCTATTTCATATGATTATTCGTGTTAATAATATCTGCCGATATACTTGTTATTAACAATGAGCTTTTTCATCTGAAGAGGATCAATAACATCCTGTTTCTTATATACAATATTCCCTCCCGGTTCGATAAGCATCGTAAAGGGCAGTGCACCCTGCCAGTCAGGATCTACGGCTTCGATCAATTCATATACATCATCCTTGTTGAATATGTAGTTCTTATTCGAAGCTTCCTGTTTTTGGAGGAATTTCAGAACATCCTGCTTTCCTGTTCTGCTTATCGGTACTTACAGTTATAAATTCAAATGGACGTCCGCGATACATCCGATCAATTATGACAAGATCAGGGAACTCGGTGACACAAGGGCCGCACCATGTTGCCCAGAAGTTTATTAGTCTCAGCTTGTCTGAGTTGCTGTTCCTGACAAGATCTTTTATCCCCTGTGCATCAATGGTTTCGAGGGTGACAGGTAATTCAGCCCATTGTTTGTACAGTTTTTTGGTGTATTCATTCTTCCACGACCATTTGATTGAGCAACCAAATACTTTGGTAACCGGATTTTTTACAGGAGTTGCCTGACAGAACCGCATCAACAGCGTTTCTGATATCTTCACCTTTTCCGGTACCGGGTTTCTCCGAGCCGTCTACACGTCCGGTATATCTCAGTATACGATCCCTGTCAAAAACAAAACAATGAGGAGTTGCCACGGGTCCGTATTCCAGCGCTGTCTTCTGTTCATCACCATCGTACAGATACGGAAAAGGAAACTTTTTGTCGGCTGCTCGTTGCTTCATCTCTTCAAAGCTGTCGCCCATATCGGAATAGCCGAGTTCGGAGTAATTCAAAGCATCGACATTATTGGGCGATATCATCACAATCTCAACCCCTTTGGTCGTGTAGTCGTTTGTAAGGGATATGATACGATCTTCATAAGCCTGTGCAGTCGGACAGTGATTGCAGCTGAAGATTATTACGAGGACTGATGCTTTATTGAAATTCTTAATCCGTAGGTTTTTCCATCCACTCCTTTAAGGAGGCTGAAATCAGGAGCTCTGGAACCTAGGCTTTAAGAGTTTCCGGTTCAGGATGAGTTGCCTGGGATAATCCTCTGCCAGTGCAAAAAATAAGCGACAGGATTATGAAAGCTGAAGATAATGATTTCATGATTTCATTATAATTAAGGTTTTATTTCAAATATTTTCATTTCTCAATTGATTTTCACGTACAAATCAGGATTTCTTTATCCTGTTTTAAAATTACGATTTTTATAATCCCTTATATTAAAAAAAATTGATAATGCCAGTGCAACCAGGAAGGAATACAATGTAAATCTGTCCACCATTGCAGGATCAAAACTCAATCCCGTTATCCTGTCAGCCAGGTATTTTATATACGAATTTGGAAGGCCTGTCTTACCAAGCTTTTCCAGAACGCTGAAGTGCCAGTCTGTCAGTGGGCAGTAACCTAAAGTCCCAACGATCAGATCCCAGTATCAACCATGATCCGCCAGTGAGGAGAAGTGTTATGAGGTTGGGGAGCCTGGTCTTCCTCCAGATCCACCCTAAAAGGTTAAATAATATGAGAATAGAGTGAAAAACAACAAAAAATATGTCGAGAAAGCGATATATCATGTTTATATAAAGCAAATAATGCGGGAATTTACTATATTTACAGATAACCTGACACATTTTAAATCCATGCAAATTAAAGTCATAATCCTTATTGCAGGTTTATTGGGAATTGCCTGCTCAAATAATCCAAAGTCTTCCGATAAAATTCAAACGGGCACCGCAATTCAGGCTCCTGAATACCAGAAAATGATTACTGCAAGGGTATTTATCAAGCCCGGATATGAGGATGAGTTTATTTCAGCTGCAAAAACAATGATTGAGAACTCAAATAAGGAAGAAGGTTGCCTGGAATATATGCTCTATCAGGATCCTTATGAAAAGACCAATTTTATTTTTGTGGAAAAATACAAAAATCAGGCCGCTGTGGATGCCCATTTTGCGACAGACTACTTCAAGGAATTCGGAACCAGAACAGCTGATATGACCTCCCGTCCTTCGGAAATTAAAATAATCGACATAGCTGGAGAAAAGTAAGACACCCGGGCAAAAAATTCTTTTTATTATTAAGGCTTGATTACCATTGGTATACAAGACCATATTTAATATTTATACAACTTCATATTTTATTAAAAATCACAATCAATTATGGCAAATTTTATTGACGATTTCATGAAGAATTATGGTCCCGAAGTGACCCAGCATATGTCTTCCAACTTTGGAGTTGACCAGGGTACCGTACAGAAGCTGATTCCGCAGTTAGCTCCCCTTATTCTGGGTGGTCTGAAAAGGCAGAAAGACGAGCAGGGTGGAGATGAGAGGGTTGATCACATCCTGAACAAATACGGTGATCAGTCAGTTCTGGATAATATCAAAGACCTGATCTCAACGAAGGCTACTGCTCAGGCTGCCGATGCCAACCTGGGAGGACTACTCGGGAACAGGAGGGGGAGTTCAGGCTGCCCAGGTCTTAGGCAAATCACTTAATATTGATCCCTCCAAGATCATTAAGATGATTCCGGCTCTCGCACCCATTATACTGGGAGCTCTTTCCCGTAAACGGGATGCCGGCGGGGCAGGGATTTCAGGAATCGGATCCCTTCTTGATGCTGACGGTGATGGCAGTATTATTGACGATGTTGCAGGATTTCTTCTTAAAGGAGGTGCCTCCCAGACCAAAGGTAAAGGAATCCTGGGATCGCTCTTCGGAGGTTTATTCCGCAAAAGTAGGATTGCCTCGCTGACGGATATTTCAGGTTCCGGTATGTAAGGGCTGTTGCCATCCGGGAATGTCTTAAAAATTTGTTAAATATGTTAAATAAGTTTAAATCGGGGGCATTGACTTCTATTATTTTATAATTTCGTTCCTGATTTCATTGTTTGGTTAACAGGAACTTATCGTACTGAGAATGAAAAAAACTCTGTTAATAACAATTGTTGTTGTTTCAGTTTCGATAATAGCATTATTTGTTTTTAACAAGATTGTATCCAAAAAGGAAAATGACAATTTATTTGCAAAAGCAATAAAAGGTGACTTCGAAATTGCTATTACGGCCTCGGGCGAATTGGAGGCTGAGAACTCGGTGGATATAAAGGCTCCTGAGATAGCCAGAGGCAGAGACTTTCATGCATCTGAGCTTAAGATCTCCGATCTGATTCCGGAGGGAACAGAAGTAAAGGAGGGGGATTATATTGCAACAATAGACAAAACCCAGCTTGATAACACTTTGAAGGATGAACGTGAAAGGCTGTCAACTTACAGGACCAACCTTGAGATGAAAAAGCTTGATACTGCAGTGGTTCTAACAGGATTGAGGGATGCTATAAGAAATCAGAAGCACACAGTCGAGGAGGCTGAAATAACTTTGAAAAACTCAAAATTCGAGCCTCCTACTACAATCCGGCAGGCGGAGATCGATCTGGACAGACAAAAAAGAGTACTTGAACAGAAGCAAAGGGGATATTCTCTCAGGGTTGCCCAGGCAAAAAGAGACATTGCAACCCAGACAATGTGGTATGGACGGATTGAAAGAAGGGTTCAGAGTCTTGAGGAAGTCCTGGCAGGATTTATTATTAAGGCACCATCACCTGGTATGGTCGTATATAAAAAAGATCGTCGGGGAAATAAAATAAAGACCGGTTCTTCAATCAATCCTTTTGATCGGGTTGTTGCAACACTTCCCGATCTTTCAACAATGCTATCGAGAACATATGTAAGCGAAATTGAAATCAGAAAAGTAGTACAGGGACAGGAAGTGCTTATCAATGTCGATGCATTTCCCGACAAGACTTTTAAAGGGAAAATTTCAACTGTAGCCAATATCGGGGAGAAATTGCCCAATACTGATTCAAAAGTCTTTGAGGTTAATATAAGAATAGATGGATTTGATCCTGATCTGCGTCCCTCGATGACAACAGGCAACAAGATAATCATAAAGACCATCCCGGATGTTGTATATATCCCTGCGGAATGCATTCACACCGGTCCGGATGGAATACCATTTGTTTATACAAAGCACAGGACCAGACAGGTTGTGGTTCCAGGTGAAGCAAATGAAAAGAACATTGTAATTGAACGGGGATTAAAACCCAACGATCTGGTTTATGTGATACAGCCGGAAAATGCAGATAACTTCAGACTTGAAGGCGAAGAGCTTTTAACATATTTCAAAGAGCAAGCCACTGCCAGCTCCAGATAACCGGAATTCTCCCTGTTCATATTAGTAATGGATGGGCGGGATCCTGGTAATATCAGCTTTAAAAGGAGCTTCCATTCCGCTACCTACCCTATAGATCCTCTTATTTGTCAGTCTCATAGCCTCTGTAAGTTCGGGGTATGGAAGATTCTGAATTGTGACCACTCCAATATTATAATTTTCTCCATCAAAGCGCCCGTAGTACGGCTGGTCGACCCATTGAAAATAATGCATCCCAATCAGTTCAGGCCGGGCAAATCCCTGTTCCACATAATTGCGGTAAGCGGCTGCCCTTTCCTCCTGGCTTATGACACCCGTAATGCCGGTTGCTGGGAGCGCCCTGTCCACTGCTCCGTGATGAAACTCCCCAATCATTACCGGTTTGTTACTTCTTCTTGCAATTTCTTCAGTGGGCGGTGGGTTATAACCATACCCGTTAATGGAAAAAACATCAAATCTTTCGCCGGCTTTGTATAACAGATCTGAGCTTATCCAGGCATACCTCATACCCAGGTTAAGATGGTTGCTATCAACCCTGGCTACTTCATCACAAGGAATATCGACATATCTCCTGACCATGACAGTTGTAAAGGCATAAAAATCGCTATCGGCTTCAACTGAAGGGTAATCCTTGAACGTCAGCTTTTTAAGCTCATTAAAATTTCCGACGCTTAGATTCCATAATTTATTAAATAATTCTATATCATTGTTATATCTGGACGCAATCCATTTAAGGAACTCATCTTTCGTCGCTGAGCCCTGGCTGGTAGCAAACATCTCGAAGGCGAGGTTGTGATATCCGAAAGCCCACTGTGGTTCGTTACGGAGGAAATACCCGACAAGGTATGGATCATCTTTATAGTCATTCAGCTGTTTAGCAAATTCTACTGAATTAATTTTGTATTCATCCGAAAATACATCAGGGAAATCACGGTAAATCATTGTTTTGGTGCCGGGAAAACGGCTTAGCGGCAAAACATAGGCAAGCTTGTTCTCCCGTGCAAAATTAATTTCCGACCAGTTGCCAACAGTATTTACATTAAGGTTTCTAAGCATATCTGCCGTCATTTTGCTCCACCTTGCCTTCCAGTTATCGTCGAAGACCCTGATAAGATTTGATTTGTAAAAATCAACATTCTTAATGGACCCGTTACCCGAAACTGATTCAGCAAATCTGGGATCATTTTTTTCCGGAAGCCATTCGAACAGATCTTCAATTCCGTTGACCGGGCCGGAGGATGTCGATCGCATGCAGTCGATACCCACACTCAGAAAGGCATATCCTTCCGGATCAACCAGCCACCATCTGCTGCCGTCATGCCAGGTCCTGAAGAACCCGGTTGCCTTAAACCGCTTTCCCATCCAGCCGCCATATCGGCTGAATCCGCTGTTAAATGCTGAACCTGAAACAGACTTCTCAAGTTCAAGGTTGAGGAAAATAAGCTCATCCTCATTTTTAATCTTGCCCGGCCATTCCTTAATGGTTGGCTGACCAAGAGTATCAATGACCGGTTCAGCGACCGGTTCATATGGGGCAGGAATGGAATCGCTCAATCCTGCTGATGCTATTTCAAATTCAGGAGTAAAAAAAGGATTACTGTAAGGTCCGAATTTCAGGTTTACTTTAATAATATCAACCGGGTCAAGGCGGTTTCCTGTAATTGTACCCTTTAACTGGCGTGGGGAGCGCGGAATAAAAATCTCCTGGGCATCAAGATAACTTAATGGAAAAACCACCCTGGTTTTCAGGGTAGGATTTATCCCCAGCAGGCATGAAAGCCAGGGAGATTCTTTTTCGGTTTCCGCAGTCTCTCCACTCTGAAGAACAATTTTCTCCGGCTGACCAGAAGCCTTTTTATAAAACTCCAGGGTGATCACACCTGCGTAATCATTATTTCCGAAAACTTCAAAGATAAAATATTTAGCACCGGCCCAACTGCCTTTGTCGCCTGATTTCCAGATTGTTACCAAACTGTTTTCGTCAGCTGGCTTGACCGTGAGCACCTGCCCTTGAAATCCCCTGCCCTCAGCAATTCTGCTGATACCGGAATTATTCCCGGCTATTTTCCTGAGATTGAACGCCTGTTTATAATTGCCGTTGGGTTCGGAACATGATATACACATTAATAAGATAAGGAGTGCGGAGATCTTAAAATAAATGTTCTCTGGCTTTTTCATACTGACATCTTTTCAGGTTAAAGGGATAAATAGCTAAAAAGGATGATCTGAAGTTAAAGCTAAGGTATAAAAAAACCGCAAAGTCATAATACTTTGCGGTTAAGAACAGGGTAAAAACTCTTACCGGTATTATTTTTTATCGTAAACGGCAGTGGTTTTACGTTCGCCGTTTGGTGTATTCATGGTTGAAACAATCGTAAGAGAAGTCGGACTCGTCAGGCTCCATACTTCTGTAGATGTCATTTCAGTTGTTTGTCCGTCACGTTCAAATGATCTCTTGGTTACAATAGTAAGCGATTTGCCGTCTGCTGACCACGTTGCCACTGACTTGCTTTCGCCTCTTCCCGTTGTATTCACACTTTCTTTGCCGTCGAGGGTGTATTTGCTTGTAATCTTCATAGTCTGACCATCCTGTCCGGTTCTTGTCCTTTCAACAGTCAGAAGATTGGCTTCCTGTGTGGCAACAAAATCACCGCCACCACCCATTCTCTGACCGCCACCTCCACCCTGAGGTGCTTGTCCCATATTGCTTTTCTCAGCGTTGAAAGCCCATGTACCTGCGAAATTAGCTTTCGAGCCCTGGGCATTAAGAGTAATTGGCATCAACAGGAATGCCATAACAATTGTCAGCGATAAAAGCTGAAGAGTAACATTTCTTTTCATTTTCAATGATTTATTTGGTTGATTTTTAATTAGACAACTTTTCAAAGTTAAATATTCCATTTCATTGCAGATATTAATAAAAAACCAGGATTATTCCTTTTCACAATTTTTAACAAATACTGTCATACCCCTTTGTACAGTGGCATTTCCAGGTTTATCCCTGAATAAATGCAAGCTGTTTACAATGATATAGACAACAAAAATCATGATTTTGTTTATACCTTAATCCGGTCATTTCCTTAAATTTGAGATCACACATGAAATTCATACTATCAGATATCTTTTACTTTTAACCAACCATAAAATAATAATTGAGATATGCCAACTTCAAAAAAAATCAACCGCCGTAAATTCCTGGGATCCGCTGCTGCTGCTTCCCTGGCAATTACAGTAGTCCCCAGGCATGTGCTTGGAGGACCCGGATATGTGGCTCCGAATGACAAGCTAACCCTTGGTTACATAGGGTGTGGTACACAGGGCATGAGAGAAATGACCCAGCTTGTTGCAAGTCCTGCTCTCCAGATTGTTGCAGTATGTGACCCTAACAAGTTCACTACCGACTATGTGGACTGGTCGCCGAACGATGTCAGGAACAGCATACAGAACGCCTTGCAGGATAAAACATGGGGAGAAAAAATCAAAGGGATCCCCGGGGGCAGGGATATTGGCCAGGAATTTGTGAATAAATATTATGCCAAATCCAAAGACGCCGGCAGTTACAAGGGATGTTCTTCTTATGCCGATTTCCGTGAACTTCTTGAAAAAGAAACCGGTATAGATGCAATCAAAATAATGACTCCTGATCATTTGCATGCAACAGTCGCAATTGCCTCCATGAAAAAGGGCAAACACGTCGTAACTCATAAACCTATTGCAAACAGGATGTATGAAACTAAACTGACAATCGAAACTGCAAGGAAAACAGGTTTGAGTACACATTTACTGGCCTGGAGCAAAAGGCCTGGTTATGATCTGGTAAAAAACTGGATCAAAGACGGATTTATTGGCAATCTGAAAGAAATTCACAATTGGTCGAACAGGCCGATGTGGCCGCAATGGCAGTCTAATCCTGCCGATAAGCCGCCTGTACCAAAGGGTTTTGACTGGCCCCTCTGGCTTGGTCCTGTTCCTGACCGTCCATATCACCCAAACTATACTCATGCTGTCTTCCGGGGCTGGTACGACTTTGGAGCCGGAAGTATTGCCGATATGGGGCATTATAGCCTGTTTCCGCTTTTTCTTACTCTCGGGATAGATACGCCGGCCACAAGTGCCGAAGCATATGCCACAACAACCTGCTCCCTTCGCGATAACGTTGCATATGGAGTTCAGAATGATGTAGCTTTTCCCTTATCCTGTATTGTCCGTTTTCAGTTCCCTGCACAGAAGGAACTTCCTCAATTCGATCTTATCTGGTACGACGGGGGCATGAGACCACTTGTTCCCGATGAACTCCGGGCTACCGGGAAAGCACTTACCCGTGAGGGAATGATGTTCGTAGGCGACAAGGGAAAGATATTAGCAGGATTCAGGGGTGAAAATCCGGTTCTGATCCCCGAAACCAAAATGAATTACATTAAAAAGGAGGAAGCGAGTGCAGCTGAGGGATGCAGAGGAAATGAAGCCTGGATCGATGCCTTCAGGAATAAAACCCAGGCTCCGGGCAGTTTCCTGTATGCCGGACCAGTCTCAGAGACTATTAACCTTGGTGCTGTTGCCTTGCGGGCAGGTAAAAAAGTCGAGTATGACACTGCCAGCATGAAAATAACAAACGTACCTGACGCAAACAAATACCTCACAAGGGAATACCGGCAGGGTTGGGAACTTTAATGTAAACGCGGGCTTTCTGAATAATTGTCCTGAGATCTGTGAAAAATGAGTGTTTTTTTAATTAAGTTTTTTTATATCTTGCGGAACTAATTATTAAACAGTTTATAACATAAAATCCTAATCAGTATGATCAGAAAGTTATTCTGCACTATTAATTATTGCTTTAGTAATTTCATCCTGTGGCAATACAGGGAAAAAAGAGATTTCTTCCAAAACCGAAGGCACCACCGAAGCTGCAAAAGTTGAATTTGCTTCTCTTGTTTCAAACCCTTCAGACTATATAGGGAAAAATATCAGTGTTGAGGGTAAAGTTGTTCACGTCTGCACAATGAGCGGGAAAAAGTTATTTATTACCGGTGATGATCCCGATGTAAGATTATACGTTCAGGCAGGTGAGGAAATACCAAAATTTCCGATGGAATTACTTGGCAGTAAGATAGTCGTTGAAGGCACAATAACCAAAGCCACGGCAATGGCAATGGAAGAAGGTGAAGGCATGACAAAAGGTGAAACAATGACTCAAACACCAGGAGCAGATACCTGCGAAACTGCAAAGTCACTTGCATCCCAGCCTGTATTGTCTGACCTCATGATGGTTTATAACAAGCATACTCTGGTAAAGTAAATTCCTATAGGAATTATAAAAAAGGTCAGTAATTGCTGACCTTTTTCAATTTTATTATATGAATCTATCAAAACTTAACAGAATCACCCACCGTGATTTAGGATATCTTGTTGCCGGACTCACAATCATTTATGCTGTTTCAGGTATTGCCTTGAATCACAAGCATGACTGGAATCCAAATTATATCATTGAAAACCAGTCTTTTAATGCTGAGATTAATTTTACACGAGAGACCCTTGATAAAGAAATGGCTCAGGATATCCTTAAGAAAGTGCCAGGCAGCTTCAACTATAAAACTTACTATTTCCCATCAGGAAATATTCTTACCATATTTGTTGACGGAGGATCGGTAAGAATAAACACGGCTACCGGACAGGGCATAATTGAAAGAATAAGCAAACGTCCGCTTTTCTACCAGATTAATTTCCTTCATTACAATCCGGGAAGGTGGTGGAAATATTTCAGCGATATATTTTGTATCGCTCTGATACTGGTTACAGTTACCGGATTATTCATCATAAAAGGCAGAAACGGGATCACCCGCAGAGGAGCGATCCTGACGGCAGCCGGAATAATTCTGCCACTATTATTTCTGTTTATATATAAATAGGCGACGGGCGAGAGGCAAACTAATTAACCCACTCCCAGCCCCTCCCAGGAGGGGATCCAAATCAATATACCTCTCGAAAAGACATAAATCGCCAATCGCCTATAATTCATAATACATTTCTTGCCGTTGCGCTATCAAGCCTTCATGCCTTTTTCAGCGCTTCCAACACTCTTTCCGGTGTCATCGGTACCCTGTACAACCTGGCACCTGTTGCATCATGAATAGCATTGGCAACAACAGCTCCTATGCCTATTATTGCAGGTTCACCTCCGCCCTTGGGTGGCTTATCCATCCTGTCGAGGATAATACAATCCATTTTCGGAGTCCATGAGAACCTGGGTATCTCATATGTGTCAAAACCACGGTTTTTGATATTACCGCCTTCAAACTGGATTTCTTCCGTGAGAGTGTATCCCAGACCCATCATCATGCATCCTTCCATCTGGATCAATGAACCCTGAGGATTAACGCAAAGTCCCATATCCTGAGCACATGCCACACGTACAACCTGAACTTTGCCGGTACTCTTATCCACTTTTACTTCAGCAATAAATGCCACCCATGAACCTGCATCCGTTCCACATGCAAGACCTATGCCTCTTCCGCTTGGAGTTTTGGCCGGTACATAGCCAAATTTATCAGCAACAGCTTTCCAGCAGTCTATCATTTTCTCATCCTTCAGGTTCTTAAGGCGGAACTCCAGGGGATCGATACCTGCTGCTGAAGCCATTATATCAATTTGAGACTCTCTGGCGAAAGTATTGGTATTGTTGTTTGGAGCACGCCATGCGCCAGTTCCAAACGGATGAATCTGCACAGCATCCATATTCTGGCTATAACTGGTAGTCCTGGCATTCGGGACATCATATATTGTATCAGAGCCCCTGGAGCCGGCATAGTACAGATTATAATCCCAGAGCTTGATCATACCTTCTTTGTCGATCCCTGATTTAATCCGGACAACTCCGGCAGGATGGAAAGTATCATAGAAAAACTCTTCATCCCTCGTCCAGACCAGCATCACAGGCTTATTGCTGAGTTTTGCGAGTCTCGCTGCCTCAACACCCTGCCGATATTCACCTTTGCCCCCGAATCCTCCTCCGACAAACGGAGTAATAACTCTTACTTTCTCCCTTGGGAATCCCAGATCACGGGCAATGCCATCCTGGAGGCCGAAAGGTGATTGAGTCGAAGCCCAAACAGTCATTTTATCACCTTCAAGTTTTGCAAGGGCAGTATGGGTTTCAATGGCTGCATGGGCTACATAGGGATCGTGAAATTCCGATTCAAAAATCCTGTCCGACTGCTGTAATCCGGCTTCAAGATCACCATTTGACCTCATTACATTGACTCTCGAATCAGCACCCACCATCCGGTCAAAAAGTGTTTTGTCATTGACTTTCAGCTCATTGAATGAATATTCAGCCTTTATCTTTACAATTGCTTCATCTGCCCTGTCACGGTTCTCATTAAGCACTGCAATGAAATCCCCGTCACGGACCACCTGGGTACCCTTAACCTGCTCCGCTCCTGAAACATCAACAGTTGTCAGTTTTGCGCCATGCGATGGAGGCCGTAATATTCTGGCAAAAACCATTCCAGGAAGTTTAAGGTCACCTGCATATTTTGCCTGACCTGTAACTTTTAGATTCGCATCAGCATGTTTATATGGCTTACCAACATATGTAAACTTTGTATGGTCTTCTACTGCCGGCTTTACATCCAGGACTTTTTCAAGTTTCTTACCTTTTGCCAGTTGTGCATAACTCACCCTGTTTTTCGGATTTTTCATGTCAACTACCACGCCATCCTTAACTTCCAGCTGGGAAGCCGGTACACCCAGTTTTGCTGAAGCAAGATCAACCAGAACTCCTCTTGCTTCGGCAGCAGCTGCCCTCATCGCGGGGCCAAATGTCTGAATTGTCTGTGAGCCCCATGTGCCTGCATCATAAGGACAAAGGTCAGTATCGCCCATTATCATTTTAATCTTTTCCAGAGGAACGTTTAGCTCATCGGCCATCATTTGAGGCAGTGAGGTTATAGGTCCCTGCCCCATTTCTATCTTCCCTGTATAGCATCTGACAGTACCATCTTCAGCAATCTGCAGGAATGCATTGTAATCCTTTGTAAGGCTTCTTGCCTGGTCGGCAGGTAAGCTCAAAAGGTCAAGCGCATTCCAGGGCTGGAAAAAGATAAAAATACCACCGCCCATAAGTTTGATGAAGCTTCTTCTTTTCATCCCTGATTCGTCGGATTCGGTTTGTACCTGATTATTTATTTCTGTCTTTTTCATGGTTACTTCCCTCCTTTCATTTCTTTGGAAGCTGTTTCAACAGCATCAATTATCCTGGTATGTGCTCCACAGCGGCACAGGTTTTGTTCCAATCCATCAATAATTTGTTGCCGTGTCACTGCCGGATTCTTCATCAGCATCCCGGCGGCTGTCATGATCATTCCAGGTGTGCAGTATCCGCACTGCAATGCATCATGTTCAATAAATGCTTTCTGGACCGGGTGAAGCCTGCCATTACGGCCCAGGCCTTCAATCGTTATAATTTCCTTTCCGGCAATATCACTTACAGGAAGCATACATGACCGTGTCGGTTCCCTGTTGATGAGAACGGTACATGCCCCGCAGAATCCGGATCCGCATCCGAATTTAGTACCGGTCAACCCCAACTGATTCCTCAGAACCCACAAAAGGGTCTGATTGGGATCAGTCGTGATCTCGGTCCTTTTGCCATTAAGATTAAAGCTGATTTTCTCTTCCATATTTACTTGATTTGGTTTATTTCGTTCAGATAATCTTCTTTTGTATTGAAATCTTTCAGGATTCCCCGGGATCTTATATTGACTTCAAAAACGTCTCCCGGATATTTTGATGAAAGTGACCGTAATCCCTCTTTTTCCGGAAGAGAATAAACATCGTCCCTGTATTTCCTGCTTATGAGAACCGGATGCCCGCGTTTCTTCCTGTAAACGGGAATTATAATTCCCTTTCCTGTCTGCCTGAATGCGGTGATAATCTTGTTGATCACACCTGGTTCAATCAAAGGCTGATCTCCGGGGAAAACGAGAACCGCTTCATAACTTTCCGGCAGATTCTTAAAACCGCATTTTACCGATGAGAGCATCCCATTCTTATATTGTTCATTATAACAGTGCCTGACAGGCAGATCCGTAATAGCAGCAAGTATCTCATCCCTGAATGAACCCAAAACTACCAGTGTATTCAAAACATCCGATCCGGTTACATTGACGATTACCTTTTCTATCATAGTCTTACCATCAAAGGGAAGGAGCATCTTCGGCACCTTCATCCTTTTTGATTCCCCGGCCGCAAGAATTATTGCCCAAATTTCATTCATGAACTTAAAAATTCCTGTATTGTGTTCAGCATCCCCCTTAATTCCTATTTTTTAATTTTCTCTTTTGAATTTTTCACTTTTATCAGCTGTGCTGCGATGCTTACAGCTATCTCCCCGACTGTTACTGAATTAATTTCAAGTCCGACGGGTGAATAGATCCTGTCCCATTGCTCCCTGGTTGCCCAATTGTTCTTAAGGAATTCCTTTTCCATCAATGCTACCTTATTTCTGCTTCCGATCATACCCACATATGCGGCTTCTGGATCCAATGCATGCCCTCAGGGCATTTGCATCATCCTTGTGTCCCCTGGTCACAATAACAATATAATTATCAGATCCTTTCTCAATGCCTGCTATAGTATTTCCAATATCCCCGGCAATAACATGATCAGCATAGGGAATATTTTCTGAATTGGCAAACTCAGGCCGGTCATCAATGACCGTTATTTCGAAATCAAGCATGGATGCAATTTGTGCAAGAGCTTTTCCGATATGTCCGGCACCAGCAATAATAAGACGGGCAGGTGGAATAACCGATTCCAGGAAAATGATGGAGGAAGATTTCTCGCCGGGTGATGATAAATCAATTTCCCTGAAGTCTCCGGGATCAGAACGGGAAATCATTTCATTTATCTCAGGTTCGATCCTTGACCTGAATTCAGGCGGGGTCAATGATTCCTTACTGCCAGTGCTCCAGTACCTGCTTACAATAGCTTTCTCACCGTCAGTGCCGGTAACATGGGAGATCAGAACTCCCGGAATTCGTGAGGCTGCAGATTTATGCAGTGCTTCAAAGACAGAAAAATGTTTTTCAAGACGCGGGTCGATCAGGACACTTATTTTGCCTCCGCACAAAGCGTCTTCTCCGCCAGGCAGACTGTTATCAAGCCTGAAACAGATAATGACCTGATTCTTTGGTGACAACGGATTCAGTTGCTATTTGCAGGACCCTTCCTTCAAGAATACCGCCTCCAACAGTGCCTGTAACCAGTCCAAACTTGTTGAAAAGCGCCGAACTTCCTGGCTTCTGAGGTGTAGATCCGGCAGTCCTGGTGACTGTTGCAAGCACCAGGTCCGAAATATCAGACTTTACGAGAGGAATCTGAAGGTAAATGTTATTCATTTAACTGGGGTTGGCATTGCTATAACAAATATATTTAAATTGAAATAATATTCATAAAAATATTTAATGTACAGACTCCATGAATGTCGTCCGTACATTAACAACATTATTTATATTTACAAGTATCAAAATGCAAAAATCCTGATCCAACATGAAATATCCATGATTAAAAAGTAAAATCAGTAACCGAAATGATTATTCATGGATATTCCATCTGACCATTAAAAAACAAATTATAAACAGATGAAAAAAAGGCTATTTCATTTATTTGACATTTTGCTGGTTGTTTTTGTTTTATCAGGCTGTAAAACCGGGGTAAATCGTGAAACAACAGGTAATATACCTGATAACTCCTGGCTCGAAGAAATGACAATCAGCGAGCTTCAGCAGGGATATAAAGAGAATAAATTCACGGTATCCGGGGTGGTAACTGCTTACCTGTCAAGGATAAAGGAAATTGACAAAAATGGTCCTTCCCTGAACTCAATAATTCAAATCAATCCCGATGCCCTGAAGATTGCAGAAGATCTGGACAGGGAGAAAGCTGAAGGAAAGGTTATCGGGCCGTTGTTTGGTATTCCAGTTGTCATAAAAGATAACATTGATACTCACGATCGCATGCCAAACACTGCAGGAGCCACTGTTTTAAGGAATTCTTTCCCGAAGACCGATAGCTGGGTTGCAAAAAAGCTCAGAGAGGCAGGGGCCGTGATTATAGCAAAATCAAACCTGAGCGAATGGGCAAACTTTCGGGGAACTTCATCAACGAGCGGGTGGAGCGGAATTGGTGGCCAAACCAGAAATCCTTATGTTCTTGACCGTAATCCATGCGGATCTAGCTCCGGATCGGGAGTCGCTGTCTCGGCAAATCTTTGCATGGTTGCTATCGGTACAGAAACAGATGGTTCAATAGTTTGTCCTTCAAACAATAATGGTATTGTTGGTCTTAAACCCACCGTCGGTTTGATAAGCAGGTCAGGTATTATTCCGATCTCCTTTACCCAGGATACACCGGGGCCAATGGGACGAACAGTTGAAGATATCGCTATATGTCTGGGAACATTAACCGGAATTGATTCTGCCGATGCAAAAACTCTCGCTTCGCCCGGCAAATTTCTTACCGACTATACAAAATCACTTAAAAAGGAGGGGCTTAGAGGCAAACGAATCGGAGTAATCAGGAATTCAGGAGGTTTTTCCGACAGGGTAGATTCTCTTATGAAGCAGGCAATTGCAGACATGACATCAATGGGAGCCGTAATAACAGAGGTGGAAGCTCCCAAAAGATCAGATTATGCTGATGCCGAGTTCGAAGTATTACTATATGAATTCAAAGATGGACTAAATAAGTATTTTGAAGGTCTCGGAAATGAAGCTCCCGTAAAAACGATCAGCGAGTTGATCAAATTCAACAAGTCAGATACCATCGAATTGAAATATTTTAATCAGAAAATACTGGAAATGGCTGATAAGAAAGGAGATCTTTCCTCCCGGAGTACAAAAAGGCGCTTGATCAAATGCTAAAAGCCACGCAGGGAAAACGGGATTGATAAGATGATGAATGCAAATGACCTTGATGCTCTGATAGCTCCAACCGGGTCGCCTGCATGGAAAACCGATCTGATACTGGGAGATCATTTCGTCGGGGATAACTCATCACTTGCAGCGATCTCGGGTTATCCGGCAATAACTTTACCTATGGGATTTATTGAAAACCTGCCCGTGGGAGTCACATTTTTCGGAAGGGCATGGAGCGAGCCGGTACTTATTGAAATTGCATACAGTTACGAACAGGGTACAAAACACAGAAAGGCACCGAAGTACAAGGTAACTGATTGACCGGATCCATTCTTTTGCAAAGGATTAAATAAAGAGTTAATCTTTCTTTGTATCCTCTTTAGGCTCTGCCTTCATTTTATCGGGTTCATCTTCTACCCGTGAAGCCTTTTTGAAGTTTTTTAATCCTTCACCTATCCCTTTCATCAGTTCAGGTATTTTGCGCCCGCCAAAAAGAAGAACAACAACAAGAAGGATAAGTATTATTTCCGTGGCACCAAAATTTCCCATCTTTTCAAGTTTTAAAATATTTTATAAAGATACTTTAATTGGTTCATAACTTCAAAATAAAAAACCGGCTCAGACATCCCCCCCCTTCAAAGAGGGAATTTACAGATTTAATCCGTTTACTTATCTTAATCTTTCTTCTATGTACCTCCGTGGAGCTCTGTGCACTCTCAGTGGAACTCAGTGTAAGTTTTTAAAGTTGAAGTATAACCCATGCCAGCAGTATTAGCAATCCGACAACGACCCAGCTCAGGAAAAATCCAGCCAGATCTTCGCGGTAACGCCTGAAAAAATTCGTCCGTCGCTCTGCTTTCCTCCATCCCGGAAGATCAAGAAGCAGAAGATCATCACCCGATTCGGATGCCAGCGGTTTCTTCCCATCCTTCCCCGGTTGCTTTGCATCCGATTTCCGTCTCATATTATCGAAAAAGCTCTCAATTTTCTCTTTTTCCTCAGGTTTTGTGAGAATACTTACAAGCCAGAACATAAAGAATCCTGAAAGCATGGCTAATCCGAATGGTCCTGGCCTCCATTTGTAAACCAGTATCAGTTCCCGGGTTGTCAAAAAATTAATGAAATAATAGACTGACAAGGAGATTATTACGGCAACAGCCGCACCGTATCTGTTTGCCCTTTTCCAGACAATGCCACCAAGGAATATAATCCCCATGAAGGCAGCAAGCGTTTCAGTGAACAGAAATCCGTTCAGGACATTTTTGATGCTGAGGGCAAACAGTACTCCCAGAGCCGACAATCCCAATCCTGAGTATCGTCCCATCCAGAGGATAGTATGATCACTTGCGTCAGGTTTTATATATTTTTTATAGAAGTTCCTGGTAAAGAGAGCACCGGTATTGACCATAAAATTTGAGCACGCCGACATATTTGCTGCTACTATTGCCGACAGCATCAATCCGACAAGTCCCGGGACAAGAAGCTTGTTACAGGCATAACCGAATGCCATTTCAGGGTCGGAAAGGGTAGCCCTGTTTTTGATAACAAGTGCTGCAACAACCAGACCTGTTAGGGCCCAGCCTATAGTTACAAGCCGCTTGACCATCGAACCGAAGGTTTGCCCTATCCGTCCTGCTCTTTCCGTATTCCCTGTGGCACACATCGATATCATATGAGGCTGGGCTGTTATACCAACAATACCATTTACGGCAAGCATAGCAATCGTAAATGCATCAATGCCGCTTGCACTGTTGAAGAGGTCAAAGAAATGGTCAGGAAGTACTGATTTCATGTAACCGAATCCGCCTATCTCCTTAAGACCCAATGGTATCAGCATGATCGATAAAGTGATTATAAGGAACGACTGGATGAAATCGGTATAGGCAGCGGCAATCAATCCACCGACAAAGCTGTAAAGGATAAATGCTATTGTCATTCCAAGAACGACCATGTTCGGAGAAACGAGGTTTCCGGTCGCAACAGAGATCACCTTTGCTGCACCCTGAAGCATAACTCCCATATTAAAAACAAAAAATGATATGGCAAAAAGTGAATAGACCATCCCCATTGTGCTCCCGTACCGGTCTTCAATGATCTCACCAACGGTCGTTCGTTCGCTTCGCCTGTAAAAGGGTGCAATAAGCCAGTAAAAAGGTGTTATCAGCATGTTTTTCCACTGGTACCAGATTGTGGCAAATCCATTGCTGAATGTGGCACCTGTTTGGGCAACAGGCATCTCAGCGTGTGTTCCCACTCCGAATGCCTGCCCTATCATGATATACCATTTAAATTTCCTTCCGCCCCGGAAGTAGCTGTCGCTGGTTTTGATTTTTCTTGAAATCCAGATCCCAAAGGTTGTTATTGATACGAAGTAGCCGATAAGTACGATATAGTCAAGTGTAGTCATGATGGTCCGGGGTTTGGGGTTTGAGTATGTATTTAATTCCCCCTTTGAAGGGGGATAGGGGGATGTAAATTAACGCTCAGGACCCAGAGAACAGGGCCTAATGATGATGGCCTGTCAAGAAGGTTCCCCTCACGGGAGGGGCAAGGGGTGGGTTCTTTAAAATTATAGTTAAACGATTCTTCCATTTGTCATTGTTTGTTTAATATTCAACCTGTTCCCTTCCATTTCAAACAGTATCAGATCTGCTCTTTTGCCGGACTCAAGTGAACCTCTGTCATTCAGGCTGTAAATCCGGGCAACATTTCCGGTTGCCATATCGATCGCCTCTCCCAATGTGCAGCCAGTATAATTCATCATTGTTTCCACCCCTTTTTTCAGGGGCATTGAAGCACCTGCCAAACAGTTAAGTACAGGATTTTTTACCAGACCATCCTCTGTATAAACAACTTCGCTTCCGAGATACATATATTTACCCGGAGGCATCCCGATCAGATGATTTACATCGGATGTAAGAATAATGCCTGCCTTACCTTTTACCTTATAAAATACTATGATCTCTTCAGGCAGGAGATGATGCCCGTCGGCAATTAATGAATGGGATAAGAAGGTCATTTGCCAGCTGCGGCCACAAGGGATTCCGGTGACGGTCAATCAGATTTGCACATCCGTTGCCAAGGTGAGTGGATAGCCTTGCGCCATTGTCAGCAGCCATGTTTATCTGTTCTGCTGATGCATTTGAATGTCCGATTGCCACAATTATGTTGTTTTGAGTGCACCTTCTGATGAATTCCATTGCACCTTCGGCTTCGGGTGCGATGGTTACCTGAACAATCTTCCCCTCCGCAGCTTCCTGATATTCAGAGAATTCCTTCCAGGAAGGTTTTCTTATGCAGGCTGCAGGATGGCAACCATAAAATCCCTCCTCAGGTGATATATACGGACCTTCAAGATGAAATCCCACTACTGAGTCGCTGACACTTTTGTGTTTAAGGGCTTCAGCCAGATTCCTGAAGTTCTTCAGCAGATTTTCATGGGTGTTTGTAATGATTGTCGGCAGAAAAGAGGTCACCCCGTCTTTCCTTATTGCTTCAACGGCAATTTTCATTTTTTCCGGCGTAAGTCTTGTATCCGAAAAGTCAATGCCTGAATATCCGTTTATCTGATTGTCGATGAGCCCGGGTGCAACAAACAGAGTACTGTTCTCCTGTGATAATGGCATTTCAGTTATACTGGCTATCAACCCTTCTCTGATTTCAATCCTTACAGATTTACCGGTTTCGTAATGAAGTGCTTTTATTTCTATACTATGAGTCATCTTTTATCGCTTGAAAATCAAATTATCTACCCAGTCCAATCGGGAGTAAATTGATTTTCTTGGCTTCCCCAGGGGTGGAGGTAAACGAAGAAAATCAAGAAAATTTTACAAAGAATAATGATAAAAATACTATTTAAAAAGTTATAATTCCTGATGCAGAGTTCCTGTCAAGAAACAGATGCCAGTCAGGATGTGTTTTCAGCATGGTAGCCGGAACAGCAGGAGTAAGTTTACTTGTCAGGGTTTTATAAACTGCATCTGCCTTAACAAGGTGAGGAACAACTGAAATAATTGTTCTGCATTGCATTATCTGCCAGACGCTCATTGATACTGCCTGATCCGGGACATTCTCAGTTGTTTCGAACCATCCCTCACTTACCTGCTGCATCTTGCACTGATCATCAAGATTTACAATAATATATGCATCCCGTGTTTTAAAATCAGCAGGCGGATCGTTGAATGCCACGTGACCATTAACTCCGATACCGATCAATCCAATATCTACTGGTTTCCGGCGGATTTCTGTGGTCAGTTCCCTGATATGCTCAGCAATTTCTCCCTCAACATCAACGCTGTGGAATTTCTTCAACCTGATATGATTTATAAACCTTTCGTTCAGATATTTTCTGAAACTTGCCTTATGAGTGACCGGAAGCCCGATATACTCATCGAGATGAAATATTTCAACCTTCGGCCAGTCAATTTTTTCTTTCAGTAAGGCTTCAAACATTTCAAACTGTGAACTGCCGGTTGAGACTGCCATTCTTGCCTCTCCGTTTTTGCGGAGAACTTCATTGAGTTTTCCTGAAATCAGGGTGGCGGCTTTGCTTCCCATTTCGGCGGCATCAGATAAAATGCATATTTCCATAACATAAAAAGTTAAAAAATATTAAAAGTTTCCTTCAACTTGCATTATATAAGTCTTATACCCATTACATTCGCCTGGGTTCACTCTTGTTTGATAAAAATAGGATAATAAATTCATAATGCAATTTTCTATCTTCACCAAAATTTTTTAATAATGTCCAGGCTTCCCCTATTTATGACCATTCTCTTTCTCCTCTGCTGCAGCAATTTGATCCTCAGCCAGCCAAGGGGCATTAACCGTGATAAATACCGCATTCATATTGTCCAGACGGACAAACCGATACGCGTGGACGGCATTCTTGATGAAGATCCGTGGAAAACAGCTGAACACACTCAGAAATTCCAGCGTGTAACTCCCACCGATACCGGTTTCGCAAAGGCCCGGACTGATGTGATGCTTACTTACGATAAATCAAATTTATATGTCGGAATAATATGCTATGATCCGACACCCGGGAAAAGGCCTGTGGAATCTCTCCGGCGTGACTACAATTTTATGAAGAACGATAACTTCATGCTTTTTCTGAATACCTACAATGACCAGACAAACGGATTTGCATTTGGCATTTCGGCAGCTAATGCCCAGACTGAAGGTCTTCAGTATGACGCTACTAAAGTCGATTACAGCTGGGATATAAAGTGGAGATCCGCTGTCAAAAGCTATGATGACCGCTGGGTAACTGAGTTCAGTATCCCTTTCCGGAGTATCCGTTACTTTGAGGGAGACAAGGAGTGGGGTATAAATTTTGGACGGCTTGATCTTAAAAATAATGAGAAATCAGCCTGGGCACCAATGCCGCGGCAATTTCCTCATTGTTCACTTCCCTTTGTGGGAACTTTGATATGGGATAAACCTATGGAGAAAGCAGGCTTGCGTTTTTCGCTTATACCCTATGTCACCGCAAAAGCGACAAAAGATTACGAGGCAGGTGAAAAGACCCATTGGAGCGGGAATGCAGGATTCGATGCCAAGATGATCCTGTCGACATCGATGAACCTTGATCTTACGGTTAATCCTGATTATTCTCAGGTGGAAGTTGATAAACAACAGACAAACCTCGACAGGTTTGAACTTTTTTTCCCTGAAAAGCGACAGTTTTTTCTTGAGAACAGCGACCTGTTTGCAAGCCTGGGAAGCGAAATTGTCAGGCCATTCTTTTCAAGGAGGATTGGCCTCGATAATCCGGTAATCGCCGGTGCCCGTCTGAGCGGGAATATCGGGAACAGGTGGAGGATCGGAGCTATGGATATGCAAACCGGTAATAAGGGCGAGATCAATGCAGCCAACTATCTGGTAGCTGTTCTACAGCGGCTGGTATTCAGCAGATCCAGTATTTCAGCATTTATGATAAATAAGCAGGTCTTAAAAACCAAAAATGATGAAACATTTACCGGTAACCCTTATAACAGAATTGCCGGCCTTGAATATAATCTCTCAAGTCCTGACAACCGATGGAACGGCAAAGTATACTATCATCAGAATCTTTCGGAGAATATGAATATTAAAGATGCTGCGATGGCGGCCAATATTACATATTCGTCACAGTATCTTACTGCAATCCTGAACCAGGGACTTACCGGATCGGGTTATAATTCAGAAACAGGCTATATAAGAAGAAAAGGGTATTATCAGTTGAGCCCTTCCCTTCAGTATAAGTTCTTTCCAAAGAACAGCAAGATAGTAAGCCACGGACCGTCGGTGAAATTAAATACCTATATGGATCCCTATTCCTCCTATTCACTTACAGACCGGGAAACCCAGTTATCCTATAGTATCGAATGGCTGAACAAATCTTCGTTTTCTGCCGACTTCAGGGAAACATATATCAAACTTCAGGCTCCTTTTGATCCTACAAATACCGGTGGTCTGCAACTCGCTGCCGGTGAAGATTTTGACTGGAATGAGGTAGGAGCTACCTTTACTTCAGATAACCGCAAGATGTTCAATGTCGTTCTCACAACCAGGTATGGTGGCTATTACAATGGTAACCGGTTGACACTAAGTGGTGACATTAATTACAGGGTTCAGCCATACGGAAGCCTTGCCCTGTCAACAACCTATTACGATATTTCGCTTCCTTCGCCTTATAAAAGTGTAAAACTCCTCCTGATCGGGCCAAGATTTGATTTCACTTTCACCAATAAACTTTTCTTCACAAGCTTCATTCAGTATAATAACCAGATCGATAACATGAATCTCAATTTCCGATTCCAGTGGAGGTTCGCTCCGGTATCAGATCTGTTCATAGTGTATACCCAGAATTCCTTCGCACAGGATATGTTTGGCGTTTATAACGGGAATACCGGTCAGGACGGTTTCCAGGTAAAAAACCGTGGGCTGGTATTTAAATTGTCCTATTGGTTCAACTAAAGAAAATATTAGATACAAATCTGCGATAATCTGCGCGATCTGCGGGAAAAAATATTTTAGTTTCCCGCTGATTTCGCAGATTTACGCAGATAAGAAGTTATACATTGTCGGGTACTACATATGGCTGACGCGGAGGACGAGTGAGCAAAGCGTTTGCCTCATCGTCGTTAATGAACTTTTCAGTCAGCGGATCAAACTTAAGAGTACGTCCTGTACGGTATGCAATATTTCCGAGGTGGGCCAACCCTGATGAAAGATGTGCAGTCTCTACAGGGGCATTCAGAATTGATTTATCGTGAGCACGGACTGCCGTGATGAAATTCAGGAAATGATCGCCGCCCTCCTTGCGCTTCGGACCTGGTTTTTTATCCTTTCCAAGGAACGATTCATATGTATCATACCCGTTTACAACCAGGTAACCTTCGCTGCCATAGAAAATGTTACCTACCCCAACACCGTTTTCTTCGTTCGTAATCCACGGACGCACTTCAAACTCGATAATCTTTTTCTCTTTCGGGTAATAGTAAGTGGATGAAAGCACTTCAGGTGTTATTTTGGCATCATTGAACAGGAATTTTCCTCCGGCAGCGGTGATCTGTTCCGGCAGGCCGACATTGAGTCCCCACATGCACAAATCGGTCTCATGCACTCCCTGGTTGCCAACATCTCCATTCCCGTAATTCCATGTCCAGTGCCAGTTATAGTGAACTATATTCCTTGAGAAAGGCTGTTTTGCTGCCGGACCTGTCCAGAGGTCATAGTCGAGACCTTCAGGAACCGGTTCCGTGCCTTTATCGCCAATGTCATCCCTCCACCTGAAAACAAGTCCCCTGGCCATATAAACGTTACCGATAAGGCCGTCACGCAGATGCTTTATTGCCTCCTGAACTGCCACAGAGCTCCTGAGCTGGACCCCATGCTGTACAATCCGGTCGTATTTTGCTGCTGCTTCCACCATTCTGCGGCCTTCAACAACATTATGCGACCCGGGTTTCTCGACATAAACATCCTTGCCTGCCTGGCAGGCCCAGATTGTTGCAAGAGCATGCCAGTGGTTCGGGGTAGCTATGCTAACAGCGTCAATGGATTTATCTTCATAGACTTTCCTGAGGTCTTGCTGCTGAATCACCTTTTTGCCGTATTTCTTTTCAAATTCTCCGGCGCGCTTTGCGAGAACTACCAGATCGGGGTCGCAAAGGCATGCAACCTCAACGTCGGGGAGGTTCATAAATCCTTCAATATGGTTGGTTCCGCGACCGTTAACTCCAAGTACCGCCATACGGATCTTATCATTTGCGCCAAAGGCGCTGGCAGGGATTATTGTTGGCATAGAAAGAAGTGCTGCAGCTCCGGCTGACTTCTGAATAAAACTTCTTCGTGACACCTTGGTTTTCTCTTTCATCTGTAAAAATATTAAATGTTGTTGGTTGATCTGAATTAACTTGTTAATATAGTAAAATAGTCTGATGATGGAAGAAGCTTTATGTTAAAAGAAATTAAATTTCAAAACGCTTTCAGGCTACAATGATGGAACCGCTCCGCGGTTGTTATATTTTGTGTCATGCGGTTACTAGAATTATGGAACCGCTCCGCGGTATAATTACAATCTCTGGTTATGCGCAGCTATAATGATGGAACCGCTCCGCGGTTTACATTTTGGCGATATGCCTGCTGAACAGCGGAGTGGGTTCCATAATTATAGGGGTTTAGTCCTGGTCACAATTTTGAACCGCGGAGCGGTTCCACCATTATAGCGATGTAATCAGGGTCACAATTTTGAACCGCGGAGCGGTTCCATCATTGTAGCGATATAATCAGTTCAATGCATTACCCGTAGGGCATAAGGTATTGTAAAACAAGACGTCTGTATGATTGATGTTTTACCTCATAGAGGTTATGGGGACCGCGGAGCGGTTCCATCAATATTAAATCCTTTAATTATTCAGCTATCACTACCTGATCATAAAATCGAGCAGCGGCTTATCCTCCAGGTAAGCCACAAGGTGATCATTGCGTCCAAGAGGTCCCACTCCTGAAGGTGTACCCGTAAAAATAAGATCACCGGTTTTGAGTGTAAAAAACCGTGAAACAAAGGATACTATTTCATTAATCCCGAAAATCATATCGGACGTATTGCTCTGCTGAACCGTTTTGTCATTTATTTCCAGGCGGAAATTAATGTTGGCGATATCATTAAATGATGATACCGGGACAAATTTACCTATAGGTGCCGATCCGTCGAAACTTTTGGAAAGCTCCCACGGCAGTCCGGCTTTTGAAAACTGATTCTGGAGGTCACGGGCTGTAATATCAATGCCGACAGTAACTTCATTATAATATCTTGGAGCAAATTTCGCAGATATTCCCTTTCCGAGCCTGTCGATTTTTATAACGACTTCCACTTCGTAATGTACAACCGACGAAAAATCAGGCAGAAAAAACGGCTTATTGTTTTTAAGGATCGAAGAATCGGGCTTTAGAAAGACTACAGGTTCAGAAGGGAACGGCCGATGCATCTCCATTGCATGCTTACGGTAATTAAGTCCGATGCAAATGATTTTCATTTATCTATTGTCCTTTCCCGAATGATCTGAGCTTTATTTCCGTCAGAATTTTTTTTGTATAAAGGGGAAAGTCACCGTTCATCATCCAGGAATAATACGATGGTTCCTCTTTAAAGACCGACTCAACTGACTTACCCTTATGCTTGCCAAAATTAAAGATTTCCACACCGTTTTCATCCAGAATTATCCTTCCTGCAAAATCGACAATATTATTAAAGGAACTATAATCTGCAAGCTTGTCAACACTGTTTTCCAGATCCTGATACCTGTCAAGCTGGGATTTAAGAACTTCAAATGTGGCAGCAACATCTGCCTTGGAGCTGTGAGCATTCTCAAGGCTCCGGTTGCAATAAAACAGATATGCCGCGGCCAGCGTCCGCTGTTCTTTTTTATAAAAAATCACCTGGACGTCGATGTATTTTCTCTTCCTGAAATTAAAATCAAAATTAACCCGCAAAAACTCTTCGGCAAGTACAGGAATATCAAATTTGACGGCATTGTACCCTGCCAGGTCGCAGCCTTCCAGGAAAGCTGCGAGATTTTTGGCAATTTCCTTAAAGGTTGGTGACTGGGCCACATCTGCGTCTGTAATTCCATGAATTGCAGTGGATTTTAGGGGAATCGGCATTCCGGGATTTATCTTTGTGCTCATCCATTCTTCTTTTCCATCCGGACTGATTTTCAGAAGGGAAATCTCGACGATGCGATCGGTCGAAACATTTATTCCGGTTGTTTCGAGATCGATAAAAGCTATGGGACGTCGGAGGTTAAGTTCCAATTATCAGGCGTTTATCATCATTGGCATAAGAAGCATGAGGAGGTCTTCCTTCTCATCGTCAGCTTCCGCGGGAAGGAACAAACCTGCCCGGGTCGGATCGGCAAGCTCGATCATAACATCCTGAGAAGCAATGTTTGCAAGGATCTCAAGGAGGAAGACTGATTTGAATCCTATTTCCATGTCATCACCCTCGTAGAGACACTTGATCTTCTCATACGCGGATATTGAAAAATCAATGTCCTGGGCAGAAACCGTGATCTGATTTCCTTTAAACTGAAGCTTCACAAGGTTGCTGGCCTGATTGGAGAACACCGATACTCTTTTAAGCGTGTTGTATAATTCAACCCTGTCAACTGTAACTTTCCTGGGGTTATTTTTTGGAATTACCGAATTATAATTAGGATAGTTGCCCTCAACAAGCCGGCAAACAACCCTGTAATCGTTCAGATTGAAGAAGGCATTTTTGTCGTCAAACTCTACCGTCACTGTTCCCTCTTCCCTTGGAAGGATATTTCTCAGCAGTGATGCCGGTTTTTTAGGCAGAATGAAAGATGCATGGTCATCCGCATGTGCGTCCATCCTTTGATATCTTACCAGTTTATGGGCATCCGAAGCAACAAAAGTTATCTTATCGGTTGATGCTTCAATGAAAATGCCACCCATCACGGGACGAAGCTCATCATCGGCTGTTGCAAACAGTGTTTTATTAATCCCGGCAAGAACAATATCAGCCTCAATATTGAATGTAAATTTCTTATCTTTTTTAATTGATGGCAGAGCCGGAAAATCAATCCCGTTCTGGCCCACAACGTTAAACTTCCCGTTTTCAGAGCTTATAACAACTGCCAGTGTATCGGGATTTATGTCGAAGGCAAGTGGCTGTACCGAGAACTCCTTGAGTGTATCAAGCAGAATCCTTGCCGGAAGGGCAACCGTTCCGTCGCCTGTTGCATTTTCAAGCTTCATCCTGGTAATAAGTGTTGATTCCAGGTCGGATGCAGTTATTTCAAGATCGTTTCCGGACAGGTTAAAAAGAAAATTATCAAGGATTGGAAGAGTATTCTTCGAGCTGATGACCCTGCTTATTGCCTGCAAGTGGCCAAGGAGTTCTGTGCTGGATACTACAAATTTCATTTTATATTGGATTTAAATTACTTTATTGATAGTTCAAGTTGCTGGTTGCATGTTTCAGGTTGCTGGTTAGTTACTGATGAACAGAAAAATATCTCTTTCTGAAGCCAATAAATCAAAAATTTACAAACAATAACAACTCGTTTTTTAACAACCGGCAACAAGCAACCAGTAACTTAGAATAAAACCGTCATTCATCTGTAATTCCGGACTATCAATATTACAAAAAAAACTGTTAAACTCAAACAAAATATTAGCCCGGGAAGAAATATGACCGCTTTTTAAGCAGTGGATCAATATCCATATACCTGATGATAAATATGTCATCCATTGCATCAGTTTTACCCCACAACCTGTCGGTGTCCTTTTTCTTAATGCCATTTTCATCAACCGACCGTTCCCAGAGCGTAAGAACGATCTTGTCTCCACCGGTTTTAATCAACAGTTATTTTATAAAGGGGCATCTCTTTCTTTATCTTCTCCTTGTCACCGGCTGAAATATCAAATGCCCACGATTCGAACGGAATATGTGTAAAATAGGTCAGGTATCGTATTGTGCGCAAAGTGTCCCATCCGGTAAGCTCTTTTTTCATATCATAAAGAATGAACCTCCGGTTTTCATTCTTTATGATAAATGATGATCCCGTATCAGCCATGTTCTCAAGTCTGACCGATAAAATATCAGAAGGCTGAAGGCTGAAAACAGTATATGGCTGCCAGAATAATTCATTGACAGTGAATGCGGAGCCAATTTCCGCTTCACTCCCGGGAACGCAAACAATAAATGGCTTCGATCCTTCCCTCATTTTCATAATGTTACCGTAAGTGTTCGAAGGGGTCTTATAAACTAAAAATGATTTAATAACTTTTCTGTGCTCAAATACTTTTACTCTGACAGGAACAACGTTCCTGCCAATAATTTCCTTATTAAACAGATCAGGGGTCACAGGTGATTTGATCTGCATTTCAGTAAGTATTTTAAGAATAAACTGTATACTGCTCTTCCTTACCTCATGCTTTTTGTTTACAATCCATCCTTCCCCTTTCTTTTCAAGAACCAGGTCAGCAGACCTGTTATTAAACTCAATTTTCGTGATCTCCCTGTTTGGCACGGAAGCGAATGAGCTGTTGCCTGCACCAAAGGGAGATCTCCCGTTAAGAAGATAAACCATAAGAATTATGACCGGAGCGGAGAACAACAGGTATTTGAGGATTTTCTTTGTCATTTCTAACTTTTTGCGTATTTTCTTTTCCTTAAATACCTGTAGATTGTGACTGCCAGTATTACGATCAGGACAGGACCTGTAATATTGATGACCTGCCATTTAAGCCGCTCCTTTTTGATCTTTCCACTGTCAAGCAATCTGAGCTTCAATTCCCTTGATCTCAGCTCCATTATGCCATTGTTGTCGACGAGATAATTAAGGCAGTTAATCAGGAAATCCCTGTTCCCGTACATTTCCCCGGTATACCTGTCCTGTCCCAGGGTTAAAGGTGATTCGGCAGTTCCAACTCTCCTTACCTCGTTCCTGATTATGTCGCCATCGGCAATAACTATCATTTTTGTGTCATTGCTTTCGGTTTTAACTCTAAAATCCGGATCCTTTACCAGATTACCGGTTATTCTGTTCCTGAAAGCAGAAGGAAACCTTCCTTCCAGAAGCAGTGCAACAGGCAAATGAGATTTATTGAATTCCCTTTCGTCAGGTGTGGTTTCCGCTTCCTTCA
The DNA here is from genome assembly GCA_963831935.1 of uncultured Bacteroidales bacterium. GTDB lineage: Bacteria > Bacteroidota > Bacteroidia > Bacteroidales > VadinHA17 > LD21. Next base: position 135,129 of record CAWHSH010000014.1, read on the forward strand.
GACTGATCATAAAAGGCGGAGATAGTGTCCGGGAGTATTCGGAGGTTGAAAGGAGAATTGTTTTTCGAATGTTTTTGTCCATGCCCACGGTATCAATTGAGTTCACAAATTCACCTTTCACTTTATTCAGGTTCCTGGTTATCGGATGGTTCTGTGCCGGGTTCAGCTTTGGAAAATAAAACCATGGTGCCGGGACAAATTGCTGACGGGTTCCGCCACTCATCAGGGCAAGCCTGATAAGAACGCATTCAAGATCCTGGATCACCACAGGATTGACTCTTGCACCATATCTGAAGAGCTGGTCCTCGATATTAAGGGGGCGGTAGAGGGCAACCGTCTCACCGTAAACCAGGCTGTCGGCATTGATCTTCACTTCATCGATGAGCCAGATAACTTTTCCACCGTTCATAATATATTGATCCAAGAACGAATTTGTCATTTTCAGTAAACTCTTTTTCAGGGCTGGCTATGATAACTGCAGCATATTTATCAAGAATACCCGGTGTTCCGTTGATTGCTCCCCTGTCAATTGTAAAGAATTTCGCAAGGTTCATTGTAATGTCGGCAACTTCAATTTCCGGGAGCTCATCCTGCCCTTCAATAAATGCAACCCTGTATATCGTGTCAGAGCTCAGGGTTGCAATCGTCTGGATCATTTCATATTCCAGACCCTCAGTTGAATGAAGCAGGTTTTCCTCAGCAGATACCGACTGGTTATTCTTCAGGAAATTTACAGGGACCTCAATGCCGTTATAGTTTACGATCATGCCCGGAAAAATAATTTTCTGGCTTGAGCCGCCCTCAGCATCACCGGCCTGGATATTAACAGGATTCAGTCCTTTTGAAATAAGCGACTCATACTGAGCCTCCCGCTGTTTTGAATTGTCCCCGGCGGAAGGATTAATAAAAGAATAATCAACCTTGCGTCCTGATGCGATCCTGAATTCATCGAGCATCTCCCTGACTGACCTTTTCAGACGCTTAAAGGGGATTGGCATTTCGCCGTCGAGATATACCTGAATAAAAATATCATTTCTTAAACCTGACAGTACCTTCCGGGTTGGCTCAGAAAGAGTATATCTTTTATCTTCAGTGAGATCTATCCTTATCCTGAGCAACGATCCGGCAATTGCCGCAAAAACAACAAAGAGGATAACCGAAGCGAACTGCAGCAAGCTTCTGACCTTAATATTCTTTATGTTTGAATTATCAGCCATGATTCAGCTTTTTTTCTTCCACTTGCGCGACAACAGAACCAGCCTTGTTGCTTCATTGAAGATCACCACCACTGCAATAAAATAAATTATATCCCTGAAGTCGAGCACTCCCCTGCTCATCGATTTGTAATGTTCGTTGATCCCCAGCCGGATCACAAATTCGTCGATTTTTTTAAGCCCGGGAAGATATGCAAAGGAATCAAATCCCATAAAGAGGAAGAACGAGATCAGCACCGCAATGATAAATGCAATAACCTGATTATCTGTAAGAGATGAAGCAAAAAGTCCTGCTGACGCATAGACGGCAGGCCAGAAAGAATAATCCGATAAAAGCCCCCAATGTTGCCCCCCTGTCGATGTTTCCCGGCGGAGAACCAAGACTGTAAACCGAAAAATAAAAAATCAATCCGGGGATAAGTGCAAGCAGGACCAGGGCAACTGATGCAAAATATTTTCCGTAAACAATGTGTCTCTCAGTGAGAGGTTTTGAATAGATAAGTTCAATAGTTCCCAGACGTTTTTCTTCAGCTATCATCCTCATGGTAACAGCAGGTACAAGAAAAAGGAAAACCCAGGGTGACAGGAAAAACAGTGTATCGAGTCCGGCATATCCGCTGTCAAGAACATTCCACTCACCCGGGAACACCCACATGAAAAGAGAATTGATCAGCAGGAAAACAATTATTACTATTGATCCAGTAAGGCTGCTGAAAAATCCGGTTATTTCTTTTCTGAATATTGAAAACATAAAATAATTAACCTTCCTGTCTGTTTCGGTTTAATTGTCAGGTTCGTAGCTTTAATAACGATTTCTTTTAACCGCTAAGAACGCAAAGAAAGTGCAAAGAACGCAAAGAAAAATCCGTTTTTTTAAGCCTTTGCGACCTTTGCGAGATCCCGATGTTAATCATGACTTTGCGACCTTTGCGGTTAAGGGATTTCTTTATTCACCAAAAAAAACCTTTTAGCATTAATTTTCTATTTTGTTTTAATACAAACCTTAAAAATACGCAAACCCTTATTTTTATATATGTTTCGTTATAAATTGTTAATTACTTTTTTGACATTGCGGATGTCTGTCACAATTACCCCTGAAAAGTAGAACTCAATTATCTGTTTGAATTTAAAGCCTTTAGATGCCATAACCATGGCGCCTTCCTGGCACAGACCCACCCCGTGCCCGTATCCCCTCCCTTTCAGAATGATCGAATCACCGTCGGCAACTACCGAAAAAAATGATGAACGAAGGTTCAGGTCACTTCTGATCTGCCTGAATGGTATAAGGAATGATCCAATCCGGTAATCGCTAAGTCTTGTGACCTGTGAAAAGTTATAATTCACCGGATCATTTGCGCCTGGTGTAAATCCGGATCCTCCCAGGTAGGATTCCCATTCCCTGACCGGTATACTTTTGCGCCAGGTAGCGTTGCGTGATCCCGTACAATACGGATCAATGACCTTTTTTAAATAAGGCTGCCCGGAGAGCCAGACACCTTCTGCTGATGAAGTCTCTCCTCCGCAGTTTGAATGAAAAGGCGGAACGATAAGGGTGCTGTCGTTGCCGACCAAGAACCAGCCCTCTCGTTTCACTGGTTGCCCTGTTGACAAGCGAATCGGTCGAAATGCCATTAAATGCCTGACAATGAGTGTTATCACATAGATTATACCTGTCGATAAGATGTCTGTTGAAATTCCTGTAGATATAGGTTCTTGCAAGAACTGCCTGTGATTTCAGGTATTCAATATTTCTTAAGCCTCCTTCAGCCCTGACAACTCCGGAAATATACTCTTCAATATCACAGATATTTATGAAAATAATGATGCCCAGATCAGAAATGCACTGAAGATCACCGCTGTACTGTTGGCGGATCCGGGATTCACCATTAACTCTCAGGGAGAATCTGTCTTTGCCGGTCAGTCCTTTCAGGATCAGCGAATCACACATAAAACCAGCTGACTGTTTTGTTTTGACAGCAATCTTTCCATTTACTATTGCAAAAACTACTGGATCGTCTTTTGAAAGAGTGATTGATTTGCCATCCCATGTATCCAGTTCATATTTCCCCTCACTGACCGTAAACATTCCAGACCCTGAATGCTGATCAGCAAAAAGGCGGATCCTTACCTGGCCGGAAGAGGTTACGGAAAGTACAAACAGAATGATTTGTATGAGAAAAAGTTTTTTTGACATGTTATTATATAAACCCACCCCCAGCCCCTCCCAGGAGGGGATCCTATTTAAGTACCCCATCAGATCTTTGCATACAATACTTTAACCATATCCCTGGCAACTCTTGCTGATGCACCTGAAGGTCCGAGGATCTCTTTAACCTTTTTATAATCATCTAGTATTTTTTCCCGTTTTGAACCACCGGGTAAAACAGCCTTCAATTCCGGGACCAGATTTTTCTCATTAAGTGAGTACTGGATTAATTCCCTGACAGCTTCGTAGCCAAGTATAAGATTAACCAGGGAAATGAATTTCACCTTTATGACAATCCAGGCAATGATCATTGAAAGAAAATCACCTCCAAAGCAGACCACCTGAGGGATGTTAAACAAAGCAGTTTCAAGGGTTGCAGTGCCTGAGGCAACAAGGGCAGCAGTGGAAACCTGCAAAATCTCATATGTCTTTTCCTTGACAAGCTTTACAGGTTTATCTCCAATGATCTTAATGTACAATTCATCGGGAAGATTCCTGACACCTGCAATAACAAACTGATAATCTGGAAAATGATCCACAGCCTCGATCATTTTTGGAAGGATATGTACCACTTCATGGTTTCTGCTGCCCGAGAGAAGTGCAATAACAGGTTTACCTGATAAACCGAGGGATTTCTTTAAATCATCCTCACCTGCCTGATTTATACTTTTCTTTTCGATCTCATCCAGAAGCGGATTACCGTGATATTCAACCTCAATATTATGTTTTCTGTAAAAATCAACTTCGAAGGGAAAAATAATATACATCCTGTCGACATTCTTCCTTACTTTTTCAACCCTGCCTTCCTTCCATGCCCATAGCTTAGGGGAAATGTAATAGAAGACTTTAAATCGGGATTTTTTTGCAAACTCAGCAATACGGAAATTGAATCCCGGATAATCAATAAGTATCACAACATCAGGTCCGAATTCGGTAATATGCTGCATGCATAGTGATAGGTTCCTTTTTATTGCCCCCAGATTTTTAAGTATTACCAGAAAGCCCATAAAGGCTGTTTTTTTATAATGCATCAGCAGCATTGCTCCGGCAGATTCCATCAATTCACCTCCCCAGCATCTTATCTCAGCCTTATTATCGTTTTTAATAAGTTCCCTTATGAGATTTGATCCGTGAAGATCGCCGGATTGCTCGCCGGCAATTATAAAATACTTCATACCAGAAATTTTACAGCGAATACAAGAACTGCCCAGAAAAACGTAATGCCCAGAACCCCCCTGGCAGCCCTGAGCATGTCCAACCGGTTAAATATGAGAAATATGGCAATATTCGGAAAGACGCAAAGAGAGATTGCATGTGTAAGTATATCAGCATCAATGATCCTCCGGATATATTCGGCCAGACTCTGGTTTGCTGTTGAAAAAATGAAAACAGCCAGTCCCACTAAAAAAGGCAACAGAAAGCCGGAAAGGGCACCGACCAGAATTTTATCATATTTTTCGGTTCTGGTCATTTACAGAACCGTTCTTTTAATTTTTCCATATACCAGTGAGCCGTCATATCGACTGATACCGGGACTACTGAAACATAGCCGTTATTCAATGCCCATTCATCTGTATCAATAGCTTCAGGTTCCTGGTTCTGGAACATTCCCGTAAGCCAATAATATGTTTTTCCCATGGGATCCTTCCTCTTTTCAAACTCCTCCTTCCAGTTTCCCCTGGCCTGGCGGCAGACCAAAATGCCTTTTATGTTATCCTCAGGCAGGGCAGGGATATTGACGTTAAGGCAAATGCCCGGGGGAAGAGATTCTGCAGCCAGTTTTTGCATTACTATCCTGATATATTTTTTGCAGATTGAAAAATCGGCAGTACGTGAAAAGTCATTCAGTGAAAAACCGACGGAGTTGATGCCATAAAGACAGCCTTCAATGGCAGCCGCCATAGTTCCTGAATAAAGAACGCTTACTGAAGCATTGGCCCCGTGATTTATCCCGGATACAACCCAGTCGGGTTTCCGGTCGACCAACTGATTAACAGCCAGCTTAATACTGTCGGTAGGTGTCCCATTACATGTGTAAACCCGGCGCTTTTCATTTTCTTCAAGCAGTTTGACCCTGAGAGGTGTTTTAACAGTCAGAGCCTGAGACATTCCCGACATGCTTTCGATGGTAGAGACCAAAACAATCTTTCCGAATTCCTCCATCACCTCGATCAGGGTCTTTAATCCGTTTGCATATAATCCGTCATCGTTGGTGATCAGAATCAGCCTGTCGTTTTGCTCAAGAACCATATGTAAATGTGTTTAAGTTACAAAGATAGATAAATCCCCTTTCGGTGAATTAAATTGTTTATTTTTGCAGTTTTGATAATTTGATGTTTTACCCTCCACCACCCTGAATAGCCGGCCTTGCTCTAGCGAAGGGGCTCACGTAAGGCGATGCAGGCAGGCGGCATGCAGGCTTTAGGGGATGGGGGTGAAAAATCCATGAAGAAAGTTCACACTTAATTTCTTAGGTTTTTATTTAAAATCACATATGAAAATTTCTTATAACTGGGTTAAAGAGTACCTTAAGATTGATCTGGATCCCCATAAGCTCGGCGAAATACTTACCGGCATCGGACTTGAAGTGGAGGGTGTGGAAGAATGGGAATCCGTGAAAGGCGGACTGAAAGGAGTTGTTATTGGAGAAGTGCTGACCTGCAACAGGCATCCGAACGCAGATAAACTCTTTGTTACCACTGTGAATATAGGTTCGTCCGAGCCTCTCCATATAGTCTGCGGTGCTCCCAATGTGTCAGCAGGTCAGAAGGTCCCCGTTGCAACTGTTGGTACCGTGGTCACAAAAGGTGACCAGAGCCTCGAAATAAAGAAATCGAAAATAAGGGGAGAGCTTTCGGAAGGAATGATCTGTGCTGAAGATGAACTCGGACTCGGAACAGGACATGAAGGGATTATGGTGCTTGATGCAAATGCTGAGATTGGTACCCCTGCAAGTGACTATTTCGGTGTGGAACGGGATACAGTGTATGAGATCGGGCTTACACCAAACAGGATAGACAGCGGCTCTCATTTTGGCGTAGCCCGTGATCTTGCTGCCTACCTTAACCTGAATACAGGTATTGATCATAAGGCCGTAATGCCTTCAGTATCAGATTTCAAACCCGATAGCAGTGACAACCTGTTTGAGGTAATCGTTGAAAACAGGGCAGATTGTCCAAGGTATTCCGGAATTACAATAAGCAATGTAACCATTGCAGAATCGCCCGTATGGCTTAAAAACCGGTTACGGGCAATAGGACTCAATCCTATCAGTAACGTTGTCGATATCACCAACTTTGTCCAGCTCGAAATAGGGCAACCACTGCACGCTTTCGATGCCGACAGGATCGCAGGAAATAAAGTGATTATTAAAAACCTGCCTGAAAAAACAAAGTTCATTACTCTTGATGAGACCGAGAGAGAGCTCTCATCAAGGGATCTGATGATATGCAACAACGAGGAAGGAATGTGTATAGCCGGCGTTTTCGGAGGAATTAAATCGGGGGTAACTTCCTCGACAAAGAATATTTTTCTCGAAAGTGCACACTTTAATCCTGTTTCAATACGTAAAACTTCGAAAAGGCATGGATTACAAACAGATGCTTCATTCAGGTTTGAGAGGGGTACTGATCCGAACATCACTACCTGGGCACTAAAAAGGGCAGCTATGCTTATGAAGGAGCTGGCCGGAGGAAAGATCTCATCTGAAGTAATCGACGTTTACCCGGAAAAGATTCAAAATGCAATTATCGGGATCAGCTTTAGAAACATTGAGAGATTGATCGGAAAAAATATTGGAAAGGATACAGTGCGCAGAATACTTTTATTGCTTGAAATTATTATTCTTAAGGAGGAAGGAGATGTTCTCTCAGTGGAGGTGCCCGCTTACCGGGTAGATGTCAAACAGGAAGCGGATGTGATAGAAGAGATCCTGAGAATTTATGGTTACAATAATGTAGAAATAAATAACCATGTGAATTCCACTCTTACTTTTACAGAAAAACCAGATAAAGAGAATGTTATAAACACTGTTTCCGATCTTTTGTCGGCCAACGGCTTTTCGGAAATAATGTGTAATTCGCTTAATCCGGCAGCATGGTACGAACAGAACGAAGACTTTAATAATGAACAGCTTGTATAGACTGGCAAATCCTTTAAGTTCAGACCTTAATGCGATGAGGCAATCCCTGCTTTACGGTGGCCTGAGTTCAGTTCTCTGGAATATCAACCGGCAAAACACCGACCTTAAATTATACGAGTTTGGAAACTGTTATTTCAGGAAGAATTCTTCAAAAGCAGTACCGTCTGTTGACGACTTCAATGAAAAGACTTCACTTGATCTGTTCATTTCCGGAAAGACCGGGAAGGAAAGCTGGAACAATAAAAACAATCCAACGGATTTTTATCGTTTAAAATCAGCAACTGAGATGATCTTTTCGAGGCTCGGGATAAAGCCCGGATTGCTGGCAAACGGTCAGAGCAGCAAAAGGATATATTTTTCGGAATCTGTCACTTATACATTTAATAATAAACTTGTTGCAGAGACAGGCAAGATCTCGAAAAGCTATCTTGAAAAATTTGATATTAATCAGGATGTCTTCTACAGTCATATCGAATGGGACCTAATCCTGAAAATAATCAGGAACAACAACATCTCATTCCAGGAATTGCCAAAATACCCGTCAGTCAGGCGTGATCTGGCCATACTTCTGGACAGGGAATGTAAATTCTCTCAAGTAAGGGAAATTGCCTTCAGAACTGAAAAGAATCTTCTTCAGGATGTCGGACTGTTCGATGTATACGAAAGTGAAAGCCTTGGCAAAAACAAAAAATCATACGCAGTCAGCTTTATAATAAGAGACAACCTTAAAACATTGACTGACAAAACCATAGACAATATTATGAAGAGCCTCGCCAAGGCTTTCGAAAACGAGCTTGGGGCGCGGATAAGATAATAATATAAATGGGTGGCCTGACAAAAACAGTGGCTGATTATTTCTCACTTGTGAAATTCATTCATACGGTATTTGCTATGCCCTTTGCCATGATCGGTTTCGCTATAGCCGTGTCGGAAAGTGATCATGGATTCAGCGTCAGGCTGCTCCTTTTGATAATACTTTGTATGATTTTTGCCAGGAATGCTGCCATGGGTTTTAACCGTCTGGCAGACAGGAAATATGACTCACTCAATCCCAGGACCAGTGCCAGGGAGATACCTGCGGGAAAGGTGGCTCCGGGATCAGCTGCCATCTTTGTAGTTATAAATGCTATACTCTTTATAGTAACCACAGGTTTCATTAACCGCTTTACGCTGATACTTTCTCCTGTTGCTTTACTGGTTATTCTGGGTTACAGTCTGACAAAAAGAATAACGTATCTGTGTCATTTCATTCTGGGATTAGGACTGAGCCTTGCTCCCATTGGCGCATACATTTCAGTTACAGGCAGTTTCAGCATAACTCCCTTTAATCTATTCTTTTATTGTTCTGACCTGGTCTAGCGGATTTGATATTATCTATGCACTTGAGGATGATGAATTTGACAAAAGAAATAAACTTCATTCATTGCCTGTGGCGACCGGAAGAAGAAAAGCGCTCACTGTATCAGCAGTCCTTCATATTATCACTTTCCTGCTGCTGGTTGCAGCGGGTCTGGCGGGTAGCGGCAATATCCTCTACTGGACCGGGGCAGTTGTGTTCACAGGATTGTTGATCTATCAGCACCTTATAGTCAGGCCTGATGATCTTAGCAGGGTTACCCTGGCATTCCAGACTACCAATGGGATCGCAAGTATTCTTTTTGCGCTGTTCGTGATCCTCGACCTGATTTTCTTCTGAAATTACGAATGTAAGAAGATGTTTCAGAAGCCGTTTCGGCCTTTGGTCGTCGGATTTAACCCGCAACCGACTAAGGCGGTGGAAAAAGGTTGTGGTTACAGGGGTGAGAAAAAATCAGAACTTTTAATACAGCCTTTCCGTTTTTTTTGTTTCTTGGTACCCGAAATCCTGGAAGCTTAATGGCTGAAATAATCGTGAAAGAAGTACTCACAAGGAAAGAACTGCGTGAGTTTATTTACCTCCCCTCAAAAGTTCACAAAAACCATCCCGAATGGCTTCCTCCAATTTACATGGATGAATGGCTGCTTTTTAACAAGAAGAAAAACAGGTCTTATCAATATGCGGATGCTGTATTCTACCTTGCATACAACGAAAATAACCCTGTAGGACGGATCATGGGGATTGTCAACAACAGGTATAATTCGATCCAAAACGAAAAGAACGGCAGATTCTGCTTTATGGAATGCTACAACGATCAAAAGGTAGCCCATGCACTGCTGGAAAAGGTTGAAGAATGGGTTCGTCAGAAGGGAATGACAAAGATTGTTGGTCCCCTGGGATTCTCCGACAAGGATCCGCAGGGCTTCCAGATTGAAGGATTCGATCTGCCTTATCTTTTTACGGCGGCAACAAATTTTCCCTATCTTCCAGAAATAATTGAATCTGAGGGTTATACTAAAGAAGTTGATCTTGTAAATTATAATATTCCAATGCCTGATCAGCTTCCTGCAATCTACACAAAAGCCTTTGAGAGGGTATCGAGAAGCGGGGAATTTGAAGTTATAGAATTCGGATCCAAAAAGGAGATCAAACCCTTTATTATCCCCGTACTTGAACTTATGAACGAGACTTTCAGTGAGATCTATGGATTTGTTCCTCTTAATGACAAAGAAAAGGAAGAATTTGCCAGCCGCTACCTTCCATTGATTGATCCTGAATATATTAAGGTGGTCAGAACCAAAAGTAATATAATCGGATTTGTGATTGCCATGCCGGATCTGAGCGCCGGAATCAAAGCAACCAAAGGTAAGCTCTTCCCTTTCGGGTTGTTGAGGATACTGAGAGAAATGAAAAAATCAAAAAAGATGATGCTGATGCTTGGCGGGGTTAGGAAAGATTTCCGGGGACAGGGTATCGATGTTCTTATGGCAGTCAGGATGTGGCATTCAGCCAAAAAAAACAATATGACTCTTATCGACAGTCACCTTATTCTTGAGAATAATGCAAGGATGAGGGCTGAATGCGAAAGACTCGATGGGAAAATTGTGAAAAGGTTCAGGATCTATCAAAAATCTCTTGTCATAAGACAAATATATGATTTCTTAACCACCGGGTTACACAGAGTTTCACACGAGTTGAACATCTGATTTAAAACAATGTTAAACCGTGTAAACTCCGTGCGACTCGTGGTTAAGGGATTTCTAAAAGGATTTTTTAAAACCTGAAAATAAAGGAGAATCCCAGCAGTTCCTTGAACTGGATCCTGGCTGTTTTTTTCTGAAGTCCGTCACTACCGAGGACCGGATTCTTTTGCCTGTCAAAAAGAAGCGTTTTTGTATCGTCGTCAAATATCAGGTGCGTATTTAATCTGACATCAGTGAACCAGTTAAGGTTGGCCTGAAGGATCATCTCCCAGTCCACGTCTATATTCAGCGGATTGTGTATGTAATTTGTAAATAACTGCAGCCTATTGGTAACAGTTACTGTCTTCATCGGCTTGAGTTCATTGGTTATCATAATACTTGCACCCGGTTCGTTCTTGGATCTCCTGTCTGATGCTATGCCGTACCTGGTCTGATCTATATGAGGTGCAATCCTTCCGGTATCGGGCACGAATGTTCCCTTATATGAGAGAGGAGAAAAGTTAATTGAGGTTGATTTATCGGGCTTATAATCAAGCCCAATACCAAGGGTCAGGATGGCCGGATTCATGAATTTTGAGACCGGGACCGTATCATTCGGGTAATTGAAACCTTTGGATATCTGGGTTTTAAACAGCATTATGGCGCTGAAATCAAACTTGCCGAAAGCTTTGTGATTGAATTTGGAATTAGTTTCGATCAGGTCGATGTTTTTTCGGATACCTTCCTCTCCCGAAGCGATCAAACCATATTTTATCCTTGCAAAATGATTTGATGAAAGCAGCATCGGCTTATTGCTGTAATCAGCATACCATGTGATATCGAGGGCTGTGGAGATATTATTCTCCCCCCCTTTCACCCAGTTTGATACCATTCCCTGATTAAGGGCAAATGATGCTTCGGTCCTGTATTTCCAAAATGCGGACCTGGTAATGATCTTCCGGACATCGATCAGCTTTGTATGATCCTGTGCCTTGATATCTATTCTGGCTTCGGACACATTTTCCTGCTTTGCCGGCCGCCTGAAATTGACTCCATGTTCCAGGTAAAGACCGATTGTATTTTTTGACGGGATTTCCTATCCATACTGTTACCGAATCGTTTAGATCATTTTTTAGCCAGTATCGGATCATCAGATCTGACATAGAGTTAAGCCACATCGGGTATCTGCTCCCGGTGGATCCGGTGATATATAAGATACTTGAATCCCGTGTTTCAAGATACTCGAGCAACACATTAACGGCAGCCTTTATCGAATCGCTCTTGTCCGGTGTGCCGTAGTACCTGAACGGGAAACGCGCATAAGATGAGTCAACTTCATTAAGGGTGTCTGCAATGACCATGACAGTTGTATCTCTGACTGACCGGTGGATAGAATCAAAGAATTATCTCCTTTTGGGATTGTGTCGGAACCTGATATCACTACCGAGTCTGCAGGAAACCTTATACGCAAAGGTTCCCGGATATTTAATTCCTCCCAGGGAACTTTAATTGAGTCGTATGGGTACGTTCTGAGAAAGTATTCAGCAGAATCCATAGGTGGATGTGAAGCTCTCAAAGACGAGTTGTCCCAATGCCGAACGGAAAGGATCCCCTGTACTTTTCCAGAGTTGGGGGAGACAGGTTTCTCCGGAGAAATTTAATTGCCTGATTGCGAGATAATTCAATTTCAATTTTTTTCCTGATGGTATCCTGTTTAGTATTTCCGTCTTTAAGGAGTCTACTTTCAGGCTTTATCAGTCAGGTCCTTGTAATCAAATTCCTGTGCAAATACCTGTAATCAATGCAGTTACGGCCATTATAAAAGGGAGGAGAATCTGTACTCTCATGAAGTAATGATAGTTTCAGGTTCAGATTAAACGGCCGAATATTTAATAAATTATACTTTTTTCAGGGCAAGCTGAAAAAATCAGGTGAACCACGATCTCCCTAGTTTTGAAAATAACCCGGATTATTGATTTTCTTTGCGCGATCAAAATTTTTTAATGCGCGATCTGACTACAGGCAGTGAAGGGAAACTGATATTTCAGTTTGCTGCGCCAATGCTTCTTGGAAACGTATTTCAGCAACTTTTCAGTGTTGTTGACAGCATTGTTGTCGGTAATTTCATCGGGAAGACGGCACTGGCAGCAGTTGGCGCATCCTTTCCTGTGATCTTCGTTATGGTGTCTTTGATAATCGGTATTGTTATGGGTACTACTATTGTTATTTCCCAGTATTTTGGTGCCGGCAATATGGTAAAAGTCAGGCGGGCAATCGATACGATGTATATTTACAGCTTTGTTGCAGGAAGCTATAGCCACAGTTGCCGGGACTGATTTTTGCTGAACCATTGCTCAGGCTGCTGGTCCTTCCAGAAGAAATAATGCCGCAGGCTACTCAATATCTCAGGATTTATTTCTCAGGAATCATTATTTTTTTCGGTTATAACGGGACAAGCGCTGTGCTCAGAGGGCTTGGCGATTCAAAGACACCGCTTTATTTCCTGATTATTGCAACCCTCGTAAATATTGTACTGGTAATCCTTTTTGTAGGAGTATTCAAATGGGGCGTTGCCGGAGCAGCCTATGCCACCTTACTGGCAAACGGGCTTGCATTTGCACTTGCAATAATCTGGCTTAATAAGACCCATAAGGTTATCAGGATCGCTATAAAAGGACTTCATTTTGACCGTGAAATCTTTCCGTCAAAGTATCAGGATTGGCTTGCCAACCGGTATCCAGCAAACTCTTGTAGCCATCGGAGGACTTGCACTTATGGGAATTGTAAATACCTTCGGGACCAATGTTATTGCAGCGTATTCTGTTGCAAGCCGGCTGGACACTCTTGCAACGGTACCGGCAATGTCTTTTTCGCAGGCTCTTTCAACATTTGTTGGCCAGAATATCGGTGCAAATAAAATCAACAGAATAAGAACAGGCCTCATATCCACTGTTAAAATGTCTGGGATTGTAACAATTTTTACTACTTTGTTCATATTGTTTTTCGGACATATCATTATGGCTTTGTTTACGAAAGACACTGATGTAATTGGCAATAGGAGACCAGTACCTTACGATTATAAGCATTTTCTATATCCTGTTCACTATGATGTTCATTTACAACGGCGTAATGAGAGGGGCCGGAGATACACTGATCCCAATGTTTTTTTCTTTGCTTTCACTATGGATAATCAGGATACCTATGGCATATTTTCTCTCTGGCAAGATTGGAGCTGTAGGGAATCTGGTGGGCTATTCCGGCTGGTTGGATGATAGGTTTAATTCTGTCATTCAGTTACTATAAGACAGGCCGCTGGAAAAAGAAGGCAGTTGTTAAATATGATGAAAATTTATAACTTTCAGAAAGTAACACATGTATATGGTATGAGTAATTAATTGGCTTTTTGAAAAGGTTTAATCTGCCGCCCCACCCTCCAGGGGGCTTTTGAGTGATCCTAGAGGATAAGTCCCCCCTGGGGCCTGCCGGCAGGCAGGCAGGGATTTAGGGGTAAAACAAAGTGATTAATAGCTTTTTACATAGTCGTAAAGATTAAGAATATTTTAACCTTACCGGATTCCAGATGATAAAATCGATGACAGGCTATGGAAAAGCCATGGCCGAGACAGCCTCAGAAAAAAATCACAATTGAAATTAAATCCCTCAATTCCAAACAGCTTGATCTGATAACCAAGCTTCCATGGCTTTACAAGGAGAAGGAACCTGAAATAAGAAATCTCATAAGTCAGAAGCTTGACAGGGGTAAAATCGAACTGTCGATTTATTTTGACATTCTGGAAGATGAAGGGGTTCCAATGTTCAACAAATCATTGATAAAAAATTATTTCAACCAGTTGAAAGAGATTGCAGATGAACTTAAATATAAGTATTGACGATCAGATCCTTCCAATGATTATGAAGCTTCCTGATGCTCTGAAAACCGAAAAACCTGAATTGCCTGAAGAAGAATGGAATCTTGTCAAGGAACAGATCCTGGAATCCGTTAGGTGTGCTCGATCTTTACCGGACCGAGGAGGGAAAATCGATTGAAGCAGATATGAAAAGCTGTATTTTCAGGATTCTCTCGTATCTTAATTCCGTTGAAACATTTGAATCGGGCAGGATCTCGAAAGTAAGGGAAAAACTTATTTCGATTCTGGAAGAGAATACGGGAACAGAGAACCTGGATAAGAACCGGTTTGAACAGGAACTTATCTTCTTTCTCGAAAAGTATGATATCAACGAGGAAAAAGTAAGGTTAAAAAAGCACTGTGAATATTTCCTGGAAACAGTCAATACTGATTCCCCAAACGGGAAGATACTGAGCTTCATAACGCAGGAGATCGGAAGGGAGATCAATACCATCGGATCAAAAGCCAATGATGCCTCAATTCAGAAACTGGTTGTAATGATGAAGGATGAACTGGAGAAGATAAAGGAGCAAACCAATAATATATTATAAGACAGGCAGCAGCCGGATTAAGATGAATGGTAAACTGGTAATAATCTCAGCGCCATCAGGAGCAGGCAAGACAACAATAGTAAATCATCTGTTAAGAAAGTACCCGGATCTTGAATTTTCCGTCTCGGCAACAACCAGAAAACCAAGAGGAAAAGAAACCGATGGGAAAGAATATTATTTTATCTCTGTAAATGATTTTAAATCAAGGATCAAAAAGGGAGACTTTGCAGAATGGGAGGAAGTTTATGAGGATCAGTTTTATGGAACTCTGAAAAGTGAGATTGAAAGGATCTGGTCGCATAAACGGCATGTTGTTTTTGATGTTGATGTCAAAGGCGGAATAAGTCTGAAAAACATTTACGGACATCAGGCTATTTCAATTTTTATAATGCCTCCCTCTGTCAGGGAACTTGAAAAAAGACTGATAAGGAGGGCAACTGACGACATGGAAAAAATAAAGATAAGGATAAGAAAGCGCTGGAAGAGATGAAGCTTGCCGACAAGTTTGATAATATTATTATTAATGACGATCTGGAGCGGGCTCAGAAGGAAGTATATGACTTGGTTTACAGCTTTTTAAATTTATAAATCAGGTTGCTGGTTACTGGTTACCGGTTGCTGGTTGAACTACTGACAATTAGTGACAAGCACCTGAAAAAATAAATTTAGTCTCTCAATGTCTAAAATCGGTTTGTTTTTCGGATCATTTAATCCGGTCCATATCGGACATTTGGCTATTGCCGGTTATATGAAGGAATTTACCGGTCTCGATCAGGTGTGGTTTGTAGTAAGTCCACAGAATCCGCTTAAAAAGAAAGATTCTCTTCTTCCCGACCGTCACAGGCTTTACCTTGTTGAACTGGCAATCGGCGATAATATTGATCTGAAACCGTCTGATATTGAATTTAACCGTCCCGCACCCTCCTATACGATTGACACAATGGCACTTCTGACAGAAAAGTATCCGCAGCACAGATTTGTTCTTGTTATGGGTGAAGATAATCTGTATACACTTCACAAATGGAAAAACGCCGATGAGCTTGTAAGCCGTTTCCCACTTTATGTTTATCCGCGGCAGAATGTAATAAAAAAGGAAAATGACCTTCTTTGGGCTATACTTGCAAAAGCTGTTATCAAACGGGTAAATGCCCCTTTGATGGATATTTCCGGGACATTTATAAGGAACGGTATAAGGCGTGGTAAAAATATGTCATATTTCCTCAGTCCGGCGGTCTGGAAATATATTAACGAAATGCATTTCTACGAAAAGTAATTTTTTTTAATTTAAGAAGTTACACAGAGATCCACAGAGAATTCACAGAGATCTGTCGGGAATTCACAGATCCACAGAGTGATAAAACGATTAAACTAATTCTTCTCTGTGAATTTCGGTGTTCTCATCTGTGAGACTCTGTGAAACAAAAAAGGATTTATCACCTAAACTTTCTGAAGTTCCCTGATTATCTCCTCACCTCTCAGAAGAGCTTTTTCATTTTCAGGGATTAGTTTATGATACCTCTCGGGAAGGGACTTTTTCAGGCCTTTAATCACATTCTCAAGCTTCAGCACCGGTTTAACCTTCAGGAATCCCCCCATAACCACCATGTTGAATGTCTTTGGACTGTTCATTTTTGATGCCTCTTCGGTAGCGTCGACACGGTAAACTGAAATATCCTTCCTTTCCGGGTGCCTTGTTATTCCATTTCCGTCATAGATCAAAACTCCTCCGGGCTTAACAGAACCTTCAAATTTATCGAGTGACTGTTGATTGAGTATTATTGCGGTATCAAAATGCCTGATTACAGGAGAACTGATGCGCTTGTCGCTGAGGATTACTATGACATTTGCGGTACCTCCACGCATTTCAGGACCGTATGATGGCATCCAGCTAACTTCCATATCCTGCATGACACCCGAGTATGCCATAATTTTGCCCATCGACAGGACGCCCTGTCCTCCGAATCCGGCTATTAAAATTTCTTCAGTCATCTTAATCATTGGTTTTAGTAGGTTGAACCGGCTGTTCCTCCGGAATTTTAAGGTCGCCCAGGGGA
This sequence comes from uncultured Bacteroidales bacterium, assembly GCA_963831935.1. Classification (GTDB taxonomy): domain Bacteria; phylum Bacteroidota; class Bacteroidia; order Bacteroidales; family VadinHA17; genus LD21. Next base: position 152,242 of record CAWHSH010000014.1, read on the forward strand.
TAATACGGGAACATATTTTCTTCCAGCCACTTATTAGCCTGAACAGGTGTCATTTTCCATCCTGATGGACAGTTTGATACTATTTCAATAAAGCATGTGCCTTTATTAAGTTTCTGATACTGAACCGCTTTTCTCATAGCTCTTTTCGTCTTTCTGACATTGGCCGGAGAATGCACACTCTGCCGGGTGACATAATAAGTACCCGGTAATGTGGCAACTATATCTGTCATCTTCAACGGATTACCCATAATCTTGACATCCCTGCCATAGGGTGATGTGGATGATTTCATACCAGGCAATGTAGTTGGAGCCATCTGTCCTCCGGTCATACCATATATTCCATTGTTGATAAAGATTATCAATATATTTTCCCCCCGGTTGCAGCTGTGAATTGTTTCTGCAGTTCCTATGGCAGCAAGATCTCCGTCGCCCTGATATGTAAAGACGAATTTGCCGGGCAGAAGGCGCTTGATAGCCGTTGCAACAGCAGGAGCCCGGCCATGCGCAGCTTCCTGCCAGTCTATATCAAGATAATTGTACAAAAAAACTGAACACCCGACAGGAGATACACCTATTGCGTCCTGCTGGAGTCCTTCCTCCTCAATTATTTCGGCAAGAATACGATGAGCGGTACTGTGGCCGCATCCCGGGCAATAGTGCATTATCTCTTCAGTCAGTATTGCTGACTTCTTATATGCCAGATTTTCAGGCCTGATTATTTCTTTAATTCCAGTAATTTCTTTCATGACTCATTTTCCAGTTATCCGTTCTTTAAGATTATCAACCACCTCATCGGGTGTTGGAATTATACCTCCCATTCTTCCATAATGATAAACAGGGACCTTTCCGTTCACTGAAAGCATTACATCTTCCACCATTTGTCCGGCGCTCATCTCCACAGTCAGCATAAGCCTGACACTATCAGCCAGTTTATTTATCCTTTTAGAAGGATATGGAAAAAGAGTGATTGGCCGCAACAAGCCTGCTTTAATTCCCTGCTCACGGGCGAGTTCCACTGACTTCTGGCACACCCTTGCGCTGGTTCCGTAGGCTACCAGAAGGTATTCAGCATCTTCGCATTGAAATTCTTCAAAACGTACTTCCTTTTCCCTGATCTCGTTATATTTCGCAACAAGTTTCAGATTAAAAATCTCCTGACGGTTCGGATCGAGTTCGAGGGAGGTAATAATATTTCTCTTTCTTGAAGGTGGCTTCCCTGTGGTAGCCCATTCCGGAACTGTCTGTGATCTTTCCTTCTGCGGACTAAGCCAGACTTTTTCCATCATTTGTCCGATTGCACCGTCAGAAAGGATCATTACGGGGTTTCTGTATTTAAAAGCAAGGTCAAATCCGAGGCCGACAAAATCGGCCATCTCCTGAACCGATGCCGGTGCAAGCACGATTAGGTGATAATCACCATGCCCTCCTCCCTTGACCGCCTGAAAATAATCGGACTGTGCAGGTTGTATTGTCCCCAGTCCGGGTCCTCCCCTGACAACATTCACTACCAGGCATGGCAGTTCAGCGCCGGCGATATATGTGATTCCTTCCTGCTTAAGGCTAATTCCGGGGGAAGAGGATGATGTCATTACTTTTTTCCCGCATCCTGCGCCGCCGTATACCATATTTATGGCAGCAAGTTCACTTTCAGCCTGCAAGACAACCATTCCGGTGGTCTCATAGGGTTTTGCTGTCATAAGGTACTCAAGTATCTCACTTTGGGGAGTAATAGGGTATCCGAAATATCCGTCAGCTCCTGCTCTTATTGCAGCCTCAGCAACGGCCTCATTACCCTTCATTAATCTTAATTCCCTTTCCATTGGTACTTTATATTTTTGTTTTATAAACAGTTATTACGCCATCGGGACAAACGATTGCACAGCTGGCACAACCAATACATAATTCAGGATTTGCCGGGTAAGCATAGTTATACCCTTTGCTGTTGACCTCCTTTGCCATCGCAATAGTCCCTGTCGGACATGAAACCATGCAAACCTCACATCCTTTGCATCTCTCAATGTTTACTACGATACTCCCTCTGATCTTTGCCATTTTATAATTTTTTGCTTCTCTAAAATTGTTCTTATAACTTGATTTTTACCCCTTTTCTTATTTCTCCCCGGGGGAATGCGGGGAATTGGGTTATATTTTATGATCTTTATTAAAACATTCCAGGCGATTTTCAAGGTCACCGAACATTGACCGGGGAACCAGTGATACGCAGGCTCTGAGGCCATTAGTTCTTTCGCTCCCTGTCGTATCAAGGGTAATTGCGCTGATTCCATAAAGGAGCAGGGCATCAATTAATTCATAGCCGTTCATTCCGGGATATGAAATGGTGAAGTAGAACCCGTCAGCAAGAGGTTCATCAATGTCCTTGTCATATAAAATACTAAATCCGTTCCCGGTAAACATTTTTTTCATCAGACTGGCTTTTTCTCCGTACTCAATAATGTCATCCCGATACCTGTAGGTACCGTCGTTTACAGCTTTCAACAGTGCAGCTAAACCATACTGAACAGAATGGGTGACTCCCGCTGATATGCCATATAAGGCGCCGTAAATTGCCGAGTGTCCGAATTTATCTGAAGAATAATATCTCAGCAGGTCAGGATAGGACCTGTTAAACAGATGATCTGAAATAGCCATTATTCCGATCCTCTGACCTGCATAGCTGAAGATCTTTGAACTTGAAATAAGCATAACATAATCATCAGTATAATGTGCTACTGAAGGCTGGAAAGGTGGTTTCCCCGGATTCGAATAGTCTTTTCTGAAATCCATTCCGAAGTACGCAAAATCTTCGATTACAATTACATCATATTTTCGGGCAAGATCACCAATTATTTCAAGTTCTTCTTCATTAAGGCAGACCCATGTCGGGTTGTTTGGATTAGAAAAAAGCAGGGACGATACCTTCCCTGATTCAAGGTATGATTCAAGCTTTGGCTTCAGTTTTTTGCCCCTGAAATTATAAACGTCGAATGAGAAATAATCATGCCCAAGCATTTTTACCTGCTGCTTCTGGACCGGGAATCCCGGATCGATGAAAAGTGTTCCTTCCTTGGTTCTGTCGTTCCTGTTTGCCACCAGGAAACATATCATCGAGCCCATCATTGATCCTACGGTAGGAATACAGCCTTCCGGTTTAATATCGACATTAAGAAATAACTTTATAAACCTTGAAGCTTCATTCTTAAGGATTCTCAGACCCGTAATATCGGGATATAATGCTGCTGCTCCTTTCTTTAGTGCATTAATCTCTGCTTCAATTGCTATCCCGGAGACGGGAAGGCCAGGAACTCCCATTTCCATCCTAACGAATTTAATGCCTGTTTTTAATTCTATCTGGTTTACCAGATGCACTATTTCGCGAATGGAAGCCTTTCCTGCACAAGTTATGCCGGTAGCTTCCTTCACTGACTCTATTACATTTTCAGATATTGGAATAGTATTCATTATTTAAAATAATCAAAATATCCTTCAACTGAGAAATTACCATGGTTTCAATCGGTTCAGAAATTTAAAACTTCGAAAATAGTTATTATTCCGGCACCTTTTCATGAATAATGCTAATATCATTTTTCGATTCTGATCCTGGCATCAACAACCGTTATTTCCTTCTGACTGCCAATGAGAGGATTAAGGTCCATTTCCTTTATTTCTGTTGCAAACCTCAGCAGGCTTGAAAGACGAACAATTATTTCGGCAAAACGGGATTCATTGATACCCGGCTTTCCCCTTGTCCCCCTGATTATTCTGTATGCCCTGAGGCTTTTGATCATTGAATCGGCTTCGCTGAATGTAAGGGGTGCAAGTCCTGATGAAACATCCCCGAGTACTTCAACAAAGATCCCGCCAAGGCCGCAAAGTATTATGTGCCCGAACCTTGGCTCATATTTGGCACCGATAAACAGTTCTGTGCCTGAGAGCATCTCCTGAACCATTACACCGGTCACGCCTTCTATTTTTCTCATTCTGGAGAATTCCGCTTCGAGGTGCTTCTGTGATTTGATGTTAAGCGTGACCCCTCCGACATCGGATTTATGAACCGGACCCACAACCTTTAGCGCCAGAGGATAGCCCATAGAGTTGGCTATTGAGATTATCTCCCTCCGGGTGGTTGCCACAGCCTCCCTGACCAGCGGGATATCAGCAGCATGAAGAAGTTCCTGAATTATGGATGGTTCAAGGTATCCGTTTTTAGATTTATCAATGATACTTCGGATCTTTTGGTACGTCAATATTCTCAAGAAAGATTTTTTCCTCCGCCGGGTATGGCGTATTTGAAATCTTTGTCAGGGCTCTGCCAAGCACAACTTCATCCGGAAAATTGACATGCCCTTTATTCATAAAATATTCCAGCTCCTTGTAAGAGCTTGAAATTGAAGGAAGTATTGGATACAATGGTTTATTGCAATCCAGTATCTTCCGATGAAGAAGATCGTATATTTCGGTCATGTCGTTCAATCCGTTGTTCCCGAAAATTACACTCATACCATCAATCATATTCAGCTGCTTATCGACGTATTCTATGATCCTGTCGAGTTGGTCTATTGTAGCCGTAGCAATCATGTCGATAGGATTAAGTGCTGAGGCTCCGGGATTCATCATTGCAAGTATCCGGTTCTGATCATCAGTTTCAAGCTTCGGGATATTCATTCCTCCGGATGACAAGGCATCGGTAAGCATAACAGCGGGACCACCCGCATGAGTCACAATAGCAATATTCCTGCCTCTAAGGGGTTTATGCATGAACACTGATGCCACAGTTGTAAGTTCTTCGCGCCCGGAGCAGCGGACAATCCCGCCTTACGGAAACAGCGCTTCGACTGCAGAATCTGATGATGCCATTGCACCTGTATGTGATGATGCCGCCCTGCTTCCGGCTTCAGTTGTACCGGCTTTTATTGCTGCAATTCTGCATCCTTTACGTGATCAGCGAAGAGGCGTGATGGAGCAGCTTATCAGGATTTGGTATAGTTTCGACATATATCAGTTTTATGGAGGAGCTTTTCTCAGGATCATAGTTAAGGTCCCAGTATTCAAGCACTTCCTCAACACCTGTCTGGGCGCTGTTTCCTACCGAGAAAACACTTGAAAAGCTTAATCCTTTGGGCAGTGCCGATTCAATTATAAAAAGTGCAGTTGCCCCGGAACCTGAAACAAAGTCACATCCTTTCTCGGAAAGCTTGGGTACCGGTGTTGTAAAGACTCCATGGTAAGTTTGTGTTACAACACCAATGCAATTTGGCCCTATCAGGCAACCGCCTGCTTTTTCAATAAGCTCAGCAATATCTTTTTCAAGTACGCGTCCCTCATCGCTTGCTTCACTGAATCCTGCTGAAATTATTATAAAAGCCTTTGTGTTTTTTTCTTTTGTAAGAATTTCAACAGCCTGGTAACAGAATTTTGATGCTATCGCAAGGACTGCCAGGTCGACCGGGGGAATATCTTTTATATCCCTGAACGATTTAACACCCTGGATAAGATCCTGTTTCGGATTTACGGCGAAAAGGCTGCCGGAGTAACCACCGTCAATTATGTTTTTCAGAATTTTACCACCAGGTTTTAAAAGGTCTTCTGAACCCCCGACTACAACTATACTGCTGGGATTTATTAGATTATCATTTATCATAAATATCCTTTAGGTTAGGATTGGTTTAATTAATCCATCTCTCTGACAATGAGGAGGATCAGGGACCGGAAAACCGTTTGAGAAAACCTATGTCACTTGCGACAACGAACAGAAATATTTCCGAAATATAACAGATCACAAATGAAGTCAATTCGCCATTAATGAAGGCAATATACTAAAAATTAACAGTACAAAACAAAAGAGAAGTCATGATAATTAAACCTGCCTATCAAATGATAATTAAAGCTATTTTTGTATTTAAAACTAAAAGGCACAGATTGCGATCCGCGCCAGAGAAGGAGTAAAAGGCAGACGAGCCCGGATGAAGCAGATCTTTGAACTCCGTGGTGAATAAAAAAAGCAGGGGGCACTTACACATTATGAGTGTAAAAGAAATACTTGGAAGAGATAATTTTTCGAAAGAAGATATCATAGTCCTTCTTTTATGTCAGGGAGGAGACCGGACCCTGCTTTTTCAAAAATCAGCTGAAATAAAAGAGAAATATATCGGGAAGAAGGTCTGGTTCAGGGGTCTGATCGAATTTTCAAACATCTGCAGCAAGGACTGTCTGTATTGCGGGATCAGGAAAGGCAATAAGAATCTCAGCAGATACAACTTAAGTGATCGATGAGATACTTTCAGCGGCAAAATTTGCATATGACAACCATTACGGATCACTTGCGCTTCAGTCGGGAGAACTGGAAAGTGCTTCCGTTACCAGTCGGATTGAAAACCTTCTTCACAGGATAAAGGATTTATCCAATGGTGAACTTGGGATTACACTTTCTATCGGTGAGCAGGAACATGAAGTCTACAGGAAATGGTTTGATGCCGGCGCTCATCGTTATCTCCTGCGGATCGAAGCAACCAATGAAGATCTTTACAGAAAAATCCATCCCCGGAATTCAAATCATGATTTCAGGCGAAGGCTCAACTGTTTGAAGAGTCTTCAGGATATCGGTTACCAGACCGGTACAGGGGTAATGATCGGATTGCCATTCCAGACAACAGAAGATCTGGCTGGTGATCTTATATTCATGAGAGATTTCGATATTGATATGTGCGGCATGGGACCTTATATTGAACATGCTGACACACCTCTTATTGAATATGCCGGCGATCTGTTGCCCATCGGGGAAAGATTTGATCTGACGCTCAAAATGATAGCCATAATCAGGATAATGATGAAGGATATAAACATTGTTGCGGCAACAGCTTTGCAGGCTATCGATCCAATAGGAAGAGAAAAGGCTGTCAGGATAGGGGCTAACATCATAATGCCAAATATAACCCCCGGAAAATACCGTGACAGTTACAAGCTATATGAGAACAAACCATGTACTGAGGATTCGGCAGAGGATTGCCAGAGCTGCCTGGAAGCAAGGGTAAGCCTTGCCGATAATGAGGTTGTTTATAGTGAATGGGGCGATTCGAAACATTATGAAGAAAGGCGTAAAGGTGTAAAGGCTTGAAGGCGTGAAGGTGTGAAGGTGTCCGAGGATTAAAGATAATAATATGAAGAACTTACACAGAGAACCACAAAGGATTCACAGAGATCCACAGAGTTAAAAGCGGTGTAACTCTATTAATACTCCGTGTAACCCGTATGTTTGTTTACGTTCTTTGAAATAGTTTTTAAAGTTATTGATTTATTGTTTTACTTAACTGACAATAGTGGACCGTGCTGTAGGTCTTTTGAACCTGTCACGGAGTTTACTATGTCAGTCAGGTAAAAATCGGGAAATAACATGGTTTTGGAAACCGTATTTACGAGGATGATGTTACCTGTTTTTGTAAAACAAAAAAAATGGATCATGAAACTTTATTTGGGAGGTGATGTCAGTAAAGGGTACACCGACTGGGTAATCCTTTCCGACAAAAAGCAGACAGTTCTGGAAAACTTTCAGCTTGATGACACTTATGCAGGTCATTGTAAGCTTTATTCTACGCTTGAAGCTTATTTTGACAAGCATCCGGGATTAGAGATGTATGGTGCAGTAGAGAGTACTGGCGGTTATGAAAACAATTGGCTTAATGCTCTTAAAAGCTATCAGAAGGTTTTTAACCTTAAGGTAGCCAGGTTAAATCCGTCGGGAGTAAATTATAACCGCAAAGCTTGCATGAAGCGAAATGTTACTGATGCCATAAGTGCTTTAAGTATTGCTGAGTACATGATAAATCATCCTGAGAATATTGCATATGACCAGGATGAAAAATGGAAAACTCTATGTCGCCACTGGAACTTCGTTGAAATGCAAAAGCATCAAAGGGTTCAGACCATTAATCAGCTTGAAACCATTTTGTACAGTGCAAATCCGACACTGTTACGCTTTAAGAAAAACAAGCTTTCAAACTGGTTGCTGGAATTAATTATCAAATGTCCCACAGCTGAAAAGTTATCTAAGGCTAAGCCTGAAAAACTGGCAAAGATCCCTTTTCTTACGTTGAAAAGAGCGAAAAGCTTAGTAGCAGAAGCGACCCAAAATATCGCTTCTGCTACGGATAGGAACGCAGAGATACTGGTTAGTCAGATTGCTCGTCAAATCAAAGCTTTTGATGAAAATATCAAAAGCCAGATGAAACTGATTGAAAAGGAATTGATCTGCCCGGAGATCGAACTTCTTAAATCATTCAGAGGCATTGACACCACTTCTGCAATTGGCTTATTGCTTGAAATAGGTACCATTAAGCGTTTTCCCACGGTTAAAGGGATTAGTTGTTGTTATGGAGTGCATCCCAAGTTTAAACAAAGCGGAGATAAGATAATAGGTGTTCGAATGAGCAAACAGGGTAGTAAAAATATGCGAAAGATACTTTTTAACATTGCCAAAGGTGCTATTACTTTTAATCCGGTAATCAAGGATGTTTATGAGAAAAAGCTATCTGAAGGGATGCCCAAAATGGCTGCTATCGGAGTTTGCATGCACAAGATCCTGAGGATCATTTATGGAATGCTAAAACATGAGCAGGTATTTGATCCATTGATTGACAAACACAATTACGAACGATCAAAAAGTAAACAGCAGGACAAACAACTCCAGGAAAGTGTAAACATTGATAAAAGCCGGCGTTACCAGGAATTTGATGATACAGCTCCCATATCAAGAAAACAAACAAAAAAAAGGAAGGAACACGATTTGTCCCAATGTGAAATAACTTCACAAAGTACGGGATCCACATGTTCCTCCAATACAAAATTATAAAAAGTAAAAGATTATCACTTAAACTAACATTTTAAAACCATGATTCCCGATTAAAATATGTCAAAGAACTTTTTAAAATTTATTTTAAAAACATTTGGAATTTGACGAAATAACTCCGTGGTAAAAAAAATTTATAATAGATTTTATTATCCTGTCCTATATGAAAAAATCTTCTGCCCTGATCCTGTTATTGGCTCTTTCGCAGTTCTTAAATGCCCAGGTAACTCTCGATTATTACCTGCCCGGAAACTATTACTTACAATTCATCAATACCAACCCCGAAACAATTCTTCGGACATGAGATCGGCGAGTGGCACCTGAGCCATGATAAGCTGTATTCCTATATGACTGAGCTGGCAAAGATCTCCGGCCGAACCGTCTGGGAAGAGTACGCAAAAAGCTATGAAGGACGTCCACTGGGGCATCTTATAATAAGCTCACCCGGGAACATAAAAAAGCTTGAGCAGCTCAGGCAGCATCACCTTGAACTCTGTGATCCATCGAAATCAGACAGAATGGATATCAGGAATATGCCGGTATTCATTAAACTCGGATACGGGGTTCATGGTAATGAATCAAGTGCCCAGAATGCTTCGGCGCTGATTGGATATTACCTTGTTGCAGGCGAGGGTAAAGAGATTGACGAACTTCTTGAAAATGCTGTAATACTTATAGACCCGGCCCTGAATCCGGACGGGATGCAGCGCCATTCCACATGGGTGAATTTCACCAGGAGCCTTAATAATAATCCGGATCCTGCATCCTGGGAGTTCAGCGAAAATTGGCCTGGTGGAAGGACCAATCATTACTGGTTTGACCTCAACCGCGATTACATCATGCTGCAGCATCCTGAATCGCGAGGACGGGTTGATGCGTTTCATAAATGGAAACCGAATATAAACACTGATCACCATGAAACAGGAGCCAATGAAACCTTTTTCTTTCAGCCTGGAGTGCAAAGCCGCAACAATCCCCTGACTCCGGCGGAAAACAGTATTCTAACAGCTGAAATAGGGAAATTTCATGAAAAATATCTTAATTCAAAAGGCAGCCTTTATTACACAGAAGAGTCCTATGATGATTTTTATGTCGGTAAGGGTTCTTCTTATCCGGATATTCACGGTTCAGTAGGTATTTTGTTCGAGCAGGCCGGTGTGAAAGGTCACCTGAAGGAGACTCCGGGAGGTTTATTGTCATTCCCGTTCGCAATTAGAAATCAGGTTACTGTATCTCTTTCCACACTTGAAGCCGGACTTAAGATGAAGGACAAGCTGCTTGAATATCAAAGGAATTTTTACAGGGAAGCTCTCGCACTTGCCGACAAGTTTCCGGTTAAGGCTTACCTTTTCAGCGAACCTTCAGATAATTCAAGGCTGTCTGAATTCATAAGAATCCTGTTGCAGCATTGCATCAAAGTTTTCCGTACAACCCGGGATATTACAAAAAACGGTGTATTATATAAAGCTGATGAAAGTTTTATAGTACCGCTTAAGCAAACAGAATTCCTTTTTGTCAGAAGTCTTTTTGAACCTGTTAAGAATTTCACCGACAGCGTGTTCTATGATACATCAACATGGATCCTGCCTATGGCTTTTAACCTGAATTATTCAACAATTACACTGCCTAAAGAAATTGACGGGCTGACCGGATCTGAGATTACCTCAGCACCTGTCGTCCAGGGGAAGCTCGTTTCACCTGATAATCCTTATGCCTATCTTTTTGAATGGAAAGATTATTATGCTCCCAAAGCCCTCTATGCAATTCAGGTTGAGGGAATAAAAGCCAGGGTTTCGACCGAAAAATTTTTATATGATGACGGCAGCCTGAGTAAGGATTTCTCTAATGGCACAATTATGGTCCCGGCCTCAGGACAATCAGTTTCCGGAAATGATCTTTCAGAACTCATGGGTAAAATCGCAAAGGACTGCGGCATAACTATTTATGGTGTCAGAACAGGTCTGACAAAAGAAGGCATTGATCTGGGAAGCACTAAAATGCCTGTACTTGAAAAACCAGAGATTGGAATGATAGTCGGGGACGGAATCAGCAGCAGTCTTACCGGAGAGATATGGCATATGCTCGATAACAGGTTTGGCATTCCTGTTACCATGATGACGGCCCAAAGATTTGGGATGACTAACCTTAACAGGTATAATGTAATAATTATCGCGGGATCGCCCGAGATAAGTTCCGGTGGGCTGGAGAATTTAAAAACATGGAACCGCAGCGGCGGTACCCTGATTGGACTGGAGGGAGGAAACAACTGGCTGGTAAGAAACAAACTTGCAGAGATAGAGTTTGTTTCTGCCGCTGCCAACAAAAAGAAAGACGGAATATATCTTGACAGATTTGCCGATAACCAGGCAAGACAGATACCGGGATCAATCTTTCAAACGAAGCTTGACCTGACCCACCCATTATGTTTTGGATACGTACGGAATGACCTTCCGGTCTTTAAGTCCGATGAAGAAGTTGCTGAGAAGGATGCAAACATATACGCTAATCCGGTTCGGTATACTGACGATCCTTTACTCAGCGGATACTGCACAAAAGAAAATATTGACAGGATTAAGGGCTCTCCCTTCGCAAGTGTCCATGGAACAAGAGTCATTTCACTTTATGATGACACCAACTTCAGGGCTTTCTGGTACGGAACGAATAAGATCTTCCTGAATGCAATCTTTTTCGGACAGATAATCAGGTAGATCAAAATACCATCTTCCTCAGATTTACATTCGATAGTCCCTGAAGGTCCTTTTCGAGGAGATCCATCTGGATCTCGTCACCCATTAGTTCAACAATTATCAGACCAGCGGGACTGCCGAAAAACTCTTCATTTACACCCAGTCTGGTGCGTATTACGCATCCGTAGGAGGTCAGGGTCTTTTGTACTGCGAGTACTGCAGAATGTTCCTTTTTGTCAACAAGAACTCCAAGAAATCTGAGAGATCCTTCTTCGCATGGGAAATTTACAAATGGTTTGTTGTCGCTGAACGTCATTTCTCTTATGTCGATACCTCCAAGAGCCTTAAGTTCGGTACGAAGCTTCAGAGTTTCAGGTTCAGTACCCGATAAATGCAGGATAATATACGCTTCGCGACTGCAAACTTCCGTAGTCAGCTCATGAAACCCGAGTCTTGTTGTTATCAGACTAGCATATTTTGAAAGGATTTCCTGGGTCAGTCCGGCTTCCTTAATCCTGTCGAGGATCTTGATACCGAGGATCTTTATCATAATAGTGAACTTTGTTTATTTATAAATAATACAGGGTGTGAGGTGTGGGGTACGGGGAGCAATCAGAAATACAGATCCCTCTCCCCCTTCTTTATTCTTTCGATCTTCTCCCTGGTATTAAAAGCCACGCCCTCTTCAAGTTTCTCAATATTCTTGTATATTGCCTTCCAGCCTTTTTCAGCCACCTCCCCTGTAGCATAATCACATATGTATTCAGAGAGAGTAAGAATTGCATTCGGTGTACAAAATCTTTTAATAAATCCGGGTACTGAAAATTCCATGAAGTGTTCACCTGTCCTTCCCATCCTGTAACATGAAGTGCAGAATGAGGGCAGGTAATCATTTACAAGAAGTTCGTCGATAACTTCTGAAAGGGATCTCGCATCATTGATTCTGAATTGTTCACGGTTCAGGTTCTGAACTTCATTTTTGGAATCTGAGTACGATCCGAGTTCAAGCTTTGTTCCTCCGTCTATCTGGGAAACACCGTACTGTATAACATCTCTTCTAACATCAGGGGCTTCCCTTGCAGTAAGTATCATCCCGGTATATGGAACGGCGAGACGAAGTATCGGGACCAGCTTTTTAAAATCCTCATCACTTGTCTGGTATTTATCACTTATGTTAAGGCTCAATGCATCCTTGATGCGCGGAAACGAAATCGTGTGAGGGCCAACATTGTAGCAGGCTTCAAGATGGTTTGTATGCCGGACCAGTCCGAGCACCTCGAAACGCCAGTCATAAAGTCCGAATAAAGCACCGATTCCGACATCGTCAATACCAGCTTCCTGTGCCCTGTCGAGGGCAGTAAGCCGCCAGTCAAAGTCCCTCTTCTTTCCCCCCAGATGATACCATTTATATGCTTCAGGATTATAAGTTTCCTGAAAGATCTGGTAAGTGCCGATTCCTGCTTCCCCTACTTTTCTAAAACCTTCTATATCGAGCGGGGCAGCGTTTATATTTACACGTCTTATCTCCCCGTGTCCCTTTTTTACGCCATAGACAATTCTGACAGTGTGCGCAATATAATCTGCATTATATTCGGGATGTTCGCCATAAACAAGAATGAGCCTTTTCTGACCATTATCCTCAAGTGCTCCGACCTCATTGATTATTTCTTCATCCGACAGCGTTTTCCGGATTGCATCCGTGTTAGAGATCCTGAAACCGCAATACTGGCAATTGTTGGTACATTTGTTTCCAACATACAGCGGGGCAAACAGAACGATCCTGTTACCATAGACCTTTTCTTTAAGTACACGGGCACCGGCCCTGATTTCATCGAAAAGTTCGGTTCCTACAGAATTTACCAGGACTGCTGTCTCCTCAAGTGTAAGTCGTTGCTTATTAAGCGATTTTGCTATAACTTCCCGGACCCTGCCCTTATCAGGCTTCACTCTATTAATCAGATTCCATATCTCCTCAGGATCAATAAACGGCTTCATTCTCTGATCCGGAATCTTTAATTTCTCAGGGTAAAAACGCATTATTCAATTAATTTTAACCGGGCACAAAGGTAGTGAAAAAACAGGTTTGGAAGTAAGAATTTGACAACAGTATGGAAATGGTTGCCGGTTACTTGTTCCTTGTTGCTTGTTGCAGGTTGCAGGTTGCAGGTTGCAGGTAACCAGTAACCAGCAACCAGAAACCCGGATTTAATAAATAAGCTCAGATATTTCAACTGCAGCAGACCTCATTTTCGGGGCTGACGTTTTGAGATCCAACAGGTTAACTGCGCCATGGATCTTCTTATGGAAAAGGATTATAGGAGCTGGTATCTGCCGGACAAGATTCATTGTCAAACAAATTAAGAAGCACCTCTGATTTATCGGATTTTAATCCGTTAATAATTGCCATGCCCTTTGATTTCCGGGAACCTGATTCAAACGATACAGCATAAATGCCGATTGCACGGCAAAAGCTTGCATTCCTCTGTCAGCGGCACCTTTAACAACGAAATCGGATACTCCGGATTTTCGTATTTATACGCTTCTGGTTTGCCCATTACAATATAGTAATGATCAAGATAAGCGTTGGCTTTCTGAATAAATCCCTCACTTATTGCCTGCCTGATCTTCGTTGAGCTAACCGTTTCATGCTGAACTTCCTGTTCAGGTATCTCCTCAGCTTCAAAGTCGTATTTTTCACGCATTGTCCAGAGCTGTCTGTAATCTCCTTCCTGGTTGAAGCCGAAATGATGGTTGAACCCGGCTACGACCACTTTTGCTTTAAGGATCCCATGAAGGTAATCCCTCACGAACTGTTCACTTGTTATTTGTGAAAACTCCCTTGTAAATTCAACTATAATAACATTATCAAGCCCTGCTTTCTTAAGCAGCATAAGTTTTTCTTCCTGCGAGCTTATAAGCTTAAGATTTTTCCCTGCCGTTTCGGGATAAAGTACTTTTCTCGGATGAGGGTTGAAAGTTATAAGCACCGACTCACCGTCATACTTGCCGGAAAGCATTTTAAGCCTGTTAATTATTGTTTTATGTCCGATATGGACTCCGTCGAACGATCCGGTTGTGACAACCGGATTATGGATGATCCTTGCTTCTTCAAAGCTTCTAAAAATCTTCATGCTGCGGTCAGCCAGGATTTAAAGCCTGTTCCCTTTTACAAAATATGCCACCTTTTCGATTGAGGTAATCATGTCATACTCTTCAAGAAAAACGTCTGAAGGAACGTTGAGTGGAACAGTTGTAAAATTGAGGATCCCCTTTATTCCAAACCGGACTGTTTCCTCCGCTATCTTCTTTGCATTATCGGCTGGTACAGTAAGTATAGCTATCTGTATTTTAAGGTCATTCAGAGTTTTTTCAAGATCATCATAGGGGTAGCATTTGACTCCTGAAATGACTTTGTTTATTTTCTGAGGATCATTATCAAATGAAGCTACCAGATTGAGCTTTGATCTTTTTCCTTTAAAATAGCCGGCTAACGCCCTGCCAAGGTTTCCTATTCCGATAATGGCGACGTTCATGCCCTCTTCTGAATCTATTATCCTGCTAATTGTATCAACCAGCTCTTTCACATCGTATCCCTTTTTATGGACACTTGAATAACCGATGAGCATCAGGTCGCGCCTGACCTGAACAGCTGTTATATGAAGCCGCGCAGCAAGATCGTGGGAATAAATAAAATTCCTGTTTTCTTTAAGGCATTCGAGAAGTGTTCTTCTGTACTCACTCAGCCTTTCTACGGTTTTACCTGGTAAATTAATCATAGGGCACTGACAATTTGTTTTTTCGGAAGACGGACTGTAAAAGTTGTTCCGACATCGGGAACACTGTCAACAGTGATGATACCACTGTAAAGTTCAATAACTTTTTTGACTATTGAAAGACCCAATCCGCTGCCGGATATATTTCTTGTCTTTTCATTTTTAATCCTTACAAATTCTGTAAACAGGTTTTCCCTGTCGTTTTCCGTTATGCCTATCCCTGTATCGGAGAATAGTATTATTACGTCGTTGGCGTCGGCATCTAAAATAATCTCTGCTTTCCCTCCCCTCCTATTATATTTAACAGAATTGGAAACAAGATTGTTGAAGATTATTTCCATATCTGTGGGATCAGCCATTATTATGGCATCTGTCTTTACAATAAGCCTGACGGAAACTTCCATTTGAATAGCATAAGGCTGGACGGTTACTATGGCATTTGATGCAATATTTGAAAGATGTACCTCCTCGATCTTCTCATCTTTCCTCTCCAGCCGGATCTTCGTGAAATCAAGAAGATCCATTATGAGGTTTCTCATTCCCTGAATTCTTTGAAGCGACCGTTCGATGGGAGTTGCGTAATCTTCTATCCTGTCACCCGATTGCTTTTCCTGCATCATCCTGAGGTAACCTTCAATTGCGTTAAGCGGGGCCTTTAATTCATGCGACAATACTGATAGAAACTGGAACCTGACCTTTTTCCCTTCCTCATTCAGCCGGTGGGTAATCCTCTTCAGATATTGCTGCTTTGTGATATTTTCGATACTGGATTTGAGCTCCTGGGGAGTAAAAGGCTTGGGAATGAAATCGGTAGCACCGAATTTGTGAGCTTTTAATGCAATATCCAGAGATGCATATGAAGTAATCATTGCCACAACAATATCGTACTTCTTGTTTCTTATATACTCAAGGACATCAATGCCCTGGATACCGGGTAATTTATTATCAAGAAGAACAATATCGGGCTTGTCCCTGTCAATTATTACAATTCCGTCTTCTCCTGTTGCTGCTTCCTGAACTTCAAAGGCATAATCCTCGTCCATGAAAGGATAATTGACCCGGAAGTTGTTCAGGATGCGCGATACTCCCGAACGGATACCGGGTTCATCATCGACAACCAGTACTTTAAGAACAGCCATATCAAATCTTTAATAGTTTCATTATCTCCTGATCGAGTTGCTCAGCCCTGATACCTTTTTCAAGATACAGATCGGCCCTGATCCATGATTTCTCCGTTTCAGAATCAAGGCTGAAGGAAATACCTGTCTCATGGGCTACTGCTGTTGCAAGGATTACCGGCAAACCGGGATACTTCCTTTTGATCTTGTAGCAAAGGATGAATCCGCTGTCATCGTTTTCCATCATCAGATCAAAAATCGCAAGGCTCGGTTTAATCCTTGAAATGACAGATTCCGCTTCAGCCTGACTTTCAACAGCAACAGTCTTGTATCCTGCTTTTTCAAGACTTGAAACTGTCTGGTAAAGGTAGTCAGGATCGTCGTCTGCCACAAGAATTGTAAAATCGCTCTTTCTCATCCTATTATGTTCTAAAAAACTTAGTACTATGAGTTGTTCAACAAATGTAATTTAAATTACCGGGTATGCGGCGTGCGGCGTGCGGTGTGCGGAGAAGAAAATAATTTACCTCGTACCCCATACCGCATACCGCATGCCCCGTACCATTATTTATTCCTTCCGTCTGGGTAAGATTATCTTAAAACTCGTTCCGGTTGGTCCCTTTGACGAATCGGTATTTGATTCAACATTTATTTGTCCTTTATGCATCCTGACTATCCCGTATGCTGTTGCAAGTCCCAGTCCTGTTCCATGTCCAATGCCTTTTGTCGTGAAGAACGGCTCGAAGATCTTTGCCCTGTCCTCCTCTTTTATTCCGGTACCGGAATCCTTTACGGTAATAAGGACATCCTGCAAGGTATCTTCAAGGAGAATATTTATTAATCCACCCTGCGGCATAGCATCGATGGCATTCTTGAACAGATTTGTGAGTACCTGCGTCATCTGTTCATTATCGAGCATAGCATCGGGATTAGTTGTTTTGTCGGTAACAGCTATTTTTACATTCTCAGGTACAACGATGCTTTCAAGACTGTGATCCACGAGTTCCCTGATGCTGATAAGCTGGTGGTTTACCTGGTTCTTACGTGCAAAATTAAGCAGACCGGCCACTATCTTTTTGCATCTCCCGGCCTGTTCCACTATCAGTTTAAGATCTTCTCTGACCGGATTGTCAGCTCCGCTTTCCTCAAGAAGTATGTTGCTGTACATAATAACTACTCCGAGAGGATTATTCAGTTCGTGAGCAATTCCGGCAGACAGCTGACCCATATGCGCCAGTTTTTCCGATTGCTTTAAAGCCTGACGCATTGATGAAAGCTTCTCATTGGACAAGGCAAGATCCTTCACAGATTTATGAAGCTTTTCGATAGTATATGGCAGGCACATTTCAACTTCAGCCAGACCTTTCCTGATTGCAATTGCATGTTCAACACAACTTTCGTAACCGCAGGCACCACAGTCGAGCTGATCCTTTTTCGTCATTTTTCCCATGGATTCAAGAACTTCATTTATCTCCTTTTCGCCCGGGACATCCGTCCGGTAATCTTCAGGCCTGTGCCTGAAAGACAAGATCAAGGGTCGAATATTCATCAAATTCCTGCTGCCATTTCTTCATTATCAAGTTCCTGCATTTTAGTATGGGCATAAGAGCTTACAAGTGTTCTCCGGTTATACTGCTTTCCGTTTTTCGATAATCCGGGACCCATTATGCAACCCTCACAGCAAAGAAGCTCCATGTGCTGATTTTTAATAAGTCCGGCTTCGAATTCCTTTAGTGCACCCTGGAAGTCGATCCTCCCTTCAGCGGCAATTATATTTCCTGTGACCGCATCATCATTTATGTTTGCTGTCTGAAGCAATCCGCGGGTAACAGGAAAGATCGCTCCTCTTCCCCCGACCGGCTGATCAAAATTACAGAGCCGGGAATAATTCAGGTTTAATATTAAACAGGTCAAACAATTCCCGTAATTCTGTAAATGTAATAGCTTCATCAATTTCAGTGCTTTCTGCCTTTTTCGCAACACACGGACCTATAAACACGATTTTTATATCATTCCCGTATTTTTTGCGAACGACCCTGCTCATCGCAACCATTGGAGAAACGATCGGTGCAAGCTTATCCACAAGTCCTGATGATAGTGCTTTATATAGTTTACAATCGACGGGCAATCGGATGAAATATAGAAATCCTTGCCTTCGTTAACCAGCATTCTGTAACGTTCAGCAACAAGGTCGGCACCAAATGACACTTCCTGCACGTGGATGAAACCCAGCGATTTTATCATTCCGATGAGGATCCGGTAGTCCGAAAATTCAGAGAATTCAGCGGGAAAGCTGGGAGCGATCATAGCAACTGCTTCGGATTTGGTTTCAAGAAGCTTAATGATCCGGTCAGTGGTATTCAGGAAAACTTTGGCCCCCTGGCTGCAAACTTTTGTGCAGTTACCGCAGGCTATGCATCTTTCATCAATAACTTCGGCCTGGCCGCCTACAATACGGATAGCTTTGGCAGGGCACTCCCTGACGCAGGTGTAGCATGTACGGCAAAGCTCTTTAATGGTGTAGACAAGCATGATCCTACCTTTTTTCACCTTTACCCCCTACCCAACCTTCCCCCACGGGGGAAGGAGCAAAACATTTCCCCCATAGGGGAAATAAGAAAGGGGGTATTATAGCAACACATTTCTCTTCTCAAAATGAGTATAAAATATTCCTTTATCCGATATCTCCTTATTTTCCTTTATCAGTTTATCATAAAGATTTATCAGCGAGGGTGATTTACATGGAAGATTAATAGCTTCAGTTTCGTCGGCCTGATAAACCAGTTTTGCCCTGTTCTTCAGAACTTCCTTTGAGAAAATGAAGGGAAGGCCTGCACCATGAATGCAGCCTCCGGGACAGGTCATAACTTCTATCAGGTCAAATTTTGCTCCTGATGCCTGTGCTGTCTTAAGCTTTTCAAGTCCGCTCAGACCGTCAACTACGGCAACCTTTAATTCATCCTCACCGATCTGTAACAGCGACTCCCTGAATGTTCCCGATCCGCGAAGCTTCTTGAAATATCTGTTTATCAGCATTCCTTGCCTAACTTCCGGTAATGGAGCAACCTAATCACTCCTTCGGTCAGCCCACCTGACACTTCTGCCAGAACTGCCGATGAACTCCTTCCGCTTAAGCGGCTCATCGGCCGGTTCCTTATCGGTGTTTTTGACATCAATACCATTTAGCCTTATAAGTCTTGCAAGTTCACGGACAGTCATAACAGAATCGACATCGCTTATACCTTTTCTCATCATGCCGTCACGCCGTGCTTCATATTTCATTGCCGTGCATGGTGAAACTGACACCGAGAATACATTCTCCGGCTGTAACTCCCAGTTGACCGGCGACTACCGTTTTAATCAATATTCCCGTGATCTGCTGAGGTGATTTGACGGTTGAAAGCTGAGGGATGATCCCTGGATTAAACTGTTCAGCAAATTTAACCCAGGCAGGGCAGGCCGATATATAAAGAGGCTCACCGGTTTTCTTTTCAATTCTTTCAGAAAGCTGGTCAGTAAGTTCGGTTATGCAGATGTCAGTTCCTGTTCCGGTAGTAAAAACCTTGTCAAATCCTATTTTGCGAAGAATTGCATTCAGATTCCTGTCAAATTCCCTGTTGTATTTTATTCCGAGCTCTTCAGCTATTCCTGCAGGGACAGAGGGTGAATATTGAATTGCCTTTACAATATCCTGCTTGTTGAGATACTCCTGTACCTCCGTGATGTTATGCTTTTCATGAAGGGCACCGGTCGGACAAACAAGAATACACTGACCGCATTGGACACAGCTTGAGAAGTTCAGATCCCTGTCCATGGCAGCGCCGATATGGGTTTGCCTGCCACGGTTAATGAAATCTATTGAGGTTGATGTTATAACTTCTTCACATACCCTTATGCATCTGCCGCAAAGGATGCATTTTGAAAACTCCCTGACAATGGCGGGGCTTGACTGATCAAGACGCGGTTTTAGCTTTCTTCCCTTTTATTCTTCTTTCCCTTATGTTCAGCTCTTCTGAGAGCCGCTGCAATTCACAGTTAAGGTTCCTGTCGCAATAAAGGCAATCGTCGGGATGGTTCGACAGAAGAAGTTCAACTATGGTTTTTCTGGCCGTAATAACTCTCGGCGAATGGGTTTTTATTTTCATCCATTCCTCAACAGGCTGGGAACATGCCGTTACGAGCCTCTCTCTTCCTTCTACCTCAACAACACACATTCTGCAGGCTCCTGTCGGTGTAAAATCCTTCATCCTGCAAAGTGTGGGAATAATTATGCCATTGCGATTCAGGGCCGAAAGGATCGTCTCTCCCTTTTCGGCCTTTATCTTCTTGTTATTTACCTGGATGGTTAATAGCATCTTTCTTGTTGGTTCGGTTGCTGGTTGCTGGTTGCTGATTTTTACCCACCCCCAACCCCTCCAGGGAGGGGAGCATACGGATTACATCCGGCTTCTGTCTTTGGTCTTCTGTCACTTTTACCTGACAATTACAGCACTGAATTTGCAAACTTCATAACAAATGCCGCAGCCGGTGCATTTATCCTCCACGATAAAAAATGGCTGCAGGCGGGTTCCGTAAATTGCATTTACCGGACATTTGCCTGCACATACTGTACAACCGGTGCATTTCTCAACATCAATTGAAAAGGATCTCAGTCCCCTGCAGACATTCGCCCGGCATTTCCTGTCGAAAATATGTTCTTCGAATTCCTCCCGGAAATTCTTCAGGGCACTTACGAACGGATTTGGGGCAGTTTGTCCGAGTCCGCATAATGATGCATCTTTCATTACCGTGGAGATTGTTTCAAGCTGCATAACACCTTTAAAGCGTTCAAGGGTGGTACCGGAATCCTCACTCAGAGGTTTCTTTATCACGCTTTCAAGGATTTCGAGCATCCTGCCTGTACCTTCCCGGCAGGGAATACACTTACCGCAGCTTTCATTGCGGATAAATTCCATGTAGTATCTTACAATATCGACCATGCAGGTGCTTTCGTCAACAACAATGAATCCTCCTGCACCCATACCGAAACCTTTCTGTTTCATTGCATCAAAATCGACAGGAGTATCAATATTATCAGGTGTTATAAATGATCCGGATGCGCCTCCAAGCTGGATTGCCTTAAATTCTTTCCCATCCTTTATGCCGTCGACAATCTCTTCAAGTATTGTCTTGAGGGTTGTTCCCATTTCCACTTCCACCACACCTGACATTCTTCCGCGGCCGGCGATTGCAAAGACCTTGGTGCCCGGACTTGTTTCAGTCCCAATGCTTCTGAACCACTCCGGACCATTCTGCATTATCAGGGGGACATTCATGAGGGTCTCAACATTATTTATGACTGTCGGTTTACCGCCTAATCCTGAGGTTGTCGGATAAGGAGGTTTAAGACTGAGGCATTCCCCGCTTGCCTTCAAGGCTGTTAATCAGGGCTGTCTCTTCGCCGCATACAAATGCACCTGGTTCTGTCTTAATTGTAATATCGAGGTTATACCCGCTGGAATAAATATTGTGACCCAACATGCCATAATCTCTTGCCATGTCGATTGCTTTCTGCAACCTGTTTCGTGCATAGTCCGATCCGGATTTAAGATATAAAATCGCATTTGATGCTCCGATTGCATACGAGGCTATTGCCATGCCTTCGATAAGGCGGTGTGGATCGCTTTCAAGGATAGTCCTGTCGCTGAATGAGCCGGGATCACTTTCCTTGGCATTGCATATCAGATATCTTGCATTGGAGGAAGTATTGAGGGCCTGTTTCCATTTCAGTCCCGTCGGATATCCCCCTCCGCTCCTTCCCCTGAGGCCGCTTCGCTCGATGATATCACAAACCTCCTCAAATGTATAATGCCGTGATTGTTTTCACGTAAGTCCGGTAACCTCCCCTGGCGATATATTCCTCAATGCTTTCAGGATCATAACATCCGCAGTTGCCAAGGATTATTCTCTTCTGACGTGCAAAAAAAGGCAGTTCGTTCATGAATGAGATCCCGGGCCATAGTTCAAAACCTTTAGTACCTGATTGTCCCAGCAGGTCTTCTTCATTTAGATCATTGTGAAATACCCCGTTCAGCAATGTATCGACCTTGTCCTCCGTGATATTCCTGAAATACAGTTTATTCTTTCCCGGCATCTGAATACAGACAACGGGTTCGTAGTTTGCAGGTCCGGAACACCCAACCCGGATTACCAGAGCAGATGGTTCGCTTTCTTCAATATAAGTTTTAACAGCCTGGAATGTTTTTTCCGACCCTGCTATTATACTGCTTGTATTTGATGATACATGGATAACAGGAACATCGGTTTTATCACGGCGCACCTGCTGCAACACCTTTTCCGTTTCAGGTGAAAGGGTATCGGATTCAAATAACAGAACCTTCCTGGTTAGGAATGTCTTTAAATCTTCCATTTAGTCATTTTCGATTATATACTTCAGCTTCTTAAGAAGATCAGGCACCTGTCCGGGACGTACATGTATGTGGTACTCCCCGTTAACCGTTATCACGGGGCCGTGATAGCAGCCTCCCATACACGGGACCACTTCATAGCTGAAGTTACCATTCCGTGTTGTTTGTCCCGGAGAGATTTTCAGCTCCTCCTTAAATTTATCTAATAAGAGCCTGCGAGCCGTTCATGAAGCATGATGTGCCGTGGCATATTTTTATATGGATTTTTCCTGAAGGGATGAACCTGAACTGGTCGTAGAATGTTGCCAGTCCGTATATTTTGGTAGTACTCAGACCCAGGTGGCTTCCAACCTTCACTATTGCTTCTTCGGAGAGAAATCCTGAATCTGCCTGGATTTCCTGCAAAAGAGGAATCAGGTGTTCACGTCTGCCCTGCTTGTATTTTCTGAGGATAGTCTCAAAATCTGCTGCCATTCTGAACCGGTCTGAATATTCATACAAAGATATTTATTTTATTGTTAATAAATAAACATTGTTATTTTATTAACAATAAATATTTTTCCCCTCAGATATCCCTGATTTACGCTGATTTTTTTTCTTTAATCTGAAGTTTATTTAAAACCCATAGCTGACGGAAGAAAAAGCGAACCCTGGGTAAGGAGAGGATGGAGTATGCGTTTTAGGCAAAATGGAAATGCTTATATTTGTAATATGGAGAAAAGCAGACAAATATTGATAAAAAAATTAAGGGAAAAGAATGCCTTCTGGTCATATAAAAATGTAAATGAGATTGATGATGATCTGCTTATTGAGAAAGTTTTGCTTATGCTTGATATAGATGATATTAATATGCTTTTCAAAATATATGATAAAGGATTTCTAAAGAAGGTGTGGGAGGAGAGAATTCTCAGACAGGAGCCCTATTTTCATGGGCTGAACAGATTCTTCGCATGGTTCTATTTTGGCATAAAAGATCCGGATGAGTATATTAAGAACAGAAAAATCTATTTACACAATTAATTATGCAGGGCCTTTCAGATGAAACAAGCAAGGTATTTGAACCTCTTTCCAAACTAAGCTGTATAAAAGAATATATACTTATTGGGGGTACGGCGCTAGCACTCCAAACGGGAACCCGTTTAAGTGAAGATCTGGATTTTTGTAAGTGGCCTTTGCCACATAAGTCCGATATTGACTGGCCACAGATACTAAAAGAACTTTCCTCAGTATTCAGCAAAATCGAGCCGGATATTCTTGGTTTTAACCAGGTCAACTTTTATGCCGATAAGTCAAAACTATCCTTCTATTCAAATCAGCTCTACAGATCCCCAGTCAGGAAACCTATAGTGTTTCTGAATAACGTCAGGATCCCCGATATTGAAACAATTGGAGTAATGAAACTCGAAGTGATGCTGAGAAGAAGTAATTTCCGTGATTACTACGATATTTATTCCATCATAAAGGAAGGGATTTCTTTAAAATCAATGATAAACAAAGCAACTCAATATTCAAACCATTTTCTTAAGACAAAGGACATTCTGAATTTTATTTCCGACGGTAACAATTTTAGAAAAGATAAGCAATTTGATCTGTTGAAACCCAAATATGCTGTTTCGGAAAAAGAGATTGAAGACTTCGTAAAGAACATAATTCTGAAGGAATATAGTCTGTAATGTCTTAAGTCTGTAAAGTCTAAAGAGACTCTATACATGAAAGATTTCAGGACATCGGAGCGCAAGACAAAAAGACTTGCAAGACAATGTATTAAAGGTGATGTACAGTGCGGGGCATGGAGCATCTTATATTTTGTGTTAAACTGGAGAAGGCTTCTTTAAGAACTCAAGTCGCTTCTGCACTTTTTCGATGTACTCCGGCGGAAACCTCATTTTGGAGTTCTTCCGGGTATTCAGAAATCTCTGATAGTAGTAAATTGCCCTCTCTTTGTTGTTCAGCTTTTCATCATAGATATTTGCGATGATCATGTTGATATTAGGATCGCTGTTAATAGCATATGCCTTCAGATAACTGGCTATGGCATTCCTGTACTCTTCATCCGCCTTTTGCGATTCGGCGCATAAAACATATGTTAATCCCAGTTGCGTGTTTACAGGCATTAGTATCTTAAGGACCTTTTTATAGTAATAGATACTGTTCTTCATGTCCTTTACCTTGTAATAACATTGTCCCAGGTAGCTGCAGGTCTCATAATCAACTGAATCGACCTTGTAAGCCTTTAACAGATAGACGATCGCTTCCTTTGGTTGTAAATTGTAGGAATAGCCTATGCCTATTCTTTTTAAGTATAGTTTTGAAGAGTCGCCCGATGCCAGAACTACCATGTAATCATCGAGGGCTCTTTTTGTATAGTTTTTTGAAAAATTGAGCTGGGCCCGCCTTATATAAAGATCCATGTCGGTTGAATCAATTTCAATTCCCCTGGTGACGAAGCTGAATCGCCGTATCGGAATTCATTGTTGACGCATACAGGAAGGAGAGGTTCTTAATGGCTGTCAGGTTTTTGTCGTTTATTGCCATTGATTTATTATATAAATCTGTAGCATAATCATAATCTCCTTTCTTTAATGTCGCAAAAGCCAGTTTATCCAGATAAACGGTGTTGGCAGAGTCCTTCCTTAAGAATCTTTTATATATTTTGATTGCATCGTCAAATCTGTTCGATTGCATGTAAATGGCCGATAAATAATACGCATATATCCATTTCATTGAATCAAGCGCGCAGAGTTTTGTCAGCAGGGGTTCAGCCATCCTGAATTTGCCATTGCCATAATATTCTTTCGCCAGTGAAAAATTATAGCTCTTATTATCAGGGCTCAGGGCGGCAGCCCGTCGATAACAACTGAATGCCTTTTCATCGTCAGGCAGGTTCTGAAACGCAATTCCCATTTTATAATAGATCTCCGGATTCAGGCTGTCGTATGCCAGTATAAGTCTGCATGTATCAATCACTTTCTCATATTCACCATTGAGGAGCATAAGGTCAATTCTTGTACCGACCTTAACATTCTGCCCGGTTAACTGATTTATCAGGCAGAAAAAGATGAATGTGACCAATAGTTTTTGTTTCATATTATTTTGTATGATATCGTTTAACATTTAAAAGGATAGGATAAAGATAAAAACAAACACTATACATCAGCCAAAATACATAATGTATTGAAAAACTCACCTCCTGCCTATCCTGCCTACCCTGCCTACAGGCAGGCAGGCGGCAGGCAGGCCCTCAAAGGAGGAGAACCATAGGTAGCCGTTTGTTATGATTGTCATAAACCACAATCCAGTAAAATAATTAGTACTTTTGCAGTTTATTTTGCTTTCAGCACAGATAATGGCTCAAAAAATTGAGATGCAAATATGTCTTGGAAGTTCGTGTTTCTCCAGAGGTAACAGGGACGTGGTGATGTATATTAAAGAATACCTGAGAAAAAATCACCTTGATGACAGAATCGTCTTCAGGGGCGCAAGATGCATGAGCCTTTGCAGTAACGGCCCAAATCTGAAAATCAATGAAAGGATAATTGAGGGTATTACTCTGTCTGCCATTGAAGGGATACTTGAAAAGGAATTTGGAAATATTAAATAGGGATGTACATTGGGAATTAATATGAGTGAGAGAAGGCCTATTTTCTATATAAATGATAAGAAATGCAGGAATTCATATTCCTGCGTCAGGGTGTGTCCTGTTAATGCTATTGAGGTTAGGGCACAGAAGCCCCACCCTGCAATCGTGCCGAAAAGATGCATCGGTTGCGGATTATGCTTTATAGCCTGTTCACCGCACGCAATTGATTACCGCGATTCGAGGGAAGAAGTGAAAATGCTGCTGGCATCCGAAAGGAAAACTGTTGCCCTTGTCGCTCCCAGCATTGCATCTGAATTTGACGATATAACCGATTACAGGAAATTTGTTGGCATGCTTCGCCTGCTGGGATTTGACTATGTGCATGAAAACTCATTCGGTGTTGACCTTATTGCTGCAGAATATGCAGATCTTTTCCACAAGGCAGAAGGGAAATACTATATCACAGCCAACTGTCCGGCAATAGTCAAGCTTATTGAGAAATATCACCCCGAACTGGTTCCCAATCTTGCTCCTCTTGTTTCGCCAATGATTGCCACGGCAATGGTTGTAAAAGAGATATATGGTGAGGAAGCAGCAACAATATATATCGGTCCGTGCATTGATAACAAAGATGAAGCTTACCTCTACCGCGATGGGAAACTGGTGGACGGGATTTTGACATTTATTGAATTAAGGCAGTTGTTTGAAGAGTTTAACATCCAGGAGAGAGTGGTCAGGATGTCCGAATTCGATCCCCCGTATGGATATTGGGGCGCTCTTTACCCTCTTCCGGCAGGGATTTTACAGGCGGGAGGCATCAGACGCGACATGGCCGTCAGCGAGTGTGATAACCGCTGCAGGAAGGGAAGATGTATTTGAAGGAATAAATGATTTTGAAAAGTATATTGATACAATTCACCATCATTTCAATATGTTCTTCTGTCACGGCTGTCTTCTCGGACCTGGAATGGAACATCATACCGAACGTTTCAGAAGACGGGCTCTGGTACGCCAATATGCGGAAAAGAGGGTCGGCAGGCTCGATAAAGTACAGTGGCAGAAAGATATTGACAGGTGGTCGAATCTCGACTTCTCCAGAAGTTTCACACCTGATGACCAGAGGATACCTGAACCTCCCCGAGGAGGCAATTAATGAAGTTCTGAAAATCATTGGCAGGGAGAATCCTGATGAAGAACTCGATTGTGCAGCTTGCGGATACAGATCCTGCCGGGAGTTTGCTTCGACAGTTGCAAAAGGGCTTGCCATTCCCGAGATGTGCCACACATTCAATCTTCGGAATAAACAGGAATATATTGAGACATTAAGGCAGACGAACAGAAAGCTGGCTGAAACAAAAAGGGCTCTTGAAGGAATCGGAAGAGGTTGCCATGAGGGAAAAAGAGATGGCCCAGAGTGCATCGGATATGATGAATAATATGCTTGAAAAGCTGCCCACCGGTGTGGTAATTGTCGATAATAACCTGAAAGTGTTGCATTCAAACCGGAGTTTCATAAATATCCTCGGAGAGGACGCAAAAGCCATATCGGATATAATTCCGGGACTTGCAGGCGCCGATCTTAAAGACCCTGATGCCATTCAATGTATATAACATGTTCACCTTTGTTATCAAAGAAGACGAACCTGTGGTAAGCAAGGATATACATTTTGAGGAAAGCATGCTTAATATCTCAATCTTCCCGATAAAGAAAAACAAGATGTGCGGTGCAATAATCCGCGACCTCTATTCACCTGAAGTCCAGGGAGAGGAAGTTACAAACAGGGTAAGCGAGGTAATTGACAAGAACCTTGAAATGGTCCAGAAGATCGGATTCCTCCTTGGTGAAGGCGCCTCTGAGACCGAACAGATGCTCAACTCAATAATCGAATCGTACAGGAAGAAGTCAAAAGGGCAAAATAACACCCGTTAATAATCTCAGGTGACAAGGGATTTTTACATAGAAGTCAACAGCCAGCAGAGAAATTACGACGGAGAAAGGATTTGCGGCGATGTCTTCCTTTACAGGTACATAAAGGAGGAGGACAGGGTTATTGCTGTCCTTTCTGACGGAATGGGACATGGGGTAAAAGCAAATATCCTTGCAACGCTTACTGCCACCATGGCACTTAACTTCACCCGTGAACATAAAGAAGTAGACCGGATTGCAGAAATAATCATGAATACGCTACCGGTTTGCAGTGAAAGGAAAATAAGCTATTCCACCTTCACTATTGTTGATATCGAAAGCAGCGGCCGGGCAAATATACTTGAGTATGACAACCCTTCCACTATTATTTTAAAGGGAAACGGGATATTCGATCCTTCATGGAAAAAGGTCGTGCTTGAGAAAGGGAAAAATGCCGGGAAAGTGCTCAGAACATGTACTTTTATGCCTGCAAAGGAGGACAGAATCATATTTTGTTCCGACGGAGTATCCCAGAGCGGGATGGGCAGTGAGGCATTTCCCTTTGGCTGGGGAAGGGACGATATTGCAACTTATGCTTTAACCCTGGTTACGGGCGAATCGTCAATTTCCGCTTCAATGTTGTCGGGCAAGATCGTTACGATGGCCCATAAAAACGACAATTATAAAGCCAGGGATGATATAAGCTGTGCAACTATCTATTTCCGCGAACCACGAAACTCCTGATCTGTACAGGTCCTCCCTATGAGAAAGATAAGGATAAGGAACTTGCTTCAAAAGTGAAGGCGTATCAGGGTAAAGTGATCCTGTGCGGAGGTACAACGGCCGATATAATTGCGAGGGAACTGAATAAGGCAATTATTGACGAGCTTATCTTTGAAGATCCTGAACTGCCTCCCGAAAGCTTTATCGAAGGTATCGATCTTGTTACTGAAGGGATACTTACTCTTCAGAAAGTAAATGAGATTCTGAAATCATATAACAACAGTGTCAGACTGGGAAAGGACCCGCTGATAAAATAGTCAAGCTGATAATGGAAAGTGATGAGATACATTTCATTATCGGTACAAGGATAAATATTGCACATCAGGATCCGAATCTGCCTGTCGATCTCGAGATCCGCAGAACTGTTGTAAAACGTATCGCCAGGCTGCTTGAGGAAAAGTGGCTTAAGAAGGTGAGCTTTGAATATATTTAGCAGCGGTTTACGGTATGCGGCATGCTGCGTGCGGATGCAGGGTGCGGGTGCAGGTTTTGGAACTCAGGGTTTAGGCTCTTTGATTAAAAATGTGTCTAAAATTCTTTCAAACAATAATGGCTGGATATCCGGATAAGTAAGGTTTCCGGGCAAAGATTCCATCATCCTGACTTCAGCGATTTCAGAAGTGTCCGGTACTGGTCCGAGTTTAAATAATTCGGCAAGATAAAGACGACCATATCCCGTTTTCCCATTCTTAATCACTGCATATGTAGCTATACATTCGAGCTTAAAATCAAGCGCACCCGTTTCTTCCATGAGTTCCCTGCCTGCTGCCTGTCAGGTGTTTCATCCTTCTCAATATGACCTCCGGGTATCTCCCATGTATCTCTCCCGGATGTCGAACATACAACCAGTATTGCCATATTTTGCTGCAATTACGGAATATGTGAGTTTAGGTTCCGGTGTAAAGGAAGGATTATAAAATTTAACTTCAGTCATATGTATATACATTTTTCTGAATCCATCTAATTACACCACTTATCCTGGTCTTAAAAGAAGAGGCAGGTGGATGAGTTCATTAATTCTATCCCAATATAACTACTTTCGTAATAAATTATATTATTTACTTTTACATAATTATGATTCTCAAATGTTGCTTTTCTTAGTTCTGTTAACATACAGAAATACTTACACTGGTCGTACTCCGACAGCATTTTTATGACAGATCATGGATGACCTATTATTTTTGCGTTATAGCCCATGTTGATACTAAGTATCTGGCTTTGGATACTATGGTTTGAAATCATCACTTACGATGGAATTTTTGATGAACCGGGTCACGTCTGGATTCTGCTGAACCTGGCAGGGATGATCTGTGCGGTGGTTTTTCCCCGGATACTTCTGATCGTCTTTCATTTTTCAGGCAGTTTAATCAGACGGAAGGCAGGCGGTCACTCAAGGGCACTGACTAATACCGGGTTAGCTTTCTCTTAATTATATCTTGCTAGTACTTGGACGACATCAACCCTGTCACGGACGGTTTAATTTTAAAACTGAGAACTTACAGCGTAAAAATCAAAGGATTAAAGCCTGAACTTAACGGATTGAAAATAGTACAGATTTCAGATCTTCATCTGTGCTTCTTTTTACCATCACACCGATTTCCTCGAAAATGTAATGAATCAGATCAAGGCAGTTAATCCTGATCTTGTTATCAATACCGGCGATTTCATAACATTTGGATGGCGCGAATCAGCAGGATTCGGACTCTATTCTCAGCATTCCGAAAGGAAAGTATGGAAATTTTGCAGTTATGGGTAACCATGACTTCGGTACTTACGACCCGTTTTTTACAGAGGCCGATAAGGACAATAATGTCCTGCTTATGAATAAGTTTATTGAATCCTCAGGTTTTACCGTTCTCAACGATGAATCAGCTATCAGTTAAGATCGGCAATGCCAAAATCGCCATGATCGGAGTAGTGACAAAAGGTTCCTTCCCGAAAATAATACACGGCGACCTGACCAAAGCAGCCATTGGTACCGACAGTGCAGATCTGAGGATCCTGCTTTCACACGATCCCAACCATTGGGGAAAGGCGGTTAAAGGCAGGACCAATATTGAAGTCACATTGTCAGGCCATACCCATGGTATGCAAATAGGCATACTTACAAAAAAGTTTAAATGGAGTCCCGCCAAATATTTTTATCCGCAATGGAACGGGCTTTACAGTGCAGGTGAACAGTACCTTGTGGTTAACCGCGGACTGGGAGTGCTCGGAATTCCTTTCAGGGTATGGATGCCACCTGAAATATCTGTAGTTACAATACTTTCCGAGTAAATTAATCCTGGTGGTAATTTAAAATATAAACAATAAGAACGGGCAGCAGAAGAATCTGCTGCCCGCATTATGACTGGCCTAACCTGATCTTTCGAACTAACCTAACGAACCTAACTAACCTGATTAACCTAAGAGATATGACTGTAAAAGTCATATAAGGTTTTCTTTGAATAAGAATCAAGTCCGGCTTCAGTCAAATTCTTATGTAATTTACAAAATATTTTCGAGTATTAGACAAACTAATTTATCAACCTATTCCATTAATTGATTTTTTTTTTAACATTTGATATTTTGAGATTCTTCAGCACGTAAATAACAATACATAATGGGAAAACTTTCCGTTCCGATACTCACATTATTCCTTGCTCTGCTTTCGTGCAACAATGAAAAACATGAATGGATAAGGATCAACCAGCTTGGATACAGGACCAGGGATATCAAAGTTGCGGTTTTTATCAGCACTAAAAGAATCGACCTGAAGTCATTCAGAATTGTTGATGTCAGCACAGGCAAAATCGTACTTAATGAAACCAATATTGTGAGAACTGAACCTTTAATGCCTTTCCTAAGCTGTTACCGTCTGCCGTTTACCAAAATAGATGAGAACGGAATTTACAGGATTGAAGCAGGGGATGCTGTTTCACCTGATTTCAGGATATCGGATGACGTATATGATGGTACGGCTGATTTTCTTCTGAATTATATGAGGCAGCAGAGATGCGGATTTAATCCCTATCTTAAAGATTCCTGTCACACACATGACGGATATGATAATTTATGGCGGCAAATGATGATTCTGCCCATATCGATGTTACCGGAGGCTGGCACGATGCGGCTGATTACCTCCAATATGTTGCAACATCTGCCAATGCAACATACCAGATGTTGTTTGCATCTTTCAGAGAATCCTGCATCGTTCGGGGATAATTTTCTGGCAAACGGATTGCCGGGTACAGATGGTATTCCCGATGTTCTTAACGAGAGCAGATGGGGACTCGAATGGCTTCTTAAAATGAATCCTGAATCCGGAGATCATGTATAACCAGATTGCTGATGACCGGGATCATATCGGTTTCAGGTTTCCGACACGGATACCGCAAATTACGGGAAGGGACGAGAAAGACCTGTTTACCGCTGCACCGGGAAACCCCAGGGATCTATTTAAATACAAAAACCGGCAACCGGTATTGCTTCAACAGCAGGAAAATTTGCGTCGGCATTTGCACGGGAGCAGAGGTTTACAAAATATTGATCCTGAATTCTCTAAAATTCTAATTACAAAAGCAGTTTCAGCCTTTGAATACGGTCTGAAAATCCGGGAGCCTGTCAGACCGCACCGGGTACTGCACCATATTTCTATGAGGAGGATAACTGGGTTGATGATATGGAACTTGCTGCCATAGAATTATATAATCTTACCAAGGAATCCAGGATATCTTAACTATGCAGTTGAATTCGGACGGCAGGAACCTGTCAACACCCTGGATGGGTACAGATACTGCACGCCATTACCAGTGGTATCCTTTTGTAAATATGGGACACCCTGGGATTGCATCGAAACGAGATTACAGTCGGATAATGGGGAATTCCTTGCGGTTATATGAAAGAAGGACTTGAGCAGACATGAAATCGCAAGGCGAGAAAAATCCATTCCTGATCGGAGTACCATTTATCTGGTGCTCCAATAATCTGGTAGCCGCACTTCTGACCCAGGCTCACCTGTACTCTGAGATTAGCGGGGACAATTCTTTTTCGGAGATGGAAGCTGCTCACCGTGACTGGCTGTTTGGCTGCAATCCATGGGGAACAAGCATGATAGTCGGACTTCCTGAAAATGGTGATTATCCTAGATAATACTCACTCTTCATACGTGGTTAAGGGGTGGACAGGTGCCCGGTGGACTGGTTGATGGTCCCGTCTATTCAACAATTTTCAGTTCGCTTAAATTCATATACCTTTCAAAAGCAGATGTTTATGCACCTTTTCAAACTAAACTGGCAGTGTATCATGATGACTTTGCCGACTATTCAACAAACGAATGCACAATGGACGGAACTGCCTGTCTGGTTTATTACCTGTCAGCCCTCCAGGCCGGAAACTAACCAGGGAGACAGCAGGATTAATCACTTTTTAAATGCAGAGTAACCCTTATTTTCAGTATAAGATTGACTTCTGCCAGGCGACGGACCCTCAGCATAATTATAAGCCCGGATAAGGGAGTCGTGGTAAAGGCCCCGTTCCGGACACCAGTCAGAACAGTTGAGAGATTCGTCCATGAAAAATCAGGCTGGATTGTAAAAACACTTAACGGATTTAAGACTCTTGCAAGAATAGATAACCGTGAGGGATATTCAGACGGTGATACTGTTTTGTTGTTTGGCAGGAAACACAAGCTTAAACTGAGCCGGGCTGAAAGTTATTCTGTCAGACTGGGGAATAATAATACTATTGAAGCAACATTCTTCAAAGACAATAATCCTTTAATAATCAAAGCTTTACTTGAGGATTGGTTCAAATATATCGCGCGGAGAAACTTACGATCAAATTCCGGGAGGCCCTGGTGAAGTACAGTGAATTATGGATTCTCTCCAGCCGGATTCACTGTAAGAACAATGAAGAAGCGCTGGGGAAGCTGTTCTTCAAAAGATAAGATTGGCATAAGCTATGATCTTATAAGGATTGATGAGAAGATACAGCGAATATGTCATCATTCATGAACTGTGTCATCTGAAACACCATAATCATGGTGCCGGATTTTACAGGTTGCTCTCGGAAGTTATATCCGGACTGGAAGAATGTGAGGGAGGGTTTGAAAATGTATTTAAGGTAGGTCTTCCTTTTGTTACACTAAGTTCCACAGAGGGAAAACACAGAGGGTTATCCTTAGTGCATCTCTGTGCCTTCCCTGCCTGCCGGTAGGCAGGTCTGTGCTCTCTGTGTAAGTTCTTGATGATCAGATGGTAAATTCCTGCCGCATTGACGGGATCTGGATATTTTTGAAACCCACTTCTCCCAGCCTTTCTGAATATTTTATCTGGGTTTCATATTCACCATGCACCAGGAATGTCTGTTGAATCTGATTTTTGTCCTGGCAATCAAGGAATCCCATCAGTTCCCTGTAATCTCCGTGACCGCTGAATGCATCAATTGATTTTACCTCGGCATTGACTTTATACACAGTTCCAAATATTGAGACTTCTTTATCACCTCTAGCTATCCTTGCTCCGAGTGTGACCGGAGAACAATAGCCTACCACAAGAATGGTGTTTTGGGGATTCGAAATATTATTTGCAAGGTGGTGCTTTATACGTCCTGCTTCCATCATACCTGATGCAGAAATGATTATACAGGGCTTTTTGTAATCGTTCAGCTTCTTGGAATCTTCCTGCCTGGTAATATAAGTCAGGCTGTTAAATCCGAACGGGTCAGAATCAGTTTCCATCACATGCAGGGTTTCCTTATTAAAGCACTCGGGATGCATTCTGAAAATTGTTGTTGCATTTACTGCAAGCGGGACTGTCGACAAAGATTTCGACTCTGGGCAGTTTCCCCTGGTTGAAGAATTTGTTCAGGGAAAAAACAATTTCCTGTGTTCTTCCCACGCTGAATGACGGTATTATAAGCTTTCCGCCCTTGTTGACACAGGTATGAACGACAGTTTTGAGCAATTCATCATCGGCCGATACTAAAGTCCTGATGGAGCCTGTCGCCGTAGGTTGATTCTGTGACCAGAAAATCAGCCTGCGGAAATGGTTTAGGAGGAGCGAGTATTCTGCTGGATGGCCGGCCAATATCGCCTGTATAAGCTATTCTTGTTGTATTTCCGTTTTCTGTGACAATCAGATTGGCGACACCGCTACCCAGCATATGACCGGTATTTGTAAACTTGACTTTTGTATTATCATCAATCCTGAATTTCATGTCGCCCGGTACTCCTATAAAAAGGGCCATGCACTCTTTGGCATCTTCCTGGGTAAATAACGGAGTTACCAGCGGAAGACCTTTTTTCGCTCTTCTTTTATTGAATATCTGCGTATCATGCTCCTGGATATACGCAGTATCAGCCAGCATAATTGAGCACAGGTCGCGGGTGGCATTTGTGGTGATAATCGATCCCCTGAATCCCAGTTTGTAAACATATGGTATCAGACCCGAATGGTCGATATGGGCATGAGTCAGAATAATATGGTCAATCAGGGATGGATCAAATCCCAGATCCCTGTTCATTCCATCTGTCTCAAGACCTTTGCCCTGGAACATACCGCAGTCGAAAAGGATCCTTTTTCCCGAGTTTAATGTGAGAAGCACTTTACTCCCGGTCACCTCTCTGGCAGCACCTAAAAACTTGATTTTCATAACTTTGCTTATTTATCGTTCATCCCCCTGCCATCAAAGCCAGGCTCAGGTTTGAGAGGGAACTTAACAGGGATATTATCACGGGTTGAACGGTAGATTGCAGTAAACAGTTCAACGGTTTTACGTCCGGCTTCACCTGTTACGAGTGGGCTCAGAATTATTTTTCAGAGCTTTCAAAAAATCTTCGATCTGGCACTGCATGTAATAAATCGTCGGATCGTATTTATTAAAGATAGCTGTATCCTCCTTTATCCATTTTTTAAGCATCTTTTCTTCTCCGGGCACAGTCCAGAGATCATTTACCGGGGGTTCGGCAACTCCTGTGCTTCCGGCTATAAACATGGCTCCACCGTCGGTCTGGACGCCGACAGAAGCACCATTTTCACCGTGAACATGGACCTTTGCCATAAAGACCCGGTTTTTGTGAATTGCTTACTATAATATTCCCGATTGCCCCGCTTTTAAATTTTACGATTGCCAGGGCAGTGTCATCAACCTCAATATAAAGGATGGTTGAGATTTCTCCATATGCCGAAGAGCTCATCCACGTCTCCCATGAACCAGAGCAATAAATCAAGCTGATGAGGTGACTGGTTTACGAGCACCCCTCCTCCTTCCATCTTCCATGTTCCTCTCCAGGCGTCAGCGACATAGTAAGCCTTGTCTCGCCATCCGAGCATCGTGACCAACCCGAGGGCAGGTTTCCCTATCTTACCTTTATCGATTGCTTCTCTCACCCTCAAAACAGGCGAATACCATCTCCGCTGGCTTATTACCCCAAGCTTCGTACGCCTTACTTTACAGGCATTAATAATAGCATCACAATCGTGGAGATCCGATGCCAGAGGCTTCTCCACCAAAACACTGGCGCCTGCTTCAGCGGCTTCAACAGCGGGTTGCCTATGAAACGGATGGGGTGTACAGACGATGACCAGATCAACATTATTTTCAAGAATCATCCTTGGAATCTCCGGGTACGATTTTGTCCCGTAGAGTTCCGCAAAATTCTTAGCTGTGTCGGGCGATCTGCTCCATACTCCCGAAAGTTTTGCATTTGGAATATTTTGAATTGCTTTAGCATGGAGGTGAGCTACCTTGCCGCAACCGGCAATAGAAATATTATAAATTCTTTCTGCCATAATATTTTGAATCAGGGAATAAGAATTACTTTCTTTAAGTCACCGGCATTTTTGTAAAGTCTGCTGAACCATAAAGCTCCCTCCGAAAGAGGGGCTACGACCGATATCTGGTCATCAACAGTTATTTTACCTGATTTCAGCAAATCAAGAACAATTTCATACTCACCTCTTATGGCACAGCTGCCTAGAACTTTCAGTTCACCCGTAACAACTTTCTGAAGAGGGAATTCCACAACCGGTGCAGTGTTACCTACAAGCACTACTTTACCGCCTTTTCTTGCAAGGTCAATAGCTACATTAACTGTTTCGCTTTGCCAACCGCTTCAAATGAGATATCTGCGCCTCTGCCGGAGGTTTGAGCAAGCACTCTCTTTTTAAGCTCTTCGTCATCTGAAAAAAATGTCTGATCCGCTCCTGAGTTTACAGCGTTTTCAAGATTGCCCGGGTTTATATCTGTAACTATAATTTTTCCCGCTCCGGAGATCTTAAGAAGCTTTACAAGAAAGATCCCGATCTTGCCAGCACCGATCAGCAGGCAGGTATCCCCCGGGTTGATACCACCTGTGTTTATGGCATGAAGTGCCACCGCGACCGCTTCAACCATAGCTGCCTGTTCAAAAGTTACAGAATCCGGGATCCTGTAAAGAATGTGCTGAGGTATTGTAACGTATTCTGCAAAAGCACCATGACGTTTGTATGTACCCGGTGAAACTCCCAATACTTCCCGGTTATCGCTCAGATTATAAAATCCGCGTAGAGTGAACCAGTCGTCAAGCGGATAGACGGTTGAATCGAAAGTCACCCTGTCTCCGGGTTTCCAGTTCTTTACATTTTTACCGGTCTCAACTATTACTCACCTGAAGCTTCATGACCCATTATAATCGGAGGGATCTCTTCTGACCAGTGCTTCCGTCAAGTCCATGGACATCGGAACCGCAGATACTGCAGGCTTTTACTTTTACCAGTACTTCGTTTTCTGAAATAATCGGATCAGGGACATCCTTGTAAACAAGATTGTTATATTCTTCAAGCACAAGTGCTTTCATTAGATCTGAAGTTGTTCATAATAAATAAGAAGCTATAATATGATGTCAAAACAAAAGTAACAAAAACAACCCTCAAACTACTCTATCAGGACAATAATCAGATCCATAACATTGGTGAAGGTAGGACCGGTTTTTATTTGTCCGCCGATTTTTCTGAAAAAATTGTATGAATCAAATTCTGAAAGGTATCTATCCGGATCTGTACGGTCAAAGCTTTTGCATGAATTACAGTTTCAGAGTCAACTACTGCTCCTGCAGCATCTGTGGGACCGTCGGTTCCGTCTGTACCAGCCGAAAGCAGTGTAATGCCGGGAAAAGACTGAAGCCTTTTTGACTGCGGATAATGCAAGATGCTGGTTCCTGCCGCCGTGACCGTTGCCATTAACTTTCAATGTCGGTTCACCTCCGTAAATAAACAAACAGGTTTCTTTATTTCATTGTTCTTCTTATAATTTATCGCCGTGTTTATAATGGTTTCTGCAACATTTTCAACATCCCGGCTAAATCGCTTTCAATAATGAATGTGTTGAATCCCAAACCGGATGCCTGTTATTTTTGCCCCTTCAAGGGCAGTTCGGTTTGTTCCTGCCAGAAAGTTAAATGTCCTTGAAAACAACAGGATCACCGGGTTTAGGTGTTTCAGGATGAATTCCGTGGGATCCTTCCTTGAGGTACTTCAATACGCCAACGGTAATGTCGGAGGTTAAGTGATAGAATTCGATGATCCTGAGAGCGTCATTAAAAGTGGATGGATCGGGAGCAGTTGGACCGGAGGCAATTACGTCAAGCGGCATCTCCAATCACATCTGATAAAATAAGCGATACGATTGCAGCCGGCCATGTTATCCGTGACAGCTGTCCTCCCTTTAACTCCCGAAAGGTGCTTCCTGACACAGTTTATTTCGCTGATTGATGCGCCGCAACGTACCAGAAGGTTATTAACTATATACAGTTCTTCCGGTAAAAGACCTTCGGGCAAATCAGCCAGGAGAGCCGAACCACCTCCGGATAAAAGGCATATTACCAGGTCGTTATCAGCAGCCTGTTGAGCAATTTTCTTGATTTCTTCGGTTGCCCTGAATCCGTTAACGTCCGGAACAGGATGTCCTGCCTCGGTGACAATTGTTCTTATTAGTTTGCATGAATGTTCGTATTTAACTACAATATGACCTCCTGAGATCCTGTTCCCAAGTATATTTTCAGCATAATGACCCATTGCGGCACTGGCCTTGCCTGCGCCAATAAGAAAAATATTCCTGATGCCAGTGAGACGGGAAATCACTATCCTGAATTGTCAGAACCGATCCGTCAACTGACATCATTTTGGTAATCAGCTTCTCAGGCAGAACGCTTCTTACGCCCGCAAGAAATATTTGTTCAGCATTTTCCCTGTTTGTCATATCCCGTAATTTGAAATAAGTTGAATGAGTCTTTGTTTTATTTACTAACTCAAGTTATTTAAAGAGTTTTTAATCCCCTTCCCAAGGGGCTGTTGAAAAAGTCACTAATACGGTCAAATTCACCTTTTTTCACCCCCTTCCCCCTAAAGGGGGTTTATTAATGTCGCCTATAAAGCCATCCCTGCAACCTGGCACCTCCCTAAAATTGCCCACTGGGCAATTTCTTAAAAGTCGGCCCCTTAGGGGGGTTGGGGGTGAAAAGTAAGGAAGCAACTTTTTAAACAGCCCCAGTACACCATACCCCCCCGGTGAGTAATAAGAAAGGAGGTCTATTACAAGGATAAACAAGCGATAGTCAACCACACGCATGCAAATACTGTAATGCCCATTATAAGTGTTGATGAAGTGTACACCTTAAGGGTATTATTTATCTCAATCTCCCCGAAGTTGGTTACCACCCAGAAATAGCTGTCATTAGCATGAGATACTATCATCGAACCGGATCCCATTGCAAGCATCGCCAGAAGCCTTCCCCATTCAGTATCCAGACCCAGCATCGGAAGCATAGGCGAAACGAAGGAAGCTGTTGTAATTATTGCCACGGTGGATGAGCCCTGAGCGGTCTTCATGACAGCAGCTATCAGGAATGGTACAAGAAGGCCGACATGTGTTCCGGAGAGCATTTTACCCATCGTTTCTCCAACTCCAGTCGACTTTATAACCATTCCGAACATCCCACCTGCAGCGGTTATGATCAATATTGGTCCGGCTTTCACGATAGCCTCGGAAAACAAGTGAATTCATGGCCTGGATGTTCTTTTTCTTTATAAGAAGCAACAGATAGAATGACCCCGATGAAAAGAGCAATGACAGGTTCTCCCGGCAAATAAAAAATTCTGGAAACAAGACTTTCTCCGCTTTTATCAGCCAGGTTTATCAACGATTTTATCGCAATAAGCAGAAGAGGCACTATTATCGGAAGAAATGAAAGAAGAACCGGAGGTAAATCAACCCTTTCGGTTTATGGATTCTGATTCTTCAACTTTGCAGATGAAGCCCCCGTTCGTTTCGTCATCCATTTGCTCCAGAAATATGCAGCCATGGCACCGGGGACGGCGAAAAATATTCCGATTATTATCAGATATCCGATATTGACATTAAATATTCCGGCAGCAGCCAAAGCGCCGGGATGCGGGGGGATGAGGCAATGAACAGAATAAAGGGAACATGCAAGAACAGTAGCCATAAAAGGCATCGCAAGTTTCGTTCTCGAGCTGAAGGATTTTGCCAGATCCGCTCAGAATTATAAAACCGGAATCGCAGAAGATTGGTAATCCGGTAATAAATCCGGTTATGCCAAGCGCCTGCGGCACTGCGTTTTTCGCCGGTTTTCGACAGAATATAATTAGCAATGCTTATTGTTCCTCCCGTCTTATCGAGCGTAATTCCGATTATGGCTCCAAAGATTATCAGGAAACCAATCGATCCCATTGTCCCGCCAAAACCTTCCTTGATGGTTGTAATGATTGTTTTAGCCGGAAGAGTGGCAAATGCAAGAAAAACTGAAACAATGAAAAGAGCAATGAAAGCATGTAATTTCAGACTGGTGGTAAGTATAATAATTAAGATGATGCTGATAAGGACAAGAAGCGAAATAATAAGGGCACTCATAAACTGATATATAAACGTCTATAAAGATAGTTTTTTGAATGAAAAAAGAATCTCTTTATCAGGATTTCATGAGTCCGGGGAGAATCACGGAATAACACTGTACTACCCAAAGAAAAGATATGCGACAAGAATTGCGGCAGTGAAACCGGCAAGGTCAGCCAGCAGTCCGCAGCCTATTGCGTATCTTGTATTTTTGATGCCGACAGAACCGAAATAAACAGCAATTATATAAAATGTTGTATCAGTTGTTCCCTGCATGGTGCATGCCAGACGGCCGACAAACGAGTCT
Organism: uncultured Bacteroidales bacterium; assembly: GCA_963831935.1. Classification (GTDB taxonomy): domain Bacteria; phylum Bacteroidota; class Bacteroidia; order Bacteroidales; family VadinHA17; genus LD21. The sequence goes on from CAWHSH010000014.1 coordinate 193,513, forward strand.
GCTCCGTAGGTTGTCATTGCATCAACCATCAGACCGCGGGCACCACTGCCGCTCAAAGGTTTCATAAATGCAACCGGAAGAGCTCCTGTGAACCGGGTATCAACACCTATCCAGGCAAAGAAATGGGTTATACCTGCAATAATAAAATCCATTGCACCGGATGCCCTGAATATGCCGATTGAAACAAGAATTGCAACAAGGAACGGTATAATTTTTACAGCTATATTAAAACCCTCTTTGGCACCTTCAATAAAAGCATCATAGACATTGACCTTTTTAATAAAAGCAAGGACAATAAACAGTACTATGACCGATATCAGTATAAAGTTGGCAGCAAAAGTAGATACTGTTGAGATCTGCTCTTTGGGAAGATGAGTGAAATAGATAATTATTCCGACTATAATGGCCGTGAGTCCTCCAAGGTAAGCCATTACCACTTTATCAAACAGGTTTATCTTCTGGATTATGGCATACGCTTATCAGTCCGGTCATCAGGGAACAGAAAGTCGATATCAGGATCGGGATGAATATGTCGGCAGGATTTGCCGCACCAAGCTGCATCCTGTAAACAATCACACTGACCGGAATTATTGTAAGTCCTGCAGCATTGAGAACAAGGAACATTATCTGCGCATCGGAAGCTTTTTCTTTATTGGGATTGGCCTCCTGCATCTCTTTCATGGCCTTTAGTCCGACCGGAGTTGCAGCATTATCAAGGTTAAGCATATTTGCCGCAATGTTAAGCATTATCGAGCCGTAAGCAGGATGCCCTTTAGGCAGACCAGGGAATAGCTTTTGAAACAGTGGTCCCATTGCCTTGCCAAGAATATTCACAACTCCGCCTTTCTCCCCTACCCTTAATAGTCCCATCCAGAGAGTCAGTGCTCCGGTCAGACCAAGGGAAATTTCAAAACCGGTTTTTGCATTTGTAAAAACAGCATTCACCAGATCATTAAATATCTGAGTGTTCCCAGCAAAAATAAGCTGTCCAAGTGCAACGACAAATCCGATAAGGAAGAAAGCGATCCAGATATAGTTCAGGGCCATGGTCGGTTAATTGGTTGCTAAGATAGGAAATAAAGACAAAAGATAAAAGTCAAAAGACAAAAGTCTAATGCATGTTGTGCAGGTTGTACAGGTTGTGCTGGTTGTGCAGTTACAAATTGCGGTTTACGAGCTTCGCAGAACTTGCAGAACTTGCATAACTGGCATAACTAATTTGCAAAACTGTCATTTTTAAATAAATTTGTACAAACTAACAAGAATATGGCCAGATTTACCAGAGTAGATGTAATCATGAGAATCCGGGAAGCAGGAATTGTTCCGATATTCTATCACAAGGATCCTGAAGTCTGCAGGAACGTAATAAAATCATGTTATGAAGGAGGGATGAAAGTCTTCGAGTTTACAAACCGGGGCGACTTTGCTCATGAGCTTTTCAGTGATCTTAGCAAGTGGGCAGAAAAAGAGGTTCCCGGACTTATGATGGGTGTCGGTTCGGTAGTTGATGCAGGTACAACTTCCCTGTACATTCAGCTTGGCGCTAACTTTATTGTCTCGCCTCTTCTGAATCCCGAAATGGCCAAAGTCTGCAACCGGAGAAAAGTATTGTGGATACCTGGTTGCGGGTCAATGTCAGAAATAAGTTATGCTGAAGAACTTGGTGCTGAAACGGTTAAAATGTTTCCTGGTTTGTCGGTCGGCGGACCAGATTTCATAAAAGCAGTTAAAGGACCATGCCCCTGGACAAGCATTATGCCAACAGGGGGAGTCGAGCCAACTGTTGATAACCTGAGGGATTGGTTTGAGGCGGGAGCCACTTGTGTCGGGATCGGTTCGAATCTTATTACCAAAGAGATCATACAGAAGAAAGACTGGGAAGGGCTCACGAAAAGAATTACCAGCTCACTCAAGATTGCAAAAATGTTTCAAAAAGGATAACTCTATAAACCCTTGTGACACTCTGTGACTCCTCTGTGGACTTCTGTGTAAGTTCTTGAATTAGAAAATGTTTCACAGAGTTACACTGACCTGCCTGCCCTGACCAAAGCGTCAGGGGATTGGGAGCAACTTTTACATTCTTCAGTTCCCGGGTGAACGATAAAGTTCAATATTGGAGATAACCGGACAGGCTTTTGATTTACTCACAGTTACTTTTATTTTTGAAGCTTTTATCACCGGGAATCTGCGGATCACCTTATGACCGATCGTTGTTCCGTCGATCAGCTGTTTCCATTCTCCGTTGGCTAAAAGCAGAAACCTTAAACTCCTTAACTCTCTGTCCCAGCTTTATGTACTCCTGGATTATTATCCGGTTGACTTCCGTCCCTGAACCCAGGTCAATGACCAGGTCGGCAGATGTCTGGTGGTCATTTGCAGCCCAATAAGTATCCGGATTATCATCATTGACATTCGAAGCCCCGAAAGCTTTACCTCTTGTATTTGATGCCTCCACCCTCCTTCCTTTTGCCAGGTTATTTTCAAATTCCTTTTCACGCAACTCCCTGAATTTCAACAGCGATTTAACATCGTTTTCATGCAAAAGTCCTCTCCGGTCGGGGGGAACATTAAGCAAAAGGTTACTGTTCCTCCCCACCGATGAATAGTAAAGTTCCATCAGGTTTTCGGGGCTCCTTACCAATGAATCCTGCGTACTATGATAAAACCATCCTCTCCGGATTGATACGTCAACTTCTGCAGGAACCCAGTAATTACCATCTTCATGGCCTTCTCCCAGAATTTTAGCAAAATCGCCGCCAGGGTACATTTCGTCCTTTTTGAGAAGGCACCAGTTTGTCAGACTACCCATACCGCTTTCATTTCCAACCCAGCGGATGTCAGGGCCGGCATCGCTGAACATCACTGCCGCGGGTTGAAGGTTTCTGACTATTTTAATGTGTATTTGGCCAGTCATAGTATGTTTTATTATCGATCCGTCGTGTCTCCCTTGCTCCGCCATAATATCCGTCCCCGCCATTGGCACCGTCAAACCATACTTCAAAGATTTCACCGTAATTTGTCAGAAGCTCTGTAAGCTGGTTCCTGTAATAGGTCAGGTAACCAGGAGTTCCGTAAACAGCCGAGTTCCGGTCCCACGGAGAAAGATATATGCCCATTTTCAGGCCATATTCATCGCAGGCCTGCCGGAGGTCCTTTAATACATCACCCATGCCGTTTTTCCAGGGAGAGTTTTTCACCGAATGCTCAGTGTATTGAGATGGCCACAGACAAAATCCGTCATGATGCTTTGCAGTGATAATAATCCCTTTCATGCCTGCTTCCTTTGCGACCCTTGCCCATTGCCGGCAGTCGAGTCCGGAGGGATTAAACACAGATTCTTTTTCATCTCCGTAACCCCATTCTTTATCCGTAAAAGTATTGACAGTGAAATGCACGAACATGTAATATTCCATTTCGTGCCAGGCAAGCTGGCGCTCCGATGGAAGCGGACCAAATGGTTCGGGGGGCTTAACCTGAGAACATGCTGTTACACTCAAACAAAGGAATAAACAGGCGATAGGAATTCTGGTTTTCATAATATCAAGTATATATTTCAATTTTTTACCTCCGTGGACCTCTGTGATCCCTCTGTGGATCTCAGTGTAAGTTCTTATCAAAGAAAAAGTTACACAGAGTTACACAGAGAATACACAGAGATACACCGAGGGAAAAAGAGTTATTCTTTTGGGGTCAGGTCCTTTATTCTGATGTTTTTGAATTTGACTACCGATCCATGCCCCAGGAATCCGATATGCCCTGTCTTATTCTTCAATCCGGGATGGTCATTATGATCCATCGTACCGTTGTCCCTTGGCCCCGCAATATCCCCATCGACAATAACTGTCCCGTTAAGGGTTATCTTAATATGTGTCCCTACAGCCTCCACTTCTTCATAGTTCCATTCGCCGATTGGTTTCAGGAACTCCCTTCTTGCCGGGATTACCCCGTAAACTGAACCGTGATACTGGTATGGCTGAAGATTAGCATAAACCGGAGCAGTATTGTCGAGGATCTGCAATTCCATTCCTGTATAAGCTGCATCACCCTCAAGAGGAGCCCTAATTCCAAGGCCATTATTAGCTGCGGGTGTAAGCTGAAATTCAAAGCGGAAAATAAAATCCGCATATTCCTTTTCGGTGTATAGATTACCACCGCTTCCGTTTTCCGGTTTGATTACAATCATGCCATCTTCTGCAACGTACGATTGTTTATTTCCAACCCAGTTGTCGAGGTTCTTTCCGTTAAACAGAGCAACGAATCCTTCGGCTTTTTCTTCAGGTGTGAGATTATAATCCTTATCGCTTATCTCCCTGATATAAATATCCCTGAAGCCAAGATCGGTACCATGTGCCTGAAGCTCAATGGGACCTTTGGGAAAAATGGGGATCTTCCTGTCCCAGTAATTTTCCATAGTCACATTGTCGACAACAAGTTCGCCGTTTAGCCAGACTGACACTTTTTCTCCAATCATTACAATCCTGAAGGTATTCCAGTCTCCGACGGGATTATCAGCTACTTTCAGCGGTTTTGACGGATTGATCTGGTTATTATACAGTCCTCCGGAACCTACCTGGGCTCCGGCATCAGTTCTTGAGGTGTCCCAGATCTGAACCTGTGGTGTACCCCTGAGATAGATTCCGCTGTCACCATCCTTTGATATCTTCCAGTCCACGAGCATTTCAAAATCACCATATTCGACAACAGAGCAAAGGTTTTCTCCTTTACCGTTAAACCAGATACAACCGTCTTTTACACTCCAGTTTGCAGGTACCATAACGTTTGCCTCAGCCTGCATTCTTTCAAGATCAACTGCCCTCATTCTTGCTCTTGTCAGAGGTGTTCCGACAAGACCCTGCCAGCCTGTAAGGTCCTTTCCGTTGAACATCGATTTAAATCCTTCATCAGGCGGCATAACCGCAAGATATTTATTAATCAGTTCCCTGTTGTATTCGCTTTCAGGTCCTGTCAGCTTCGAAACAGCTTTGGTAAGGATATCACGAACCAGATTGCCATACATTCCTGCTTTTGAACTGACTGAGGGAAGGGCGATGTGCATGGCGGCATTTGCTGCTTCAGATGAAACAGAAGGGTCGTCTAGATAATTTGCCACAAAGAAAAGTATCTGATAAGTTTTAAGTTTGCCCAATTCAGTCAGGATTTCATTTTTACGGGCGGGGCTCAGAGCATAAGGCATTATCTTGCGGAAGAGCAACAATTTCTCTTCATCGGGTAATGATGCTGCCCTTATCTGTTTTGCATATCCTTCAAATGCAGGTGCTTCAAATGTTTTATTGCCTGAAGCACAGATTTCAAACAGAGCCGAAGATGCATTATAATCCTGCCATGAAGTAAGAGTCTTGAAACAGACATCCCTCATTTCTGGATTTCCGTTCTCAAATTCCTTTAAGACTGTTGCGAGAGCTTCTCTGCCTCCGGTTTTTGCCAGTACAGGTATTATCATCTCTTTTCCGGTAGTCCGGTCCTGTAATGATTTAAGAATTACCTCCGATCTCTTTTCCGGATCAGCGATTTTTCCGGCAGCTGATGCCAGTGCAGCCTGAACATCCGGAACATAATCCTTGCTCCGGGCATCAAATATCAAACCAATAAGATCTGTTTGATTACCAGGACCTGCCAGATCGGCAAGAGCCTTAAAGGCAGCTGATCTGACATTCGCGTCACCTGATGATGTGTAAGAAAGAACCTGCGAAAAATATTCATTTCCTTTATTCCAGGCCATCAGTTCTATTACGCTTTTTCTGGCTGCTTCAGATCCTTCTTTCAGAACCGGTTTGAGAAGAGCAATTTCTTTCTCTCCCGAAACAGACTTAAGTGCTTTTTTTGCAGCCTCCTGGTCCTCAGTGTCAGCGAATGTCTTGAGATATTCTATCAGCGACGGGACTGCCTTGCTTCCATCAATTTTTGTGAGTGCACCGGCAGCTTCACATCTTACTGATTTATCCGTACCTGATAGAGAAGACGTTACAAGGGGGAGCGCGGTCTTATCGCCCCTGTCTCCAAGCATTGCAATAATCTCAGATTTCGCTTGCGGAGTTGCTTTAGGATAGTACTCAATCCATTTCCTGATGATTTCTTCTCCCGGAATTGTAAGTGCTGAACGGATGGCAGCATTCCTATAGGACTTGTCAGCGTTTTCTGCAGCTTTTTTAAGTTCTTTCATAGCATCAGCACCATGGAAGCTTACATAAATCAGCAAGGCTTTGGTCTTATTCTGAACTGTCAGCCTGTCTTTGCATTTTGACATTACAAGCTTACAGGATCTTGTCCATCGTCTTCAGGTCTCCAATGGTTCCCAGATTTTTTGCATATTCAAGAAGGGAAGCCGTTGCACCAGTGTGCTCCCACCGGTAAAAAACATCCCTGGCTGCTTTGGAAAGCACAGGATAAGCCAGCGGACTTGCACTCCGGGCAAGGGCATTATATGCGGATGCCTTTGTATTGATATCCATTACTCCGGCCCATTCAATATATTCATTCACGGCTAATTGCGACTTAAATCCTGCAAGGGCATTCATAACTGCGGCAGCACATGGAAGATCTTTGTTCTTAAGGGATTCTGCCAGTGCAATTTCCGCATTCTTACCCCCGATCGATTGCAAAGCGGCAAGTGCAGGACCGCACATTTCCTTATCATTCAGTGAGGTTTTCAAAGCATCGACAGATGCATCGCTTCCAATAAGCTGCAGCTGTTTCATAAAGAAATCCTTAACACCGTTATTTCTTTGCCCGGTTGCATATTGAATACAAATTTTTTCCCACACAGGTCTTTCAGCTTCTTTGTCTTTCTTCGACAAGTACCGCGATAAACTTTCAACCGCAAATCTTGCCCGGGTGTCATCGCCGGTGCCTGCCGGTACTATCTGATCGCATATTTGCCTGATTCCGGTTTCACCCAGGGTAAACATATCGGTCATCAGCTTATCGAGATATTTTGTATCATTTGCAGGAAGCTGGGCAAGAAGGTCAGCAACTTTTGTCTCAATTGTTCTCTTATCCTGGCCAAAGGATATTGTGGAAATCAGGAGAACTAAAAAGCCTAAATACAGTACTTTACGTATTTTCATATTTTCAAATTCTCAAATTTTCAAATTTTCAAGTTCTTTTTGCCTTAGATTTTCCATGGATCGCGCATTGGCTGATTAATAAGCCGGTTAGCTCCATCGTCATCGATAAACTGCTGTTTTACAGGGTCATATTTCAAATTCCTGCCAAGTCTCACCGCTATAACTCCGAGGTTTACAATTGAGCATGACCTGTGTCCGTTTGATTCGTTAAGGGCAAATTTCTTACGGGTAAGGACTGATTCTGTGAAAGTTGTGATTTGAGGTTCAGGGTCAGGCAGCGAATCGACAAGCTTTTCCATATCCTTAATATCGGACCGGAATCCTTTATAGACCTTCCCGTGTGGACCTTCGATGTAGGCAGCGTCCTTATCGCGGTTTTCACCGTCAAGGATTATCCGGCAGCCATCAGCATAGGTATAAGTTATTCTGCGCCACGATCCGACAGCATCATAGTGCTGCTGGGGGGCATCTATTTCCACTGATACGGGACCTGTATCGTCCTTTCCCAGAAGGTATTGAACAGGATCGAGATAATGCTGGCCCATATCGCCCAGTCCGCCCCCGTCATAATCCCAGTATCCGCGGAATTTTGAATGTACCCTTTCTGGATTATAAGGCTTGTAAGGAGCGGGTCCCAGCCAGAAGTTATAATCGAGTTCGGGGGGAACAGGCATTGGCTGCAGATTATAAAGGCCACTCCAATAAAATTTCCAGTCGTATCCTGTAATGCCGCTGACAGTCACTTTAAGCGGCCAGCCAAGAACGCCGCTTGCAACGAGTTTTTTCAGAGGTTTAACAGTTGTGCCCAAGACCATAAAACTGGTCCTTGAACCTGAACCAGGTATTAAGCCTGAACATTCTGCCATTTTTCTGCACTGCTTCCACCACTTGTATTCCTTCACCGATAGTCCTGGTCATTGGCTTCTCACACCAGATATCCTTTCCCGCTTCAGCAGCCATTTTTGAAATTATACCATGCCAGTGGGGAGGTGTTGCAATATGCACGATATCGATGTCAGGGCGGGCCAGCAGTTCACGGAAATCGTGGTAACCCGAAGGATTTCCTCCTGCCTCTGCGATTGCCTGGCTGAGGTGATTCTTATCAACATCGCAAACAGCCAGCACACGGGTACCTTCGTAAGGTATGTGTCCTCTGCCCATTCCGCCCACGCCGATAATACCTTTGGTAAGCTGGTCACTGGGAGCTGTATATCCCTGCCCTCCAAGCACATGTCTCGGGATTAATCGTAAATGCCAGAGCAGCAGCAGCGCTTTTTTTCAGAAAATCACGTCTGCCCGGATTATCTTTTTTCATCAGTTTATAATTTGTTTTTTAATGGTCAGATGCCTGCCTGTCGGCAGACAGGGAATATCCATGAGTAATCATTTCGGTTTGTGATTTTACTTTTTAATCATGGATATTTCATAATGAATTCTTTATTTTTCTGTAATAACCTGACTTAAAATAGTGTCTGTGTCACAACCGGAGGTTTGTCCCAATTGACTTTAATCTGTAACAGGGACTCGGACTCTGTTTTTTCAGGCAATAAACCGACACTGCCAACAGATAAATCATACAGGCAATTAAAAGTGTCATACCCCACGCGATGCTGCTCAGGTCGCTTATCCATCCTACCAGCAGGGGGATGACCGCTCCTCCGGAAATCGCCATCATCACAAGTCCTGAAATTTCGTTGCTCCTGTCGGGATATCTCTCAACGGCTAATGAGAATACAAGAGGCCAGATATTTGCAACTGCCAGTACCAATGAGGAATACCAGTCCCCAGGCAAGTACTGTTGACTTAACAAGCAATATGGCAACAAGACAAACGATCCCAAGAACAGAGGTCCATATAAAGAACTTTCTCGAGGAGAATCTGGTAAGTATTATTGCGCCTGCAAATGTCCCAAGCATTCTGCCAAGAAAATATACACTCCGTCCTGATCTCGGCGGCTGTCTGATCGATGCCGAACTGTTTAATAAGGAATTGCCCCGAATTGGAATTAAATCCGACATCAACTCCGACAACAAGAAAAATGGAAAGTACCAATCAACAGAACATATCCGGTTTTCAGCAACTTAAACGAGGATGCAAATGTTGCTTTGTATCCTTCCACCCTTGTTTCATTGATCTTTGCTGACCCAAGCCACAATACAGTAAGGATCGATACAATGCCGAAGACCAGGAACAATAATTTCCAGTCGCCAAATTGAAGGCAAAGAATCCTGCCAACGGAGCTCCAATCATCGATCCGATTGCTTTCACGAATTGTGAAAAGCTCAGAAAACTCGAAGCTCTGTTCCCTGGAACGACATCGACAAGCAACGGGTTGGCTGAAACCTGGACAATCGTATTTCCGATCCCTAAAAGTGCAAAGCCTACCAGCACCATCGCAAAGGAATAAAAGAAGAAAGGAACGAGCAATCCCAGGGCTGTAACTCCCATCCCGAATGTTAAGCATGGCTTTCTTACCAAGCCGCGATTGCAGTACTCCAACCGGGACCGAGAGAATAAAAAACCACAGGAATGCAGCCGATGGGATCAGCTGTGCTACTGTGGCGCTGAGGCTCATGTCTTTGCTTACTCGGTCGACTCCTATGCCGACAAGATCAACAAAACTCATGACAAAGAATGCCATGAGTACAGGTGATATCTTCGAAATGTTAACTTTTTGTGTGGCCATAATATTTAAGGTTCAGATTTAAAGGTTAAATGTCTAAATTCCCCCTTTGAAGGCCTGCCTGCATCGCCTTCGTGTAGCCGCTTCGGCCTTCGGTCGTAGAAGTCGACCTGTGGCGACGAAGACGGCAGTTTACATAAGTGGCAATGCATGCTGTACCGCCTTCCAGAAGCCATCATCAAGAAGGTATGCAGCACCGATAAAAGCGGCATCCTCCTTAAGCTCAGAAAGTGCAACCTTACAGTTGCATCCTTCCTTCTTAAGACTGTTCTCGAAGATATTTCCAAACAGGTTATAAGCATGAGAAATATTGCCTCCCACCACCACAATCTCAGCTTTGAACCTTATAAGCCACGGAGCAAGAAATACTCCCAGATTATTTCCGAATTCAGTGAAAAGGTCCATCACTATTTTATCCTTTCCTGCCAGCTCGGAAAATTCCTTGACACCGCTCAGTTCTTTGCCGGTAAGTTTTTTATATTTCCCTATAAACCATCTCGTTGAAAAGTAATCGTCAGCAATATTGTCGCCATACGGAAGATGATAAACACAGCCCAGTCTGGGGACTTCAGGACCATCTACGATGGGGATCTGGTCGCTGACAAATGCAGAACCAAACCCGGTACCAAGAGTTACCGACATTGACCGGTTTGCACCTTTGAAGCTTTTCCGACCAGTGCTTCACCGACAGCAAATGTCGAAACATCATTCATGAACCGGACAGGGAATCCGTCAGGGAATTCAAGGTTGTCGGATATGGCGTTCCTGGACATTGACATCCGTAGAGATGTTCATATTTTGCGACACCCTTAATATAGCTTATCCCCTTCACATAATCAAAAGGACCGGGCATCCCGAAACCAATTCCCTTCAATGATTTCGACGGTATTTTCTTTAATAACTTCTGATAGAGCCTGAACCCATACACCAATTATCTCACTGGCTTCTGCCTTATTGTTGACAGCCCTCTCGGTACGCGTTTCATTTAAGATTTTGAATGATCTCAAGGTCAACTGCGGCACAGCTGATATGACTGCCGCCAATATCAACACCAATTGCCAGATTTTGCTTCATAAGGAAAAAGAGGTTTAAAGTCAGGATAAAAATAGATAAAAAAGATTGATTAAAGTATTGATTTTTGTTTTAAACAAAATATTATTGCGTGTAGATTAGGTCTAAATGGATTTAATAATATAGTGATCTTTCTCATTTTAATTTAGTTTAATAGTTGTACTTTAGAAAGATCAAAACCGGGGTTGTTGATAAAGCTGATATCTACCCCCTAACCCCCCATGGGGGGCTTTATAAACATCAATAAATCAATAAGTCCCCCTTGGGGGATTTAGGGGTAGAACCATAAAAGATCGCTTATTGGACAGCCCCATATAGTAAATTAACATCGATTTAACCTGGTTTAAAATACTAATTCATGCCTAAAGTTACAAAGGAAGATGCGCTTCTCTACCACAGCAGGGGCCGTCACGGGAAAAGTAGAGGTTATTCCCACAAAACCTTACTGCACACAATTTGATTTGAGTCTTGCTTATACTCCTGGAGTCGCTTACCCGTGCCTTGAAATCGAGAAAACTCCGGATGATGTATATAAGTATACTGCCAAAGGGAAACCTTGTTGCGGTTATCTCTAACGGGACGGCAGTTCTCGGTCTTGGAGATATTGGTGCAATGGCCGGAAAGCCGGTAATGGAGGGAAAAGGGCTTCTTTTCAAGGTATTTGCGGATGTGGATGTTTTTGACATTGAAGTCGATGAAAAGGATCCTGCAAAACTTGTGGAGATCTGTGCAAAGATAGCTCCTACTTTTGGAGGAATAAACCTGGAAGACATAAAGGCACCTGAATGCTTTGAGGTGGAAAGCCGCTGAAAACCATGGTGGATATTCCGGTGTTTCACGACGATCAGCACGGAACAGCGATAATCTCGGGAGCCGGGCTGCTAAATTCGCTTGAAATAACAGGGAGAAAGATCGAAAAGCTAAAAATTGGTTGTTTGCGGTGCCGGAGCTGCTGCCATCTCCTGCTCAAGGCTCTATCTGTCGCTGGGTGTAAGGAAAGAGAATATTGTGATGGTCGACAGTAAGGGTGTTATTAACAGAAAAAGGAACGATCTCAATAAATACAAACAGGAATTTGTTACTGACAGGGATATTGACTACGCTTGCTGATGCGGTTAAGGGAACTGATCTGTTCCTTGGACTTTCCACAGCCAATATGCTTTCGAAGGAAATGCTGGCAACTATGGCAGATAATCCGATAGTTTTCGCAATGGCAAATCCAAATCCCGAAATTACTTATGAAGACGCTATGGCAACAAGGAATGATCTGATATTTGCAACAGGTAGATCGGATTATCCAAATCAGATAAACAATGTCCTTGGTTTTCCATTTATTTTCAGGGGTGCTCTTGATGTAAGAGCCACAACTATTAACGAAGAGATGAAGCTTGCCGCATCAAGGGCACTTGCAGCTCTGGCAAAAGAGCCGGTACCTTATGCAGTCCTGGAGGCATATAACGTTGACAGCCTTACTTTTGGAAAGGATTACATTATACCAAAACCCCTTGATCCGCGTCTTATATCATGTGTTGCCTCATGTGTGGCAAAAGCGGCCATGGATTCAGGTGTTGCACGGCGTCCAATAACCGACTGGGACGCTTACAGGACGATACTCGACAAAAGGCTGAGCGTCCATATTAAAAAGGTCGGGGACCTGAGTGAGTTTTAGAAAATCGATTTGATCTTTTTTCTTTCAATCATCTGATTGTAAACTTTTTTCTCGTACATCGAGACAATAAGTCTCGGCGGTTTCAGGAATGCTGAACGAGATCCTGTTGATTGTCACATCAAACAGAGCTCTCAATGTTTTTGGTTTTCTTATCAAGAAATGTCTGAATAAGATCATACCTTTTCTCATCAGTGTCAATGACATATTTTTCGGCATTCTCCAGGGTCATGCTTTTCTTTTTCATGACATTCTCAACTCTCCAGTAGAACGGGGAAATAAGACGGATATGGAGAGAGTCTTTAATTTCCCTTGCAATTGAAACCCCGCCTCTCCCAACAAGAACAACAAAACCCTCCTTGCAAATAGACAATACAACATCCTTAATCGCTTTCTTGACCCTGAGATCACTGACAAATCCGCCCGAAAAGGCCATAATCATTTCTGACAGATTTGATAGTTTGATCCCTGCATAATAATTTTCAATACGCTGGGTATCAATATTAAGCTCCCTTGCAATGGCGTATATGATATCTTTGTCGACCCACTTCCATTTTGTAGTTCCGAAACGGGCGTTAAGATTGTCGACTATGGTGGAAGCGACTTCGCGGGCATCACACCCGGTCAGACGTGATATTGTAATTACAGGTCCGTCTTCGGAAGCGGGCCCGTTAAGCACAGCTTCCCTGTAACGTTCATCAAAATAATCGAAGAATTTTTCCATTTGACCGTTCTCCTATCTGATTTTTTCTGACTTTCTGCTTTTCTAAATAATCACACAAAAGGGCTATTATACTACTTCCAGGCTATTTTAATAAGACCTGTGAATCTCCCGACAAGTTACATTCAAAAAAGCGAAATAAGGTACGAAAAAAAACTGAATTGCGGAAATTTTTTATCACCGCGGTCCGCAAACTACATTCCGAAAGCTTATTCTCCTTTACTTTTGGAATATTTCTTCAGTTTTTTTATATCTTTACTTTATTCAAAACATTTTATCTCGCATATATTTTAAACTAATCATTATGGAGACATCTATTTTTTCAAGACCGGAACTTATCTGGTTTATAATCGGGCTTGTCCTTTTTCTTCTTGAACTGGTGATTCCGGGATTTGTAATTTTCTTCTTTGGAGTAGGAGCCTGGATGACAGCTCTGCTCTGCCTTATTGTCCAACCCGGGGATAAATATTCAGATTATTGTTTTTGCAGTTACCTCGGTTCTTTCTCTTCTCGCTTTGAGAAAAATGATACAGAAGCGATTCTTTTACAGCAAGCCTGGGCTTTCAGAAAGTGTGGAGGATGAGTTTACCGGAAAAGAAGCACTCGCAGTTATGGATTTTGAACCAGGCAAAAACGGGAAAGTCGATTTTAAGGGTACTACATGGAAGGCTGAATCGAAATCATCTATAAACGAAGGAGAGATCGTTATTATTAAAGCGGAAAGAAAATTTTAAACTGATTGTTGAACCAAAAAATAAATAAAATGGCAGGATCAAGTGGTACTATAATTCTGATTGGTGTAATCATTCTTGGTTTTATCCTGATTGCATCAATGGTAAAAGTTGTTCCCCAGAGAACAGCAATAATTGTGGAAAGACTTGGAAAATACAGGGCGACATTTACGGCCGGATTCCAGATTCTTATACCTTTTATCGATAAGATAAGATACAGGCATACTCTTAAGGAACAGGCTATTGATGTAGCTCCACAGGTTTGCATAACCCGTGATAATATAGCGGTCGAGGTTGATGGTATCCTGTACCTCCAGGTGCTGGATCCGCAGAAGGCTTCATACGGTATCGACAATTACCGGTTTGCCTCAATCCAGATTGCACAGACAACAATGAGAAGCGTGATCGGTAAACTGGAACTTGACAGAACATTCGAAGAGAGGGAAACAATAAATGTCACGATTGTCGATGCAGTAGATAAAGCAAGCGAACCCTGGGGAGTGAAGGTCACCCGATATGAGGTCAAGAATATTTCTCCACCCCAGAGTATTAAAGATGCTATGGAAAAACAGATGAGGGCTGAAAGGGAGAAAAGAGCTGTAATCGCTGAATCGGAAGGAACAAAACAGGCTAAGATAAATAATGCAGAAGGTGACAAGCAGGAGCTTATCAAGAAACTCGGAAGGTGAAATGCAGAAACGAATAAATGAGGCTGCAGGGCGTGCTTCGGAAATTGAGCAGGTCGCTAAAGCAACTGCTAACGGTTTGAGGGCAATAGCATTGGCAATTTCAGAAGAAAACGGACTGAATGCTGTCAACCTGAGAGTTGCTGAGCAATATCTGCTTGGATTTGCAAATCTGGCAAAACTGAATAATACTATAATACTTCCGACAAATCTTACGGATGTTGCAGGTATAGTAGCGACAGCCACATCAATGTTCAATGAGATAAAGGATAAGAAAAGTTAACCTCACCCTGGCCACCCTCCCGGGCAGACAAGCAAAAAATGATTACAGGACTCTTGCACCCATTCTTTCCGGGGAGAAGGGGCCGGGGGATGAGGTCAAACGGCCGAATGCTCTGTTCTGTTTATTATCTCATTCTGAAGGTCTTCACCGAGATCGTTGAAGTAATCACTGTAACCGGCAACCCTGACTATCAGATCGCGGTATAATTCAGGATGCTTCTGTGCATCCCTCAGAGTGGCAGCATCGACAACATTGAACTGAATATGATGTCCGTCGAGACTGAAATAGCTGCGTATCAAGGCGGTCAGACAAGTGTAGCTATCTTCGTCCTCAAAGAATGACGGCGAGAATTTCTGATTCAACAATGTTCCTCCCGTTCGGAGATGATCTATTTTTGAAGCGGATTTTATAACTGAGGTCGGTCCCTGACTGTCAACTCCCTGACTCGGGGAAATACCTTCTGAAAGGGGAGTATAAGCCTTCCTGCCGTCAGCGGTTGCACCGGTGACACTGCCAAAATAAACATGCGATGTGGTGGGCAGCATATTAATCCTGTGGACTCCGCCTCTTGACGAAGGTTTGCCATTGACGGCATCATAAAATATCTCGAAAACAGTAACAGCTTGCTGATCAGCGTAATCATCGTCATTCCCATATTTTGGTGTATTATAGATCAGATCGTACCTGATACCGGTCAAAACCATTGAAATCGGCTTCAACAGCTTTGTTCAGCTCTGCCCAGGTCATATTTCTTCTTGTCATAAATATTGTACCTTACCGATGTCAGAATATCGGTAATACTCCCCAGCCCAACTCCCTGGATATAAGTGGTATTATACCGTGCTCCGCCATTATTGTAGTCTTTTCCGTTCAGTATGCAGTCCTCGACAAGAAGCGACAGGAAAGGAACCGGCAGCCAGTTGGCAAATGTTCTTTCTATAACATTGTTGCCTCTTATCTTGATATCTGCAAAATATTTCACCTGCTCCCTGAATGCTTTAACCAGGTCGGCAAAGGTTTCATAATCAACGGCATATCCGGTTTGCAGGCCAACCTGTCTCCCGGTCCGTTTATCAAAGCCATTGTTAAGGGTTAGTTCAAGTATTTTTGCAAGGTTAAAATAACCTGTAAGCCAGTAAGCTTCCGTTCCGAAGGCTCCTGTTTCGACACATCCTGATGCGCCTCCGTTACGGGCATCAATCAGGTTTTTTCCCTGCCTGAGTAACTCCTGGATTATTGCTTCTGTATTAAAGCATGACGGTTGTCCAAAACCGGTCCTGATAATATCGAGGGCTTTGTGTATAAACCTGTCAGGACTTTTTCTGCTGATCTGGACCATTGAGCTTGGCTGAAGTATTCTCATTTCCTTAATTACATCAAGCAGTATATAGGACATCTCATTTACTGCATCTGTTCCGTCAGCTTTGACGCCACCCAGGTTAATAAGGCAAAAATCAGTATAGGTATTGCTTTCACTTGCAGTTACACCAATCTTGGGTGGTGAAGGATGGTTATTGAATTTAACCCAGAAGCATCCCAGAAGATCATATAGTTCTTCTGCCGGCAGTGTTCCTGCTTCAATTTCCTTCTTATACACCGGATAAAGATGCTGGTCGAGCCTGCCCGGATTAAATGAGTCCCAGGGATTAAGCTCGGTAATGACTCCGATATGGATAAACCAGTAATGCTGAAGCATCTCATGAACAGTTTCAGGTGCTTCAGCCGGAACCTTCCGGCATATTGCCGCCATTTTCAGAAGTTCCATTTTTCTGTTACTGTTATTTTCAGAGGAAGCCAGTTTCTCAAGCTCTTCAGAATACCTAACGGCGTACATTATAATTGCATCGCACGCTATCTCCATTCCTTTGAGCTCCTCGGTCTTATCGAATGCATCCTTATCATTAAAGAAATCAATCCTTGAAGCAGTATCCCTGATCTCCTCCTTCAATTTATTGAAACCCGTTTTGAACATTTTGTAGCCAAGCACTGTATGTCCGGGAGCACGTTGCTCCTGAAACTCCGTGAAAATCCCTGCTTCATAGGCATTAATCCATTCAGGCGTCATCCGGTTCATGATCCTGTCGCGGTTGGTTTTGCCTTTCCAGAAAGGAATGATCTCTTCCTTATAAGCCCTTCTTACTTCATCATCAACCCTGAAGAATACCTTCTTCCTGGAATCAAGGACATCGAGATCCTGCAAAGAATGAAGGCTTATCTCAGGATAAGTGGGAGTCTCTTTCGGAGCAGGTCCCCTTTCGCCGACTATAAGTTCACCCTCATTAATACATAACTTCTTGTTTTTCAAAAGGTATTCAAATGCTTTTGCCCGAAGAACCGGAGCCGACAGTCCGCGTGCTTCATCACTTTTATAAAAACCGGTAATAAGCTGAGCCCTTTCGGCTGAGATCTTCTCGACTGCATTAAGGCTCTGTTGCCGCAATTTTTTAACTCTGTCAGAAAGTATCATGTAGTTACAATTAACATTTATTACCAAGATTATTTTACACTTTATATTTCCTGACCTCACCCCCTAAACCGAGTCCCGATTTATCGGGACGAGCTCGCCGAAGGCAATCCCCCTCTCCCGAAGTGAGAGGGGGACTTAAGTAATTGGTTTATAAGCCCCTCCCTCCTGGGGGAGGGGTTGGGGAGAGGTCTTCAATTCATCCTCCAATCTTAACTTTTATCCCTGTTTCAGAAAAGAATTCTTTTAACTCCTTCATCCTCTCCTGAGATGGCTGAAGCGTATCATCCATCCGGTACGGAAGATTGAACCTCTTATATTTCGATGCACCAATCCTGTGGAAAGGAAGCAGGTTTATTTTTTTCAGGTTCTGGCATTTTAACTCAGCCAAGCAGGTTCCTCAATTCGGAAAGATTAACAGCATCATCATTTTTACCCGGGATCACCGGAATTCTGACCATTACATCCTTTCCGCTTTTCAGTACCATTTTCAGATTATCAAGAATTCCAATATTGGAAACTCCGGTATATTCAATATGTTTCTGAATCGTCGAGGTGTTTGATATCAAACAGGAAGAGATCTGTCAAAGGCATAATTGCTTTAAAGTTTCCGGCAGAAGAATACCCTGAGGTATCGACAGCCGTATGAAATCCTTGCACTTCGGCAGGCTTCCAATGCTTCTTAAGAAACTCATTCTGCATCAGTGGTTCACCGCCCGAAAAAGTCACACCTCCACCTGATTGTTCCAGGAAGATTCTGTCTTTTTCAAGAATTTCAATGATATTTTCCACTGAATAATATTTACCTACCTCTTCAGTTTCGGAAAACTCTTTCCCTCCTACCTTTCTTGTCTGATTCACCTTTTCCCTTGCTGGTGAAATGCCTTCCGGATTATGGCACCACCAGCACGAAAGAGGACAACCTTTCATAAAGAATGTAACCCTGATCCCGGGGCCGTCATGTATTGAATAGCGTTTAACGCTGAAGATCAATCCTTGCATTATGAAAAAATGTGAAAAAAAAATAAATAAAAAAACCGGGAACAAGAACACCATTCTGTTTGTTTAATAACAGAAATGATGGCAGGAATACTAGCTGTAGAACATCAGACAGCTATAAAGTCTCCTTCCGAGACGCTGCATCATGAAACGATATCTTAGGTTTGAAATCATAACTGTTTAACTGGCCGAAAGTTATAAAAAAAAATTTCAAATTGTTAAAAAATTAAGGAAAATCGTCTGAAAAATTAACAAAAGATTAACATAAACAGCCTGCAACAAAATTATAATCCAGGCGTCTATATATTGAGAGTAAAACAAAATAATATATTATTCAGAAAGTTCTTTTTTTAATTGGTTTAGTTTTTCTCCGTAAAAGGAATCAACTATATAATACTTAAAGATTTCTTCAATGGCCGTTCGGCCAAATTCTACGATCAGGTTTAGGTTAATGAAGGAAAGATAACTCCCAACTATCTTTCCTTTTTTTTTTGCACGTTTCTTAGCCTTTTTTCTTGTTTACTATGATGGCTTAGAATTCTAAATTCCGTTCAAAAGCAATTGTACCGGGCGGCAGAGAATTTCAAGAAAAAATATATTTGACTCGTGTAAATAATCCGGAATTTTCAATCTTTGTACCTTGCCTGTTCAAGAAAGTTAATATCAAACCTGAGTTATGAAAAAAGCAGCGTTATTCATTATTATAGTCACTGTAGCATTCGCGTCATGTAAACAAAAAAAAGAAAATGGGAATCCCTTTTTCAGTGATTTTGACACTCCGTTTGGGGTTCCTCCCGTTCGAGCTTATTAAGGCATCTCATTTTAAGCCGGCATTTCTGAAGGGTTTTGAAGAACAAAAGGCCGCAGTAAATAAAATAACAAGAAACCGGCAGGAGCCGGATTTCAAAAATACAATAAAGGCCCTGGAATACAGCGGCGAGCTCCTGACAAAAGTCAGCAGGGTTTTTGGCTCTCTCAACTCAGCCAATACAAATGATTCCTTGCAGGCTATCAACATGGAGATTGCTCCTCTATCGTCCAAACACAGGGATGATATCAATCTGAATGATACACTGTTCCGGAGAATAAAATCAGTTTATGAGAACAGGGATAATTTCAAATTGACTCAGGAGGAAAAGAAGGTCCTTGATGATACTTACAAAAGCTTTGTACGGAACGGAGCAGAGTTATCGCCTGAAGACAAGGAAAAACTTCGCAGTATAAATGAGGAACTTTCGCTTCTCTCTGTAAAATTCGGTCAGAACCTTCTGGCAGAAACAAATGCGTTCAAGCTGATTATTGATAATAAGGAAGATCTTGCAGGATTGCCGGAGGGAGTCATTACCCAGGCTGCAACGACGGCTGAAAAGATGAACCTTAAGGGTAAATGGGTATTCACAATCCAGTATCCAATCATGGAACCCTTCCTGAAATATTCCGAAAAACGTGATTTGCGCCAGAAGCTCTTCACTGCTTACTTCATGAAAGGTGATAATGACAATGAAAAGGATAACAAAGCAATAATAGCCAGAATAGCAAGGCTAAGGGTGGAACGGTCGAAACTTCTCGGTTATAAAAGCTATGCCGATTTTGCCCTTGAAAGGAATATGGCCAAAACACCCGAACGGGTAATGGAATTTCTTGGACAGGTATGGAATGCAGCAATTCCCTGTAGCTAAAGCCGAGGCAGCCGCTCAGCAGGAACTTATCGATAAAGAGGGGAAGAAATTCAGGCTTGAACCATGGGACTGGTGGTATTACACTGAAAAAATAAAGAAGGAGAAGTATGCGCTTGATGATGAATTGACCAGACCGTATTTCAAAACGGAAAATGTTATTGAAGGTATGTTTTATGTAGCTAACCGCCTTTATAACCTTTCTTTTACCAAAAGAACCGATATACCGAAATATCATCCCGACGTTGTTACATATGAGGTAACCCGGGATAACAAGCATGTCGGAGTGCTTATGATTGACAATTATCCGCGTGCTTCAAAACGTGCCGGGGCGTGGTGCGGCGCCTACCGGGGACAGAGCCGTGACATTAAAGGTAAAATGATCCACCCTGTTGTTACCATGGTCACTAACTCGACTCCGCCAACAGCCGGCAAACCTTCTCTTCTGACACCGGACGAAGCAACCACCCTGTTCCACGAATTCGGCCATGCCCTTCATCAGCTCCTTTCAAACACAACATACCCTGGCGTATCAGGCACTTCGGTTCCACGCGATTTTGTGGAGCTGCCTTCACAGATAATGGAACACTGGGTGCTTGAGCCCGAAGTTCTGAAGGTATACGCAAAACACTATCAGACAGGAGCGGTGATTCCCTCAGAAATAATTGAAAAACTTGATAAGGCAGGCAAGTTCAATACAGGTTTTACAACGGTGGAATTTCTGGCCGCTGCCCTGCTGGATATGGAATACCATATTCTTACCGAACCTGTGGATCTCAATATCAGGGATTTCGAGAATCAGGTTCTGGACAAATACGGGTTAATACCGGAGATCAAGCCAAGATACAGATCAACTTATTTCAACCATATATGGAGTGGCGGTTATGCCTCGGGATATTACAGTTATTACTGGAGTGAGATGCTTGATGCAGACGCTTTCCAGGCATTCAGGGAAACAGGAGATATTTTCAACCGCGAAGTTGCTTCCAGATTTGAAAAAGAAATCCTTTCAAAAGGTGGAACAGCTGATCCGCTTGAAATGTATATCGCTTTCAGAGGGAAGGAACCAAGTATTGATGCCCTGCTTGAAAACAGAGGTTTGAAATGAAAATCAACAGATTACTTTTTATTTTCTTGCTCTTTACTGCTTCAGAAAGCTTTGCCGGTGTGAAAGCGCCTTTGGCTGTTGACGGGATTATTGATCTTCGGGAAATTGGCAGGAGTAATAATTTTGTTATAACCCTCAACGGTGAATGGGAATTTTACTGGAAAGAAATGCTCCATCCTAATGATTTTAAGGTCGCCGGAAGTTTTAAACCCAGCTGCTTTGGACACGTCCCGTCATATTGGACAGATTACTCGCCCGGGCTGGTAAAAACAACCCCAATGGGATTCGCCACCTACAGACTTGTTGCCTTACTGCCACCGGGCTTCAGGGAATCCCTGGCCTTTGACATGCCTGTATTCGATTCTTCCTATGATATTTATGTTAACGGAAATTATATGGGAGGAAACGGAACCCCAGGAAAAACAGAAGCGGAAACCAAACCTTGGTATGAAAAGCTCATCTTCAGATATACTCCGACATCCGATACCGTTTCAATAATAATAAACGTTTCAAATTTTCACCATCGCCGTGGTGGCTTCTGGTTACCGGTAAAATTTGGCACTTTTTCAGATGTTCAAAAGCACTATGCGGCATCCTGGGCCAGGGATTGGTCGACCGTAAGCCTGCTTCTCGGATTTTCACTGCTTTTCCTGTTCTTCTTCGCAATTTATCCGAAGGACCGCCTTATAGGATTCTTCAGTCTTGCAACAATCGGGCTCGCACTCAGACCATTATTCACCTCAAATTATCTGATTAATAATATCATACCTATCAGCTGGACCTGGATCGTCCGATTTGAATACCTCGGACTATACCTTATTCTTATTGGATGGTATTGGTTTACCCTGAATCTCTATCGAACAAAATACTTCAGAATTATAACGTGGATCATAACGGCTATTTTTTCGACGGCCTTCCTCCTTACATTGTTCCTTCCTGTACGTATTTTCAGCAATACAACATTTATCATTTATCCTTCCCTGATCTTTCTCATGGGCTATGCTCTGGCCCACAATATAAGGGGATTTCTAAAAAAGAACACTGTTGAGTATGTTTACTTCGCAGCATTCATCCTGCTGTCAGTGGCTGCAATACACGATGTCAGGGTTTCCCTTGGAAAAGCAGCAACAACTTCAGGTTACATACTTGCTTATGTCCTTGTTCTGTTTGTTTTTATTCAGGCTGTAATGCTTCTTTACAAATGGGTGAAATCCTTTTCTGAAAAGGAAAAACTTCAGAACGATCTGGAGTACATGAACAGGAACCTTGAAATCATCGTCAATGAAAGGACACAGGAAATAAAAGCACGTAAAGAAGAGATAGAAAATCAAAATGTCAAAATAGCCTTTCAGAACAAGCAATTATCAGAGACAATTCAGTTAAAAAACAAGATCTTTTCGGTAATTGCCCACGATCTGAGAAGCCCTGTTGTCAACATTCTCTATATGCTTAACCTGCTTAAAGAGAAGGAATACAAGGAGAAATATGATTACTTTGCAAACGCAAGCATTCAATACTCGCAGCAGGTAATAAACCTGCTGGAGAACATGCTGGTATGGGGAAGAGGTCAGGAGGACAAGATCAAGTTCTCCCCTGAGAGAAGGGACCTTGCAGATATTATACTGACAAACCTGAGCATCTTCAAGGAGACGGCAGATAATAAGGAGATATCTGTAAATTTCACCCAGATCGGAAATTCAAAGGCATTCTTCGACAAGGATCTTCTGGATATAATAATAAGGAACCTCCTGTCAAATGCGGTCAAGTATACCCCCAGGGGTGGAAGGATCAGCATCCTTTTGAAGGATAAAACACTCAGCGGGGAAGGAATTGTATTAAAGGTCTGCGATAATGGCATCGGTATTCCTCCGGTTAAACAAAAGTACCTGTTTACCGCCACGGAAGTTGAAAGCACACCTGGCACTGAAAATGAGAGGGGAACTGGCTTCGGTCTGAAACTCTGCCATGAACTTGTCAAGATCAACAATGGAACCATAACGGTTGAAAGCAAGGAAGGCGAAGGGACCTGCTTCACGATAACCCTCCCGGAATAAATACCATAATATTCCGGTTTTTTAAGAGCATCTCACTCCCTGGTAAGGTCTGAAAGCCTTTTCTTATCCAGTATTCTGACGTATCGGCCTTTTGTATAGATCAGTCCTTCATTTTCAAGCTCGCCTATGGCCCTTCCGATAGAGGGACGGGTAACTCCGAAAAAATCTGCAAGGTCATTCTGTGTCATATTCAGAGTGGTCTCTGTTGTGTTTTCTCCGGTTGACTGAAGAATAAACTGAGCCAGCTTTTCTTTGATGGTTTTGAAATTGAGAAACTTAATTTTCCCGGAAAGGAATTGTGACCGGTTTGAAATCATGTCCAGAAAATTGACAAGGATCTTTTCATTGCTCTTCAGCAGTTTGAGAAAATCGTGTTTTTCGATTACAAGGAGCTCAGTATCTGAAACTGCGACAACATTTACCGGAAAAGTGTTTAAGTTACCGAACATAAATGCCGGTGCAAGCGCTCCCGGTGCCGGAATATCCTCAATTTTTATCACCCGCCCGGCATAATCGACCATTTCACCTTTGACAGTCCCTTTTATAACTACCATCATGGAAGTGACGTGTTCACCGCCCTGGGCTATCAGCGATCCGGTTTTGTATCTTTTGATCCTGTGAGGTATCAGTGACATAGCTTCCCGGATCTCTTCCAATAAAATATTCCTGAAAAGCGGAGCCTTAATAAGAATTGAATAATCCATAGTTTTTCTAAAATAGGTACCTTAAAAATCCATAAAAAATGAAAAGTATCAAAATTATTCTGATAATCATCCTTATACCAAAGAGTTACTTTGCCGGAGCACAGGAGCAAATCCCTGATCACTAATCCATCGCGAACTTTGGGGTTTATTCTTAATGGGTTAGATTGGTCAGGAGTAAATAAATTTTAAAAACTTCTTCATTTGTAACATATGTTACAATTTGTAAGTTTCTCTTTTATCATTTTTGCATTATAAAATAACAAATGCAATACAAATGAAAAGAGACATTCTGAAAATAGACGAGGATTTATGCAATGGCTGCGGGCAATGTGTCCCGAATTGTCATGAGGGAGCATTGCAGGTCATTGATGGAAAGGTCAGACTGGTAAGTGAACTTATGTGCGACGGTTTAGGCGCCTGCATAGGGCACTGCCCGGAAGGGGCGATCACAATCGAAAAAAGGGAAGCTGAACCCTATAATGAATCAAAGGTGATGGAACAGATGAAGCACAAAGGGAAAAATACCATCATTGCCCACCTCAGGCACCTGAAGGAACATGGTGAGACAGGATTCCTTCAGGATGGCGTCGGTTATCTCAGGGAACACAAGGATGAACTTAATTTTGACCTCAGGGAAGTAATGTCAGAAGTCCATAACAGCAGTCAACACCAAAAACAAGGAGGGGAAGGATGCCCCGGATCGCGGGCAATGATCATTGAGAAGCCCAGGTACTCTGACAATCAAATGCCTGCGGCTGACCAGCCTTCTGAACTAAGGCAATGGCCTGTGCAGATGCATTTACTTAATCCAAATGCACCATATTTCAGGGGAGCCGATCTGCTGCTGGCTGCCGATTGCGTAGCTTACTCAATGGGAAATTTCCACAGCATGCACCTCAGGGGGAAATCGCTGGCAATAGCCTGTCCGAAGCTCGACCACGGTACAGATATTTACGTGGAAAAACTTACATCCATGATTGATATTGCCAAAGTCAATACCATAACTGTAATGATGATGGAAGTGCCATGTTGCGGGGGATTGCTTCAAATGGTCAGGGCAGCAATGGCTAAAGCGGCACGAAAAGTGCCTGTGAAACAGATGATAACAGGCATTTCAGGAGAGGTATTGGCGGAGGAATGGGTGTGACATGCTATATATCACAAAATCCTCCGTTAAATTGCTTCCTAAAAAAAAATTATATATTTTCGCAGACCGATAGTAGAAAAAGGTTTTAGCTAAATAAATATCCAGTTTATGTTACAGGACAAAATTCAGGAAGCATCAGCTAATCAGAAGCTTTACCTGGGAATTGATGTTGGATCTGTTTCTCTCAATACGGTGCTTTTGGATGAAAGCTATAATGTTCTAGAGAACTATTATGATTATGTTCATGGGAAACCGTTTAATGTTCTGGAAGAGAGACTATCAACAATTTTAGGAATTCATCCTGCAGAAAGCATTTGCGGAATATCCGTGACAGGCACAGGCGGGAAGCTAGCTACAGAGTTAATTGGTGGAATATTTGTAAATGAAATAATTGCACAGGCAACCTCTTCGGGAAGACTGTTTCCTGAAGCCCGGACTGTTATCGAGATCGGCGGAGAAGATTCAAAACTTATAATTCTTGAAAAAGATCCCTCAAACGGTCATTCACGTCTTGTCGATTTTGAAATGAACAGTATATGTGCCGCAGGAACGGGATCATTTCTCGATCAGCAGGCCAGAAGAATCGGAGTTCCCATTGTAAATGAATTCGGAGAGATGGCTTTGAAATCGGTCGATCCTCCCCGGATAGCAGGAAGGTGCAGTGTCTTCGCCAAAAGCGATATGATTCACCACCAGCAGATCGCCACTCCGCTTCATGATATAGTAGCAGGATTATGTTTTGCTCTTGCCCGTAATTTCCGGAGCAACGTGGCAAGAAGCAAGGAGATAAATAAGCCCGTTATCTTCTCAGGTGGCGTTGCTGCCAATACAGGAATGATAAGGGCTTTCAGGGAGGTCCTCGACCTGAAGGGTGATGAGCTTATAATTCCCGAATATCATGCCTCGATGGGCGCCATAGGCGCGGTTATGTATGCCCGTTCCAATAACCTGGAGATGAACCATTTTAAAGGGATGGGAAAACTGAAGGATTATCTTTCGGATGATACAATCCGAGTTCAACAGCCTTCCACCCCTGAAGGAATCTGAAGCAGTTTACGATAAAACCGTGCATTTCAGAAAGAACGGAATAAAACGTCTTCCGGTTTATCTCGGAATTGATGTCGGATCATTAAGCACCAATGTTGTGCTGATCGATGCCGACCATAAAGTTATTGCCCGGCGTTACCTGCCAACTGCAGGCAAGCCTCTGGAAGCCATTCAGAAAGGGATGACTGAGATATTCGATGAGGTAGGGCAGGACGTGGAAGTTATTGGAGCAGGGACAACCGGATCGGGAAGGTATCTTACCGGCGACTTCATAGGTGCTGATACAATTCAGAACGAGATAACCGCCCAGGCTACTGCCGCAATTGATTATGACCCTACTGTCGACACAATTTTTGAGATCGGTGGTCAGGATTCAAAATACATAAGCATTGAAAATGGTGTGGTTGTCGACTTTGAGATGAATAAGGTTTGCGCCGCAGGGACGGGCTCATTTCTTGAAGAGCAGGCCGAAAAGCTTAATATAAATATTGTGGATGAGTTCGGATGCATGGCATTAAATTCGGAATGTCCAGTAAAACTGGGCGACAGATGTACTGTTTTTATGGAATCTGACCTTAATTCGTATCATGCAGAAAGGTGCCAGAAATGAGAATCTTGTCGGTGGTCTGGCCTATTCAATCGTATACAACTATCTCCAGAAGGTTGTTGCCGACAGAAGGGTCGGCAACAAGATCTTCTTCCAGGGAGGAGTAACCAATAATAAAGCTGTTGTAGCAGCATTTGAACAGGTTACAGGCAAGAAAATAATCATCCCGCCGCATTTCGATGTCACAGGTGCCATAGGCGCTGCAATTCTTGCACAGAGATCAATGAAATAAGGACAAAAAACCACTTTCAAGGGCTTCGGGATCAGAAATGCTACATATACCATGAGCAGGTTTGTCTGCCAGGCCTGTACAAACCATTGTGAGATCAGAAAAGTCAAAATAGCCGGAGAAAAGAAATCGCTTGTTCTATGGCGGAAGATGTGAAAAGTATGAAACTGACGGCCGCAAGAAAGCTGTCAGGTAATATTCCCAATCTTTTCAATAAAAGGCTGGAGATGCTGATGGAAGGATTACCGGGAGAAAGATAAGGATCAGGAAAAAACCACCGCACTATTGGAATTCCAAGGGCTCTGATGGTTTTCTACCAGCAGTTCCCGTTCTGGAGAACTTTCTTTGAGGAGCTTGGATTTACAGTGGTCATTTCAAAAGAATCGGATAAAGAACTTGTAACCAGATCAATTGAGACTATTACCACAGAAACATGCCTTCCGGTTGAACTGATGCATGGACATGTTATTGATCTTATCGAAAAAGGAGTTGATTATATCTTTCTGCCGTTCATTGTTAATGCCAAATTCAAGGAAGGGAACAAGACATTCAACTGCAACTGCCCATGGGTCCAGACTTATCCGTTTATGGTAAAAGCAGCCCTGAAAGGGAAAATTGATGAATCAAAACTTCTGATCCCGACACTTCATTTCAGATTCTTTGAACGTGCTCTGGTAAAGGAGATGACAGCATATTTCAATGATAAATTCGGATCTGGGAAAAGAAGAAATCAGAAAAGCCATTTATAAAGCTGATGATGTTCAGGTTGCATTTGAAAAACGTCTTGTGGATTACGGGAAAGAGGTTCTTAAAGAATATTCCCGAAAATTGCCGTCCGGTTGTACTGCTTGGAAGACCTTATAACAGCACTGATCCCCATCTGAATCTGGGTCTTGTTGAAAAGCTTATCACTCAGAATGTTATGCCTATTCCTATTGATATGCTTGATCTTTCACCTTACAATATCTTTGAGAACTACAGGAATATGTACTGGCCTAACGGGCAGAAGATCATTGCTGCTGCCCAGCATGTCGCAAAAACTGACGGATTGTATGCTGTTTATCTGAGCAATTTCCGCTGCGGACCTGATTCATTCATATGGCATTATGTTACTGAGGAGCTGAAAGGCAAACCGTTCCTTCATCTTGAGGTTGATGAACATTCTGCCGATGCCGGTATGGTTACCCGTATTGAAGCATTCCTCGACAGCCTGAAAGGTTCGGAACAGAATGAGAAGAAAGAGGTTAAGATCTTCAGGCCAAGGCCAAGTCCCGCATCACCTCCAAAAGACAGGGTATTATATTTTCCATATATGAATGACGGTGCATATATGCTTGCTGCTGCTGCCAGAAGCATCGGAGTTCCCTCTGAAGTGCTTCCAAAACAGACTGAAGAAGATCTGGCAATCGGAAGAAAATATACTTCTTCAAAAGAGTGCTTTCCTATGATCTGTACCACCGGAAGCTTTATAAAAAAATTACAGGAACCCGGAGCAGATCCTTCAAAAATGAGCTTCTTCATGCCCGATCATAACGGTCCATGCCGGTTTGGACAGTATAACCATTTTCACAGGATACTTTTGACAGGCTGGGCTTTGAGAAAGCTGAACTTATAACACCTTCAAATGATACATCTTATGAAGATGTCGCCGGGGAACATGGACAGAAATTCAGGATCAATGCATGGAAGGGATTTATTGTTGCTGATTATATCAGGAAGATATACAGGGAAACCAGACCTTATGAGATCAATAAGGGTGATTCAGACCGGCTATATGAAGATGCAATACATCAGACTGGAAAAATGTATTGAAAAAGGCACCAAGAGGACTTCATAAAGTTCTTGCGGAGATAGCCTCAGATTTTATGGCAATCAAGGTCGACAAAAGCGTAAGGAAACCGGTTGTGGCAATTATCGGTGAAATATTTATGCGCGACAATGCCGGGTTGTAACGGAAACATTGCCAACCGCCTTGAAGATCTTGGTGTTGAGGTAGTTATAGGTCCGTTTTCAGAATGGATCTATTATTCGACCTACAGGTTTCACCCGCGACAGCAGGTGGAAAAATGATAAGAAAGGAATTATAAAATCCAAGATTCAGGGATTCGGTCAGGATGTAATTGCAAATTCACTATTGAAAGGGATCAAGAAATTCACCGATCATGAGAAAGATGTATCACTTCACGAAATGCTGAAGCTATGCAACACTTATGTGAATGAGTTTTATGACGGTGATCCGCCAATAGCAATGGGTACTTCGGTTGCTCATGACAAAAAGAGGCGTTTCAGGTCTTGCTGCCATACTGCCGTTTACCTGCATGCCGGGAACTCTGATAGCCTCAGTAAGCGATTCCTTCCGGAAGGATCATAACAATATCCCGTTCATTAATATTGCCTATGACGGTCAGGATACTGTTTCCCTTGATACAAGACTACAGGCTTTTGTATTCCAGGTAAAGGAATTTGCAGCTGTCATCCGAACCGGTGACAGCATGACAGAATGATCACCGTATTATAATACGGTTTTAAATACGGTTTTTAATACGGTGATTTATTCAGCCACTTTAAATCCCAGCTCTTTGAGCTTTTTCTCAATATCCGGAGATCCCTCTTTCAGGGTGACTGTATAGGAAGTGAATTCCCGTCTTACCGGGTAATTTTCCCTTAATTTTTCGAAATGTGACGGATCGAATCTCAGCTTGATGTCATCCTCAACAATATTATAGGTATGGAAGACAGCCTTTCTGATAATTTCTTCATCACTCTTTCCATAGCAGTCAATTGTCAGCGCGGGTTCGGCAGGCGCTGGAATTTCTTCAGGAAACCAATCGGCCAGCGGTAATATCAAAGAACCGGCACAGGTCCGTTACAATCATTGAAGTTCCATTCGCTTTGCCATCAACAGAATAGCCTGCAATGTGAGGTGTTGCCAGAAATGCTGTGTGCATAAGGGGAATGTCGATTTCCGGTTCTTTCTCCCAGACATCTATCACTGCACCAGCGAGCTTTTCTTCAGCGAGAGCATTTTTAAGAGCTTCTGTTTCAACTACCTCACCCCTTGATGAATTTATCAGCCAGGTTCCTTTCTTAATCTTTCCGAAAGTTGTTGCCATCGAAAAAATGATTCGTTTTATCCCTTCCATCCATATTAAGTGGCACATGAAGGGTAATTATATCAGATTCCTTCAAGACGTTTTCAAGGCTGACAAAGATTTTAGTTCTTTCACTTCTTGCTCTGGGCGGGTCATTCAGTATCACTTTCATACCCAGGATCCCTGCCAGTTTCTGAACTTTTGAACCCACATTTCCCACTCCGACTATCCCAATTGTCTTATCTCTCAGGGAAAATCCCGATTCAGATGCAATCCTTAAAAGTGCAGCAGCAATATACTGCTGAACAGAGGATGAATTGCAGCCCGGAGCGTTGATCCATTTAATATTATTCTTTTCACAGTAGTCCGTGTCAATATGATCGAAGCCGATTGTGGCAGTGCCGATATACTTTACCGGGGTCCCTTCAAGAAGTTCAGAGTTGCACCGGGTCCTTGTCCTGACAAGCAGAGCATCAGCTTCCATTACGGCTTTCCTGTTTATCTGATTACCAGTCAGATAAGTGATTTTTGCATAGGGTTCAAGAACACCTTTTAAAAAAGGAATTTTATCGTCAGCAATTATCCTTATCATAGAGTTCAGATTAACTTCTGAAAGGTAATAAATTTTGATTTTTTTCACTTCCTGAAGAACAAGAAAGTTTTTAATTTTTTCTGTTTACTAAACTTTTCGTAATATTTAGACAACTAACTTGGTTTTGTTATTAATTCATTTGCTATGAAATCACATTTTACTCTTGCATTATTAATTTTAATTCCATTCTTCGGAATTAAGGCACAAAAACCTGTCATTGTTTCAGACGACAGTCTTAAAATTGGCAACAGTTTATTACCCGGTTTGTCAGTGACAATACCTGAAGCTCAACTTTGATAAAACTATGAAAGTGTGGATAAGGGATCTTCAGTCAGGTACAAGATCAAAAGTGCTTACTGAGAACAATGAGATGACTATTTTTGGCGCCAAGATAAAAGCTATCAGCCCCAATCCGATAAATGTTTACAGCAAGCTGGTCAGTCTCGATTCAATGCTCCAGCTTTATCGTATGCATTTGAAAAGAAAAAGGACCTGTATGTTGATAAGATCCTCAGGTGAGGCCGATTATACTAAAGCCCAGGAATACCTGAAGGAGTTTGCCAAGGATCAGTATATTGAAGTTGCCAAAGATCAGGCTGATGCTGAAGAAAAGAAGCTTCGCGATCTTCAGAAGGAACTGTCGTCGCTTGAAAATGAAAAGTCGCGCATGCAGAAATCAATTCAGTCAAAAAATGCATCTATCCTGAGTGAAAAAGATAATATTACTATTCAGAATAATGAACTGAATACTGTTTCGGCTGCCCTTGTCGAACAGAATAATCTTCTTGCCGCCATGGAGGCCGGACCAGCTCAAAAGGAAAAAGCCGATCAGATCAAGGATCTTGAAAAGAGGAAGAAAAAAGCTCTTAATTCAATAGAATCATCCGAGAATAAGATCAACAGATTCAACTCCGACATAGACAAGGATAACAACGAAATACCAAGAAACGAAAGGATGCAGGAAAAGGTCAGGGAACAGATTATACAGCAGGAAGCTGTTTATCAGATTTATGCTGATAAACTGAAAAGGATCAAATCATATTAATATATTTCCTCTGTGGAAGTCTCTGAGCCCACTCTGTGGCTCTCAGGGAACTTAAATCTGACACATTAGCCCACACAGAGGAGTCACAGAGGGTCACAGAGCTATTCGATAATTTTCATTTCGTTCAACAGGTATCCCGCTCCCGCAAATTTATCAATGATAAACAGTGCATACCTGATGTCGAGGCTTATATTCCGGCTCTGATCCGGATTATATGACATATCGCTGGCAACGCCTTCCCATGCCCTGTCGAAATTTATGCCGATAAGAAAGCCTTCGGCATTTATTACGGGACTTCCTGAATTACCTCCGGTTGTGTGGTTGTTTGCAATGAAGCACACCGGCAATTCTCCGTTTTGCGCATAACGTCCGTAATCGCGCTTTAAAAATAATTGTTTCAGCTTTTCGGGAACATCATAATCATAAATCTCCGGATTGTCCTTTTCAATGATGCCTTCAAGAGTTGAGACCGGTTCAAAATAAACAGCATCCCTGGGGAAAATAACCTTTCACTGTACCGTAGGCAACCCTCAGTGTCGAATTGGCATCGGGATAAAATACTTTTGAGGTATCGAATTCCATTTGCACCTGCATGTAAGCCCTGTTAAGTTTTTGAATTTCAGAATTTAGTCTGACCAGTTCCGGTAGTACATTTTCTGACAGGAAGTTACCGGCATCAACGGAAAGAACATACAGGGGATCTTTCTTCAGCCTGTTTACTGACCGGATTCCAAAATTTGTTACGAATGCAGTAAATTTCGACTGATCAGCAAAGATTGTGCGCTTATATATTTTGCCGACAATTCCTGCAAAGTTACTCTTACATGATCTTTTCAGCTTCAGATATTCAGGAGCCAGCCATTTTTCTTCAAGTGTTTCACCATAGCGTTTGCATAAGCGTACAAATAATTTCATGTCGGTTTGCCGGTCATAATCCTTGAAGAATTCCTTTGAGTACTCAATAAGATCGGACTTCAATTTTATTGCTGCTTCATCGTCGGTGTTCTTCTCAAAGAGGTCGGAAAGCCGTTTGAGGCTCCTGGCAAGCGTCATTGCCTCGATGCCGTTCATAACTTCGTTTGTAAAGCTGTTAACGAGCATGTATTCCCTTAGGTTCCGAGTAAGCTTCCTTGTACGAAGGAAGAATATTACTGAATTCTGGCTGTTCTTACATTATCTAGTCTTCAATCCATTTTGTCAGCCTTGCTTCAAATTCCTGCTTTTTGCCTATAGTGTTCATTCTTTCAAGTCCCTGAATCTCCCCTATCCATCTTCTTCCATGAATTTGAAATGCCGGCCTTTTTCGCAGAATACTGTATTCTGATCAATGGATCGGAGTTCATTGCTTCATCGATTATATCTATCTTTTTTGTCCTTATATCTATCATTTTCGGATCAATATAATTTTTTATCATATCGATATAGTACGACGGTACATACTCTGATGTTGAACCCGGATAGCCAAATACCATTGTGAAGTCGCCCTCTTTAATACCCCTGAGCGAGACAGGAAAGTAATAAGCAGGCTTGTACGGAACATTATCAATGGAATATTCCGCCGGCTGGTTATTCTGGTCTGCATAAATCCTGAACAGGGAAAAATCACCTGTATGACGGGGCCAGATCCAGTTGTCGGTATCACCGCCAAATTTGCCGATAGCTGAGGGCGGAGCTCCAACAAGACGGACATCGCGGAATGTTTCATTTACAAAAAGGAAATACTGATTGCCCATATAAAATGGCCGTACAATTGCCCTGTAACCGGTTCCTTCTACGGCTTTTTGCTGGATCTCTGTAATTCTTGATGAAATAAGCTTATCACGCTCATCCGGCTCCATATTATCCGTTACACCTTCCAGGACCTTCCCTGTAACATCCTCCATCCATTTAAGAAATGTAACGGTAACACCGGGATTTGGAAGCTCTTCCTGCTTTGACATTGCCCAGAAACCGTTAGTGAGATAATCATGCTCCAGGCTCGAGTGTTCCTGTATCTGGCTGTAACCGCAATGATGATTTGTTATAAGCAGCCCCTGGCCGGAGATCAGCTCTGCCGTGCAGCCGCCATTGAAGTTCACGACAGCATCTTTCATACAAGCCCGGTTAACGCTGTAAATATCTTCAGCTGAAAGCTTAAATCCTTTTTCGCGCATCAGTTTGATGTTGTATTTCCCGATCAGAAGAGGGATCCAGATGCCCTCATCAGGAATTGATGAAAAGCAGGAATAAAGAGTCAGAATCAGAGCCGAAGTAAGTAATGTTCTTTTCATACGAGGAAGTTAAAATTGGTTTAAAGTTTAAGGTTTTGTTTGATTTTTTAGTTTCACAGAGAACACGGAGAAGGCACAGAGATGCACAGAGGTTCAATTTGATTCGCTCTGCGGAACTCTGTGAAACCTCTGTGATCCTCTGTGCAAGTTTTTATTTTGGTGAATCATTTTATAATATCAATTGTTTAAAAAACCCAACCCAAACCCTTCCCAGGGAGGGTTTGTTAAATAATCAAATTAAGCCCCCTTCAGGCCTGCCCTGACCGGAGCGTCAGGGGGGTTGGGGTTAATAAACTTCTGCAATTCCTGATATACCTGATGAACCGGTAATCCCATTACATTGAAATACGATCCTTCTATCCTGCTGCACGCGGCAATCCCGATCCATTCCTGAATGCCATAGGCTCCGGCTTTATCATAAGGCATGAATTTTTCTATATAATAATCTATTTCATCATCAGAAAGCTTCTCAAATGTAACCTGGGTTGAGGTATAAAAAGAGGTTTGATTTTTTGATGAAAGAAGGCAGACACCTGTTATTACTTCGTGCGTATTACCGGAAATCTCACTCAGAATTTTATGAGCATCAGTCTTATCGACCGGTTTATCGAGTACTTTGTTATTGCACCAGACAATTGTATCGGCAGTAATAACAATTTCGTTGTCCCCTATTTCGGCCAGGAAAGTTTTTGCCTTTTCAGTTGCAACATAAAGGGCAATCTGTTCAGCCCTCAGGTTCAGCGGATAATCCTCCGGCCAGTTCCTTGTTGCCACTTCGAATCTCAGGCCAAGCTCTTTTAATAACTCCTGTCTTCTCGGTGAACGGGAGGCCAGAATTAACCTGTATTTATTCAGATTTTCGATAAACATATCACAAAAGATTCCAGCCGAGGATAATCTTCACGACGACAGAATAAAGAACACCTGCTATCATAACAATTTTCATGATTCTTCCGGCGATATGGAGTTGTCTCTTAGTCTTGCCAACAATTAATTGATAGACAACATACAACAATGGCAATACCAATGTGGCGGAAATATATACCAGAGTGATTTTATCATAAAGAAAAAAATACCAGACCAGATAGAGTAATACGATGGTTATTATGATAAGGGATATTGATAAGATCCTGGCGGTTTTGGTACCTATTACTACCGGAACGGTATTTCTTCCATAAGCCATATCACCTTCAAAATCTTCAATATCCTTAATAATTTCCCTTGTAAGAGTAGTCAGAAAGGCAAAAACGGAGAATCCACCCACCCAATAAAATATAATACCAAGCTGGGGAGGGGTTATGGCATTTACCGAATAGTACCTGTAAAGAGCCGGCCATTCGTAAATGGCCACCAGCATCGGGACCATTGCGGTCAGCAAGGCCACGACGAGGTTTCCGACCAAAAATTGCCGCTTATAGCTTGCGGAATAGAAATAAAGCAATCCTGAGACCATCAGGAACAGGATTCCCAGCCATAAGAAGCCCGCTTTCCAGGAAATGTAGAAACCGGCAATTACACCCATGATATTCAGGATGTTATGCCAAAGTATTGCATGACGCCTCGGGATTTTGGTACCTACGATTACCTCGCCCCTGTTTATAAGGTCGGTTTTAATATCAAAGTAATCATTAATTACGTATCCCCCTGCTGTCAGGAGCAATGTCGTAAAAACAAGAATTACGAAATCATACCATGGGAATTTCAGGGTTAAGGTTACCGCCTGGCCGGTTCCGTCTGCCAGGACAACGGATATTTTGCTTATCACCGGTTCGATAATGGCATATCTCATAAGTACCATTGTAAGTACAATTATCAAAAGATTCTGCCATCTTATAAGGCTAAGAAAAGCTTTCATATGCTACCATGTAAATGCGTCATTATCCATCCAGTTATTATGGAGCCTCAAAACCTGCTCAATAACATCCCTTACACATCCTTCACCTCCCTTTTTATCCGAAATATATAAAGCAATCTGCTTAATCTCACTATCAGCATCAGCCGGACAAACCGGCACTCCCGATTCCTTCATGACCCTGTAGTCGGGAATATCGTCACCCATAAACATGACTTCCGATCTCACCAGACTGTGTTTGCGGAGAAAGGCGTTGAAATGCTCAAGCTTTGAACGGCTGTTAAGGAACACCTCTTTAATTCCGAGAAGCTTAAGCCTTTTAAGGTATTCTTTTGAATTGCACCCGGAGATTATTGATATATGATAGCCTTTTCTTACGGCCAGTTGCAGGGCGTATCCATCACGAAAATTAACTGTTCTTTTCGGTACTCCGAAAGCGTTAAGGGGAACAGTCTGCAACGACAAAACGCCATCGATATCAAATACAAATGCCTTAATGCTCGCAAGACTCTCCTTAAAATTTGTCATCACTGCTGGTTTTATAGAATCGTATTATTGAATCTGTTACTTCTTTGTAGATCCGCTGCAATTCCGGTGAGAAAGATAACAAATCAATATGTTTTTCAATAGTTCCTTTATCGAGCCTTAATGCAGGTCCGGTCTGTGATTTTACAGGACCAATCTCCCGGGCTTTCATAATGGTTTCATTTATAAGAGGATACAAAACTTCGAACGGTAATCCGGTTTTCATGATAGCCTGGCTGCCGCAGTAAGCATGTAGTTAGTAAAATTACAAACGAAGACCGCTGCGACATGAAGTAATCTTCTGTGTTCAGTATCAATAAAATATGGAATTCCTTCCATTGATTCCGACCAGGTTCTTCAGTATTCCTGAAGCACCTGGGTCTGATGCTTCCAGAAAAAAGGGAAGCCCTTTAAAATCTATTTTCCGGTCTTTCTGTAAATGTCTGCAAAGGATAAAAAACACCCTTATGGCTGATATGGGCCGGGAATATATCCAGGCCGAGGCTTCCGGCCGTATGTGCAACCAGGGTATCACAGAGCACTGTATATTGTGCAGGACATCTTTCAGTTTATCATCGGGAACCGCCGCAATAATTACGTCAGAGGAATCGGCAAAATCAGGATCCAGCGACCAGGAAGCATCGCAAAAGCGGCGAGAGCCCGACTGCTTTTTTCAGTTCCTGATACAATCTTCTGAATTTTACAGCCGGCGTTAAACAAATACCGGCACAAAGCATCGGATACTCTGCCTGCACCGACAAATGATATCCTGTATTGCTCCAAAGAATTTTTTCTGAAAGATACGAAATAGATACATAAAAACCCCCTCCGGGGGGAAGGGGGTAAATCCAGACTTAAAACAAATCTCTGTATAAGTAATTACTTTAAAATCAAGCCTGTGCAGTTGGTCCTCCGAATGTCATGGGGAGAACAGGTGTCGATCCCTTGATCTCCTTGATTTTACCATGAACGGATTCATATTTGGCAATATTATCCTCAAGCGCTGATACAAGCCGTTTTGCATGTTCAGGAGTGAGGATTATCCTCGATTTGACTTGTGCTTTCGGTATTCCGGGCATTATACGTACAAAGTCGACAACAAATTCTGAAGCCGAATGAGTAATTACTGCCAGGTTAGAGTAGGTTCCCTGACCTACTTCTTCATTCAGTTCTATGCTGATCTGATTAGGATTCTTCGGATCTGACATAACTTGCTTTATTAAGTTTAAATCCTGTTCTCTGTTTCAACTTCGACCGGTGTTTCTGTCAGGCCTTCAAATTCCTCAAGCGATCCAACGATAATGCTGTTGTATTCCCGCTGTCCTGTGCCTGCAGGTATCAGATGCCCTACAATTACGTTTTCCTTTAGTCCTTCAAGCTTATCGACCTTGCCAAGAATTGCGGCTTCATTAAGAACCTTTGTAGTTTCCTGGAAGGAAGCAGCTGAGAAAAAACTGTTTGTTTGCAGTGCAGCCCTGGTTATACCCTGCAGAACCTGGTTGGAGGTCGCAGGGACAGCATCCCTGGCTTCGACAACCTTCAGGTCGCGGCGTTTCAGAACGGAATTCTCATCCCTCAGCTTACGAGCTGTAACAATCATTCCCGGACGGAGTGTCTGGGAATCTCCGGCATCGACAATATACTTCTTACCGTAGATCCAGTCATTCTCATCCATAAATTCCAGTTTGTCAACAACCTGACGTTCAAGGAATTTTGTATCACCCGGGTCGACTATCTCAACTTTTCTCATCATTTGCCGGACAATGATCTCAAAATGCTTGTCATTGATCTTTACACCCTGCAAACGATAGACTTCCTGGATCTCATTAACTATATATTCCTGCACCTTGGTAGGTCCCTTAATTGCCAGGATGTCTGAGGGGGTAATAGCTCCGTCGGAAAGAGGAACACCTGCTTTCACGTAGTCATTCTCCTGAACGAGTATCTGCTTTGAAAGCGGAACAAGGTACTTCTTAACTTCCTCAGTTTTTGACTTGATTGAAATCTCCCTGTTACCTCTTTTTATTTTTCCGAAAGTCACTTCACCGTCGATCTCGGAAACAATTGCCGGATTCGAAGGATTACGGGCTTCGAAAAGCTCTGTCACTCTTGGTAATCCTCCGGTTATATCGCCGGATTTACCAACAGCCCTTGGTATCTTTGCAAGCACATCACCAGCCTCAGTCGGCTTATCGGCATCAATTACCAGGTGTGCACCTACGGGAAGGTTATAAAGCCTGAGTTCTTCTTTCTTGGGCCCCAGAATCTTGATTGAAGGGTTTTTGGTCTTGTCCCTGCTTTCAATAATAACCTTTTCCTTAAATCCAGTCTGCTCATCAGATTCCTCACGGAATGTCACACCATCAATAAGGTAGTCGTAAGCTACTTTACCGCCAAGTTCAGCGATAATAACAGCGTTAAACGGATCCCATTCGCAGATGAGCTTGCCTTTTTCAACTTCCTGTCCCGGTTTTACATAAAGTTTTGAACCATATGGGATAGTATGAGTGGTAAGGGCTATTCCGGTCTTCTTGTCAATGATCCTCAGCTCGGCCAGGCGACCAATAACTATGTCGATATCACCTTTTTCCGGATCTTTTTGGGAACCGACCTCAGTTCCTCAATTTCTGCAATTCCACTGTATCGTGCAACCAGTCTCGATTCGGTTGTTATATTTGAAGCAGTACCTCCGACGTGGAATGTACGAAGGGTAAGCTGTGTACCGGGTTCGCCGATACTCTGGGCAGCAATAACGCCGGTTGCCTCCCCTTTCTCAACCATATGTCCGGTTGCCAGGTTACGTCCGTAGCACTTTGCACAAACACCTTTTTTTGATTCGCAGGTAAGCACTGAACGTATCTCAACCTGTTCAATAGGTGAATCATCAATTTTCTTTGCAAGTTCTTCAGTCAGTTCCTGTCCGGCCTCAACAATAAGCTCGCCGGTAAGCGGATGGAACACGTCATGTACCGCTGTACGTCCAAGTATCCTTTCGTAAAGCGTTTCAACCACCTCTTCGTTTTTCTTAATTGCGGTTGCAACCAGTCCCCTTAATGTGCCGCAGTCCTCTTCGTTGATGATCACATCCTGTGATACGTCAACCAGCCGGCGGGTCAGATAACCAGCATCGGCAGTCTTTAGGGCCGTGTCAGCAAGACCCTTGCGTGCTCCGTGTGTTGAAATAAAGTATTCAAGAACCGACAAACCTTCCTTGAAGTTTGAAAGGATAGGGTTTTCAATGATCTCTGATCCTGTTGAACCTGATTTCTGAGGTTTTGCCATAAGGCCCCTCATACCTGAAAGCTGGCGGATCTGTTCTTTTGATCCCCTTGCTCCTGAGTCGAGCATCATATATACCGAATTGAATCCCTGCTTGTCGTTTGAAAGCTGTTTCATAAGGGATTGTGTGAGCCTGGCATTGACATGTGTCCAGATATCAATTATCTGATTATAGCGTTCATTATTTGTAATGAACCCCATATTATAGTTATTAAGCACCTCTT
The DNA here is from genome assembly GCA_963831935.1 of uncultured Bacteroidales bacterium. Lineage (GTDB taxonomy): Bacteria > Bacteroidota > Bacteroidia > Bacteroidales > VadinHA17 > LD21. The sequence continues at coordinate 233,353 of CAWHSH010000014.1, forward strand.
CAACCTGCTCGTAACCCTCGGTAACAAATTTTGTCTTTTCTTCCGGGATTATAACATCATCCAGGTTAAAGGAGAGCCCTCCCTTAAAGGCAGAATAAAATCCAAGGTTCTTTATAGCATCGAGAAAGTCAGCTGTTTTTGCTGTTCCTGCCAGTTTAAGGACACGACCGATGATATCCCTGAGCGATTTCTTCGTAAGAATTTCATTTATAAATCCCACTTCCTCAGGAACAAACTGGTTAAAAATGACCTTGCCCACAGTGGTTTCAACTATACGGCTGATCATCTGTCCATCAACCCTGTCATTTACTTTAACCTTTATAATTGCATGAAGATCAACTTTTCCTTCATTGTAAGCAATATTCACTTCCTGCGGGGAATAGAAAACGAGATTTTCTCCCCTGACTTTATCAGTTGTGGTGCCCTTCCTTCCTTTGGTGATATAATAAAGACCGAGAACCATGTCCTGTGAAGGTACAGTGATTGGAGCACCGTTTGCGGGATTAAGAATATTGTGTGAAGCAAGCATAAGCATCTGGGCTTCAAGAATTGCTCCGTTTCCTAGCGGGAGATGAACTGCCATCTGGTCGCCGTCGAAGTCTGCGTTGAACGCAGTACAAACTAGCGGATGAAGCTGTATTGCCTTTCCTTCAATAAGTTTTGGCTGGAAAGCCTGGATGCCAAGACGGTGAAGTGTTGGAGCACGGTTCAGAAGCACAGGGTGTCCTTTAAGAACATTTTCGAGTATATCCCACACAACCGGATCTTTCCTGTCTACGATTTTCTTTGCCGATTTTACAGTTTTTACAATTCCGCGTTCAATCAGCTTCCGTATTATAAATGGCTTGTAAAGCTCTGCCGCCATATCTTTCGGAAGACCGCACTCATGAAGATTAAGTTCAGGACCAACAACGATGACTGAACGTGCAGAATAGTCAACCCTTTTACCAAGCAGGTTCTGACGGAATCTTCCCTGTTTGCCTTTAAGGCTGTCGCTAAGCGACTTAAGAGGACGGTTTGCATCCGTTTTGACTGCGTTTGCCTTTCTGGAGTTATCGAATAATGAGTCAACGGCTTCCTGAAGCATTCTTTTTTCATTGCGAAGAATAACTTCCGGAGCTTTAATCTCAATAAGCCGTTTCAGCCTGTTATTCCTGATTATAACTCTCCTGTACAGGTCGTTAAGGTCGCTTGTGGCAAAACGTCCGCCATCAAGAGGAACAAGAGGTCTCAGCTCAGGTGGTATTACCGGAACAACCTTGATAATCATCCATTCAGGCTTGTTCACATGTTTCGAATCTCTGAAGGCTTCAACAACCTGAAGACGTTTAAGAGCTTCATTCTTACGTTGTTGTGATGTTTCGGTGTTAGCCCGGTGACGAAGCGAATATGAAAGCTCATCGAGATCAATGCGGCTAAGAAGTTTAAACAGCGCCTCAGCTCCCATATCTGCAACGAACTTATCCGGATGATTGTCTTCGAGATACTGGTTTTCTTTCGGAAGTGATTCTATTATTTCAATATATTCTTCTTCTGTAAGAAAATCGAGGTATTTAATGCCATCTACTGCTTTGACGCCCGGATTGATGACAACATATCTTTCGTAATAGATAATGGAATCGAGTTTCTTTGTCGGGAGTCCCAGCAGGTAACCGATTTTATTCGGTAATGAACGGAAATACCAGATATGGGCAATTGGCACTACAAGCGAGATATGTCCCATTCTTTCACGGCGCACTTTCTTTTCGGTAACTTCAACACCGCAACGATCGCAAACAATACCCTTGTACCGTATCCTTTTATATTTTCCGCAATGGCATTCGTAATCTTTTACCGGACCGAAGATCCTTTCGCAGAATAATCCATCCCGTTCAGGTTTATAAGTCCGGTAGTTAATTGTCTCAGGTTTTAGTACTTCACCGCTGGAACGGTCGAGGATTTCCTCAGGCGAAGCAAGACCTATCGAGATCTTTGAGTAACTTGTTTTTGCTTTGTTATCTCTTCTGAATGACATATATTAATTTTTTTTCAACATTTAAACACAAATTGGCCCGGAATGTTAATCGAGAATAACGCTTAATCCGAGTCCTCTTAGTTCGTGCAACAGCACATTCAGCGATTCAGGAATTCCGGGCTGCGGCATCGGCTCACCTTTTACTATTGATTCATAAGCTTTTGCACGGCCTATTACATCGTCCGACTTAATAGTGAGTATCTCCTGAAGTATGTGGGCAGCACCGAATGCTTCAAGTGCCCAGACTTCCATTTCACCGAATCTCTGGCCGCCAAACTGCGCTTTACCGCCCAGTGGCTGTTGTGTTATAAGTGAGTATGGTCCTATTGAACGGGCATGCATCTTATCATCGACCATATGGCCGAGTTTAAGCATATAGATCACGCCAACTGTTGCCGGCTGGTCAAATCTTTCGCCGGTACCACCGTCATAAAGGTAAGTCTTGCCATATTTCGGCAACTTTGCCTTTTCGGTATATTCAGTGATCTGATCTATTGTGGCTCCGTCAAAAATAGGTGTGGAGAACTGAAGTCCAAGCTTCTGTCCTGCCCATCCGAGGACCGTTTCGTAAATCTGTCCAAGGTTCATCCTTGAAGGAACACCAAGAGGGTTCAATACGATATCCACTGGTGTGCCGTCTTCAAGGAATGGCATATCTTCCTGCCGCACAATCCTGGCAACAATTCCCTTGTTACCGTGACGTCCTGCCATCTTGTCTCCTACTTTCACCTTGCGTTTTTTGGCAATATAAACCTTAGCCAGGCGCACAATTCCGGCAGGTAGTTCATCACCAATTGTTATGTTATATTTCTTGCGTTTAAAAATCCCGTCAATCTCCTTATACTTAATTATATAATTATGAAGGAGCTGTTTGATGCTGTCGTTTTTCTTCTTGTCGGTGGTCCATTTATTCGGATTGATATTGAGGAAGTCAATCTCCTGAAGCTGTTTCAGGGTGAACTTGCTTCCTTTTGGAATTACATCGACATTTAGATAGTCTTTTACTCCCTGTGAAGTTTTTCCGTTAACAAGAATAAACAGCTTGTCAACCAGTCTGGCTTTCAGGTCATCAACACTTTTGTTGAAATCGTTTTCAATTTTATCCAGAAGCGGCTTTTCAACTGCTTTGGCTTTCCTGTCCTTAATAGCCCTGGTGAACAGTTTTTTATCAATCACTACTCCTTCGAGTGAGGGACCTGCCTTGAGTGATGCATCCTTAACATCGCCCGCCTTGTCGCCAAATATGGCCCGCAGCAGTTTTTCCTCGGGTGAAGGATCTGATTCTCCCTTAGGAGTGATCTTACCTATGAGGATATCTCCCGGCATAATATGGGCTCCTATTCTGATAAGGCCATTCTCGTCAAGGTGTTTTGTTGCTTCCTCGCTGACATTTGGAATATCGGAAGTCAACTCTTCAAGGCCGCGTTTTGTGTCGCGAACCTCGAGGAGGTATTCATCTATATGCACCGAAGTGAACATATCCTCCTGTACCACCTTCTCGGATATGACGATAGCATCTTCAAAGTTATATCCCTTCCATGGCATGAAAGCTACCTTAAGGTTACGGCCAAGTGCCAGTTCGCCGTTCTTGGTGCCATAGCCTTCCGTAAGAACCTGTCCCCTGGTGACTTTTTCACCTTTTCTGACAACCGGAATCAGGTTGATGCAGGTATTCTGGTTTGTTTTCTTGTACTTTGGAAGGGTATACCTCTTGATGTCATCATCAAAGCTTACAAATTTCTCCTCATCAGTGCGGGTATAGCGAATAACTATTTCGTTAGAATCAACATATTCAACAACACCGTCGCCTTCAGCAACATATAATATCCTGCTATCCTTTATCACCTGTCCTTCCAGACCGGTACCTACAATTGGTGATTCGGGATTGATAAGCGGGACTGCCTGGCGCATCATGTTCGATCCCATAAGTGCCCTGTTGGCATCGTCGTGCTCAAGGAACGGTATGAGGGAGGCAGCTATTGAAGCGATCTGATTGGGAGCTACATCCATAAGGTCAACCCTGGATACTTCCTCAAACGGATAATCTGCTTCGTATCTGCATTTTGCCCTTGGATTCTCAAAATGTCCGTCTTTTAATAAGCGGAGCATTTGCCTGGGCTATCATCTTTTCTTCTTCTTCTTCTGCGCTCAGCCATACAATACCTTCCTGGCTGAAATCGACCTTGGAGTCTATTAACTTTCAGGTATGGTGTTTCGATAAATCCAAGGGTGTTGATCTTGGCGTATACGCAAAGGGAAGAGATCAGACCGATATTTGGTCCTTCAGGAGTTTCGATGGGGCAAAGCCGGCCATAGTGGGTATAGTGAACGTCCCTGACCTCAAATCCGGCTCTTTCGCGCGACAGACCACCCGGGCCCAGAGCTGACATACGACGCTTGTGAGTCATTTCAGCAAGCGGGTTGGTCTGGTCCATGAACTGCGACAGCTGGTTTGTACCGAAAAATGAGTTTATTACCGAGGAAAGCGTTTTGGAATTAATCAGATCCACCGGAGTGAATACCTCATTATCCCTTACGTTCATTCTTTCGCGAATGGTACGTGCCATACGTGCAAGGCCAACACCAAACTGGGCATAGAGTTGTTCTCCAACTGTCCGGACCCTCCTGTTACTCAGGTGGTCGATATCGTCGACATCGGTTTTTGCATTGATAAGCTCAATAAGGTATCCGATTATCTTTATGATATCTTCCTTCGTGAGGATCTTAACACTCATTTCGGTGTTTAGTCCCAGTTTCTTATTTATACGGTAGCGGCCGACTTCACCAAGGTCGTATCTTTTATCTGAGAAGAACAATTTATCGATGACGTCCCTTGCGGTTGCCTCATCGGGCGGCTCAGCATTGCGGAGCTGACGGTAAATGTAGATAACAGCCTCTTTCTCAGAGTTACACGGATCTTTCTGGAGTGTATTATATATAATTGCGAAATCCGAAAGGGTCGAGTCATCCTTATGCAGAAGGATTGCCTTCGCTCCTGAATCGACTATCATGTCGACATGTTCCGTTTCGATTACTGTTTCCCTGTCGAGGATTACTTCATTTCTTTCGATTGAAACCACTTCTCCGGTATCCTCATCAACGAAGTCTTCAACCCAGGTTTTCAAAACCCTGGCGGCAAGTTTACGCCCTACCAGTTTTTTAATATTTGTTTTTGAAACCTTGTGTTCTTCTGCCAGGTTGAAGATCTCGAGAATTTCCTTGTCACTCTCGAATCCGATAGCCCTGAGGAGAGTTGTAACCGGCAGTTTTTTCTTTCTGTCGATATATGCATACATGACATTATTAATGTCGGTAGCAAATTCGATCCATGAACCTTTAAAAGGAATGATCCTTGCCGAATATAATTTGGTTCCGTTGGCATGGATGCTTTGTCCGAAGAATACACCGGGGGATCTGTGAAGCTGAGAGACAACTACCCGTTCAGCTCCGTTAATCACGAATGTACCCCGTTCAGTCATGTATGGAACTGTTCCGAGATATACATCCTGGATTACTGTATCAAAATCCTCATGTTCGGGATCAGTGCAATAAAGTTTAAGTTTTGCCTTAAGGGGAACACTGAATGTAAGTCCGCGTTCGATACATTCTTCTATTGTGTAGCGCGGAGGGTCGATATAATAATCCAGAAACTCCAGAACGAAATTATTTCTTGTATCCGTGATCGGAAAGTTTTCTGTAAAGACCTTAAAGAGTCCTTCTTTCTTCCTGTTCTCGGGAGTAGTCCCAAGCTGGAAAAACTCTCCGAACGACTTCAACTGAACTTCCAGGAAATCGGGATAATCCAGCTGATTTTTCCTGGAAGCAAAACTAATTCTTTCAGTATTTTTTGAGGACATTTATAAAAGGATTAAGTGAACTTATAATTAAAAGAACGAAAAGGTCCAGTTCCGCCAGCAGGCGGAACTAAACCTAAAACCTTAAAAACAGGTATAACTTATTTAAGTTCAACTTCAGCTCCTGCTTCTACCAATTGACCTTTAATAGCTTCTGCTTCATCTTTTGATACACCTTCTTTCACGGGAGCCGGGGCAGAATCAACAACTGCTTTGGCTTCTTTCAGTCCAAGACCGGTGATATCCTTAACTAATTTAACAATCTGTAATTTCTGACCACCGGCTGCTTTAAGAATAACGTCAAACGTTGATTTCTCTTCAGCTTTTGGTGCCTCGCCGCCTGCAGCGGGACCTGCAACTGCTACTGCTGTTGCGGCAGGTTCAATTCCATACTCTTCTTTCAGTATTTTAGCAAGTTCGTTTACCTCTTTAACAGACAGGTTTACCAGTTCTTCTGCAAATTTCTTAAGATCTGCCATTTTTTTTATTTAATTTAATTTGATTATACTTTAATTACTTTTCTTTTTTTGATAGTGTTTCAAGAACACCATGCAATTTATTCCCGCCTGATTGCAAGGCTGATACAACATTTCTGGCAGGTGACTGGAGGAGGAGGATTATATCCCCTATCAGTTCCTGTTTAGTTTTTACGGAGATAAGCATATCGAGCATTTTGTCTCCGATAAAAACTGATTCCTGAACGTATGCACCTTTCAGAACAGGCTTATCATGCTGTTTCCGGAATTCCTTTATAAGTTTGGCTGGAACGTTTCCGGATTGAGCGAACATGATGGATGTGGTACCTTTCAGAACCGGATATAGTTCTTCAAAGTTACCTTCAGACATTTCGAGTGCTCTTTTAAGGAGAGTGTTTTTGACGACAATAAGCTTAATATCATGTTCAAAACACTTTCTTCTCAGGTCACTTGTGTCAGCGGCGTTAAGCTGAGCAGTATCAGTCAGATAAAAGTGGCTGTACTCTTTTAACTTCTCAGCAAGGCTGTCAATGATAGCGTTTTTTTCTTCCCGTCTCATAATTTCTTCGAGTTTAGCTTAACAGTTTAATCATCAAGACCTTTTGGATCAATCTTAATCCCCGGGCTCATTGTGCTTGAGAGGAACATACTGCGAATGTAGGTTCCTTTGGCAGCAGCCGGTTTCAGTTTGTTTACCATCTGGATAAACTCCCTTGCATTCTCGACGATCTTTTGTGCCTCGAAAGAGACTTTTCCGATTGAGGCATGAATGATTCCGCTTTTATCTACTTTGAAATCAATCTTGCCCTGTTTAACTTCTTTAACAGCCTTACCAATTTCCATTGTAACAGTTCCACTTTTGGGGTTCGGCATCAGTCCGCGAGGACCGAGTATCCGACCTAACTGACCGACCTTGCCCATTACGGATGGCATGGTTATGATAACATCAACATCTGTCCAGCCAGCTTTGATCTTTTCGATAAATTCATCAAGACCAACATGATCAGCTCCGGCGCTTTTTGCTTCTGCCTCCTTGTCAGGAGTGCAAAGGACCAGCACCCGTGTCTGTTTCCCTGTTCCGTGAGGAAGTGAAACAACACCGCGGACCATCTGATTGGATTTCCTTGGATCGATACCTAACCTTACATCCAGGTCGATGGAAGCATCAAATTTTGTCGTGGTAATTTCTTTCACCATCGACGATGCTTCTGTCAACGTATAAAGCTTGTTCCTGTCGAGTTTATCGAAGGCAAGCTTCTGGTTTTTGGTAAGTTTAGTCATTTTTCTCCTAATTAATTATTACCGGGTTCACCTTTAATGGTGATTCCCATACTTCTTGCGGTACCGGCTACCATCTTCATGGCCGACTCGATTGTAAAACAATTCAGGTCTTCCATTTTTTCCTTTGCAATTGATTTGATCTGGTCCCAGGTAACGGTTGCCACTTTTTCCCTGTTGGGTTCTTTTGAACCTTTCTTGGATTTGGCAACCTCAAGAAGCTGTACAGCTACCGGAGGTGTTTTTGTAACAAAATCAAATGATTTGTCAGCATAAACAGTTATAACAACCGGTATTACTTTTCCAGCTTTGTCCTGAGTCCTCGCATTAAATTGCTTACAGAAATCCATGATATTGACACCTTTTGATCCAAGTGCAGGACCAACAGGTGGTGATGGATTAGCTGCTCCGCCACGAATTTGTAATTTGATAATTCCAGCAACTTCTTTAGCCATAATTTAAAATTTGCTTATTTATTGCGAGAGCTTGACAGTCATTCAGGAAGCATTATGATTATTACAACTGTCAATATCTTCTGTTAATTTTCCTTTTCTACCTGCATAAAACTTAGCTCAAGTGGCGTTTTTCTGCCAAAGATCTTTACCATTACCTTGAGTTTTTTCTTTTCATCATTCACCTCTTCAATAATCCCTGTAAAGCTGTTGAATGGTCCGTCAATCACTTTTACCGATTCACCAACAAAGAAGGGGACATTTAGTTCTTCATCGCTTGCATTAAGTTCGTCCACTTTCCCAAGTATCCTGTTAATTTCCGATTTTCTCAGGGGAACGGGTTCTCCGTTCTGAGAACCCAGGAATCCGATGACATTGGGTATATTTCTCAAAAGGTGGGGTATTTCACCGACCAGCACGGCTTCGACGAGAACATAGCCAGGGAAGAAGGTTCTCTCCTTGCTTATTTTCTTGCCGGATCTTATCTGGTAGACTTTTTCGGTCGGGATAAGGACCTGGGAGACATATTCTTCAAGCTTAAGGCGGGTAATCTCATTTTCAATGTATTCCTTTACCTTTTTCTCCTTCCCCCCAATCGCCCGAAGCACGTACCACTTCTTTACATTCTCGCTCATCGGAACATGATCTCCTTTTTAATATAACAAACTGTATATGAATTGCATTATCCTGCTAAAGCCCAGGTCCATAACAGCAACTATCAGAGCAATGATCAATGTTGCAACGAGGACAAGAACACCGCTGTTCTGCAGTTCGCTCCATGTTGGCCAGGTGACCTTGTGTATCAGCTCAGTATAAGATTCCCTGAAATATCCTTTTAAATCCATTGTCAGTACTTTATTTAATCTGCACGGGAGGAGAGACTCGAACTCCCGACACCTGGTTTTGGAGACCAGTGCTCTACCAACTGAGCTACACCCGTTTGTATCTGACCGTTGCTTCAACCGCGATGACCGGATGATCGCGATGCATCGCGATTTTACAATACCAGTTTGTATCCAAAACCCTTATTCAAGTATTTGAGTTACCGCTCCGGCTCCAACAGTCCTTCCGCCTTCACGTATAGCAAAACGAAGTCCTACATTTATTGCGACCGGGTAAATAAGATCAACAGTAATAGTCACGTTATCGCCGGGCATCACCATTTCAGTTCCTTCAGGAAGAGTTATCTCTCCGGTAATATCGAGTGTCCTGACATAGAATTGCGGACGATATTTATTATGGAATGGAGTATGACGTCCACCTTCTTCTTTTTTAAGAACGTAAATCTCAGCCTTCAGTTTGGTATGAGGTGTAATTGAACCTGGTTTTGCAAGAACCATACCTCTTTTGATCTCCTTCTTATCAACGCCACGAAGAAGAAGTCCGACGTTATCGCCAGCTTCTCCCCTGTCGAGTATCTTGCGGAACATTTCAACACCTGTACAAACTGTTTTACGTTTTTCAGCACCAAGACCTATCATTTCGAGTTCATCGCTTGTAACAACAACACCTGTTTCAATACGGCCTGTTGCAACTGTACCACGTCCGGTGATTGAGAATACATCCTCAACCGGCATAAGAAATGGTTTCTCATTTTCGCGTTTAGGAATCGGGATATAAGAATCAACTGCATCCATGAGTTCCATAACTTTTTCTTCCCATTTGGCTTCACCGTGCATGGCACCAAGAGCAGAGCCACGTATGACTGGAGCATTGTCGCCATCGAATTCGTAGAAGTTGAGCAGATCGCGTACTTCCATTTCAACCAGATCAAGAAGTTCTTCATCGTCAACCAGGTCAACCTTATTCATAAAAACGAGCACTTTGGGAACGTTAACCTGGTGTGCAAGAAGTATATGTTCACGTGTTTGCGGCATTGGACCATCATCAGCGGCAACTACAAGTATTGCTCCGTCCATCTGTGCGGCACCTGTAACCATATTTTTAATATAGTCAGCGTGACCGGGACAGTCGACGTGCGCATAGTGGCGTGTTGCAGTCTGATATTCAACGTGCGCAGTATTAATGGTAATACCTCTTTCCTTTTCCTCAGGAGCATTATCAATTGAGTCAAAATCCCTGATTTCAGAAAGACCTTTTTTATGAAGAACCATTGTGATCGCTGCTGTAAGAGTGGTCTTACCATGGTCAACGTGACCGATGGTGCCAATATTTACGTGCGGTTTCGATCTGTCAAATTTTTCTTTTGCCATAACTCCAAGCGTATTAAATTTAAGTATATTTATTTCAGTATTAAAATCATTTTTCCCGATGAGCCGGAGGGGGGAATTGAACCCCCGACCCCTTCCTTACCAAGGAAGTGCTCTACCCCTGAGCTACTCTGGCATCAAAAAGTGAGCGGGAGACGGAGCTCGAATCCGCGACCCTTAGCTTGGAAGGCTAATGCTCTACCAACTGAGCTACTCCCGCCTTATATCATCCAAAGAGGTCCGTCCCAGCATCTTCAACCCTTTCAGGATTACGGCTCAGCCCCGTTCAGTGGGGAGAGCAGGATTCGAACCTACGAAGGCATTCGCCAGCAGATTTACAGTCTGCCCCAGTTGGCCGCTTTGGTATCTCCCCTTGAAACAGAGTTTATCCCCCTATGACACACATTTACAACTCTTTCAAGAGCCGATGAAGGGATTCGAACCCCCGACCTGCAGATTACAAATCAGCTGCTCTGACCAACTGAGCTACATCGGCAATTTAAAGAACGTCCCGACAGGGCATTATACCCCCAAAAAATCGGTCTGCAAATGTATTAATTAAAATTCCATTTATCAAAATAATTCAAATTATTTTTGCCGGGCTGTTTATCAGGCCCTTCTTTTCTTCTGCTTGTGCTTGGTAATCTGCTTTTTAAGAGCATCACAAGCCAGGTCTGTAGCCTCCTCAAATGTCTTGCTTTGTTTCCTTGCAAACAAAGGTGCTCCTCTCAATTCCAGCTTGATTTCGCTTATTTTGTTCTCACGGTCCTGATCCTTATCAAGCCTCAGGTACACTTCAGCATTTACAATCCCGTCACCAATCTGTGTAAGTTTATCCAGTCTCTGATGAACAAAGTCAATTAGCTTCTTATCGGCATCAAACCGTACTGAGTGAATCTGAATGTTCATAGTAGTACCTCCTGTTTATTTGATTAATATTTAAGCTCTTGGATGAGCCTGTTTATATATTCTCCTAAGCTTTTCAAATGAATTATGTGTATATATCTGCGTTGCTGAAAGACTGGCATGACCTAAAAATTCCTTTATCGAGTTCAGGTCAGCTCCATGGTTCAACATATGTGTGGCAAAGGTATGCCTCAGAACATGGGGGCTTCTCTTATCTATTGTTGTTACCATTGTCAGATAGCTCCTTACAATATTATAAACATATTTATCGTATAACTTGTTCCCTTTGTTACTGACAAAAAACCAGTTAGTTCCAATGACAGGGAAAGCTTCATTCCGGACCCTGATATATTCCTCAATTTCTGCCGTGAAAGGTTTCAAAAGCGGGATTATCCGCTGCTTGTTCCTTTTACCCGTAACCTTCACTGTTGCACTTTCAATATCAACATCAATATCCCTCAGTCCGGTCAGTTCCGCCCTCCTCATCCCGGTGAGGTAAAGCATTTCCACTATTAACCTGTTCCTGATCCCTTTGAAATCCCGCTCCGAAATCGTAATCATCCAGAAGCTTGTCAAGCGAATCCTCATCAACAAAAACCGGCAGTTTCTTTTTCATTTTCGGAAGGACAACCTTTTCAAGAGGATCAGCTTTCGTAAATCCTTCCTTTCGAAGGTACCGGTAAAACACCCTGAGACAGGAAACCTTGCGGTGAACGGTCACAGACGTATACCCGTTCTCCAAAAGTGATACGATCCATGACCTGATATCGTGCGAAGTAATACTTTCAGGACTGCAGGGCAGTTCCCGGGTATTTAGATATTTATCAAACTGATCCAGATCGTTTAAGTAAGATCTTACAGTAAGCGGGGAATAACGCTTTTCGATTTGCAGATACTGTAAGAATGATTCCTTATGATCCATAAAGGAACCTCCTTATCTGTTATTGTTATAGATTAAAAATGCAGGCGGCGTTTTTATTCCTCGCTTTCCTGCATCTTCTGAACGTACTTAGCCTTCTTGATTTCTTCTCTCCGGCGTACTGAAGGCTTAACAAAAGCCTGCCGTGAACGCAATTCACGGATTACTCCAGTCTTTTCAAATTTTCTTTTGAACTTTTTTAAAGCTCTTTCAATGTTTTCGCCTTCTTTTAATGGTACAATGATCATAACTATAGATTCAATTTTTAAACGAGGCGCAAAGTTAAAAATAGAAAAGGTTTTTTCAAAATTTTAAGGTAATAATTTATTCATCTCAGTTTATTTATAAGAAATTAATATTTGCAGGACGCACATTTTATGGATGCAGATATTCATCATAATCAGATTTAATAAAGTTACAGCTTTTTTAAATTGTATCAAAATAATGGATGTTAAATGTTGGTTAAAATGTTTAGTTCCCCCTTTGAAGGGGGTCAGGGGAATGTAATGACGACTTAAAGACTATTTGTGCAAAGGACTAAAACATATAATTTGGTAATTAAGAAACCTTCATCAATCAAGGAGGATGTCAATCTAAAATCCCCCTTTGAAGGGGGTAAGGGGGATGTTCTTTTTTTTGTAATTTATTTTTCTTCTTTTCAATACTCCGAAATGACAATCTGCAAACTCCTCAAGACATCATTCATGAACTTTTTAACATCTGCATCGGTGAATTTTATAACCGTTGATCCCCAGAACTCTCTATTCGTCGCTGTCTTATTGCATCTGTTTCAAAATTATAATCATGGAGTATATCCGTCAATTTCAATTGCCAGATCGCAATTCATGGCAGTAAAAATCGAGGATATAAACTCATCAACCGGAACCTGTCTGTGAAAATTCATAACCTTCAGAACTCTCGCGAAGATGCTTCCAGAGCAGGATTTCAGGTACGGTGATTTTTTGCCGTAATTTCCTGGCCTTTAATTTCGGATAGGGTAAAACTGGCACCGAGATTCAGTTTACTTTCAATCATCCTTCTGAAATAAACCATACCTCCAAAGCTTTACCTTTTACCTGACTTCCGCTCCATCCCCCTTGGGGGAAGGCCAGGGAAGGGGGAATCATTCCCACTTAATTACTCATCGAAATCGAGATACGCCCTGATTTTTTTAAGTGTTTCCGTTGAAATGAGGTTATTTCCGGTAAGATCACCGATGCCTGTTATTTTCCCTTGTAACTCCCTGTACTTCAGTATTCCGGATACTTCTTCCCGCTTAAAATAGGGATGCCTTATCAGCTCCCTGTATTCGGCTTTGTTAATCTTTATCTTCCGTATTAAAAGTGAGTCTGCGTAAACCCTTGACGAAATCATGTCAAATGTTTCTTCTTTAAGTCCATATACCTCCTTAAGCTGATCCACTGAAACAAAGCCACCGATAAGGTTCCTGTATTTTATTATACGTATTGAAAGCACCGGACCGATTCCAGGCAGACGGACAAGGGCTGCAGAATCGGATGAATTAATTTCAAGCCGGAATTTCCTCTGCCTGGGAGGTTTAACTTCATTCTGCCTTATGATCTCCATCGTATCTTCTTCTACATCGACACTCTCCTCAGAATATACAAGAAGATCAGGAGGAATATCCTTAACAGGATTAACAGGGGTCGGAAAAAGGTATCTTACACCAATAACAGTTATAATAATAACGAGCAGAATGAATGTCGATCTCCTTTCCCTTCTGCTATATCCGAACCAGTTTCTGAAGGATTCCCTGAAAGAATTCATAATAACGAAAAAACTGCAGTAAGACTGAATGCAATTTAGCAATTTTCAGCTGCAGTTTAAAGCAAACCAGGAAATATTTGAAGACAATGGGTCGTGTTTGTCAGAATGGATAGCCTATGCCCAGAACAATAGCGAAATCGTCCCTGAAAGTATATCGTTCGCTCATAAATATCCATTTTGACCCGGAGGATATCGCCGGATCGCGCAGTTTCATGCCAAGATCAACCCTTCCTATTACGAACTTGAAATCAAACCTGAGACCTGTTCCCGTACCAACGGCAATATCACGGTAAAAGCTACTGAATTTGAATTCAGAACCGGGCCGGGAATTGTCTTTGTTAAAAGTCCAGATATTGCCGGCATCGAGGAAAACAGCTCCCTCAAGTATCCAGAACAATTTGAAACGGTACTCGGCATTGGCCTCCAGTTTAATATCCGCTGTCTGGTTGATGAATGATGTATCCGGAGAAGCATAGGAACCCGGCCCCAGGGTCCGTACCTGCCAGGCTCTGATCCCATTGGCACCTCCTCCGAAATACTGTTTTTCAAAAGGGATGGCTTTTGAATTCCCGTATGGTATCCCCAGCCCGATGAATCCCCTGTAAACGGCAGAGCTAACGTCGTTTAGAATAATATTATATCGCAGGTCGAGATCAGTACGTACATATTGTGCAAAAGGTTGTCTGAATATGTTGTAGCTGCCCTGGTTTTTTTTCAGTCCTGCGATTTTACTGATCAGCGAAAGCATATTTCCCGAAACTTCGGCGTTAAAGCGCAGGAACCAATAGTCTCTTGATTTCTGAATTTTTTGATTGTTAAAAATAAAAGAATAGTTGCCGCCCAGGATCATAACGTCCCTGTAACTGTACGACAGGTAAGAGGAAGAATCAATCCATGCTTTAAAGGCCGGATCAATGCTGTCGAGTTTGATCAGGTTAAGCTGAACCGGATTTACTATATGTGTTTGATAGTTATGCGCCATCCAGCTATATCCGAAAGTGGCATTGGCCATTCTTCTTCTGTAAAATACCATGTCCTGGTAGTTATATGCTGCAAGCAATGTAGTTGACGGATTATAGTTCTTGACAAATCCCTCCTTTTTCAAAAAGGGCAACAGGAATTTAGGAAGTCTCAGGCTTGTTTCGAATCCATACTCCTGTGTACCCTGAAGTTTTGTATTCTTCTGTGTAACAGCTTCGAACGCTCCTTTAAGCTTTATATTGAACTGTTCGGCGCCGTGAAACAGGTTCTTATGCTGATAAATAAGGTTAAGTGCACCTCCCAGGTTACCCGCAGTATTAGTGCCTTCAACTTCAACATTGAACGATTGCTGACTTAACAATGTGAGCTGAATATGACAATTAAGGTACATCTCCGAATCCGGGTTCCCTTCAGGAGGTGTGGTGTCATCAAAAAAAATGTTTACCAGGCGGTAGGCCTTTAATGTCATCAGATGGCTCTGGGTCTGCTCGGTGTTCGTAACATTATATATCGAACCGGGCTTAAGGTAAAGAGACTGGATAATAAGCTCATATTTCAGCTGGGGTTTTTCCCTTCGCGAAACAAAATAATAACCGTTATAATTCACTGTGTCAAGGCTCTTCAGATATTCCGCCCCACCCTCAAGGACATCCTTCGGGATAAAATCAGGATAAATGAAAATATTTTTTATTCTGTAAATAGCATGAGGTGCATAAACTATCCTGTTATATTGGTCAATCCTGGTTGCCTGTTTAATTTCGTAATAAATATTTACCTGCCTGTTGTCAATAGTGCTATCGACATTGAATGAAATATAGTCTCCCGAAAAGCCGTAGAATCCTCGGTCTTTGATGAACCGTTCAAAGCGTTTCCGTTCGGCCTGAAGGACATCAACATCATAAGGCTTTCCTCTTTCAATCAGACAATTGACAGAATCGAAGTAAAAAAGCTTTGCAATTGAAGTGTCAGCAATCTGATAGTAAAGATTGCGGATGGTATAAGGTGACTTAAGACTGACATTGTAGAAAACATCTGTTTTCCTTTTTACAGTTCTTGTGGAATCCGATACATTACTGTCGAAGTATCCCTTCGAAGCAACATATGATTGCAGCTCCTCCTTGCTTTTCTCCGTAGAGTAAGGATCATAGATCACAGGTGCTTCGCCGATATTCCTAAGCCACGAATGCGGCCATTTTTCCTTATTAATGTTTGAGAGGTTATATAATCCAAGGTAAAATCTTGCACCAAAAATCTTCTTATTTGGTTTTTGCTTTATATATGGGGTCAGTTCAGTCTTGGTTACACCTTCCCTGTTGACCTCAATATAGTTCTTATTCAGAAGGGTTTCCCCGGCAGGAACATATTTGGTCGGATTGCAGGAATAAATAACCGGAATTATACAAAGCAGAATGAGGTATATCCAGGGGAAAATATTTTTTTTATTTGAGCTGCTTTTTTTCAAAATTTGTACATGAGCATGAAGCAAATATATCAATAATAAAAAACAACTTTCGTCCGACAAAGGCTTAATTAACCTAATTGTTATATTTTTAAGATACTTTGTATACCATTAATCCAAAGATATGATCAGTAAAAACAAGATAAAATTCATTCTTTCCCTTCAGAAAAAGAAAATCAGGGATGAGCAACGTCTCTATGTGATTGAAGGAGATAAGCTAGTCAGGGAATACATTAAGGCCGGAATAAAACTGCAGCTTCTTGCGGCGAAACCTGAATTTATAAATAGCCTGCCGTCGAATCAAAAAGATTATATTGAAGAAACCGAAACGGCTAGTTATGACGACCTTAAGCAAATGAGCACACTCAAGACGCCGCATAATGCGCTTGCAGTTGTCAGAATGCCTGGTGCAGACATCAATTTGCAGGAAGTATATAAAGAATTGGCGGTTGCCCTCGACTTTGTCCAGGACCCGGGGAATTTTGGGACAATAATCAGAACGGCTGCATGGTTCGGTATCAGGTATATTTTCTGCTCTGAAAACTGTGTCGATGTTTACAATCCGAAAGTAGTCCAGGCATCAATGGGAGCAATCCTGCATGTAAGAGTGAATTACTGTGATCTTAGGCAGTTTCTTGGTGAGGCACGCAAAAAAAAGGTTCCGGTTTATGGGACATTGCTTGACGGGGAATCAATCTATTCCAGCAGGGCCGGAAAAAAAGGTATTATTCTTCTTGGAAATGAATCTAAAGGTATTTCAACTGATCTTATGCCGTATGTCACTAAAAAGCTCGTAATCCCAAAATTCACGTCTGCGACTATTGGTATCGAGTCGCTCAATGTCGGAATGGCAGCCTCAATAGTCTTCTCTGAGTTTGCAAGAAAGAACAGGCAGACGCTGACAGTTCCGGATCGGGGACACATCCTGTTCATCAGGAATGATCTGAAAATGAGGGCAGGAGATCAGGGGTTAATATCAGGACGGAAAGAAGCTATTCGGGATTTATTTTCCGGGCAATTGCTTCAGCAACCTTCATTCCATCCACTGCCGAAGATACAATTCCGCCGGTATATCCGGAACCTTCTCCTGACGGGTAAAGTCCTGCAATACTCACATGTTCCAGAGTATCAGGATTCCTTGGAATCCTGACAGGTGAGGATGTCCTGGATTCGACTCCCAGTATGACAGCTTCGTTTGTCAAAAACCCTTTCATTACAGAACCAATCAGCCTGAAACCCTCCCGGAGCCTTTTACCAATCATCCCGGGAAGCCATTCATGCAATGGCGAGAGAAGTAATCCCGGGGAAATATGACGATTTTGGCAGCGATGAAGAACTTACCCCCGAGACAAAATCTGCAAGCCTCTGGGCAGGAGCACTCTGCGTTCTTCCGCCCTGCTGCCAGGCTTTATGTTCCAATGCTTTCTGGAACTCCAGTCCCGCAAGTTCGTTAAATTCCGAATAGTCTTTCAGATCGTCAGGCCTTATTTCAACAACAATTCCGGAATTGGCATAAGGTGAATTTCTTCCCGACGGTGACATTCCGTTAACCACCACCTCTTCCTGTGAAGTAGCTGACGGGACTATGAATCCTCCGGGACACATGCAAAATGAATAAACCCCTCTCCCGTCGACCTGCTTCACAAGATTATAGGAAGCAGCCGGAAGGTACGGACTCCTGGTATTCCCATGGTATTGCATCCGGTCAATCAAATCCTGGGCATGTTCAACCCTTACACCGGCAGCAAACGATTTAATCTCAAGGCTGATGCCCCGTCTTTTGCAAATCTCGTAAATGTCACGTGCCGAATGGCCTGTTGCAAGAATCACACAGGATGAAATGAACTTTTCGTTTTCAGATGTGACAACACCTTTAACAGAATTGTTCTCAATAATAAGGTCAGTGACCTTTTTCTCCGGCAGAAACAGTCCCCCGGCCTCAAGAATCGACTTTCTGATCCTGGTTATGATCCCGGGCAATTTATCTGTACCCAGATGGGGATGTGCTTCATAAAGAATATTCTCATTTGCACCATGAAGGCAAAGCAGCTCAAGCACTCTGCGGTTATCCCCTCTTTTTTTCGAACGTGTGTAAAGCTTACCATCGGAGAAGGTCCCCGCTCCGCCCTCACCGAAACAATAATTACTGTCGGGATCAACATGATGTTCACGGCCGATACGTGCTATATCCCTTTTACGTGAAGAGACATCCTTACCCCGCTCAATTATTACAGGCCTCAAACCAAGTTCGGTCAGTCTGAGAGCAGCAAATAAACCTGCAGGTCCTGCCCCCACTATTATTATTTCTTTTTTCCCGGAAACATTTTCAGGATTGAATGGTTTAACTGCCGGAATAAAAGACTCCTCTCCGGTCAGTATCTCAATTATAAGGTTAATACGAATATTTTGCTTCCGGGCATCGACCGATCTTCTTATTATCCTGAAATCTTTAATATCTGATACAGCTACTCCGGCCTGATGACCGGCAATTCTGCGGATCAGATTATCATCGGAAGCTTCTGCAGGATCAAGGTTAAGCTGAACCTGTTTTACCATTCTTATTCAAAATGAAATGCAATGATCCAGATCTGCGAGTGCATTCTCTTTATAGCATCTACATACTCCGGATAACCCGAAGCAGGATCATGGACAAGCACATCACGGAGGCCGTTCGACATTTTAAGTTCCACTGAGAGCTTGAAATAAGGCAGATAGAAATCAAATCCGGCTCCAAACTCATAATAAAGATCCGATCTTCTCAGACGTAAGTAGACCTGCTTATCGACATCATAATCTTTTTTCCCGGCAAGGTCGTACCGGTAGTTAATGCCACCTATGATGTATGGCCTGACATTATTCAGCCTGGCACCCTTGTACTTCAGCAATAAAGGAAATTCCAGAAAAGAGGATTCAATTCTCTGCCGCTCATCATAAAGGGTTCCGTCCAGATAATATCTTATATTCCTCTGTCCGAAAGCGACACCCGGGAGGAATCTCAGATCAAAATACTTATGCAGTTTCAAATTAGAAATAATCTGAATATTAATTCCGGGATTGAGCAACGTTACTTCAGGAAGCAAAGGGGAAATGCCTGATTTGGTAATGTTAAAGTCCATTATGTTGCCACCCAGGCTAAATCCAAAATGCAGCGGCTTATCGTCGTACCATGAATCATTTTTAGGTTTCTGCTTCTGACTGAACGAATTAGCATGTACCAGCAGCAATAAAACTGTAAAAATGGTATATATAAATTTTCTTCTCAAAATTCAGCGGGCGGGGTGATTTGTTTCCAATTAATAAACTGCTACGAAATCCAATTATTGTATTCAATCTTTAATACCTGTATAAATACTTGCAATACCATTTGTGAGTCTGGTATGACTGATCCCTGAAAATCCGGCTTTCCTCATCAGCTCAATGAATTCCTCACCTGAGGGAAATCCCATAACAGATTCATTCAGATAACTGTATGCTTTCCTGTTTTTAGAAAAAAATCCTCCTATTGTCGGAAGAAACTTTCTGAAATAAAAGTTATATGCATGTTTGAAAAAATGACCGTCGGGTTTTGAAAATTCCAGAACCATTGTCATTCCGCCTTTGCGCAAAACTCTTCTCATTTCGGAAAGACCTTTTAACGGATCTGAGAAATTCCTGACCCCAAATGCAACCATTGCCACATCGAATGTATTATCTTCAAAACAGATGTTCTCAGAATCGCACTTTATGAATTCTATCAAACCGGTCAAACCTTTATCCTGAGCTTTTCTTTTCCCGAGATCAAGCATTTTTTCTGAAATATCGATTCCTGTTATCTTTACCGGATCGAGTTTTACCGCATCAAACGCAAGATCGCCGGTACCGGTTGCCACATCAATGATATTCGGGTTCTTATGAGTCTCAGAAATTATGCTGATCGCCCTTTTTCTCCACGAACGGTCTATTCCGAATGAAAGAAGATGATTCAGAAAGTCGTACCTCCAGGCAATTGAATCAAACATTGGTCCGACCTCAGCTTTATATTTGTTATGGCCTGTTTCCTTCAATTAACAGCCGCATAAATAAAAGTGTAAAGATAGGTTTTTAAGGGAAATAGTGATATCGCCTCACCGGACACGACTACATCAATTAAAATTTCTAAATTTGAATAAACGTAAAGTCAGGTCAAACGCATGAAATATCCATGATAAAAAAGTATAATCACAAACCGAAATGATTATTCATGGATATTCCATCTGACCATTAAAAAACAAATTATAAACAGATGAAAAAAACTATAATGATCACCGGCGCCACGGCCGGATTTGGATGGGCAACAGCAGTAAAATTTGCTGAAAACGGATACGATATAATAATCACAGGGAGAAGAAAGGACACGATTGGATAAGCTTGAAAAAGAACTATCCGGTCAGAATGCAAAGGTATTGTCTTTGAATTTCGATGTCAGGAACAAATCTGAAGTAGAATCCACAGTCAGAGATCTGCCTGCAGAATGGAGGAACATTGATATCCTTGTCAACAATGCAGGTCTTGCTGTCGGACTTGCTCACATTGACGACGGTGACACTGAAGATTGGGACAGGATGATCGATACCAATGTGAAAGGACTCCTTTACGTGACGAGGGCAATTGCCCCTTTGATGGTAGCAAGGAATACCGGCCATATTTTCAACATATCGTCGATTGCAGGCAAAGAGGTCTACGAAAACGGAAATGTATATTGTGCATCAAAGCATGCAGTGGATGCCCTGTCGAAAGCAATGAGGATAGATCTTCTAAGACATAATATCAGGGTCACAAATATAGCTCCCGGAATGGCTTTAACAGAGTTCTCACTTGTCAGGTTTAAAGGTGACAGGGAGAAAGCGGATGAGGTTTATAAGGGAGTTGAAGCCCTGACTGCCGGCGATATTGCAGATGTAATTTATTTTTGCGCAACCCTCCCGGACCGTGTCTGCATAAATGACATCGCAATTACACCGACACAGCAGGCAGCAGTCGGGAAGGTTTATCTCAAATTGTGAGAGCGGCTTGAAATGTTACGGCGTGACGGCGTGACGGAGCAAAAGCTAAGAAGTCCAGAATATAAATTTGAACATAAAACCAGTTATTATCATGAAAAAAAATTCAACTCGTTTGTTTGCAAGTTTTATCCTTGTGATGTTTTGCCAGTCCTTCACTTCGGGAATTGACACAAACAATACCAGAATGATGGCACAACCTGCAATTAGTGCAAAGAATATTGCTTTCGTCTATGCTGAAGACCTCTGGATTGCCAGTCCTGACGGATCGCAACCCAGGCGTCTGACTGTTGATGAAGGAATTGAATCAAATCCTTTCTTTTCGCCTGATGGAAAACTTATTGCCTTCAGCGCTCAATATGACGGGAATACTGATGTTTTCGTTATCCCTGCCGAGGGAGGCGTTCCGGTGAGGCTCACATGGCATCCCGGGTACGATGTGGTAAAAGGATTCACACCTGATGGCACCAGCGTACTTTTTACTTCTCAACGTTATGCTTTCACCAACAGGTATTCTCAGCTTTACACGGTGAGTGTAAAGGGAGGTTTTCCCGAAAAACTTAAAATACCAAATGCCTACAATGCATGCTATTCACCCGACGGCAAATCGATGGCTTATACTCCGCTTTCCCCGGCTTATCAGCAGTGGAAAAATTACAGGGGAGGAAGAATATCTACAATCTGGATATATTCGTTCGCTGATAATTCTGTTATTGCTATCCCCAAGCCAAAAGAGGGCTGTAATGATGATAATCCGATGTGGACCGGCGATGCAATTTATTTTCTCAGCGACAGGAACGGAGAATTCAACCTGTTTTCATATGATATAAGAAGCAGGGAAATCAAACAGCTTACCTCATTTACCGATTTCCCCGTAATAAGGGCATCGATGGGGAACAATCAGATCATTTTTGAACAGGAAGGTTATCTGCACACCTTCGATATAAAATCAAATTCTGAAAAAAAGCTTACTATCGCGATTGCGGCTGATCTGCTTGATCTCAGACCCAGATTTGTTCAGGGTACCAATAACATCCGGAGCGCTGATATCTCTCCGGCAGGTTCCAGGGTTGTGTTTGACTTCAGAGGCGACATTATAACGATCCCGGCAGAAAAAGGAGATCCAAGAAACCTTACCCTGACCACCAATGCTCATGAAATTTATCCTTCATGGTCACCTGACGGGAAAACAATTGCTTACCTGTCGGATGCTTCCGGAGAGTATATGCTCCAGCTTGAATCACAGGATGGAAAAGGTGAACCTAAATCGATAAAGCTGACAGGAAACGGTTTCTATGCATTCCCGGAATGGTCGCCGGATAGCAGGAAGATTGCATATGTTGACAATAGCAGAAATCTGTACATTCTTGATATCCCGTCAAATACAATAAGAAAAATAGACTCTGATGAAATTTATTTTCCCGGAGCCTTCAGGAATATTTTCAGCGACTGGTCTCCCGATTCAAAATGGATTGTTTATACAAAGGTCCTGGAGACTAATTTCAGGATGGTTTATCTTTATTCAGTTGACCAGCAGAAGTCCTTTCCCGTTACTGATGGTTTAAGCGATGCCACCGAGCCAAAATTTGACAGTAATGGAAAATATATTTATTTCTTTTCTTCAACTGATGCAGGTCCGGTTCTCAGCTGGTTTGATCTGTCAAGCCAGGATATGAGAATGTCAAATTCAATCTATCTTGTCACCCTGAGAAAAGACATCCTTTCTCCTTTGGCAAAGGAAAGTGACGAAGAGACAGGCAAACCAGAAAAAAAAGAAGCTGAAAAACCTGCTGAAAAATCAAAAAAAGCTACAGAAGCTCCATCACCTGCAGCTCCTGAACCCAAAGTCATGAAGATCGAAACCGATGGCCTGCAGGACAGGATTGTAAGTTTTCCGGTGAAAGCTGGTAGTTATTCCGATCTCGGAGTCGGCGACTCAGGAGAGGTCTTTTATATAATAAGGCCTGAAATCCCCTCGGAATCTTCAAAGCTTCACAAATATAATATTAAGGAGCGTAAGGATGAGGAGGTTATGGAACTCGACAATTATATGATTTCGGCCGACAGAAAGAAAATGTTCTATAACAAGGGAGAGGTTTTTGGAATAACGGCAACTGGTAAAAAGCCGGAACCAGGCAAGGGGATTTTGAATATCGGAGCCATTTCCGTTAAAATGGATCCCCTTTCCGAATGGCCGCAGATACTTGATGAGGCATGGAGAATAAACCGTGATTATTTTTATGATCCCGGGATGCAGGGAGCAGACTGGAATGCAATCAGGATAAAATACAAAAGGTTCCTGCCTGACCTGGCATGCAGAAGCGACCTTGACCGGGTCATCCAGTGGATGCTAAGCGAGCTGAGCGTAGGGCACAGCTATCTTTTCTCCGGAGACAGACGTTACAGCCCCAAAAGAATTGGCGGCGGACTCCTGGGGGCTGACTATACTATTGCCGGCAACAGATACAAAATAGAAAAAATTTACGGAGGCCTTAACTGGAATCCGGACCTCAGATCGCCGCTTACGGAACCGGGACTTAATGTCAGGCAGGGCGATTACATTCTCGCGGTAAACGGGAAAGACCTGACTGCCGACAAGAATTTCTACAGCTTTTTTGAAAATACTGAAGGGAAGATCGTTGAACTGACAATAAATGATAAACCTGAATACACAGGATCAAGGGTTATCAAGGTTGTACCTGTTGGAGATGAGTATTCTCTCAGGAACCGCGAATGGGTTGAAGGAAATCTCAGGAAGGTCACCGAAGCCACAAATGGGCAGGTTGCCTATGTTTACGTACCGAATACATCAACTGCGGGACATGAATATTTTAAAAGGTATTTTTTCCCGCAGGCTGACAGGAAAGCAATAATTATTGATGAAAGGTTTAACGGAGGAGGTTCCCTTGCGGATTATTATATTGATATTCTGAAACGGCCGGTACAGGCTTACTGGCATACCCGTTACGGGAAGGACATGAAGAGCCCCACAGCTTCAATACAGGGACCAAAGGTTATGATCATAGATGAAACAGCAGGTTCAGGAGGTGATATGCTTCCCTGGATGTTCCGAAAGTTCAACATTGGGACACTTGTAGGTAAGCGGACATGGGGAGGCCTTGTGGGAATTCTGGGATTCCCCGAGTTTATCGACGGAGGAGGAGTTACGGCTCCGAACCTGGCAATCTGGACAAAAGATGGATTTGTGGTTGAGAATGTTGGTATTGCGCCTGACATTGAAGTTGAGCAGTGGCCGGCAGATGTGATAAACGGAAAGGATCCGCAGCTTGAAAAGGCAATTGAGGTAGCCCTGAAGGAGCTTGAGAAAAATCCTCCTGAAGTGCCTGTAAGACCTTCATTCCCGGTTCGAGTAAGAAAGTAGAAGAAGTTTTAAGAACTTACACAGAGAAACACAGAGTTACACAGAGTTATAACATAAAGAACTCCGTGAGACTCTGTGTAAACTCAGTGTAACACCGTGGTGAAATATAAAGACAAAAGGATAAAGTTTAAAGCAATAACCAGAACGTAAAAGTGATATTTGAGCATGAGGTTATGACTAGTAGTGCCTTCTCATTATTACTGATTCATAAATCCCTGATCCCTCAGTACCTGTAACAGGATTCCGGAAAACTGAATATTATCCTCCTTTTTGTACCTGACATCGGTAAATACCTGTGCGAGTGATTCTTTGTTATTTTCCTTCACGAACTGCACAGAATCGTCCCTAAGTTCTTTGTCCCTGTAGATCTTTGCAATTCTTTCGTCCGTATAATCGCGGTAGACTTCATTATGAACGATCGCCTCAAGGGGCAGCCTGTCGACCTGTTCGGGCATTTCAGCCGGCCAGCCAAGAGAGATGGTTGCTACGGGAATCACACCTTTCGGAAGCTCCAGAACTTCAATAATCTTGTGCGCCATATAGGTTGTTGTTCCGAGGTAGCAAATTCCGAGGCCTTTTGCTTCAGCAGCAATGCAAACTGTTTGAGCAACTATTACAGCATCAATTGCACCAGTCATAAAAGACAGAAAATTATCATAACCGGGCAGGGCATTTCTAAGGATACACCATTTCGTAAACCTGTTGAAATCCGCACAGAATGTGAGTATAACAGGTGCTTCCGTAATCATCTTCTGGTTAAAATGCAAAGGGGCAAGAGCTTTTTTCCTGGCCTCATCTCTCGTCACTATTATACTGTAAACCTGCATATTACCGGTTGTCGAGGACCTGCAGCCGGCTATTAGAAGATCTTCAAGAAGTTCACTGCCGACAGCTTCCGGCGAGTATTTTCTGATTGTCCTGCGGGTCATCAGGGAATGTATTATATCCGTCATAAAAATGCTTTTTGATTTTACTATATGCAAAGGAAACAAATTCTGCCAAAACAGGCTGACCGCATGAAAAGGATTTTATTATATTAGCATATTCTAATTGTGCGTAGTGTAAATTGCATTATGCAGGATTAACCAGCAACCAGCAACATCTTCCTGATGGGAACCTTAAATCTATAATAATATGAGCAGACCAGTTACGCTTTTTACGGGCCAGTGGGCCGACCTGCCGCTTGAAACGGTATGCAAGAAAGCCAGATCATTCGGATATGACGGATTGGAACTCGCATGCTGGGGTGATCATTTTGAAATCAATAAGGCTACAGAAGCCTATTGCAGGGCAAAGAGAAAACTTCTTGACAAATATGGTTTAAAGGTTTTCTCCATTTCAAATCATCTTGTCGGACAGGCTGTTGCAGACAGGATAGATGAAAGGCATAAAGGAATACTTCCGGACTATATCTGGGGTGACGGAGATCCTGAAGGAGTCAGGGGACGTGCCGCAGCTGAGATGATAAAGACCGCGGAGGCTGCTAAAAGACTCGGGGTATCTATTGTCAACGGATTCACAGGCAGTCCGATATGGCATCTCGTTTATTC
Organism: uncultured Bacteroidales bacterium; assembly: GCA_963831935.1. Taxonomy (GTDB): domain Bacteria; phylum Bacteroidota; class Bacteroidia; order Bacteroidales; family VadinHA17; genus LD21. The sequence goes on from CAWHSH010000014.1 coordinate 259,640, forward strand.
CTTTCCTCCTGTCCTTCCCAAAATGATTGATGATGGCTTTAAGGAATTTGCAAATCGATGGAAACCGATCCTCGACACTTACAAAAAACTAGGTATCAGGTTTGCTCTTGAGGTCCATCCTACTGAAATAGCTTTTGACATTGCATCTGCCAGGAGAGCTCTGGCGGCGCTGAAAAATCATCCTTCGTTCGGGTTCAATTATGATCCTTCGCATTTTGGCTACCAGGGTGTGGATTATGTGGGATTTATTCATGCTTTCAGCGACAGGATTTTCCATGTACATATGAAAGATGTCGGCTGGTCAGACGTGCCTGCCGAAGCAGGCGTATTTGGCGGTCATACCGATTTCGGATCAAAAGGACGGTACTGGGATTTCAGAAGCCTCGGGCGCGGCAACATTAACTTTGAGGAGATCATAAGGGCACTGAACCGTATCGGATATAAAGGACCTTTGTCAGTGGAATGGGAAGATGGCGGAATGGATCGCGAGCATGGTGCAGCCGAAGCCTGCATGTACGTTAAATCGGTTGATTTTCCTCCTTCAAATATTGCTTTTGATTCAGCATTTGAAAAATAGTCTGGAGGAGTATATAATAACCTTTTAAATAAATTCTAAAACCTAACCTGATTTTTAATGAATTCAATTAAGAAAACCCAACTATTCAATGCCAGCTGCGTTGCATTGGTAGTTACTGCTCTGGCCTTTGCCACAAGGGGCTCCTTTGTGGAAGCATGGGCAACGGAATTCAACCTTACCCACACCCAGGTAGGATGGATTGTAGGAACAGCCTTCTGGGGATTTACCCTTGCCATGGTCTTTGGAGGACCTCTAGTTGACATTATCGGACTCGGACGGATCATTACCATTGCCTTTTTCTGCCATCGTTATTGGAATCGTTCTGACCATAGCAGCTACAGGCTTCTGGTCGCTGTTCATTTCAACTTTGTTTGTGGGGGTTGCAAATGGCAGCGTGGAAGCAGCATGCAATCCCTTGATCACAAGCATGTACACCGAGGAAAAAACGCGTCGTCTAAACCGTTTTCATGCCTGGTTTCCGACAGGAATTGTGATCGGTGGTCTTGTAGTATACCTTTTTAATAACATTGGCCTTAATGACTGGCGGTATGCAATGGGCATAATGCTGATTCCGACATTTATTTACGGATATATGTTCCTGAATCAGCAATTTCCACAGACAGAACGTGTTGTTTCAGGTTTCAGCTACAGGGACATGTTGAAGGCATGCGTTAGCCCGCTGTTCCTGTTTATGGCATTCTGCATGATACTGACGGCATCAACGGAATTGGGAACAAATCAATGGATCGCAGCATTGCTCTCCAACGCATCAGATAATCCGATTCTGTTACTTGTCTGGATTTCCGGTATCATGGCATTGGCAAGGCAATTTGGAGGCACTCTTATTCACAATTTAAAGTCGACTGTCATACTGCTTACATCCTCAATCCTTGCTTTTATCGGATTGCTCCTGATGGGGTATACCAGCGGATCGATGGTTTTTGCAGCTGCAGGCATATTTGCACTCGGCATTGCATTTTTCTGGCCTACAATGCTGGGCTTTGTCTCTGAGAATATCCCTGAAAGCGGAGCACTTGGCCTAGCAATCATGGGAGGTATAGGTTTTCTGGGCGGAGCGATCGCACAGCCTGTCCTGGGAGCAATATTTGATGCGCAGACAGTTGCCGCAATCCCGGAAGGACAGATTGCTGATGTCCTTAAAACAGCTGCAGCTGGCACACAGGAGGCCGTTGCATGGGCCACTGCACAGCTTACCGGAGGAGCTTATACGCTGAGATATGTGGCCATAGTGCCTGCTGTTCTGGTAGTATTTTTTACTTTACTGCATATAAGAAAAAGAAAACATGTTTGACATCCCACTCACGCCTAAAGGGAGTCTAATCAAAAAGTAATTCCGGAATCCCTTCATGAGGCTGGGGAAAACAAATATTTTAAAAAGATTTATTATGAAGAAAATAAAAATGGGAATGATAGGAGGCGGGATCGGAGCTTTCATCGGGGATGCTCACAGGCGTGCCTCGCGTATTTGCAACGATTTTGAGCTTGTCGGCGGTGTTTTTGACGCAGATTATGAAAAGAGCAAAGAATTCGCATTAAAGGAGGGAATAAGCCTTGACCGGTGCTATAAAAGTGTTGATTCATTAATCAAGGCAGAGCTTGCCATGCCCGCAAAGGAGCGGATGGAAGTTGTTGCTATAGTGACGCCCAACGCTCTTCATTATCCCTTTGCTAAAAAATTCCTGAACAATGGATTTCATCTTGTCTGCGAAAAGCCAATGACTCTTACGGTCAGGGAAGCGCTTGACCTTGAGAAGCTTGTCGCAAAAAACAAGCTTACATTCGCTTTGACTCATACCTACACCGGATATCCTATGGTCCGTCAGATGAGGGATTTGATTTCAAAAGGCGTGCTTGGTACAATTCAGCGTATTGATGCCCAGTACTACCAGGGATGGATTAACTCCATCATTCATGGTACCGGCAGCAGGATAACCGGGGTTTGGAGGCTTGATCCAAAGCATGCCGGAGCAAGCAGCTGCATGGGTGATATCGGGGTGCACGCTTTTAACCTTATTGAATATACAACCGGCCTTGAAGTGAAGGAAGTATTATCCGATCTTAATCCTGTCAAGGATGGGCATAAAGCTCGACCTTGACGGAACAGTCTTGCTCCGGTTCAGCAAAAAGCTCAAGGGAGTTATAAGGTCCAGCCAGGTATGCGCAGGAGAAGAAAACAATCTGACAATTGCGGTATATGGTTCCAAAGCCAGTCTGAAATGGGGCCAGGAAAATCCCAACTATCTTTATATGCTGAGCGATTCAGACACAACAAGGATATATAAACCTGCTCACGGTTATAATGAAAAGCTTGCGGAGGAAGGGCATACGATGCCCGCAGGTCATCCCGAGGGGATCTATGAAGCGCTGGCAAATATATATAAAGGAACTGCCCGATCGATAAGACACGAAAAATTCATTCCCGGAGAATTTCCGACAGTTCATGATGGGGTAAGAGGCATGAAATTCATTCATGCTGTTGTTAACTCCAATGCAAAGGGAAATGTGTGGACTAAAGTGTAAGCAGTCGGATACTGGTATAATGTAATAATGTAATATTATAATAGTATTATGTGAAATAATGAAATAATGAAATAATGAAATAATCAAATAATCAAATAATCAAATATTTAAATAATTAAATGTTAGTATAATATAATAGTTAAATATTAAATTATTACAAAAGATCTGAAAGAAGGTACCTGAAAGAAATTACAGATCATACAACACGATTTAGGTCCGCCGGGTTCCGATTCAGTTGCGGAAGCTAGGAAGTGTGTTGAAAAGTACCGGAACATTCTGGTTTAACCACTAAGGAAAAGAAGAAATCAGCGGAATCAGCGGGAAATAAAAAATGCAAAATCTCCCGCAGATCTCGCGGATAATCGCAGATTTCTTCTTTCTCAGTGGTTCTCTGTGACTTCTCCGTGGATCTCTGTGTAACTAATAGAATGTTAAAAACTTACACAGAGTTTCACGGAGGAACACAGAGTTACACGGAGGGAGAATTTAGTCTTGCTTTTTTCTTAACAGAAAATAACCTGCTACTGCTGCCACCGCAACAGCTCCTGCCACAATTGCCAGTTTGCCTCCATTCCCGGTTTGTGAGTATGGTATTGCCTCAGGACTTTCATCTTCCACAGGAAAATAATAAACAGCTTCCCTGTTACTTCCCTTTGTTTTTTTTTCAGATACAGCCCGATCGAGAGCAGAAGATTTATTAAGGTTTCCTGAAAAAAAGAAAAGCAGGAGTAAGAATAAGAAAGTCACTAGTCTCATTTTCTTCTTGTTAGTTGGTTATTCGGGTTCTTAAGGATCTCAGAATCTTTTGGTGTAAACATGGCAATAAGGGAGTTTTCCATTTTTGAAATAATAATCCTGATGGTAATCTTCTGCCGGGTAAAACTCAGATGCTTTGGTTACAGCGGTTGCTACTTTATATCCCTTTGCTTTCAGAAGTGCGATGTCCTTCTCGGCAATTTGTTTCTGTTCGTCGTTCAGGTAAAATATTTCCGAGCGGTACTGATCACCAATATCGGGGCCCTGTCCTCCAACCTGGGTAGGGTCGTGAATCTCCATAAAAAGGCGGAGGAGTTTCTCGTAAGAAGTTTTATCAGGATCATAAATTATCTTAACCGCCTCAGCATGACCGGTAGTACCGGTGCAAACTTCCTTGTAAGACGGATTTTTGACGTGCCCTCCTGTATATCCGGATGTGACGGAAATCACTCCCGGGGCTTTCTGAAGGTAATATTCAACGCCCCAGAAGCATCCTCCGGCAAAGATAGCTGTTCCGTATCTTCCGGGTTCAAGTCTGGCAGGGACAAAATCCATTGAAATAGAATTTACGCAATGTCTCACATTATTTGCAGTCAAATGTTCTCCTATGAAGACATGTCCGAGATGTGCTCCGCAGTTTGCACACTCTATCTCAGTCCTGACGCCGTCAGGATCAGGAAACCTGTTTACTGCTCCTTTAATCTCATCGTCAAAGCTTGGCCATCCGCAGTCGGATTCAAATTTGGAGGTTGAATAATACAACGCAGCCCCGCACTTTTTGCAGATATAGGTTCCCTTGCCAAAATAGTTCGTGTATTTCCCCGCAAAAGGAGCTTCGGTACCCTTTGAATTTATAACTGCCGATTCCTGTTTTGGTAAGATCATTGTAGCCAAGTTTTTCCTGTGAGAAAGATTGTGTGCCCATAGCAATAAAAAAGTATAGTAATATTAATCGAGTTTTCATTTAGCAACATGAATATATTAAGATATATACAACAAAAATGCAAAAAATATGTTTTGTATATGCTAAGCCGGGATCACAAGATTATAGGAATTTTCTCCGAAAAATAAAATTTCTGGCATAGAGATTGTTTTTAAAATGATTGTTTTACATTTGTGTTGAACCAAAACCATGGTTTTATGAAAAAGATTGCTTTAATCCTGGTTGTCTGTTTTATTGTTGCCTTTTTTGTCAGCGCATGCAACGAAAAATCATGTCCTGCCTACACCGAAGCTCAGACTTCACAAACCGGCAATAACGGCTAAGACTTCCAGGGTGTTTCTGATTCATATTTTTTATAAGTTGGCACAATTAAATGAGGAAGCTGCTTATAATATTGAGTCTGTCGGGTTTTTATGCGGCAGCTATCTTTGCTCAGGGAGAGATTGATCAGCAGCAAAAGATTTTTTTCAGAAACGAAAGATCCTTTGCTGTGCTTCTCAATTCTGACGGTATAGGAATTAGCTACAGGGAGGCAAAAAGAGTCGATTTTCTCAATAAGCGTTTTTTCGAGATTGAAACCGGTACTCTGAAACACCCGAGGGAATACAGGGAATCAAATCCCGTGTACCAGACTCCCGGTACCTTTGTTTACGGGAAGATTAATTCAGTGTTCTACCTCAGGGGAAGTTACGGTCATCAGCATGAATTGTACAAGAAAGCCGATCTGGGAGGTGTTGCCGTAAGGTTTTTCTATTCGGGGGGACCTGTTCTTGCTGTATATAAACCAATTTATTACAGAATATTATATCCTGTTGCCGCAGGTGAGTTTGATGTCAGGGAGGAAAAACTGGACGTAAATACTACTTCACCTGACCTTATTTACAGCAGAGCCAGCTTCACAAAGGGTCTTAATGAAACAAAGGTCCTTCCTGGTCTGTTTTCAAAAGCGGATTTAACTTTGAATACAGCAAACAGGATAAAGTAATTCACGCGGTTGAAGTGGGCGCTGCGTTAAGCGGGTTCCCCAGGAAAATCCCTATTATGGCAACAACAGATAATAAGGCTCTATTCTTTTCATTGTTTGTAAGTTACAGATTCGGAATAGTCATCGATCCGCTTAATCCGGAAACAAATAAGTTCTCCTACATCTTCAAAAGGAAAAGAGCATCGGGAAATACTGTAATTTATTAACCCCTGCTCTCTTTTCAGAAAAAAAATACTATTTTTGTGCGTTCAATTTATTAACCAATTAATGATATAGTTATGTCAAAGATTAAAGTTGCCATTAACGGCTTTGGCAGGATAGGTCGCAATGTGTTTAAAATTGCTCTTGAGAGAAATGATATTGAAATCATCGGTATCAATGATATTACCGATACATTAACTCTTGCTCACCTGCTTAAATATGATTCAACGCAGGGAAAAGTTTCGGGAGTTACACACGATGCTGAAAATATTATTGTGAACGGAGTAAAATTCAAAGTACATGCTGAAAAGAATCCTGCAAATATTCCCTGGAAAGAAAAACCGGATGTAGTAATTGAATCCACAGGTATTTTCACATCAAAAGAGAGTCCGAAAGGCGGCTACGGCGATCATCTGAAAAATGGCGCAAAAAAGGTTATTCTTACTGTTCCTGCAAAAGATACCATTGATGCAATGATAGTGATCGGAGTTAACGAAAAGGATCTGAAACCCGAACATCAGTGTGTTTCAAATGCATCATGCACGACAAACTGCCTTGCTCCTGTTGCAAAGGTTCTGAATGATAGTTTTGGCATTGAAATAGGCTATATGACCACAATTCACTCATATACAAACGACCAGAGGATTCTTGATCTTCCTCATAAGGATCTGAGACGTGCCCGGTCGGCCGCTTTGTCACAGATACCTACAACTACCGGTGCCGCAAAGGCTGTCGGAAAAGTTATTCCCGAACTTAAAGGTAAACTGGATGGAATTTCCGTCAGGGTTCCGACTCCGACAGGTTCACTTGTTGACCTGGTTGCTGTCCTTAAGAAGGAAGCCACAAAGGAAGAGATCAATGCTGCAATGAAAAAAGCCTCTGAAGGTCCGATGAAAGGGATTCTCGAGTATTGTGAAGATCCTATTGTGTCTGTCGATGTTATTCACACTACAGCATCATCGATATTTGATTCGCTCAGCACAATGGTCAACGGGAAAATGGTAAAAGTCCTTTCATGGTATGATAATGAATGGGGATACTCATGCAGGGTTGTCGACCTGATTCCCCTGGTAATGAAATAAGCTAAATAATTAGTAAGTTGAAAAAGGCTGCCTGAGAAGGACAGCCTTTTTTGTTTCTACCCCCAATCCTCCTGAAAGGGGCATAAAAGATATCCGCTATTCGTATCGCAAAGCTTCAATGGGATCGACATTGGCTGCCTTGACAGCCGGTGCATAGCCCGACACTACTCCGACAATGAAACATACAATGATGCCCATCACCACCCAGAACCAGGGTATAACAAAGCTTGACCTGAGCATTGCCGAAATTCCATTGCCAATCAGGATCCCGAGTATTATACCAAAGATGCCGCCAAATTGTCCGATCAGAATTGATTCAAAGAGGAACTGGTATTTTATTGTTGCCGGTTTGGCTCCTATTGCTTTCCTTACGCCGATCTCACGGGTCCTTTCAGTTACCGATACAAGCATTATGTTCATAAGACCTACAGCTGCGCCAAATAAGGTTACTATACCTATCAGGGTTGCAGCAAGTGTCACATACCTTATATTCTTAAGGAGCATATTCAGTATGGTGTCGCTTTTCACCACATTGAAATCAGACGGATCGCGGGGATCAAGATTCCGGATCACCCTGAAAATACCTTCTGCCTCACCCTGCATTGCATCTAGATTTCCGGGGTTCATTGGCATTATAGTAATGCTGAAACTCATATTTGGCCTTGAAAAGTACTGACGGGCTGTTGTCACAGGCATAAGGCAGATTTTATCACCCGACATGACACTTGCTCCTTTGCTTTTAAGAACTCCCGCAACCATAAGTTTCAGTCCTGCAACCGTTATTTCTTTATCCACAGGATCCACTCCCGCGGGGGAATATATCATTGGCTATATCCGATCCAAGCAGTACAAGCCGCCTGTTCATCTGAACTTCTTCGGCACTGAAATTCCTTCCGGATCCAATTTCGTAACCCGATACTGCCAGATAGTTCTCATCGACACCAACCAGCCTGGTATTTGGATTGGTTTCCTCCGCCCCGTATTTAACAGTCGCCAATCCTGTAGCATTGAAAAAAACCGATACCCAGGCAGGTTCAGCAAACCTTTTCTTGAATTCATCAGCTTCCCTGTAGGATATTCGTGAATAATTCCTGTGACGGGTCCTGGAACTGCCCGATTGAATGTTCATTTCCCTTGATGTGATTGTGAAGGAGTTAGCTCCCATCATCGTAAACTGTGAAGTCAGTGATGATTTAATTGCATCAATTGCAGTTAAAATTCCTACCAGGGCCATTATACCAAATGCAATGATGCAGATGGTAAGGATCGCTCTCACCCTGTTCGATTGAATGGCTTTTACCGAGATCCTCAGATTCTCCCTGAAAATGCCGATTCTCTTGACAAGATTCATTTATAATTCTATTATATGATATTTCAGAAAAAAAATAAAAGTACGTTATTTTTTCAATTTCACGACATGAATGCTTTATAGGTGATTGTGTGGAACCGCTCCGCGGTTCATCGGATTTTTAAAATTTGGATCCAGAATTGATGGAATCCCTCCGGGATTGATCTGGATTGGATGCGATCTGACAATGAATGTCAGGGACGTTCTACCAATATTGGATCCAGAATTGATGGAATCCCTCCGGGATTGATTTGGATTGGATATGATCTGAAGATGAACGTCGGAGACGTTCCATCAATATTAGAACCGGTTAATCAAATAGATTTTTTACCCTGGAGGGGTAACATTTTTTGATTTTTTTTAAAATAATTAACAATTTAGTTGCATAACTAATTTTTTCGTTGTATATTCGCAGTACAGAATAAAAAAAATTAACAGATATGAGAGAATTAACACGGGCAGAGGAACAGGTAATGCAGGTGCTCTGGAAAATAAAAAGGGGTTTTGTAAAAGACATCCTGGAGCACTTTGATGAACCCAGACCAGCCTATAACACCGTGAGCACCATTGTCAGGATACTGCAGGACAAAGGATTTGTCGATCATAAAGCTTACGGGAGAACTCATGAATACTTCCCTGTTGTCTCAAAAAGTGATTACTCAAAGATGCATCTTAACACTTTCGTAAAAGACTATTTTTCAAACTCATTTGAGAAGATGGTGAGCTTCTTCGCAAAAGAAAAACGAATATCGGTCAGGGAGATGGAAGAAATTATGAAAATCATGGAAGATGAAGTAAAGAGACAAAAAGTAACGAGATGAACGGACTTTTAATATATATGATAAAGACGGCTGTTTACCTGACAGGATTCTTCCTCGTATACAGATTTTTCCTGAGCAGGGACACAATGTATGGGAGAAACAGGATCTATATTCTGATGTCTGTCCTGTCCGCACTGATATTTCCCATGGTTACAATTCAGATAATCAAGCCATTAAATATCCCGGTGTTTGGTAGGGTCCTGTCAGAAATACTGGTGTCGGGGACCTCAGGTAGTACTACGCCAATTTCGAATGTCACGGTTGTGGATGCTTTAAGGTGGTTGTTTCCTGTTTATATAGCTGGTGTGATTATTTTCGGATTAAAACTGGTAATTGATTGTCTGGAACTTGTTTTTCTGGTTATCAGTCAAAAGACTGTTAACAGTCATATAATCAGGTTCCAGGGGTTAAATACTGCCGGATTCTCTGCATTCGGTCATGTATTTATTAATAATAGATTAACATCATCTGAAGCTGATGACATTATTAAACACGAACAAAATCATCTGAATCATTATCATTCAATCGATATAGTGTTTATTGAAATAGTAAAGGTTCTCCAATGGTTTAATCCGGTTATTTACATGTTTAGCAGATCATTACGGGCAACTCATGAATATCAGGCAGATGAAGAATGCATTAATCTCGGCATGCCGGTAAATAATTACCAGAGACTCCTGATGAACCAGGTATTCAAATCGAAAATATTCACTGTTACAAATAGTTTTTCAAATCCCTCACTTATTAAAAAACGAATGATCATGATGACAAAAGAACGTTCCAAAGCTCTGGCAAACCTGAAACTGCTGATGGTATTGCCGGTTATTGCACTTGTTATGATTGTAATTTCCTCCTGTAGCCAGAGTAACGATAAATCTGGAAATTCAACGGAAGTTAGCCCCTCCACCTCCCCCACCTCCCCCGCCGGTTGCTAGTGCAGATACAGGCGCTGCCCCGTTTGTGGAGGTTGATGAAATGCCTGTGTTCCCGGGTGGTGATGCTGGTCTTCTCAAATTCATAGGCGACAATACCAAATATCCCGAAAACGCGAAGACCAAAGGTATTCAGGGCAAGGTAATTGTAAGATTTGCTGTTGAAGCCAGACGGGAGCGTTGATAAAGTATCTATTTTAAAAGGAGTTGATCCGGAACTTGATATGGAAGCCTTCAGAGTTGTCAACACTCTCCCTGCATTTGAAAAACCAGGCATCAAGGATGGGAAAGCTGTTGCAGTCTGGTATATGGTACCCATTAATTTTAGATTGCAGTAATTTCCGGTTTATAGATTTAACGGTTCTTCTAAAAACTGGTCTCTGAACGGGACCAGTTTTTTTATTCATGAACTCACCGCGCAACCCTCTCGCCGCCTACGCAAAGAAGGGGCAACTCATTGTATACTAAGAAATTCCTCATCTTTACTAAGCAGAGAGCCGGAAAAGAAAGGGGCGATTACAATGAAGCTACAATAATTCTTTAAATTTGCATTGTGTGACTTAACACCTAAATGAAACTTAAAGAAAGAATAGAATCATTTTCCGAACTGGGTGAAATCTTAAGAAATTGCCTGAAAGATAAATCTGGCATGTATTCATCTGACCTTGAAAAACTTATCAATAATCAGCAGTTTAAAAATCCATGGTTCACTCCGGAAAATGTAAGAATGGCAATAAAAGCCATATCGGATGAGCTGACGTATGAAAATCTGACCAGATGGACCAACAGTTATCCGGCATTGGATTCAGTAAGCAGACCATCCAATGTTGGAGTCATCATGGCCGGAAATATTCCCCTTGTCGGATTTCATGACTTTCTTGTCCGTACTTATTTCAGGCAATAACATCATCGCCAAAACAAGTTCACAGGATCCGGAACTGATCGTTTTTCTAGGTGATGTTTTAAGCCGTATCAATCCAGGTTTCAGGGATAGAATAATATTTACCGACGGTCTTCTGAAAGGCTTTGATGCCGTGATTGCCACTGGCAGCAATAACAGTTCAAGGTACTTTGAATATTACTTTGGGAAGGTATCCGCATATTAATCAGGAAAAACCGGAACAGCATCGCGATTATTGAAGGAGGAGAAACTGAAAGTGAACTTGCCGCACTTGGTTCAGATATATTTTCGTACTTCGGACTTGGATGCAGGAATGTTTCAAAGATCTATATTCCTGAAGGTTATGAATCATGAAAGTCTTCCTTCAAACTGGTCTGAATATTCCGGAATAATTAACCATAACAAGTACGCAAACAATTATGATTATAACAAAGCTATATACCTTGTCAATAAGGAAGAGTTTTCAGACACCGGTTACCTTCTCATGAAAAAATCTTCAGGCATTTCTATCCCCGGTGGCAGTGCTCTTTTATGAATACTACAGGTCACTTAAATGATTTGCACGATCATTTAGGAAAATTAAGTAACCAGATCCAGTGCACAGTTAGTAGAAAAGATTTCCCCTTTGGTATTGCTCAGGCGCCTCGTTTGTGGGATTACGCAGATGGGATCGATACTTTAGAATTTCTTCTAAAAAAAAATATTGCAGGAATATTTTAAAATAAAAAATATTATATTGCACCCGTCGAATCAATAGTGATTATGGTTTATAAGTTCGTAGTATTATCAGATGAGGATGAGTCGTTTGTGAGGGAATTTGAATTTCTCGACTCGCAGACTTTGATGGATTTTCACAACATCATTCAGGAAGAACTGGAGTACGACAAATCGCAGATGGCTTCCTTCTACCTGGCTACTGACAATTGGGAAAAAGAGGAAGAGTTCACCCTGTTCGATATGGGTACAGGATCATCCACAATGGAAACGGCTGTCCTTGAGGACATTATATTCAGAAAAAACCAAAAATTGCTTTATGTTTTCGATTTTTTCAACGACAGGGCTCTCTTTGTGGAATATACAGGTGAAACTAAAGAAATCGATGACCGGGAATATCCTGTCTGCACAAACTCAAAGAGTGTTCCGCCCAAGCAGGTTGTCTTTGGAAGCAGTTCACGCAAATTATATAATAACATAGTTGTTTCGGATGACGATGAGGATGAGAGAAGAACCTGAAGTCGATGATCTTTTCCTCAACGGCGAAGATGAAGAATCGCTTCCGGATTTTGACAATATCGAAAACCTGAACGAGGAAGACGAATAGTCCCTGCGGATCAGAATCAAATGAAAAATTTTCTGATAGTTATTGTTGGTCCGACCGGTGTCGGAAAGACCAGTGTTTCCGTTGATATTGCCACATATTTCAATACGCGAAATCATTTCTGCCGATTCCCGGCAGTTCTACAGGGAGATGAACATCGGGACAGCGGTACCTTCGGAATCACATCTGAAAAAGGTCAGGCATCATTTCATCAGGTTCTTATCGGTTAACGAGTATTATAGTGCAAGTCTGTATGAAAGGGCTGTTTTGAAGCTTCTTCCTTCTATTTTTGCAGAAAACAGGATCGCATTGATGACCGGCGGCTCAGGCATGTATATTGATGCCGTATGCAATGGGATCGACGATATTCCGGATACTGACCCTTCGATACGGGAAAAGTATAATACCAAATTCAGGGAAGAAGGAATTGAAAGCCTGAGGGCTGAGCTTGAAACTGGTTGATCCGGTTCATTACGGCAAAGTGGACCTCAGAAATCATAAACGTATAATCAGAGCCCTCGAGATATTTGAATCGACAGGCCGTCGGTATTCATGAGTTCCTTACAAGGAATAAAGCAGAAAGAGATTTCGGAAGCTATTAAGATAGGTCTTGAACGGGAAAGGCATGATCTTTATAAAAGCATCAATATCCAGGGTTGATGAAATGATAAGAAATGGACTTGAGGACGAAGCACGTGAGACTTTATGCATTAAAAGATCTGAATCCCCTGAGGAGTGTTGGTTACAGGGAATTCTTTGATTTTTTTGAGGGAAAGATATCCCGGGAAAAAGCAATTGAGTTAATTAAGAGGAACAGCCGCCGGTATGCAAAAAGACAGATGACCTGGTGGAGCAGGGATCCTGAAATCAAATGGTTCAGCCCGGAACAGGTTCAGGATATTATCTCTTATATTGAAGAAGTCTTAAAGACTTGATGTCCTAGTGTCTAGTGCCTAGTGCCCAGTGTCCAGCGTCCAGCGCCGTGACTGTCGTTCGAAGTCCCTGCCTTCAGCGTCGTTACGGCGGGCAAAGTCGTGCAGGTCTTTTATGAAAGTGTTTTTAGTTTACTGATTGTATTGGCAGGATTTGCAGAACTGAATATTGAATGTCCGGCAACAAGAACATTTACTCCGGTTTCAACCAGCTTTGCTGCATTTGAGGTGTCGATTCCACCGTCTGCTTCAATCAGAACGTTGTAACCACCTTTTTCAATCATATTGCGCAGTTCACTGATTTTGCCATAGCATTCGGGAATGAATGACTGTCCGCCGAATCCCGGATTTACTGTCATGATCAGAACCATGTCGATAAAAGGAAGGGTATTTACAAGAAGAGCAACGGGAGTATGCGGATTAATTGCTACACCGGCTTTCATTCCGAGTCTCCGGATTTCTGTTACAGTCCGCTGAAGGTGAACGCAGGCTTCATACTGGACTGTCAGAATATTGGCACCTGCTTCATGAAAGCGGGACAGATACCTGTCGGGATCGATTATCATCAGATGAACGTCGAGAGGCTTTTCAGCAATTTTTTTGACATGTTCTACCACAGGCAGGCCAAATGAGATATTCGGAACAAACACACCATCCATAATATCGAGATGGATCCAGTCGGCAGGACTTTTGTTCACCATTGTCACTTCCTTTCCAAGATTCAGAAAATCAGAAGCCAATAATGAAGGAGAGACAAGATGATTCATGCCAGTATGTTTTAGACAAATATAATAACAAAAATTTAACCGAGGTAAGTTTTAAGGATTTTGCAGCGGGTGGTGAACTGGATCCTTTTAATTGCTTTTTCCTTGATCTGCCGGACGCGTTCGCGGGTAAGTTTCAGCTCCTCGCCTATTTCCTCGAGAGTGAAAGGATGTTTCATTCCAAGACCGAAATAGAGCTTCAGCACTTTTGCTTCGCGCGGGGAAAGGGAACTGAGCGCACGCTCAATCTCATACGCGAGGGATTCATTTATGAGGTTTTTATCAGGACTTGGAGTATCGGGATTTTGCATTACATCGTACATGGTGTTTTCCTCTTCCGAGCTGATAGGTGCATCCATGCTTACGGTCCTGCCGTTTGTTTTCAATGATTCCTTGACATCTTCAGGAATCATTTCAAGAATATCGGCAATTTCCTGTGATGACGGTTCCCGTTCATATTCCTGTTCAAGCCTTGCAAAAGCCCTGTTTATTCTGTTTATTGAACCTATTTTGTTGACCGGGAGCCTTACAATTCTTGCCTGTTCAGCCAGTGCCTGAAGAATTGCCTGGCGAATCCACCACACGGCATACGAGATAAACTTGAATCCCCTTGTCTCATCAAACCGCTGTGCAGCTTTCATAAGCCCAAGGTTTCCTTCGTTGATCAGGTCAGGAAGACCCATTCCCTGGTTCTGGTATTGTTTTGCCACTGAAACAACAAAGCGGAGATTTGATTTTACCAGCTTTGAAAGGGCATCAGCATCACCTGATTTTATCCTTCTTGCAAGTGTTACTTCTTCCTCCGGGGAAATGAGATCCACACGCCCGATCTCCTGAAGATACTTGTCAAGTGACGGGGTGTCACGATTAGTGACCTGTTTCGTTATCTTTAGCTGACGCATTTACAGGTCGGATAGGTTAGATTCACAAATTCAAGGCTTCGCGCACAATTTTAATAAAAAAAAACTCTAAAATTGCATATTATTATTAAAATATTTTTGTCAGGTCGTAGTTTTAATCTAAATTGCAGTTGAAATTTGCTGCTGTTGGATGTCATAATTTTGTATTATTGCAACAATACCCCTTAGCTTTTTTTCATTATTAACATAATTTATTATTTATTTTATTTAATTTTGTCCGGTTTTAAAATATGCATTACAGCTATTGCATATTCCTGCCGGCTCAGTATCATTCCTTAGTCGGATTTTCCGGAAAAAATCATTAAAAATATCTTTATTTTCATTTATCATTATTATGTACGACATTCTTGAGTTAAGCAATAAACTGCTTCCCGAACTGAGGGAAATAGCCAGAGAACTTAAAATTAAAAGAACAGAATCCTTAAAAAAGCAGGATCTGATCTATAAAATCCTTGATCAGCAAGCTATTGAAGCTACCGAAAAGAGGAAAAATACTGTTACAGAAAACAAAAATATTAAACTTATGGATGAGCCCAGGATCCAGGACAGGGATCAAGGTCAGAGAAGAGGCAAACGTCCCAGGACTGTTAAACCCGTTCTCAACCGCCCGGTTGAATCAGTAATATCAGTTTCACCTGATGACCTCAGAAAACAGGATTCCCCTGTTTCCGAACGCAGGGAACCAGCAGTCAGACCTGATAAACAGGAAGAGAAACCTGAACTTATTAAGAGCCCTGAAGTGGCCAAAGAAGAAATCAGAGCACCAAGATGGACCCCTGAAAAAAGAAATCAGGAAAGGAAAGAGAGGGAACAAAGACCGGCAGGGAGTGACTTTCATAAAAAAGAAGAGAAAAAACCTGAACTGGTAATCGAAAATACTCTTCCTCTGAATGATGATGAACCATTGTATGAGGAACCAAAACCTGTTACCGACATTATCCCTGAAGAAATCATTACAGAACAGGCAGTTAAAGAAATAATGCCTGATATCCAGCCGGTTAAGGAAGAAAAAAAGGAAAGACCTTACGAATTTGAAGGAATAATATATAATACCGGAGTTCTGGAGATCATGCCCGACGGTTATGGTTTTCTCAGGTCACCTGATTATAACTATCTTAATTCTCCTGATGACATTTACGTATCACAATCGCAGATTAAACTGTTCGGGCTGAAGACCGGTGATACAATCAAAGGATCGATCCGTCCTCCGAAGGAAGGCGAGAAGTATTTTCCGCTGATAAAGGTAGATGAGATAAATGGAAGAAGTCCCGATTTCATAAGGGACAGGGTTCCTTTTGATTTTCTTACACCCCTGTTCCCGAACGAAAAATTCACGTTATGCTCACCCGGCGAGGGTTCACTGTCGGTCAGGGTAATTGATATGTTTGCTCCCATCGGCAAGGGTCAGCGTGGTCTTATCGTCGCCCAGCCAAAGACAGGTAAAACCATTCTCCTTCAGGAGGTGGCTAATGCAATTGCGAAATATCACCCTGACGTTTATCTGATGATACTTCTGATTGATGAAAGACCTGAAGAGGTAACTGATATGGCAAGAAATGTAAAAGCTGAGGTTATAGCTTCGACATTTGACGAGCCGGCTGAAAGGCACTGCAGGATTGCAAATATCGTTCTCGAAAAAGCCAAACGTCTTGTAGAGTGCGGACACGATGTGGTGATACTTCTTGATTCAATCACACGTCTGGCAAGGGCTTTCAACACTACAGCGCCGGCTTCGGGCAAGGTCTTATCCGGCGGTGTTGACTCGAACGCCCTTCATAAGCCAAAACGGTTTTTCGGAGCCGCAAGGAACATCGAAAACGGAGGTTCACTTACCATTATTGCCACTGCCCTGACTGAAACAGGATCAAAGATGGATGATGTGATCTTTGAGGAATTCAAGGGAACAGGCAACATGGAGCTTCAGCTTGACCGCAAGCTTTCGAACAGAAGAATTTTCCCGTCAATCGACATACCAGCCTCAAGCACGAGGCGTGAGGATCTCCTCCTTAACAAGAATATACTGCAGAAAATCTGGGTTCTGCGTAATTATCTGACCGACATGAACTCTGTTGAAGCTATGGAATTTCTCCGCGACAGGCTGATGCAGTCCAAATCGAATGAAGAGTTCCTGGTCTCAATGAATGGCGGTTAGCAGATAAATATTTTTTGTAATTTTGCATTTTCTTTCGAAAAACTATTCATTAGTCAACTAACACATATACACACTATTCAAAATGGGAACAAAAAAATTTATAACATGCGATGGCAATCAGGCCGCGTCGCATGTTGCATATATGTTCAGCGAGGTCGCTTGCATATATCCTATCACACCCTCTTCAACTATGGCCGAATATATTGATGAATGGGCTGCAAACGGTTTGAAAAATATTTTCGGTGAAACAGGTCAAAGTCGTTGAAATGCAGTCGGAAGCAGGCGCTGCAGGTGCTGTGCACGGAGCGTTGCAGACAGGTTCGCTTACCTCTACTTTTACGGCATCCCAGGGACTGCTCCTGATGATCCCCAATATGTACAAGATTGCCGCTGAGCTTCTTCCTGGGTGTTTTTCATGTAAGCGCCAGAACAGTTGCAGCTCATGCCCTTTCAATCTTCGGAGACCACAGTGATGTTTATGCAACCAGGCAAACCGGTTTTGCCATGCTGGCAAGCGGCAGTGTCCAGGAAATAATGGATCTTGCAGGTGTCGCTCATCTTTCAGCCATCAAATCAAGAATTCCGTTCCTTCATTTCTTCGATGGATTCCGGTCATCGGCTGAAGTTCAGAAAATTGAAGCACTGGAAATGGAAGATCTGAAGAAGCTTCTCGACCGGAAAGCATTGAGCAAATTCCGCGAAAGCGCCATGAGTCCTGAACATCCTGTAACCAGGGGTACAGCACAAAATCCGGATATCTTTTTCCAGGCCAAGGAAGCAATAAATCCATTTTATGAGCCGCTACCGGATATCGTAAATTCATACATGGCTGAAATATCAAAGCTGACCGGCAGGGAGTATAAACCATTTACATATTACGGAGCCCCGGATGCAGAAAATATTATTATTGCGATGGGATCGGTTACCGAAACAACGAAGGAAGTGATTGATTACCTTGCAGCAAAAGGTGAAAAGGTCGGTCTCGTAACATGTCATCTATATCGTCCTTTCTCTTCAGAATACTTTTTCAATGTTTTCCCCAAATCAGTCAGGAAGATCACAGTGCTAGACAGAACCAAGGAACCAGGATCTCCAGGGGAGCCTTTGTTCCTCGATGTAAAGGAAATGTTTTACGACAAACAGGAGAGGCCTTTAATTATTGGAGGCCGCTACGGCCTGAGCTCAAAAGATACCACGCCAAGTCATATTCTGTCGGTGTTTGAGAATATGAAGCTTAAAGAACCAAAGAATCATTTTACGGTTAGTATTGTTGATGATGTTACTTTCACTTCACTTCCTGTCCTTCCAGAGATAAATGTTGCCCTCCCGGGCACTCATTCCGCTAAATTTTACGGTCTGGGATCAGACGGAACAGTTGGTGCAAACAAGAACTCCATAAAGATCATTGGTGATACTACTGATAAGTATTGCCAGGCATATTTTGCCTATGACTCAAAAAAATCGGGTGGCATTACAACTTCACACCTTCGCTTCGGCGACAAACCGATCCGTTCGCCGTACCTGGTAAACACTCCCGATTTTGTTGCTTGTCATGTCCCGTCATATCTCGATAAGTATGATATGCTTAAAGGACTAAAAAAGAACGGGACATTTCTTCTGAACTCAATCTGGGATGCAGAGGAAACCAAAAAACGCCTTCCTGACCATATGAAGAAATATATGGCAGAGAATCATATCAATTTCTATATTATCAATGCAACCATTATTGCTGAGGAAATAGGTCTCGGAACACGCACCAATACTATAATGCAGGCGGCTTTCTTTAAGCTGGCAAACGTGATTCCTTACGAAAAGGCTGAAACCGAAATGAAACATGCTATCTACAAGACTTACGGAAGGAAAGGTGAGGATGTGGTTAATATGAACTACGCTGCTGTCGATAAAGGAAGCCAGGTCACGAAGGTTGAAATACCTGCGGAATGGGCAAAGATTGAGGTTAAAAAAGAAAAGGATACAAGGAATATTCCCGAGTTCATAAAGGAAGTCATGGAACCAATAAACCATATGAAGGGTGATGATCTTCCCGTGAGCGCTTTCAAAGGAAGGGAAGATGGTACATTCCCTTCGGGAACAACAGCTTACGAGAAACGCGGTATTGCGGTCAATGTACCTGAATGGCAGCCCAAAGAATGTATCCAGTGCAACCAGTGTTCGTATGTTTGTCCTCACGCTGTGATCCGTCCATTCCTCCTGACAGAGGAAGAGGCCAGCAAATGCACCTGCCGGAACTCAGACTATACAAGGGATACCCGGAGTACTTAAAAGCTTACAGATTCAGGATCCAGGTAAGCGTCTGGACTGTACCGGTTGCAGCAACTGTGCCGATGTTTGTCCATCAAAGAACAAGGCCCTGATTATGAAGCCTCTGGGAACCCAGATGGATGAAGCAGCACGCTGGACCTACATGAATGAAACGGTTGGTTACAAAGATGCAATTGTTGACAAATTTGTAAACGTAAAAAACAGTCAGTTCTCACAGCCTTTGTTTGAGTTTTCCGGAGCATGTGCTGGATGCGGTGAAACACCTTATATCAAGGCAATTACACAGCTTTACGGCGACCGGATGATTGTTTCGAATGCAACCGGCTGTTCGTCGATATACGGAGGATCTGCGCCTTCAACACCTTATACGCATAATAAAAACGGTCATGGACCGGCATGGGCAAACTCGCTTTTTGAAGATAACGCTGAATTCGGGCTGGGGCTGTCGATCGGTGCAAACAAGCTGAGGGACCGCCTGGCACGGCTTATGACAGAGTCTCTTAATGAAAGTATTAATCCCGAGACAAAAACTGCATTTGAAGAATGGCTCAGGGATAAGGATTTAGCTGAACCTTCAAGGGCAGCTTCTGCAAAGGTTATTGCAGCATGTGAAAAGGAGAAAGCACCTGTTGCGAAGGAGATTCTGGAACTGAAGAAATATCTTGTCAAGAAGTCACACTGGATCTTCGGAGGCGACGGATGGGCTTATGACATCGGTTACGGAGGACTTGATCATGTGATCGCTACTGCTGAAGACGTAAATATCCTTGTACTTGATACGGAAGTATATTCGAACACGGGAGGTCAGGCTTCAAAATCGACACCTGCAGGAGCTGTGGCTAAATTTGCAGCATCAGGGAAGAAAATACGCAAAAAAGACCTTGGCCAGATGGCAATGAGCTATGGCTACGTTTATGTAGCCCAGGTTGCCATGGGGGCAAGCAATGCACAGTACCTGAAAACAATCAGGGAAGCTGAAGCATATCCCGGGCCCTCACTTATAATTGCTTATTCACCTTGTATCAATCATGGATTAAGGGATGGAATGGGAAAAACCCAGGCACAGGAAGAGTTTGCAGTTAAGTCGGGATACTGGCATCTGTACAGGTATAATCCCCTTCTTGAAAAGGAAGGCAAGAATCCATTTATTCTCGATTCGAAGGAGCCTGACTGGAGCAAATTCCAGGAATTTCTCAATTCAGAAGTACGGTATACATCACTTGTCAAATCATTCCCCTCTGAAGCAGAGATTCTATTCAAGGCTGCCGAAGAGAATGCCAAATGGAGGTACAAGTCGTATCAGCGTCTGGCGGCGATGGATTTTTCAAAGCCTGAAGTTAAGGTTGAAGTCAAGGCTGAATAATAAAATATCTGATCACATAGAAGCCATCCGGGAGGGGGCCAAGCGTTAAGAATTTGCCCGGTGGGCAAATTTAGCGAAGGAGCCAGACTGCAGGGGTGACTTGTGGTGGGAAAAGGGTGGGTTGTCTTTAAGGTCTTTACGCTTCGCTGTCCTATAGTCTGAGTAAGTTACTTTTTAAGATAGAACATAAAGTTGGTAATCATAACCATTAATACATCGGCTCTTGATCTTCTGTTAAATGCAATTTCTTTTATCACATACTTCTGTTCCTCTGCTACATAATACATGCTTTTACTTCTCCGTCTGAGCCTTTTGATATATTCAGGAATTGTTTGAATTCTTTATCACTGTCTCTTGAAAAGTCTTCGGCAATATTATTCATAACAGACTGCCCTGCACCAATGATCTGGTTTTTAAAAATAAAATCTTTACAATTCCTGAAATCCTCGTATAATAGATTAAGAAGTTCTCTTGCTAATCCCCATATTTCTAAATCCTCAAATCTTTTGATTGTTCCCATTATTGCACGATTTAAGTTATTAAGACTTTTTTATTCCACCAATAAAGTTACAAAAATTTCCTATGCGAAAGACTTCATGACATAAAAGACAAGCCCACCGTAAGACGGGCAAGACAGTCCGCTGACAGGCGGACTTTAAGACAACGAACTTAGTGAGCAAGACAGTCCGGCGATCAGCGGACGTTAAGACAGCGACCGCAGGGAGCAAGACTGCGAGCAAAGCGAGCTAAGACCCCTAGCGTCCAGTGCCCAGAGCCCAAAGAAAAAGGGCCATCGTTGCCGACAGCCCCTTTCGATAATCGACCAATTAAGGTTATTTAGTTTTCAACAAAGTACCGCTTTGCATTTTGTTGCCGGCTATTATCCTGTACATGAATGATGTATGAGGATACTGTGTGGCGTCGAATGCAATGGTTCTCACATCGCCTGCTTTCAGGTTCTCATTGAGCAGAACTTCGAGGGGCATACCAGAATTGCTGAATATCTCAAGTCTGATATTTGAATCCTCATTCATTCTGAGTTCAAAAGTTGTGTTTGTTGCGAATGGATTCGGATAGACATTCAGCTGGTATGATCTCGAACTCAATCTTGAACTCTGGGTTGAAACTGGTTCTGTTGCGAGAGTAACAGGTACTTCTTTGCTCATTCCAGCGCCAACTGTACTTAAATATCCCTTACAAACTATTCCATGAATAATTATATTCAGTGGTGAAGAAAGAGGTAATCTGACCTCATATTCTGAAACATGAGGAAGTGCTCCTGAATTCTTGGTGTATTGACCCGGAGCCACTGTAGGTTTACCCTTTACTATAGGATATTTGTTAGAACCCACATAAACATGAGCTTCACTCATACCAAATCCATCATTAAGGTAGTAGTGTACAATTACCTCAGTACCGGTTTTAGTTACGTCAACATGTCCGACCAGAGTCCCTTTTGCCGGCAGGCACTGTGCCGCACCTGACCAAAGGTCAAAACTCCAGGGACCACTTCCTGTTAATAGGGTCGTCCATCCCCAGTCTTTGAATTTATCCTCAATAAAGCAACGACTAGTTCCAGTTCCATTACCTGTTACCAATTGTAACTTCCCGTATGCAGTTTCACAACCGCATGGTGCAATAGTAAATGTTGCACTTGCTGTTTTTGTCGAACACAGATCTTTAGCTGTCCAAGTAACCGTTACACTGGCTCCAAATTGATCTTCAAATTCCTCAAAAGCCGGAGCATTATTAGTTACTCCTGGATTACAGCCACCGCTGAATTTAACACCCTCAAGCCAAGTTTCGTAGAGAGTTTGCATTTGTTCTCTGGTGTAATCGCAAGCTCTGACCGTTTTATTGGCAGGTGCTGTAAGAACTATTGGTGGTGCTTTTGCTACATCGAATGTGGATGTGCAGTCTTTTGAACCACAATCATCCGTTACAATATATTTGAATGTCAGGCTAGCTCCATTGCAGTGTGCATCCGTAGGAAGTGCCGGTATCGTTCCAATATTATCCGAAGCATTGCACCCTCCTGAGAAGGTGAACCCTGCCTTCCATGCATTGTAGGCCGTTTCGATGGCTGCCTGGCTCGTGCAGGCCGGGAGATTAGGATCTGTCGGACAAGTACCCAGAGTAATGGGTGCTGCTGCAGCTACCGTAAAGGTCGAGCTGCAGTCCTTTGATCCGCAGTCATCAGTCACTACATACTTGAAGGTCAGACTTGCCCCAACACAGTGTGCATTTGCCGGAAGTGCCGGTATCGTTCCAATATTATCCGAAGCATTGCACCCTCCTGAGAAGGTGAACCCTGCCTTCCATGCATTGTAGGCCGTTTCGATGGCTGCCTGGCTCGTGCAGGCCGGGAGATTAGGATCTGTCGGACAAGTACCCAGAGTAATGGGTGCTGCTGCAGCTACCGTAAAGGTCGAGCTGCAGTCCTTTGATCCGCAGTCATCAGTCACTACATACTTGAAGGTCAGACTTGCCCCAACACAGTGTGCATTTGCCGGAAGTGCCGGTATCGTTCCAATATTATCCGAAGCATTGCACCCTCCTGAGAAGGTGAACCCTGCCTTCCATGCATTGTAGGCCGTTTCGATGGCTGCCTGGCTCGTGCAGGCCGGGAGATTAGGATCTGTCGGACAAGTACCCAGAGTAATGGGTGCTGCTGCAGCTACCGTAAAGGTCGAGCTGCAGTCCTTTGATCCGCAGTCATCAGTCACTACATACTTGAAGGTCAGACTTGCCCCAACACAGTGTGCATTTGCCGGAAGTGCCGGTATCGTTCCAATATTATCCGAAGCATTGCACCCTCCTGAGAAGGTGAACCCTGCCTTCCATGCATTGTAGGCCGTTTCGATGGCTGCCTGGCTCGTGCAGGCCGGGAGATTAGGATCTGTCGGACAAGTACCCAGAGTAATGGGTGCTGCTGCAGCTACCGTAAAGGTCGAGCTGCAGTCCTTTGATCCGCAGTCATCAGTCACTACATACTTGAAGGTCAGACTTGCCCCAACACAGTGTGCATTTGCCGGAAGTGCCGGTATCGTTCCAATATTATCCGAAGCATTGCATCCTCCTGACGTTGAGAACCCTTTTACCCATGCATCGTAAGCAGTCTTTATATCTGCAGCACTCGTGCATGCAACCAATTTAGGATCGGGAGCACACGTTACTGTCAGATCTGCTGCTGCTGCTACAGTAAATGTTGAAGTGCATGATGCGTCATCAATACAACAGCCCGTCCCGTTACTTGCATTTAGCGTGAAGGTCAGATCGGCACCATTACATAAAACATCAGTAGGCAAATCTGGAATACCTGATAGGTCGTAGACTGGTGAACAGCCACCACTTACTTTAAACCCGGCTACCCATGCATTATATGCAGTCTGAATTTCTTCAAGACTTTTGCATGCCGGTAGGCTAACTGGATCAGGACAAGTAACTACCAGATCAGGATTTACTGTAACACCTACCTGACAGGTTGTGGAACCAAAAGGAGTAGTAACAGTAACTTTTAACAAATAATGTCCATCATTTAATGCAGCTACTGTAACTTGATTGGTCCCCTGACCCGAAATTATTGAAGCATTGGCACTATTGTCTAGAGGGTCTATAATCCAAGAATAAACAGGATTATCAGCGTCTGTTGAAACTGAATAGGTATTGGTTGCCCCAACACAAGCAACAACAGGGCCTTCAGGTGTACAAGTTGGTGGTGGAACTACAGCTTGTGCCTTCAAAGATCTATCCTGATTTCCAAGGTTAGATAGAGTACATGTTTGAGGAGTGGGAGTAGTCCAACCTATCAGACGTGTATGATAAGGGGCACCAGAAATTCCTCCAGCTGATAGGGGTTTCCCATCACTACCATAACCCCAATCTATTCTAGAAGCTATATGTCCTCCCCATGCGAGAATAATAGTCTGACTTTCACATACAAAAGTAATCTTTAATTCCTGGCTGATAACAGATCCATCTGCGTTGCTTGAATTATCACCATAAGATATCCCATTTGCTACGAGATTTCCTCCCCATATAGACATATTAGCACCTCCAGCTGCACTTATCAGATTAAAAGTCGTCAAAGCTGGCCCGGTAATATAATTAGGCGCTGGAATTGGCTCAATATCTTCCGGGGGTTCTGAATAACCAGTAACTCCAATAGTAGGATCAATCTCCTCTGCAGAATGGCTAAAAGTTGTTTGATGCGGCTCTAAACGGTCATAATTAGTAACAAAATCAATAGCATACTTGTCACTCTGTTTATGTCGTACTCAATAGTCAAAGTAACCTGAGTGCCAGGACACATATCTGTCATAATAACCCTGTAAGGTATAGACATACCTTCTGCAAAATGTGAATTTTCTTGCCCGGCGTCTCCATTCACCCAATCTCCTGGATTAGTAGGATCGTCAGCTGCTCCATTCCTTACTTGATCAAGATTGGCAGCAGTGTTGTCAGTGAATATTGCTGTAGCAGTCGATCCGGAAGTAAGACCTGTAGCCGTAAGAGTAAATTTAACACCTACATCAACTGCTTGAGTAATGTACTCCGTGTTTCTTATATTTCCCACCACATCAGCGACAGCATAAAGAGTGATAGGAGATGTAACGGGTGGTTCCTTTTCAATATATAATTTTACTGTTTCACCCGATAGCCACCCAGATCCGGTAATTATAACCGTTTGACCTGGTCGGTAATCTTTCTTATCAGTCGTAACTGTTTGCCCCTGAACCAAACTTAATAACGGTCCAAGCGCAAACATGATTAAGCACAAAAACAATAACTTCTTAAGAAGCAAGCTGTTTGTTTTAATCGTACATAAGGAGTAGAATTGCTTCATAAACATTGGGTTTAGTTAATATTTCGATTTCTTATTATTTCGTTTAGCTAAAATGCAATAAGACCGCGTAAAGTAACGGTGTCTGAAAAATCCAATACACAAATACCACTAAATACTAACTATTGATTCAGAGTGTGATATGTTCTTATCAAGTAAAGGTTAATGATTCTACCGAATAACTATATAAATGTACTAAAGAAAAGTGTATCAAAAAACTAAATTGTTCCTTATTTTGCCTGTTTTGATTAAACACTATATATTTTGACGAAATGCTGATTTTCTTACACGAATAATTTTATTAACAAAATATAAATAAAATGAATCTCTTCTTCAAGAGTATTATCCTGATATTATATCTATCTGTATTTAAGATTATTATTAACAACGATAATTATAGTAATAGCAAATCAAATCTTTCACCAGGCAAATTGACCAAACCACTATCTTTTGAAGATTCCCTGTTTCAAAATCCAGGATATTTTCAATTATCCTGAAAGCAAATATTTTAGGTTTTTCGGCAAATTCAATCTAAACTTTTTTACTAAATTTTAGTAAAAGGAGGCAGAAGATTTCATTCTTGAACTTATCTGGAATGTTTTGATTAAAATAAAAAGGAAAACCGGGTATTTGATTTCAAAATGCAATTTTTTTTGCCTCTGGCACTGGCTTAACGGCTCCTTTCGAAGTGGGAATCTTAACCCATAGCCCAGTGTCGAGAGCCAAGAGTCCAGAGTCTTGCACCTTTATTTATATTTTGTACTTTTGCACCCATTATAAACTTATGGGAAGGATACTGGGCATAGATTATGGAAGAAAAAGAATCGGACTGGCAATTACCGATCCTCTTCAGATCTTTGCCTCGCCCCTGAAAACAGTAAGTAACAATGAATTTGACAGCTTCCTGAAAGAGTATATTAAATCTGAACCGGTTGATGCATTTGTCATTGGATACCCTGTTCAAATGAACAACCAGCCGAGCGAAACTGTTAAATACATCAACCCCTTCATTAAAAAAATTGAAAAGGTTGTATCCCGGGAAAACGTATACATCTTATCGATGAAAGATTTACATCCGGGATGGCCTTAAGAACTATGATCGATGGAGGAGTCAGGAAAAAAGGACGGCAGGATAAGTCGCTAGTTGATAAGATAAGCGCTTCAATAATCCTGCAGTCATTTCTTGATAAAAGAACAAAAAAAAAAACTGAAAGCTGACTGCTGATGGCTGATGGCTGAAAGCTGAAGGCTGCAGGAGCAAGGAGCGGGGAGCGGAGAGCAGGGAGCAGGGAGCTGAACAGACGAATGTTATAGAAATTATGGTTTATCCTATTGTTATATACGGACATCCTATTCTGAGAAAAGTCGCAGAGGATATAGATAAGGATTATCCCGATCTGGATCAGTTAATAAACGATCTTTTCGAAACGCTATACAGGTCAGAAGGTCTGGGACTTGCAGCACCCCAGGTAGGAAAATCCATACGGATTTTTGTAATAGATGGGAAACCTGTGGGTGAAGATGAACCGGAACTGGCTGATTTCAAAAAAGTGTTTATAAACGCTCATCTCATTGAGAAATTTGGTGATTTTGAATTAATGACCGAAGGATGCCTCAGTATTCCAAACCTGAGGGAGGAAGTCAACCGTGAATCGCACATACGTCTTACCTATTACGATGAGAACTGGCAGTTCCACGATGATGCATTTAATGGCTTCAAAGCCAGGATAATACAGCATGAATACGATCATCTCGACGGTATCCTTTTTACAGATAAGGTAAACCCGCTCAGAAAAAGACTGCTAAAGGGGAAGCTGAACGCTATCAGCAAGGGGAAATTTGAGGTTGACTATAAAACCATCCTGCCGGGACAGAAGATTAAAAGTGCCTAAGAGTGCCTGGAGTGCCTTAAAGTACTCCAAACTTTAGCTCACTCCAAACTTTTCCTAACTTTAAGTACTCCAAACTTTAAGTACTTCAAACTTTTTCCTATCTTTATATAGTCTCATAGCTGCAGACTGTGCTGAACAAAGAAGTACCTTTTCTGAGAATTGGCCTGCCTGTTTGTATTGGAATTATTTCAGGCCTTTATGTTAAACCAGGGATATATTTCCTGGTCATTTCCTCATTAATTCTGATTTCAGGATTCTCTACTAAGCCTTTATTTTAACAAAAGCCAGGTTAACCTGGTCTATGGTTACTTTCTGACTTATTCTCTTTTTGTCGCCGGATTATTGCTCTATTCTATCGAGAAAATAAGTTTGTCAAATCTTGATCCTGAAACAGGAACCTATATTTGCACCCTTTCCGAATTTCCTGAGGAAAAGGAAAACAGCTTCAGACTGACAGTCGCTTTGAAAATAAAGATTACTGAAAAGGGGTATATTCCGTTAAAAGGATCCCTCCTTCTGAATTCACGCAAAGATCCTATGTATATGCGACTCTTCTGCCCGGGGATTTTCTTAAAATAAGATGCAATGCAACTCCCGTCACAAACAGGGGCAATCCCGAAGAGTTTGATTACAGATTCTATCTGGAGAACCGAGGAATTAAATACTCTGGTTTTATAAGCAAGGATAATATTGAAGGACATGTGGCTCCTTATCACAGAAAACTGAAGGACAGGGCATTAATCATCAGGGAGAAGATCATTGACATGTATGAAAAACGCGGAATCACCGGGGAAAGACTGGCACTGGTTGCAGCAATAACATTAGGACAGAAAAATATGCTTGACCAGGAACAGAAACAAAACTTTATCAGGGCCGGAGTAATGCATATAATGGCTGTCTCCGGATTGCATGCCGTAATCATCAGCATGTTTGTTCTTAATCTCCTGTTTTTCCTTAAGCGAAGATTCAATTTGCTGAGGGTTATACTGACTGTTCTGATCCTCTGGACTTTTGCATTTGTAACCGGATTAACAGCCTCAGTTTTAAGGGCAACCCTGATGTTTTCATTTATCCAGACCGGAACGTTAATAAAGAGGAATGTAAACAGCATTAATTCAGTTCTGGCATCTGCTTTCATACTTATAATAATTCAGCCTTCAGTAATTTTTGATGCCGGATTCCTTTTGTCCTATTCGGCTGTTATATTTATTATCTGTTTTTACAGGGATCTTTACCTGATTTCCGGATTTAAGAGCTGGCTGGCCGACAAAATATGGCAGTCGGTAGCTGTGACCCTTTTAGCTCAGTCCGGCACCCTTCCTTTAACAATTTCAGCTTTTAACAGGTTCCCTACCTGGTTTATTTTAACTAATCTTATAATTGTTCCGCTATCGTCATTTTTAATAATTATAGGTTGTTTAATTCCTCTTACCTATCCTCTTGAATTTATTTCTCATCCACTGGCGTTGCTTCTGAATTGGCTTACAGGGGTAACGGAAATCCTGACAGAAAAAGCTGCCTCCCTCCCTTTCTCCACCATTGAAAATCTGGGTATGGGTTCCCTGGAATCGATCCTTCTTTTCTTTACAATATTCTTTTCCCTTTGGTTTCTTTTTAACAGGCGATCGTTTCCTGTTCGTTACCCGCTTTATTCTCTGCTTATTTTCTGCCTGACCGATTCCGTCAGGGATATTTCCGGGAGAACTACATGTGAACTGATTGTTTATAACACTATCGGAACAGATGTTATAGGTATAAGAACTGGAAAAATCCTGGATGCTTACACTGATTCAGAATTGCTGCCTCAGGAAGTATTAAGACATAGTGCATCAGCAGGTCTTCGTATAATGCAACATACACTTAATGAGAAATTTAGCCTGATAAGGACAGGTGACAACAAAATACTTGTAAGCAATTTTATGAACAACAACCTTTTGGAGGCAACAAAGCCTGAGCATATTATCCTGACAGGTTTCAATAGCAATGGCTCTGGTAATGATTTACTTTAACCAGCCGGCCAGCTCATTAATACTGACTCCACGTGTTCCTTCAGATTATTACTTTAAATGGAGGATGCAATATCAAAATATTGATACCCTTCACTACATAAAGAAATCAGGAGCATTCAGGATGAGGTTATGATTTGGATTTTATTATTTAACAATTTATGCATTACTTTGTCAGGTTTTTATGAGGTTTCTATGAGAATTGTTATTGCCGGGGCCGGTGAGGTCGGAACGCATCTGGCAAAGATGCTTTCGAGCGAAAATCATGACATTATTCTTATTGACACTGAGGAAAACCGGCTTAAGCCGATCGATACCTCGTTTGATGTTCTGACCATTGTCGGTTCAGCAACTTCTATAAGTATTCTCCAGGAAGTTCTTCAGAAAAAAACAGATCTGTTCATTGCTGTAACTCATGGAGAGGATACTAATATCACAGCTTCGATTCTTGCAAAAAGACTGGGAGCTATAAAAACCATTGCACGCATCGACAACATCGATTATCTGGAACATTCGACTCTTGAGTTTTTCAAATCGCTTGGTATTGATTCCCTCATATACCCCGAACTTATAGCTGCCCGTGAAGTGCTTAGCCTGCTTCATGAAACCGGAACAACCGAATTCATGGAATTCTGCGGGGGCAAGCTTGCCATGTTTGTTCAGAAACTTGATGAAAATGCCCCGATTATTAATAAAAGCCTTGATAGAAATAGCCATGAGCAGCAGCACTGATAAATACAGGGCTGTGGCTATAAAACGAAATGATAAAACTATCATTCCGAGGGGCGACGAACGTTTCCGGCTTGGTGACCTGGTATTCGTTATATCTACAAATGAAGGGATTGACGAAATGATGGCTACATCGGGGAAAAAGAATTTTGAAGCAAAAAGCATAATGATTCTCGGAGGAAGCAGAATAGGAAAGCATGTTGCTCTTTACATGCAGAAAAACTGTGAGGTAAAACTGATTGATTCAAATCCTGAAAGGTGCGAAGAACTTTCTGAGATACTTGAAGACACCCTGATCATAAACGGTGATTGCCGCAATGTTGATCTTCTTGAACAGGAAGGAATAGCTAAGATGGATGCTTTTGTTGCCGTAACCGGAAATTCTGAAACCAATATTCTTTCGTGCCTTCTTGCCAAAAAGCTTGGCGTTAAAAGGACCATTGCCGAGGTAGAAAATATGGAATACATTAATCTTGCTGAAAATACGGGGATAGACACTATCATAAACAAAAAGATTTCAGCTGCCAGCAGAATATTCCGTCATACAACAAATCCAAATGTCACTCAGGTAAAGTATATGGCAGGGACTGAAGCTGAGGTCATTGAATTCAATGTTCCGGCAAACTCAAAAATAACGAGAGGCACACTGAGAAGCCTCGATTTTCCAAAAGATGCAATTGTAGGCGGAGGGACCAGGGATGGTGTACCATATATCGCAACAGGTGATACAATGATTAGCGCAAATGATAAGGTTGTTGTTTTCACATTTGCCTACCGCTTACGAAAAGCTGTCAAAATACTTCACCTGATCAGATATGATCAATTTCAGGATTATTGCCAGGGCTTTCAGTCAGGTCCTGATTATTGAAGGACTGTTTATGCTGGTTTCAGCTGCAGTTTCTTTTATTTATAAAGAGCATACTGCTAATTCATTTCTGTATTCAGCTCTTATTACTATAGTTACTGGAATGCTGGTTTTTACACCCCTCCGGAATGAAGAAAAAGTTTATGGATCGAGAGAAGGATATATAATAAATACCGGGATCTGGATCATTTTCAGTGCTTTTGGTTCCCTACCCTATTTATTAAGTGGTTGTGCCGAAAGTTTCACTGATGCATTTTTCGAATCGATTTCCGGATTTACCACGACCGGTGCAAGCATTTTTACAGATGTGGAATCGCTTCCCCATGGAATTCTGTTTCTGGAGAAGCCTTACCCAGTGGCTCGGAGGACTGGCAATTATAACGCTGTCATTTTATGTTCTTCCGGTAATGAAAAGCCTGAATATTCAGCTTTCCACAACCGAATTTTCCGGTCAGATGACCGACAAGATCCATCCTAAAGTAGTGGAGACATCAAAAAGACTTGATTCTAATTTATGTTGTCCTTACGCTTATTGAGATATTTCTCCTCACAGTCGGTAAAATGCCATTTTTTGATGCAGTATGCCATTCATTATCAACACTTTCAACAGGAGGATTTTCGACCAGGAACAATGGTATTGCTGCATTCTCATCTCCCTATCTGAGAGCAATTATTACAATTTTCATGTTTTTTGCAGGTACAAATCTTGTAGTGTTTTATTTTGCCGCTAAAGGCTAAATTCAGGAAGATTATCCGGTATAACGAGTTTATTTTTTATCTGGCTACTGGACTGGTTTTTCGCTTCTTGTAACTGGATTGCTTATTTCACAGTCAGGAGATTCCGCTTTCGAAGGCATTCGGAGACGGATTTTTCCATGTGTTTTCAATTCTTAACAACTACAGGATTTTATACTGAGAATTTTAATGCCTGGGGAAGCCTGCTTATTACAATAATTTTCATACTTATGTTTACAGGAGGTATGGCAGGTTCTCCAAGCGGAGGAATAAAGATCATCAGGTTGCTTATAATCGCCAAGAACAGCCGGAATGAATCAAGAAAACTGGTTCACCCCATATGCCTATCTGCCTGTACGGATTGACAAGAGGAAAGTGCCTCAGAGTATTGTATATAACCTGCTGATATTCATTACATTTTACTTTATTTTTATTTGTGCCGGAACTTTTGCATTATCGTTAATGGATTATGATATTATCACGTCTTTCAGTACAACTGCTTCGATGCTTGGAAATATCGGTCCCGGATTAGGTACTTTCGGACCATTTACCACTTATGCTGATATGCCATGGATGGGGAAATGGGTTCTTGGGGCGCTTATGCTGCTGGGGACGACTTGAATTGCTTACTGTTATTATCCTGTTTACCAGAAGTTTCTATAACCGGTAAAGATTATCCTTATAAAGTTCATGATCTGACTTTAGAATTCAAGTATACCTAAACCCTGGCGGATGATCTTTATCTCGTCGGAAGTGCAGTCAACAATTGTTGAGGCTTCGTTTTTTCCGCAACCCCCATCTATAACAATTTCAACAAAATCCCGGTACTTTTCATAAATTAGTTCAGGATCTGTTGTGTATTCAATCAGGATGTCGGGATCGTGAACAGAAGTTGTAATTATTGGCCGTCCAAGCTCTTCTTACCAGTTCGAGGACAATGTTATTATCAGGAATTCTGATCCCGACAGTTTTTTTCTTGTTCTTGAATAGTTTCGGTATCTGGTTGTTTGCCTGGACAATAAATGTAAAGGGGCCCGGCAGGTTTCTTTTCAGGAGTTTGAAAAGTGAATTATCCCTGATTACAGTATATTCAGAAAGCTGGCTCATATCATGAAAAATAAGGGACATATCGGGATTCATTGGATTCAATCCCTTGAATTTTGCAATTTTTTCAATTGATTTATTTGCCTTAATATCACAACCCATAGCGTAGACCGTGTCGGTGGGATAGATTATTATCCCGCCTGCCTCAAGCACATCCACTACTTTTCTGATCTGCTTTGGATTAGGATTTTCGGGATAAATTCGAAGAAGCATTGATTCCGATAACCTTTAAGAATTTAATTGCCTAGTACATCCTTAGTGACAAAGTATGTTTCACCCCTAGGAGCGGCCTAGGGGGACATTTATGAGTTAAGTCCTGGAGTATGTACCTAACTCTGGGAGGTACCTTCACAATGTTGGGTAAAAAAAGGGTAAGCTACTTATATCGCACCGCTACAACTGCCTACCCTTGCTACCTTCCGATCCTGGGGGAGTTCAGCAGGAGCTGGTCGTATAAGACTTACCCGCTGCAAAAATACAAAATTCCCCTGTTGCCGCCAAATAATTATTCTGTTTCGGTAAAAGCTCACTTTTACGGATTTACACTATATTTGCTTAATTTCATTATTTTGAACCAACTAATAAAATCAAATAAAATATGGAAAATAATGTTTCTGTCTGGAAAGCAAATCTGACTAATGGCCTGATACTTGGGACTAATAGGGATAGTCTATACTTTGGTCCTTTATTTTCTCGACCTTTCAACAAACAAAACCCTGGGTTATGTTTTCTTTATTGTCCAGATTTTTATCCTGTTTTTCCTTGTCAGATCATACCGTGACAATTATCTCTATGGTTATATTACATTCGGAAAGGCTGTGGGGGCAGGAGTTGTTATATGCCTTTACTACTCAATTATTATGGCAATATTCACATATATTCTCTATAAATTTATTGATACTGGTCTCATAAATAAGATGCTTGCAATGAGCGAAGATGCAGGACTGAAAAAGGGTCTCTCGCAGGAACAGATTGATTTGGGCATGAAGTTTACCAGGAAAATTATGACACCTCCGGTTTTGTCTTTCTTTAGCCTGCTATTCGGGATGTTCTTCGGAACTATTATGTCGCTTATTGTGGCAATTTTTGTCAGAAAAGAAGGGAATCCATTAATCGATGCACCGGAAGTCAAATAACCTGTTTCATTATGGATCTTTCTGTTGTTCTGCCGGTTTACAATGAAGAGAAGTCAATTGCTGAACTGACACAGGGTATTGAGGATATTTGTAACAGGGAACATCTGGATTTTGAAGTAATCTTCGTTGATGATGGCAGTTCTGACAATTCATGGGATGCAATCACAGGACTATCCGGAAACAACAGGTTTATCAGGGGAATCAGGTTCAGAAGGCATTACGGCAAAGCAGCTGCCCTGCATACGGGTTTCATGGCAGCAAAGGGAGAGGTAATCATAACTATGGACTCAGATCTGCAGGACAGTCCTTATGAAATCCCGGACCTTGTAAGGATGATCAGAAATGATGGTTATGATCTCGTCTCGGGATGGAAAAAGAAGAGATACGATCCGTTCATAAAACGGTTTACCAGCAGGATATATAATGGCACTGCCCGTCTGTTTTCAGGCATTAAACTGCACGATTTCAACTGCGGTCTGAAAGCTTACCGCAATGAAGTTGCAAAGAACATTGAGGTCTATGGCGAAATGCACAGATATATCCCGATGCTGGCAAAAAAGGCAGGATTCAGGAAAATAGGGGAAAAAATCGTACAGCACAGTCCAAGGAAATACGGTTATTCAAAATATGGCCTTGACAGATTTTTAAAAGGATATCTCGACCTTCTGACAATCGGATTTATAACACGGTTCGGGAAAAGCCCGATGCATCTCTTCGGATCGCTTGGAACGCTGATGTTTCTTATCGGATTCGTGATAGCAGGTTACCTTGGCATCAGGAAACTCAGCTTCATACATAATCATCTGAGGGCGCCGCTGATTACCGACAGCCCATATTTTTACATTGCTCTCACAGTAATGATAATCGGATCCTTCCTCTTTCTTACAGGCTTCCTGGGTGAACTTATTAACCGGAGCTCCTCTGAAAGGGATAAATACCTTATAAAAGACAAGTTAAATCTTGATTAAACTATTTTGGCAGGGGATTTCAAAAACATAATACCGGCAATCACAGCGCCTTGATAAGCTGTTTCAATAAACATCTGTAAAAAACCTCAGTGATAGAATCGGTCATTTTGTTCCAGGAAAACTTTTCCTTTTCTTTCTTTACACATTCAGTAAATGCGCTTTTCCTGTTATTTTCAAGATAATCGATTATCGAATCGGCAATTTCCTCCGGATCAGGCTTAACAACATAGCCGCACTTTTCATGCGGTACAATCTCCTTTAATCCGCCAACATCAGTCACAAGCATCGGCACATCAAACTGATAGCCGATCTGGGTCACTCCGCTCTGGGTTGCAGATTTATAAGGTTGAACAACAAGGTCGGCACTGCTGAAAAAGAGTTTTACTTCATCATCATTTATGAATCGATTGAAAAAAATAACATCATCTTCCAGACCTGACTCCCTGACAATTTTCCTGTAAGGCGCTTCACTTTCGTAAAATTCGCCGGCAATAATGAGTTTCAGTTTTTTATCGCGAAGCCGGTTATCAGCAAAAGCCTTTAGAAGAAGATCCAGTCCCTTATAATTCCTGACAAATCCAAAGAAAAGCAAGTAGATGAAATCCGGATCAAGGTTTAAAGCAGAGAGAGCCTCTTTTCTGTTTATCTTTTTACCGTAATTATCGAATAATGGGTGCGCAGTGACAGTTATAGGAATGTCCTTCCTGAAACTTTCAATGTCGAACCGGACTACATCAGATAAAACGACTGCCCCGTCAATGCTTTTCATGAAAAACTTTGTCAGTACTGCATCACCTGGTCTCTTTTCGTGAGGAATAGCATTATCGACTATGGAAATTACCATGGTATATTTATTCGATTTTACTATTCTGGCCACAACCCCAAGACAAGGAGCCATAAACGGGAGCCAGTACCTGATTAACAGGATATCGCATTTTTCTTTCCTGAGTTTGAGCCCGGTTCTTAGCCAGTTAAAAGGATTAATCGAGTTCAGCTCACGTATTATTTTAATTCCCTCAGGTGCCGGGCCGCTTTTATATTGCGTTTTACCCGGGAAAAGTATTTTAGGATATTGTAAAGTAAAAGTCCGGATATCAACATCTTTGCATTCAGAAGTAAACTGACGGGCAAGTCTTTCGTTAAATGCCGCCAATCCTCCCCTGAAAGGATATGCTGGTCCGAGAAAAGTAATTTTCATCTAAAAAATAAACGGTAAAAATATAAAATCAGTTTTATTTTCTTTGTATCAGATAATTATATTTTTATTCCGGTTGTCTGTTATGTTGTTCTTATTAGTCGCAGATGGTCAAATTTTGCATCCCGGCGATACTGAATCTGATCCATTTTGTTTTGTAAAATATCTTTCAGTTCATTAATTGCAGTCATTGGAAGAAGTCAATCATGTAATACCAAGGTAATCATTGAGGTAAATAAATGCAGGAGTCAGCTTGCCGTTTTTTAGAATTGTCGCATTTTCGATCATCATGCTTTCCTGTCCGGTAAAAAGCCCGGGTAATACATTTTGCGTCAGCTGCTCACCAAAATCATAGGATGCATCACGCGGCAGTTCTCCGGGGAGGTTGTCAATTGCCATTACTGTGATATTTAACGGCCGGGTAAAGGCGGGCTCTTCTGTTCCTGTAGCCGGATTATAACCGTAAAACGGATCAGAGATAGTGGAAGATCTCAGGGTTGATGAGACTGATCCGTTAATATCGCAGCTTATATCCGCAATAACAGAGATCCTGAATTCTGGTCGTTTAATGTCATCCTTTGTGAACAGGACAGGTGATCTCGGATCCCAGTAGTGACCGGCAACAAGAATGTCAGTGACCTCTGTAAAAGGAATAAAGGCTGATTCGTATTCCTGCGGGTATTTTAAAAAATGACTGAAATTGAATGCTTGTCTGTTTTTGGGTCTTGTATAGATTTCAGGACCTATCTGGCAGACAACCGGGACATCGAACTCGTGTACCAGAAAATCATCGGGTTTCACCTGAACTATATTACAGATACTAAATGTTTCCAGAGCTCCTTTTGCAACCCTTCCACCTCCTGTAACAAGGATCTTCAGTCCTGGTTTTAATTCGATCAGCCGGAGTTCTGCCCACATTTCATCAAGATCGCGGCACTGGTGAGCAGGTTTCAGTTCAAACCTCTTGGCTTCTAATCCTCTTGCCCTTAGTGCGTTATACGCACCAACAATGCCGGCCCATTTGCCAAAAGCGACAACTCTTTCCCCCTTATCGGTATGCAAATACTCATAATCGATAAGCCGGGTATTTTTAAAAGCCATTTCTCTCAGCATTTCACGATTATAAGCTTGTTTTTTGCCCACATGTGCAAAAAACATGTAAGTTTTATTCGGAATCAGGGTGCTCCGGTCAACCTCTTTAACGCCCATGAGTATGTCGCAATCATGCAAGTCTTCTTTTAAGGGGATATCAAGATATTCATACTCGGAATTCGGGAAGCACCTGAAATCGCTTGGCTGGACAAAGAACTCAACAAATGGATACAGCTCCTCCAGGGCAATTATTTGCGGAGGTGTAAGCGGGACTCTTCTGTCGGGAGGATTTTTAGTTTCACGGAGAATTCCTACCCTTAATTTCTTTTCCATTAAATGTAGCAGATTGCCTTCAAATGTATATAATCCGGTCCGATTTTTGACAGGTATTTATCATATGTCTTTTAGATTTCGTAAATTTGCGGGGTGCATAACGGGGCTGACATGGTTTTGACAGCATGAGGGGTGGTATGCAAGCATGCAGCGTATGGTGACGCGTCGCTTGAACAGAGTCACAAAACAATAACTGGCGAAGTTAATTACGCTCTCGCTGCTTAAGCGAACAAAGTAACTTAAGCTTTATCGTAGCACATGTGCCGCGACGAGACGTCTCCCGGGCGGTCATGCCCTGATCCAACCCGACAAGGAGGCGCACGCAATCCGGGGCTAGCCTGAAGATTGTTCCGGTCGGATGGCGAAACAAACAGGAACTAAGGATTAGTTAGGTTGTTCTGCGCCTGGCTGATCCCGACAAACAAGCAGGACTAAGCATGTAGAAAACATATGGTCTCCATGTTTGGACGCGGGTTCGACTCCC
>CAWHSH010000015.1:0-269012 GCA_963831935.1 uncultured Bacteroidales bacterium
CTGGGTTGGAACTTTCTCGTTTTTATTGTGCAATTTCCATTCTTCCCCATTAAAACTTACAATCCCTGCTTCGGTTATAAACCATTTGATATTGTCGTCATCTACAATAACTGCTGAAAAACTTTTTACCGGAATTCCTGTTTCATTTGAATAACTGACCTGCATAGAATTAACCGCAGGCTCCCGGATATTAACCGGCACCTCAGGAAGGGAGATTAAAATAACAAGTACAACAGTACACGTTGAAAGGTGTCTGACAGGCGAAAAGTTTTTCTTCATTTCATCCCGGGCATTATTAATTCTCCCAAAAGTGAGCAGATAAAGGATAAATCCCAGCAGTGTTTTATAATTCATGGTAAGAATTATTTTGACAGGAAATTAAAAATATAAAATCTGTCTGAATAATAAATATAATAAATACTATTTAGTGTTGTTTGCAATTATCTTTTTATTATTCCCAAAAACAACCTGATGTTTTGAGAGTTGTTCTGCACTGAATTTTGTATTTTTAATCATGTTATTCCATTTCTCCTGGCAAAAAAATCAGTCATATGTTTGTTATTCTCCTGGCAGGACTGGTTAAAAAAATCTGGAGATTAAATTTTAATAAAATTCAGATTTGAAAACAAAATGGCTATTGGTAATAAAAATTATTTGCTTCAATTGCAGGTATGACCGGACATTGACTAACTACAAAATCAAAAACGAATAGCTATGTCAAGGAGGCTTCAAACGGCAGATGGTTTGATTCATTTAGATTGCATAATGAATATTAGACTAACATATATATATAAGTTGTATATATTTAAATCATATATATATAAATTACTTATATATTAAAAATGCTTATATATATAAATGAATAATATATTATCGATACTTATATTTTATCTGCACAAGTCTAAAAACCATTATTTAACTAAACCTAATAAAAATCAATATGGAACGCAGAGAGATTATTAAACAACTGACAATCTTACCATTCGCAGGAAGCTTTCTTCCAATGGAGTCTTTCTTATCTGCAGCTAATGGTCCGCTTGCGGAGGGACCAAATATCTACCAGTCTATCGGTGTTGAGCCGGTGATCAATTGCGTAGGTACCTATACTATTATCGGTGGATCGGTCGAACGACCTGAAGTAGTTAAAGCAATGCACGACGCCTCTGGTTTCTTCGTGCAATACGATGAGCTGGCATTCGGTATTGGCCGGCGTTTAGCGGATCTTACAAAAGCTGAATGGGGAATGGTTTCAGCAGGTTGTGCTGCAGGAATGAAGCATGTTACTGCTGCATGTGTTACAGGCGGCAATCCGGAGAAGCTGGTACGCATTCCCGATCTGTCGGGTTTTGATAAGACTGAAGTTGTTATTCCAAGGAGTTCACGGAATCAATACGACCATGCAATTCGTAACATCGGCGTGAAGATAATAACGGTTGAGACTCCTGAAGAACTCGGCAGAGCACTTAATCCACGGACAGCTATGATTTACTTGTTGGCCGGCGAAGAAACCATGCCGGGACAATCCTTTTCAGTTGAATCAGTTGCAAAGATGGCCAGACCATTGAACATCCCTGTTCTGGTAGATGCAGCAGCTGAGGATCTTACAATACCCAACGTACATCTTGAGAGTGGAGCCACAGTTGTAGCTTACAGCGGAGGGAAGGCATTATGCGGACCACAATGTGCAGGGCTGGTACTGGGCAGAAAAGACATCCTGATGTCTGCATGGCAGGCAAGCTCACCACATCATGGAACCGGGCGTGACAACAAAGTCGGGAAAGAAGAAATGCTGGGCATGCTTGCGGCTGTTGAATCCTGGGTAAAACGAGACCATGTTGAAAAAATGAATACATGGTACTCATATCTTGATACTATTTCAAAGCGTGTTTCGTCCATTACCGGCGTGAAAACCAGTTTGCGTGACCCTAAGGGTCTGTCCAATCATAGTCCTTCACTGCAAATATCCTGGGATCCTGAAAAATTTAATATTGATGGCCGGGAACTGGCTGAGGATATGGCAACGAAACAGCCGAGAATTGCTGTTCACAGCAGCTACAGAGACGAGTCCGGAACCACATCCATTACTGTCTCATCGGGGCAGATGCAACCAGGAAACGATAAGGTAGTTGCAGACAGGATCTTTAATTTGCTTTCACAAAAACGTGCCAAATCAAAGGAAATGTCTCCACCGGTAGCCAATATCACCGGTCGCTGGGATGTTGATATCGAATTCTTCAGCAGCAGGAGCCAGCATACTTTCTTTATCGATAAGCAGGACGGTAACTGGATACAAGGCTCTCACAAAGGAGATTTTTCAACTCGCGACATGGTCGGAACAATTGAAGGAGATCAGGTGAAACTTAGCAGTGCCGATCGACAGGCAGCTGATAACATCCCATTTATTTTCTCGGGTATTTTGTCAGACGATAAAATGTCGGGCCAGATTTATCTGGGGGAATACATAAATGCCCGGTTTACCGCAACTCGGCACAGCCGGGAAATGGTCCGCCGGCCAATAAGATTTCCAAAAGGACAGCCGCTGTCAAGCTGAAATGCGCCTCCGGACATAAAACCAGTCTGCAGGAAACAAGTCGTTCTGAAATTGCTTAATTTTACTGATGTCATTATTACTTAATGACCATAATTTCAGAGACAACAGAAGGTACCTAAATGAAAAGGCGCGATTTTATAAAAGTATCATCAGCAGCCGGGCTAATGGGACTAGCAGGACCAGTATGCGGGGCAATTGCAAAACAATCAATGTCAGGTGAAAGCGGATTTGACCTTAATCCGTTCATTAAGGAGCATCCCGAAGCAGTTTTTATTAACCTCACATCCATAAACGATAAAACCGACAAGCAGGGAATATATGATTCCGCTTATAAACTTGCCAGCGAATTGTTTATTAAAACAACTGACGGTGCAGGCTATCCCAACTCAACAAAAATAACATGTAAACCCAATTGGACTTGTACTGGTAAGGTCAATCCCAATGACCCGCTCTCAGATATTGGTATCACAACCGA
This sequence comes from uncultured Bacteroidales bacterium, assembly GCA_963831935.1. GTDB lineage: Bacteria > Bacteroidota > Bacteroidia > Bacteroidales > VadinHA17 > LD21. The sequence goes on from CAWHSH010000015.1 coordinate 3,027, forward strand.
TCTGAATTTTGTCGAAGGATTCCTGATGTCCGTGAAGAATAAGGGACCTCAGGAGATTTACCTGAGAGAATGCGCATGTCCTCATACATGGGAAGCTCGCGGCTATACACCAATGGCACGGCGAAATAATTTTGATCTTAAAGATCTTAGTTCCAAGAATTTCTGGGACATGGGGAAAGATGATCTTATTTTCAAAAAAGTTGATGGAATTGTCTTCAGGGAGATTGGTTTTATGGCTCCTATGAATGCGCCCGGCACATTTCTTATAAACATTGCAAAATTTAAAGCCCACCAGATGGGAGTCACTGCCACTATTAAAAACCTTCAGGGAATTACAGCCCGGCAGTTCCACCAGTTTTGCGGAGGCCATTTTAATATTTTCAAAACCTATGATGAACGTTACCATCCTTTCTTCCAGAGTGATTATATGGAAAAAGTCATCGAACTTCAGAAAAAGCATGCGTTGGCTGGCATTCCGCGATGGAACAGCCGAATGGAAAGACCTCCATATGGAGGAGGTCTTTTTATGGAACAATGGGTCCAGAGAATGTTAGATTCTTATAGTGTTACACCAACCGGAATAAATATAGTTGAAGGCATATACGGTCATGATGGTGACGGTTTTTCAGGTGGTCCGCATGCTGGAAAGTCAATGGATTTTATGAGTAACAACATCATTTTCGGTAAGGATGCTTTCAGGGTAGATATTATCACGCACTGGCTTGCCGGTCATGAACCGGGGAATTTTGGCCTGTTCCATATAGGCATCGAACGTGGTTTTTCAAACGTTCTTGATCCATTCGATATTCCTGTCTATTTATGGGAAAACGGAAAGGCAAAACTGATAAAGCTGGATTCTCTAAAACGGACACCTCTTCTTTCGTTGTATCTCCGGAAAAATTATGACGGATTAAACGAAGATAAGTATCATCTTTGCGATGAACCTTTCGACTATGCTTCATGGAAAACAGGCAGGATTTCCAGGGCTGAGTCTCCTTCTATCCGGGCACTTGGTACGGATTCAGCTGACAGGGTTGTTCTGGAGGTTTCGGTTCCTGAAAAGGGTGATGTTTATGTGGATATCCTCAACCGTAATGGCGAACTGGTCTGGCGCCTTGAAGCCGACGGACTGGAGCCGGGAAAACATGAATTGGTTTGGGATGGCTTCTCACAACCAGGGCTTTACAACATGTATGTAAAAGGCATGGGCTGGGACGCCGAAAGGCAAATGGTTATATATTCATAAAGAAGCTTTTGTTAGCTCCTCCTGAATTCGCCTCGCTACGATTTTTTCCTGACCCGGTTTTAACATGAAAACAGTGATGATAATACTGTTATCATTGCCGCCTCTCACCTCGATGGAAGGATTACCCATTCTCAATCTTTGCTGAAATTCATCCCTCGTCACTTTTACCTTGTTGATATTCCAGGATAAATTCAGTGTAGGTGTATGATATACTTTTAATAACCTCTCTGCGTTTCATCGCGTGATCCTAAATATAAGCAATACAATCCATTTCAACCAGGGAATCTCCTGGCACTCCGCCTTTAGCTACCGCAACAGTAGTGCGAACGGGAGGCTGGTTGCCAAAATGACCTTTATAGGCCTCGTTCATACCCTGGTAATCTGCAATGTCATTAAGATAAACATTCACCTTCAATACTTTTTCCATTGAAGAGCCGGCTTTTACAAGCTCCTCTTGAAGAGCCTTCAAAACAATTTCAGTATGAGCTTTGATTTCAAATGGTGCAATATGTGCGCCTTTTCCTGCAACAAAAATTAAATTTCCAAACTTGGTGCAACCTGAAAATAAAGGTGCATTCTGAAAATTCGTAACATTCATTGCTTCCTTTCCTTCCGGAAAACCATTTTTTGCATTAGCAGCTAATCCAAGTCCGGTCAGACCTGCAAAAGAGGCAAACATTTTTTTTAGAACGGAACGTCTTCCTGTTTTCATGGTAAATAGATTTAATTAAAAATTTAAGTAAAATTGAAAGTTATTTTCTTTATTCATTCGTCAAGAACTCATGCTTAATACATTATGTTTGTTTTGTCAATTATGGACCTGTACATTTTATTTTACAGGTTACCTGCCATAAAGAGTCACAGGTTCTGCAATTCCATTTAAGTCATAGACTATCTTTCCGGCCCTTATCGTCATTTCACATTCAAGCTTCTTATCGGCTTCTATTTTATAGCCGGTATAATCAAATAAGCCAAACTTACCCTTTCTGATGTTTAATATAGCTATATCGGCTTCTGATCCTGGTGAAAGATTACCCAGTTCCTCGCGTTTTATAACCTGTGCAGGGATCCATGTGCTTGCTTTAATAACGCTTTGAAGATCCATTCCCATGGCGAGGAATTTAGACATTGTAGTAAGCATATCTTTCATGGCACCATTCATACTGCCGATATGGAGATCAGTACTGATGGTCTGGGGATAAAGACCGCTTTTAACCGCCGGGATACCCTGGGAAAAGGCAAAGCTGATACCTCCGTAGCCAACATCGAAAATTATACCCTTTTTAACTGCATCCAGCACAAAAGGTTTTACGCTACCTGTCTGAGGATCAACAATTGACTCTCTGCCTTTTCCAAGCTGGGCATAACAATGTGTGAAAATATCTCCGGGACGAAGATGCTTCATAAAAAGTTCCTCAATGGAAAGCGGAGGATTACTCCCACCAAAATCGATCATAAGTGGAATATTTGCCAGTCTTCCAGCTTCAACGGCTCTGTCGACAGGCGTCCAGTCAGGACCTTCATAATGCGCCAGTTTAATCCCGACAATATCACTTTTATTTTCCAAAGCAAACTTAGAAGTTGCCTGAGGATCCATATCTTTGAGATTCTGCTCAAAAGGATTCCCTCTCATACCTTCTCCAACGATATTCAGAAATGCCAGAACCCTCGTCCGGGATCTGTCAATTGTCTGCCTTTTAAATGCAGGGAATGTCCGCCATCCGGCACATCCGGCATCGACTACAGTAGTAACACCAGCGCGGAAGGTAAATCCATCTGGTGGTACTGAACTCGGACCATTCATGTATTGCTGATCAAGGTTGGTTCCATAGAAAGCGTGTACGTGTATATCAATAAGACCAGGAATAACATACAGACCTTCAGCATTAACAACCTGAACCCCTTCCTTTGCATCAATTTTTTTTGCAATCAGCGAAATCCTGCCATCTTTGATAGCAATATCCATCAAATCATTGATGTCGTTTTTTGGATCAATAATATGACCTCCTTTTATTACAATACTATATGTCTGCCCTTTTATTAAACCTGTTATCAAAAACCCGCTAAGTAAGAGTAAAAGAGATATTTTTTTCATAGTTATGGCTTTATTTTCTTTGCATTTCCCATTCCCGGCCCGGTAAATCTACGCGGAAATATTCAAGGTTCCCCTTATCCTGAAGCGTAACATACACTGTCCGTCCGTCAATTCCGCCAAATGCAACATTTGTGGGTCTTTTGCCGGATAAAGGTATCTCGCGCATTATTTTACCCTGAGGTGAAACCACTGCTATATTACCTTTGCCAAATCTGGCTATATATAAGTTACCTTTAATATCGCAACGCATTCCATCCATACTAAAGTCGCTGAATTCGACAAGCACGCGTTTGTTGCTTATATTACCTTCTGGTGAAAGGTCATAAGCCCATACCTTGCGTGAGGCATTCACATAAAGTGTTTTTTCATCAGGGCTCAGTTCTATACCATTTGTGGTTCCAAGGCTATCTAAAAAAGTTACCTTCCCATCAGTATCAATACGCCAGATACGTCCAGTGCCAGCTTTAAAATCAGGATCACTGGCATATAGCCGGTCTTTACTGTCAATAGCAATATCATTAGGTTGGTTCATCCGGGCTTCATGGGCAAAAATGGAAAGCATTTTTGTCTTCATGTTTACCTTAAGTATATTGTGGTTTGTGTAATCTGCAATCATCATGTTGCCCCGGCTGTCAAAACGTATACCATTTCCGATGCTTCCTTCTGGTAATTCAATAAAAATACTGGTTTCACCTCCCGAAGTAATTTGACCTATTGTCCCCTGATGGCCCAGGTTAACTGCATACACTATTCCTGATTTATCTACTGCTGGACCTTCTACTCCGTCAGTAAAACTATTTACAGGGGTTAATACAGAAGATTTAAATAATTCATCAGACGAAGAATTCTGAGCACTTGCCGTAAACGAGAGTGCAGTAAAAATCATTGAAAATACTAAAATACGGGACATCAAAATTATTATTGTTGTTTTAGTCTGATAAATGGTAAAGACTGATCATCATTACGCAAATAATTCATGCCGGAGCAACTCTTACTGTGATCATTTTGGTTTATAACAAATGTAGTTATTTTCTTGAACCTCAGACAAACATTGGATATAGGCTGCAAGATCGGACAAGATCGCTCTTTTTTTGTCTTGCGGTCTGAAAGTCTCAGAAAGCATCATTCACCCTGCGCCGTGTGTCGTTTGCTCGTGAGCCCTGTACTTAGCTTAATGCAGGTGTTTAATGGTAAGTAACCATTTGATCCGGTAAAATTCAATAATTATTCTGGCTCGTAAAATACGGCATCTTTCTGCTTGCCTGCCTCATGAGTTCATCAACCAGTCTGGCCGGACTACTTAAAGATGATGAAAGTTTTTGGTCGTAATTCCAGATCATCTTTTCTGAACCGCTATCGTGGATTGATAAAGAAGCAACCGCCTCATTTGTCGGTGCCCACCATCCAGCAAGAACTGCCAATGCAATTGCAGCGCCCTCGGATATTGGTTTTGAAAGCGAGAAATTAGAAGTCAGGATTCCGTCAACGTTCAGAACTCTCGATAAGTCGGCAGGTGTTAACAATCCTGCATCCTGAAAACCTGCAGCTGCTAATAATGCATTTGTAGTCTCAACATCCTGGATATCAACAAAGATGGTTCCCTGCATTTTTCTTTTCAGCATCCAGCTATACATTTCTCTCTGGAAATTGATTGATTCTGTTTTTTGTTGTTCAATCAGTGCGGCAGCATCGACTTTTTTTCTTGCAGCAATAGATACTTTTGGAGGTACTATGGCTATAATCTTTATGGGCACTTGCAAGGTATCTGGCATCCGGAGTGTAAAATACCTTGGCGCAACTTTGTAAAAAGATAGTTGCGACGATTAATAAAACTATTGACCTTTTCATGATAATTTGAATTAAGTTGTTTTGATATAAGTTTACTGTTTTCTGTTCACTGTCTTATTCATATCTCAAGGCATCTATGGGGTTTCTGGTTGCTGCCCTCCAGGTTTGCAGGCTTACTGTTAGTACGGCAATCGCGAGTGCAATGATCCCTGATAAACCAAATACCCACCAGCTGAGCTCCGTCTCGGTAAGCGAAGTTTTGCAGCCATTTATGCATAATGATCCAGGCAATAGGACTTGCAATAATAAAAGCAATTGCGACAAGTTTAATATAGTCACTACTGAGCATATACATAACTGCAGTAATGCCTGCACCATTAATTTTGCGAATTCCTATTTCTTTGGTACGCTGTAGTGATAACCAGGCAATTAATGCAAATAACCCAAGGCAGGAAAGGAAAATGGCCAAAATTGTAAAGGTCCCGACAATTTTTGAAAGCCTTTCTTCCTCCCTGTATTTTTCATTGTATTTATCTTTAATAAAAAAGTACTGAAAGGGAACACCAGGAGCCAGCTCTTCCCAGGTTTCTTTGATGAGTTTTATGGTTTGAGAATAATATCGTTGATCTATTCGTCAAGGTGACATAACCTGCCAGCCAGTTTGCACCTGTATATCGGTATACCACAGGTTCAATTTGAGTTTGCATTGATCTGATATTAATATCTTTTAGCACACCTATAACTGTGACCGATTCCTCTTCATGTTTAAACCGGAGTTTTTTCCCGATCGGGTTGTCCCATCCCAGTTTCCTTGCTGCTGTTTCGTTGATCATGACATTTTTAAACCTGTCGGAAGAAATTGTATCTGTAAGGATCCTGCCGCTAACCAAGGGAACCTGAAATACATCTGAAAAATGTTCATCTATTGATGTTACTACCATTTCTTTTGAGTCTTCTGCTGAAGATCCTTCAGGAATTACTGCAAATCTGTTAGGAAAGTTGTTTCCCGGAACATTCTCAGTCAGGGAGACACCTTTAATATCATAGGCTTTTGCCTCTCTTTGCAGACTCTCTTGCAAATATCTTTGCAAATTCCAGACGTTTGTTTTCATCTTTTACACGAAGCGGAATAGAAACAAGGTCTTTATCATTGAATCCCAGATCATGATTCTTCATAAATGATATCTGTCTGGTAATAAATAGTTGCGATATAATAAGTATTATGGTTATCACAAACTGGGCAATGATAAATCCTTTCCGGATTCCTGTTTTGCTCCCATGAGTCGTAATCCGCGAACGAAGTATCTGAATCGGTTGATATCTGGAGAAAAGAAGTGCCGGATAGATACCTGACAGAACACCCGTAAGGATTCCGAAAAGCAGAACAGACAAAATGATCTTCCCATTAGCAAAATTTATATTGATATTCCGCTGAGATAATTCATTAAACCATGGCAAAAACAGTTTCGACAGAAATACGGCAATAACGACTGCAATCAAGGAAAGGGTAACAGCTTCCCCGATAAACAGGCATGTTATCTGAAATCTTCCTCCACCTGCAAGCTTTCGAAGTCCGGTTTCCCTGGCCCGTTTTTCTGATTGACTCGTTGAAAGGTTAACAAAGTTGGCGCAGGCAATAAATAAAACTGCTATGGCTATTGCCATCAGAATAAAAAGATAATTTGACTGAAACCGGAGGTTTCACATCACCGGTCATACTATTGTCAAGGTGAATACTTTCGAGAGGCTGGATGTCATAACTTTCCCTTCCTTTGAGATAGTCAGGAAAATATTTTCCGGGGATAGACGCAAGACCTGACTTAATTGAGTTAACATTCTGATTAGTATAAATTTTTACGAAAGTCATCGCTCCTCCTCCCCACCACATATTTGCAAGATCGGGATACATCTTCTTCAGGATGAGGTGAGAGACAAGAAGGTCGAACTTAAATATAGAATTCTCAGGGAGATCTTTCAAAATTCCATCCACAGTGAAAACTGAAATCTCCGATGATCAACTCTTTCCCTAATGGACTTTCATCTCCAAATAATTTTTTTGCAGTGCTACTGGTAAGTACAACTGACCCGGGATTATCAAAAACTGTGTTTGGATTGCCACTTATCAACGGGAAATTGAACATTTTCAGGAAACACGAGTCAGCAGTGTATCCGGTCAGATTGAAAAAGGATTGATCAGCAATCTGAACCGGTTCATCATCACTCAAAAAGAGAGACAAACCGGTTGTCATTTCAGCATCTTTAATATCTGTCCTGACTACTTCAGGCAAAGGCAATGGTGTTGTAGCCCTGTAATCAGTTCCTCCGGTACCTTTATTAACCGAGATGATTCTGTAAATCAGTTTACCATCCTTGTGAAAATTATCGTAACTCATTTCAAAATTCACAAAGTAGAAAATGAGGATGGCAACAGACATTCCGATTGAGAGTCCCAGAAGATTCATCAATGAAATATTCTTTTGTCTGGCTAAATACCTGAAACCTGTTTTAATGTTGTACAACATCTTATTCATTTGAATCATTTTGTATTATAGTTTAAACCTGGTCTCTCCGGTATAGTAGTTAATAATTATCATAGGACCGTTATCAAACTTAGATTTAGAAACCGGCCCGTAAACAAACCAATAACCGTTAATTAAATAGATATCAAATGGTTTCCAAAGAAGAGTATTCCAGATTCCGTACTTTTCTGAAAAAAGCCGGTCAGCAATTTTAATCGCTGTCCTTTCGCTTATCAGCATATCATTTCTGACATTATCGTATTTATTATCAGTTAATTGATGTACATAGGATTCTGCCTGCCGTGCATCCAGATGGGATTTAGTACCCTGATGGAAACAATACAGGCAAATTACAAGAAGATAAGAGGCTATTGTCACAATTCCTGCAATTTTAAGCTGTTTTGATTTCATAAATTCTTCGTTTAACTATGGGAATAGGTCCCATTTTTATTCTTGCTATTTGCTGTTATGACATACTGTTATTGCAACACCACCTTTTTTGTGTCCTTTTCCAACATATTCGTGAGCTTCTGCAAGCTCATCAAACGGATAACACCTGTCAATAAAAGGTTTTATGTGACCAGTCTCAATAAGATCCCTGACAAGGTCCAGCCGTTTTGAATCAAGTTTCAGGTTTTCATCATCGATGGATGCCTCTGTACCGTTGGCAGTTAGATTCCTGCCAAGGGATTTCTTCAATCCTGATGATTTATTCCTGCCAACAGCATCAAAGATGAAATCAAATTTCATTTGAGGATTAAGTGCATCCTGTTTTGTGTAGTCGATTGCTGCATCTGCCCCCAGGGATTTCACCATTTCAATATTTGAAGTACTGCATATTGCAGTTACTCTGGCACCCAGGGATCTGGCAAGCTGGATGGCAATGATACCGGTTGTACCTGAGGCTCCGTAGATGAGTACTTCCTGTCCCCGCTGGATATTTGCTTTTTCCATGAACTGAAATGCCAGCAATCCGCCGTATGCTGCCATGGTTGCCTCTTCATAAGAGATATTTTCAGGTTTCAGTGAGATGCAACCGTTAACTGAATCATTCTCTTTCATGCATTTATATTCCGCGTATGCACCAAGACTGAAACCTGTAAGACCATAAACCCGGTCACCTGGTCTGAATCTTTTAATGTCCTTACCTGTTGCTTCAATTTCCCCGGAAAGAACTTCACCAATTATGGGATTTCTTGGTCCTGTAAGGCCCATCATCAGTCGGAACGGGATCATCATGCTCCATTTCACGCGTCCGCTCCTGATATAGATGTCGCTTGCGGTTACGGCAGTGGCATATATCCTTATCAGCACTTCATCGTCTTTGGGTTCAGGTTTCTCAGCTTCTACGAGTTTAAGGACTTCCGGTGGTCCGTATTTTGTGCATACAATTGCTTTCATTTTGATTGAGTTCATTTTTAAGTTTTTCAGATTAAAAATATACATGATGCATTATGTTATCTTTCCACCGGGTTGATCGAAATTAGTGTAAGGTTATAATTCCTTATTATGTTTAAGATTCCATGCATATGTGCTTCATCCTTAAGATTCCCTGTAAGAATTGTATTATTTCCTTCATAACTAATCTCCATATCCTCAAAGCAATCCTTCCATTTACCATTAAGATGCCCCTGAATTTTAATTATAGTCTTTCCTTTCATATTCTTATTGATTTAATTCCTATACAAAGGTCGGGGACCCCCATCAAAAAAAAATCACCCCTGAGGGTGATTCGGGAGGGTGATTTTTATAAAATAAATTTATCTGGTAACAATAATCCTGAATGAGAAGTTATATTATTCCAAGCTCTTTTGCTTTAGTTACAGCTTGTATCCGGGATTCAACTGCTAATTTCAGAAAAATATTTTTAACATGCGTTTTAACTGTATTTAATGAAATAAACAATTTATCGGCTATTTCCTGGTTCGATAAATCTTCGGCTATTAGTTTAATTGTATCGAGTTCGCGGTCGCTTAACACGGATTCTGAATTAGTTTTTATAAATTTCTCTCTCTTTTCTAACACGAGTTTAAGCTTGTCGATTAACTCCTTAGGGATTTTAGTTTTTGTAGTAGCCTGTATTTTGTAAACTTCTTTTAGTAAATCGTTTATCCCGGAATGATAAAGAACAAATGACATCAATATATTTTCACAGGCAGCAGCCTCCAAGGCTTCAATCAGGTTTGTCAATGCTTTTTCTTTGTCTCCTGTGGCCATATTCAAATTGGCAAATATGACTTTAGTTTCAATTATTCTTTCAATTCTATTTGCGGCTTGTGCCAGTTTTAATAAATTTGAAAGCAGAATCTCAGCCTCCCCGAATTTTTTTTCGATTATTAATAAAAGAGCATAGGGATAATATCCAAGGTCATCTGAATAAGATATTTTTTTATCAAAATCTAATCCATTTTCTTTAAAAAAGTGATTGGCTTTTTCAAGTTCATTCTGTTTAATTAGCATAAATCCCTTCATGGCAATATACAACGCCATAGTGTAGGGAAAAATAATATTCATTTTTAGAATATCATCCGCCTCATTAAGCATCATTTTAACCCCTGCAACATCTCCACGACCGTATAAAATAAACGAGTAAATCACTATAACATGTACTTTGATAGTATTATTTGATTCTTTTTTACATAAGCTATAGGCAATTTTAATGTTTTCGAGAGCATCATCGAAATCTGTCCGCATAGATTCTATACCTGCCATCATTGAATAAACGCCGGCATATGTACTCTCAGATTTTGTAATTTGGGAATAACCACTTTCTTTCATGAAGGTTATAAGATCGGAGCACCTCTTATAAGATGATGTATAAAGCCCCATTCTTGCCTCAATGGGAGATAACCTGCTTGCAATGGTAGATATAAGATAGATGTTTCCGGATTTTTTACCATACACAAGTGCATTTTCAAAAGCTTTAATACATTCCTTAAAGTTTTCACGAGACATCTCAGCCATACCAATTGAGTACCAACCCCAGCTAAACCACAAAGGGTCATCTTCCGAAAGGTTTTCCATAGCTGCTTTCCCATAGCTGAAAGTTTTTTCCGTATCTGCTGTTATTGAGTAGAGGTAAGCAAATGCAACGGATATTTTTCCTAACAGTTTCTTATTATTACGAACATCTTCTTTTGATGATTTTTTATCATTAATGATCTGCATTGTAATTATTTCGGCACTCACCAAAAAAGGTTCAGCTTTCTGAATTTGACCGGCTATAATCAATACCCAGGCATAGTATAAACAAAAATCTGCATTCTTTTTAATTAATTCATCAGGCAGTAAATCACCATATTTCATAATAGCAGCATGCTGGCCGTTTTTCCACATAGTCTCTGCTATTTCTCCAAGAAATAGCATGCTTTTTTCGAAATTTTCTGTCACAATTGAATGTTCAATTGCAAATAAAGGCATCGAATTATTCTTAAACCACTCAATTGCCTTATTATGAAGTTCAATAATGGTTGCTTTTTCTCTTAAATTAAGTCTCTGTTTTAATAACTCCGCAAAGAGGTGGTGATATCTGTACCAATTCCTCTCAGTCATCCAGAGGTATAACAAACATGTTATTTTTTTCCAGAGTCTCAAGAATCAGCTGGCTGTCATTTCTGTTCAAAACAGCGTTACATAAAGGAGCCGACATTTGCTCCAGTATTGATGTTTGCAATAAAAATTCATTGATGTCGTCAGGCTGGATCTTCAGGACCTCCTCCATCAGATAATCCATAATATAGCGGTTATCTCCTTTTAAGTCCTGAATGAATCCTGAAATGTCTTCACGGCCCTGCATTGACATTGATGTAAGCTGCAGACCTGCAATCCATCCTTCGGTTTTTGTTTCAAGAGAATAAATATCGTCAATGGATAAGCCTAATTTCAGCTTTTTATTGAACAATACGGATATATCATTTGCTGAAAAACTGAGGTCTGATGAACGTAACTCAACCAATTGATGCTGACTTCTTAACCTTGAAACAGATAGTGACGGGTCGGAACGAGTCAGGATTACAATATGGATATTTACGGGAATATGCTCCAATAAATAACTTACCAGGTTTAATACCTCGTTACTCTTTATCAGATGAAAATCGTCGAGTACCAATAAAAAGTTTTGATTGATACTAAGTATTTCGTTGATTAACAGGCTGGCAATTGATTCGACAAATGGTTTATTGGGCGAATTTAATAGTTTGAGGGCTCCTTCCCCAAATGTTGATTGAAGACTTTGAATACCTGAAATTATATAGCTTAAAAAAACAGCCGGGTCATTATCACCATTGTCGAGTGAAAACCATGCTGTCGGGATTTTATTCGAATCAATCCAGTCACTTACAACTGTTGTTTTGCCAAATCCGGCAGGAGCAGAAACAAGAATCAGCTTTCGACTCAGCCCTGCGTTTAGTTTCTCATTAAGTTCTGTCCTGTGAACTATATTATTCCCGGCGGAAGGAATATGAAGTTTTGTTAAAAGCATAAATGCAAATTAATACATATTTTGATCATCAAATATTTTTTATGAAAATTATCAGTTTGCAGAAATTTAAAGGATGGGGAATTGTCGGCTTCCTTATAATTCGGTACAATCAAAACTAAATTTGTATGGGACTATTAATCCTAAAAATCTTATTTAGCTGGCTGCAACTTTTGTATGTTGGGGGTACTGAATGTTTGCTTTTTTTTCTCATAAATCACTCTCACACTCACATTTATTTTTTGGTCTGTGCCAAGCCTTCCCTGAAAGATCCGGCATGCAAATTCTGAGCTCTGCACTCTGATCCACCAGCCATATAATTGTCATTTCTAATTATTCCTGCCATATATACCGTTTTATTATTGATCAAAACTTAATTGCTATCCTTTCAAAGAGATTATTATGATTTACCAAAGATTTTTTTATACCCATAAAAGGTTTATTATTTAAAGGCTTTTATCAACAAAATATTAATGTGTTAAAGTAGGACTAAAATACATCATCCTGAAAGTCAAATTTACTGTCTCATGGGTATTTGGCGATACGTATATAAGATCCAAACGCTGGTTGCCCTCACTTTGAAAATATTCCAATCGGACAGGATAAAAACCTTTTTGCAATGGAACTACGTATGATTTGTACCAGTCGCTCCCATGCAGCCCATCGTTATTGATGATTTCACGCTCATTAATAAATAACTTCGATCCGTCGCTGGAACAAAGAGCAAAAGTATAATATCCCTCCATGTCTACCTTAATGTAGCCTTCGAATACACATCCAAAATTCGACCTGGAGGGAAGTTTTTCCATGCTGAATGAACTATCGGCAATACCCGTCTTAACAGCTTTAAGCTTGGTGAAATCCGGCAATGTTTTCCATTTTCCTTCGTAGAACGAGTAGCGTAAACCTCCGGCCCTAATATCTTTTACTTTCTGAAGAGATGGCCAAACCTTACTTATTTCAAAATTGCCTTTTGAAGTTATGATATACTTCTTATTCTCTCCGATCCATTTCACTCTCAGCTCAGCAGGACCGGTAATTTCGATCATTTGCGGAGCTCTTTTGGAGGATGTATCAGGTTCCGATCCATCTGTAGTATAATATACATTCGGAAAGCTCCCATTCAGAAATGCAGGTGCAGGTTTTCCTTCAAGAAGAGACCCGTTATTAGGGTGAAATTCTACTAATTTTCTGGAGTAATAACCATAATAGGCATATTTTAAACCATCATAAATACCTTTAAGACGAACCGACATGTGCGTTTCGTTCTGGTAGATTGAAGTTTTCCAACGAAGCCCTTCGGGCGCAGATTCTTTCAGAACAGAATCCATTTTTTGAATACCTACATTCCTGTAGGTATCCTCAACGCCATTAATCCACAAGGTTTTGTTAAGCTTATCAGTTTTTTTAAAGGATTCTGTTGCCATGGTTATTATGTGCCTGTTATTCCAGGGGAATGCAGGATCGGAACAATAGTAATTCGAAAATAAATCTGGTTCTTTAAGCAGAACATAAAAGGTGAACAAGCCGCCAAGAGAATGACCGAACAAGCTGTTGTCTCCACTGGTAGACAGCTTTTTATCGATAAAAGGGATCAGTTCATTTTTGAAAAAGTCAATGAAATTATTGGCTCCGCCTGCCTTATTATTTTCAGGTGTTTTTTCGGGCAAAAAATCGCGGTCACGCATATTTCCCTCAGTAGTGTAAGTATTTGGTATGGCAACCAGAATCAGTGGAGGAAGCAGTTTTTCATTTCTGGCAAACTTATATATGTATGAAAAAATATCGAAGTGCATTTCTCCGTCAAGCAAATAGACAACATCATATTTTGCATCAGAACCCGGCTTATATTCTTCGGGAAGACAAATCATTATTTTGCGCTGTTCATTAAGAATTTTTGAAAAAATGGAATCGTTAATAATAGTCGGTTCCTGTGCTAACGCACTATTTAATGCAAGCACAAACCCCATCATCATAATTAAGAATTTGAAGGTGAAACCAGTTTTCATAACATTTAGTATTAATTATTCATTTTTCAAAATAACATAAAAGTAATGCATGCAAATTGAGGAAATATAAATCTATCGTACAAATCTTTGTGACAGAATGCCTGAATTTGTTACAGCTGGATAGTCTTCTTCGGATTAAGATTAAAAAGTTGGGACGGGAAGTAATTTTTTGTGACGAATGTATTACCGGAATTGCTTTATTTTCTGATCGAAATTCTTTGTATTATTCCTGGAAACAGGAATTTCAGCATCTATATTATTAAATTTTAACTGATAACCCAGAGTATTTCCCCTTTTTGAGGCAACCATTTTAAGATTCACAATAAAGGCACGGTGTATCCTCAAAATAGAAGGAATCCGGGTTAATTGTTGTTCTATATTGTTTATTGAATTACGAATCGTCCTTTTAATATACTGCTCATAGCTTATGGATCCCGACCACTAAAATTATCTATTAAAGACTATATTTTGTCAATTAAAGTCAGTTTTTAGGAAGTTATTTCCAGTCTTCTGCCTTCAGCTTAAGTGATATGTCGTAAAGCAAAATCATATCGTTTCAGGTAATTTATTTACCGTAATACAATAAATAGTATATCGTTTTACAATAATTTTTCGTATGATATTGACTTTCAGTGATCAGCTATTATTCAGTGTAACGACCTGCAAGACCTGCATGACTTTACTTCGGTCTTCCGTCTTCGGTCTTTCAGAAGACAGCAACCTCACCTTTCTCTGTAACTAGCTTGAAACCGCCAAAAAACACAAATAAAATTTGACTTTTAGTTCAACGACCTATATTCATTAGGGGTTTGTCCGGTTTCATTTTTAAACATCCGGCTAAAGTGCTGGGGATGCTTAAACCCTAATTCATAAGCTATTTCGCTGATCGATTTGCTTGTGTCAAATATTCTCTCTTTGGCAATTTCATTAATTTTAACTGGATATTTTCCTGAGCGGATTTTCCTGTTTCTTTTTTAATCAGATCACCGAAATAATTGGCCGAAAGGTGCAACTGATCAGCGCAATATTTTACTGTTGGCAAGCCAGTGGTTTTTGCCATTTCTGATTTTAAATAATTGTCCAGCAAATTTTCAAACCTTACTAAAATGTCTTTATTAACCAGGCTGCGGGTAATAAATTGCCTGTCGTAAAATCGCATGCAATAATTGAGAAGTAACTCGATATTATTTGCGATAAGCTTTTTGCTGTGTTTATCAATTGATTGATGAAGTTCATGATCGATTTTATTCAGGCACTCCAAAATGAGTTGCCGTTCTTTTTCCGACAAATGAAGTGCTTCATTTGTTTCATATGAGAAAAACGTATAGTCTTTGATATTGCTGACCAAGTGAAGTGCCCCTGATCAGATCAGGATGAAAAAGCAAAGCCCAGCCTTTTGGATGAGGAGTACCTGGCGTTTGTTCCAATTCCAACAACCTGACCCGGAGCAATAAAGACAAGAGTGCCTTCCTGATAATCGTAGTAATTACAGCCATATTTCATATCACCGCATATTGCTTCTTTCAGGAAGACACAATAAAAGCCGAAATGTGCCCTGACAGTCGGAATGAGTTTCATTCTCGATAAGTCATATACACTAACCAGAGGATGAAGTGTTTCTATCCCCTCTCATGGTATTATATTCAGATATATTATCCAGTTTTATTATTTCGTCCATTGTCTTTAGATTTTATTGAGACAAATTTAACTGCTTATTTCTTAACTCGTTACAGGCAAAACAAGTATCCGTAATTCTGGTAGGTAATACAGTAATCGGTATAACCCAGCTGCTTTATTCATCTCATCTTTGCATTGTACATAATTGCTTCTTATGGAGCTAAATTAAATTATAAAACATGCAGAAAGTTGTTTTAAATAATGGTGTTGAAATGCCCATAATGGGTTCGGAGTATTTCAGGTACCCGATCTTAATGAATGTGAAAGGGCTGTTCTGGATGCACATGGAAACCGGGTATAGATTAATTGACACGGCCGCATCCTATATGAACGAAACCGCTGTTGGAACTGCAATTAAAAAAAGCGGAGTACCAAGAGAAGAATTGTTTATCACAACCAAGCTGTGGGTTCAGGATGCCGGTTACGAAAAAACAAAAAAAGCCTTTGAGAAATCATTAAACAAGCTTCAACTTGACTATCTGGATTTATACTTAATCCATCAACCGTATGGTGATGTTCATGGTTCGTGGAGAGCAATGGAGGAGTTATACAAAAATGGGAGGGTTAAAGCAATTGGTGTAAGTAACTTTCAACCCGACCGTATTATGGATATTATTTCATTCAATGAAGTTGTTCCGGCAGTTAATCAGATTGAAACTCATCCGTTTAATCAGCAGCTTGAAAACCATAAATTCTTAACTGGAAACAAGGTTCAGATTGAATCATGGGGCCCGTTTGCCGAAGGGAAAAACAAAATTTTTCAAAACGAATTACTGGCCTCAATAGGCAGGAAATACATTAAATCTATTGCGCAGGTCATTCTAAGATGGCTTACACACAGAGGTGTCGTTGCTATTCCAAAATCAGTACGTAAAGAAAGAATTGAAGAGAACTTCAATATTTTCGATTTTGAATTAAGCAAAGAAGATTTGGAAGCAATTGCAACTCTCGACATGAAAAAAACCAGCTTTTTTGACCACCGTGATCCGGAAATTATAAAATGGTTGGGAAGCAGAAAACTCGATTTATAATATTATAGGCATATATCATTTCATCAAAAGCAAATCATTAAGTTAAATCAATCAAATCGGAATAATCAAATAAAATATAATCAACATGAAAAAATTATCATTTGGATTTACATTTTTGCTTATAGTTTTCTGCCTGCATGCTCAGCAGCCGGAAACGAATGTCAATGCTGCCCAGGCTAAAGGGCCTGTTGTTCGTACAACTGCCGGAGTCCTGCGAGGCACTACAGAGGGAGATGTCGACATCTTCATGGGAATTCCCTATGCTGCTGCTCCGGTCGGCGAATTTCGCTGGCGGCCGCCACAACCTTTCCCAGCCTGGCAGGGAGAACGTGATGCAACCAGGTTTGGCGCAAGTTGTGCACAGGCAGGCTGGGCGGCGGTTCCGGAAACAATTGCAGAATGGCTCGTCGGAAGATTGCCTGTTTCTCAATATCTGGCGACCTGCCAGTGCTAAGCCGGGGGCAAAACTGCCGGTTATGGTGTGGATCCACGGTGGCGCCTTCGTAGGGGGTAGCGGCGCCGATCCTGGTGCAGGAAATCAGTTTGCCAAACAAGGTGTCATTCTGATGACCTTCAACTATCGTCTGGGACGGCTCGGCCATTTTGCATTCCCTGCGTTGAGCGAGGAGCATCCGGAAGAACCAAAAGGCAGTTACGCATTCATGGACCAGATAGCGGCCCTCAGATGGGTACAGCAAAACATTGCAGCATTCGGTGGCGATCCTGAAAATGTTACCATTTTCGGTTTCTCAGCAGGTGGCGTTTCGGTACATTCACTCCTTACTATACCAGCCGCGAGAGGTCTTTTCCAAAAAGCAATCAGTCACTCCGGCGGTGGGCGGGATGGCGTCTTGACCGGCAGGCCGATCAGTAAAGAAAATGCAGATCCATACTACCCTGTTTCAGCGGAAACAATCGGGAAAAACTTTGCACACAAACATGGGATCGAGGGCACAGATGCGGCCGCACTGGCCAAACTACGTGCGCTGAAAGTTGAAGAGATTGTGGATGATGGGCAGGAAACTGATGGACAAGGAGGTCCGCGAACCTATTCAGGCCCGATTCTCGACGGTAAATTTGTTGTAGAGACTGCTGAGAGTGCATATAAGGCAGGCCGGCAGGCACGCGTTCCGCTAATGATCGGGAATAATAGTGCGGAGATAGGTGGACCCTTTGTTAATGCCAGTAGTTCAAAGGAAGAACTGTTTTCACTGTTCGGGGAACTGAAAGATGAGGCAAAAGCTGCCTATGATCCTGACGGTAAAAAAGAATTCGCTGAGGTACAAACAAGGTTTAACACAGACAAGGTATGGGCTGAGCCTGCACGGTTCACCGCAAGTTCTTTTGCCGCCGTTGGGGAACCGGCTTACATTTTTCTATTCTCTTACGTACCTGCTTCCATGAAGCAGCGGATGCCGTTTGGCCCCGGACACGGAACCGATATTTCTTTTGCGTTCGACAATCTCAGAGCTCCAAACGGAGCAACCGTGGCACCCGAGGACAAAGAGGTCGCCAGGATGATGAACGGCTATTGGGTAAACTTCGCCAGGACAGGCAATCCTAATGGTAATGGCCTGCCGAAATGGCCTGTTTACAGTCCCAAAAAGAACGAGATACTCGATATACAATCCGATGGTAAACCAGTTGGTAAACCTGATCCACGGAAAGCGAGACTGGACGTGATTGAAAAGGCAGTGAATATGGGGGATAAGCTACAACCAAATGGCATTTAACCGGTAGGACAGAATAATATATGGCAAATAGCAGAAACCACCATTACCAGACAAAACTCCTATTACCTTTTCTTATTATCTGTTTTTCTTGTACTGTATCAGCACAAAAAAATGACAGCATAAACGCCAGAATTAATAATTTTGGCGGTGCTGTCACAATTCAGAGTAAAGGTATCTCTACAATTCCAAACCTGACTTTAGGAAAACCTGCTGCTGTCTTTGATATGAAAGTGGGAAGGAAACTTACTTTCGAACCGCAATTTCGTTTTGCTCTTGACGGGAAACCATGGGCTATGGTCTTCTGGTGGAGATATTACGGATCGGTTAGTGATAAGTTTAAAGTGACTTTCCATACAAATTACTCCCTCTCTTACAAGACTATTACTTCTTATACGTCTTCAGGAGCTTCTCAGGAAATAATCAGGACAACAAGGTATCTGGTAGGCGCAATAGCGCCTAACTATCAGGTGAACAAATATATTGGTATTGGAATGTACTTATTTTATAATTGGGGTATTGAAAAATTCATAACAAGAAACACCTATATGGCGTCATTCAGACCCAGTATTTCAAACATTCCAGTCACAAAGAATATTGTTGCGAGGTTTGGTCCGGAGATATACTACCTGAAAATGGATGATAAAGATGGGGTATATTTAAACACCACCTTTTTAATGAGTAAGAAGAATTTTCCTCTTTCAATCTCGGCATTGATAAATAAACCACTGAGATCAAATATTCTATCTGAATATGATTTCCTCTGGAATGTAGGTCTGATTTATACTTTTAATAAAACGTATGTGGAGAAGAGGTAATATGTTAATAATCAAATTCAACTTTCAATGAATAAATCGGCAAACTTATTTAAGTATAAACAGATGCCAGGTTTCCGTAAAATTGTCGCTCAGTTCTTGGTTTTCATAGTTTTATTTCCCCTGGCTGCTCAAAACGCAAAGAAACCGGAACCTATTATGATTCAGGAACAAGGCAGTTTTGCCGTGGGAGGAACTGTGATTACAGATCCAGGCACCTTTGATCCTTCCAAACAATCACCCGAAGGACAAACCTTTCGCGGCGATCATGCGTATGTGTTTTATCAGATTCCGGTGAATGCGCGTAAATATCCCCTCGTTATGTGGCATGGTATCGGACAGTTTTCCAAGACATGGGAAACAACACCTGATGGACGGGAAGGTTTTCAAAACATTTTCCTGCGCCGTGGTTTCGGAGTTTATGTCATTGACCAGCCAAGAAGAGGCAATGCAGGCCGAAGCACTGTTGCGGCAACCATAGCGCCGACACCGGACGAACAGCAATGGTTTAATACTTTCCGTATAGGTATCTGGCCAGACTATTTTGATGGTGTACAGTTTGCGCGCGATTCGGCCACACTTAACCAGTATTTCCGCCAGATGACGCCCAATATCGGACCTATTGACATTAAGGTCAATACAGATGCTGTATCGGCACTTTTCAATAAAATTGGTCCCGGAATCCTTGTTACGCATTCACATTCAGGCGGTATGGGCTGGGCAACCGCTATCAAAAATCAAAATATAAAAGCAATAGTCGCTTATGAGCCGGGAAGTGGTTTTGTGTTTCCCGATGGAGAAGTGCCCGAGCCTATACCAATGGCGGACGGTACACTCGCCGCATTCAAAGTGTCTTTATCAGACTTCATGAAGCTTACCAGAATCCCTGTAATTATTTATTATGGTGATAATATTCCCGCTAAACCAATTGCTAATCCCGGCCAGGATGGATGGCGGGCCCGGCTTGAAATGGCCCGGTTGTGGAGGGATTGTGTAAACCGCCATGGAGGGGATGTAACAGTAGTGCATCTTCCCGAAATAGGTATCAAAGGAAATACGCATTTCCCATTCTCCGATTTAAACAATGTAGAAATAGCGGACTTAATGTCGGAATGGTTAAAGGAAAAAGGACTGGATTAGGGCGGAGAAATCAGGCTGTAATAAAGTTAATGGATGATAAAGAAGATTATCATAAAACAATCTGTTTTTTAGTAGTGTATTCTTTCATTTGATATAGAAATCAAATGCTATTTTAGTCCATGTTTCCATTCCATCATAAAATTCAGCTAAATTGGATTTATCTATCCAATCTGCAGTCATTTTATCCGTTTCATTTATATATACCTCTTTATTTGATACATGGATGTTATACAAAAGTCCAATATGGACGCTGCCAACCGGAATTGTATCATCATTTATAAAGCCTATAAATTCAATATCCTCTATCAAACATCCATTTAGTAATCTGACTTCTTCAAATAATTCCCTTTTTAATTCATCAATTAAATATTGTTCTTTCGATTCCATTGTGTTGCCAGGGTTCATATGACCTCCTACTCCCAAAGAGAATTTATTGTGTAGTCTTTTTTCTGTCTGCATGGATGTCCTCTTAAATAAATAAAATGATTGGCTTTGCCGAACTCCGTTTCTCTCCGGTTCTTTATTAGAGATAATTGAATACGGAATAATTTGTTTAAAGGAAGGGTCTTCTTCTAATTCACTTCTTCTAAGAAACAGCCCATTTTGAACAATCTTTTTTAAAACTTCATTATTTCCCTTTATTAAACCTTTTTGTTTATAGGTCATTAATTTCCAAAACTCGTCTGTCGGAAAAGCAAATACTAACTCCTCCATATTATTCATATTTATAAAAAGTTAGTACATCCTGATTGTTTAATTTTCCTTTATATATGGAGGGCGTAAAGGCATAACGGTTCAAAGGCGATTCACGACAGCACGACCGCACGGCCGCACAACCGTTTTACACCGCCATACTCCTTCTGATTGGAGGATGAGGATTATAATTTTCTACAACAAAATCATCAATAGTTAGTTGATCAAAGCGTTTTTTTGTAATGTGTAATTTTGGTAAAGGCTTTGGTTCTCTTGACATTTGTTCAAGAATTGCAGTTACATGATCATATTTTTCTTCATTGCCGTCACTGGGAGCATTTTTATTAATCCAATCAACAACTTCCAAATATTCTTCCCTTGCAGAAACATTTCTTATTCTTTTTTGCAGTTCCTTGAAATTATCTCTATGCCATTGAGTTCTCTTACCAATACCAGCATAAAAATGTGAATCACCAAAAGTATGGATAAATGTTTTTGGAATCATCTCTGCTTCCTGAGCAATTACCTGGGTAAGAGCAGCATAACTGGCTATATTAAAAGGAACACCCAGGAACTGATCACAACTTCTCTGGTAAAGCTGCAATTCTAACTCGCCTTCCTCATTTGCAGTTGCCTGATATAAAACATGACATGGAGGTAAAGACATTTTTGGAGTGTCTCCGGGATTCCATGAATCAACAATGTGTTTTTTCCCGGTTGGTTTCTTTCTAAGGCCATTTATCAATTTTTCCAGTTGATCTATTTCAACAAACTGCCCTTTGTCATGATCAAAATATTCCCATCTTCTCCATTGTTTCCCATAAATTGGTCCGGCATCGCCCCACCTTTTTGCAAACTCAGGATCTTCTTTTATTCTCTGACCATACTCTTCCATTGCTTTGTCCCAGTCAGGAGAATACTTTACAATACTTTCAGGAAAAATTCCTTCTTTTTGCATCCCGGGAAGATTGTCCTGAAAAGCATCAGGTCTCCAGATAGGTGCGTTATTGTCTTCAAGATATTTGATATTTGTATCCCCTCTTAAGAACCATATTGTTTCATGGAACATAGATCTTGTAGCCATCTTTTTGGTAGTTAATAATGGATACCCTTCTCTGAGATCATATTCGTTCTGATACCCAAATAAAGAAATAATCCCGGAACCTTTGCTTCCTCCTTTGAAATTTGAACGATCAGAAGTCAAAATTGCTTTTGAATGATCTAAATATTGTTGCGCCATTTTTTATTAGAATATTTCGTTTTAAAAATAGGTATTATTACCGTTTATAATCAGACTCCAACGGTTGTTGAACAGAAAATTATTAACAAAAGACGTTAATCGTTGATCTTAAATCACCTGCAGGCTTCCCGGGAAAAAGGTCCCCCGGAATCAGATATTTAAAAGAGGACTTTCGTGATCAAAAGACCTTTAATCCGGTTGCAGACGGGTTCGGTATACCAAAAGGAGTTGAGGGAAGCAGCCATTACCAAAAAAAATTTGCCTGGAGATTTATCATGTCGTAAATTGCATTGAACTGGATAATAATTAGCAATCATTTTAATTCGTAACAAAGTCCGAAAACATTATGAGAAAGAGCCTTATTACCTTTTGTCTGCTGGTTTCAGTATTTACAAATTCAATATCACAGAATTATGAGAAGTTAAATTCCGCATCTGCTGACACAGGTTATGTGATTGTTGATGGTGGAAAGCTATTCTATGAATTAGCGGGCACTGGCAAGAATATTGTTCTGTTACATGACGGAATGGTTAATCGTGAAATATGGGATGAACAATTCCCTTTGCTGGCAAAGACTTACAGAGTAGTACGTTACGATCGACGTGGTTATGGAAAATCTTCAGACCCTGAATTGAAATACTCTCACATTACTGATTTAAACCAGCTGTTTGTCCAGCTAAAGATTGACAAAGCAATTATATTCGGAATGTCTTCTGGTGGTCGTCTGGCAATAGATTTTACACTTACATACCCTGAAAAAGTTACCGGTTTGGTACTGGTTGGCGCTGTTGTGAGCGGATTTGGTTATACATCACATATGGATACAAGGGGAGGACATTTCGATCCCCAAAAATATACTGACCCCGTTAAAGTGCATGAATATTTTATAAAGGATGATCCTTATGAAATTTATTCAGAAAATACGGCTGCAAAAGAAAAGGTTATGAAATTGCTTCCGGGTCTTGCCAGACAGAACAGAGTACCTACCCAACCTGCCGGCAAGGTTGCCGTAAGATCCCTTTCGGAAATTAAAGTACCTGCTCTGATTCTTGCGGTGAATACGATATTCCGGATGTTCATGCTCATGCAGGTGTAATCAATGCGGGAATCGGAAATTCGAAGAGGCAAATTATACCACGGTCTGGTCATCTTATACCAATTGAGCAGCCAGCTTTATTTAATGAAGCTGTATTGAATTTTTTAAACAAATTACCCAATTAACTTCATTTCTGGCTGCAACTTTTGCCTTCCTGCCTGCATCGCCTTCCATCGGGATCAGGATCATCGATAGTCTATATCCATAATTTTAAAGACAATATCTTTCCCGGTTCTATTTATAGTGACCTTTTCACCGATTTTTTTATTTATTAATGCTTTGGCCAAAGGTGATAAAAATGAGATCTTACCCTTGGATATGTCTGCCTCATCAACACCTACTATCTGAAAAACCTGAATGTCACCTGATGCCTCGGTTTTAAGAGATATTAATGCACCGAACCTTATTTCATTTTGAGGTTGCTCTTTCAGATCAACAACTTTGGCTTCAGCAATTCTGTTGTTCAACAGCTGTAATTTTGCATTGATATAATTCAACGCAATTCGTTTCTCATTTTCGTTAGTGCTGCTCAGAATGTCTTTTTCATGGATCAGCATCTGTTTTTCATCTAATAGCTGATCCATTCCGGCCCGGGTAACAAAGTTAGTTACACCTTCGGGTAAATACGCCCTCTGTGGTACTATAGGAACTTCTTCCTGATCGTCTTCTTTGACAAATCCTCTGCTCATAGCACATTGATCTGAACTACTAATTTATCTCTCAAAGGATATATTCTGACAAATATAGTCAGTTTTTGGGGTAACCTGTTTTTTAATAGTCCGTTTGTCATCCCGCTCATAATACAATTCATACAGTCCCGGGATTTAATTCAGAGCAAGTTTACAGGTTAAGAAGAAGATTTTTATTAATTTTCAACCTTTCAAAAAGGATCTAAATTTCTGTAAAATGACTATAAAGAAATCTGTTCCCTGTTCTGCTGAGAGACAGGAAGCAAAAAAAATAAGCAGACGCAAAGTTCTGAAAAGCCTGGTTCTTGCACCGGTTCAACTGAGCTTATTCCTATCTGTCATCAAAGCCCAGGGAAAAATACAGCGAATATGCTGAGGGAATCAACCTGCAGGGGAATTCTTATCCCGGATATGGGAGTCCGACGGATGACCTCTACCTTCCCAACCGACCAATGGGAAAGGCACAGGGCATCATGCCCGGCAGGGTAAGCTGGATATGGAATCCTGCATCCACAAATCCCGATTGCGGAAATAAACCCACATCAAAGGATGCCCCGTCGGTGAAATACGATGCCTGGTTTATGGATAAAAATACAAACCAGGAGATAGTCGATCTTATGTTCAGAGCCGGCCTCTGTTCAATGGCCGGTAAGGAAAAACAAGCAGAAGCCTGGGATTCCATATTCAGATATCATAACCAGAAGCGTGCCAAAGGAAACGTCCCTTACGCTGAAGGTGAAAAAATTTATATCAAACTGAACAGGACCTCTGCATCCGGAGGAATGGGCCCTGATTACAGGAGACTTGAGGATAACCCTTTACCTCTGGCATGCGAAACATCACCCCAGATTGTACTTTCAGTGCTCAGACAACTTGTTAATGTTGCAGGTGTACCCCAGGAATGTATTTATGTGGGAGATGCTATGAGAAATATTTATCAGGATGAATACCTTAAATACTATGCCGAATATCCACGGGTGAATTATCTATCAAGCTTTGGTCCCACACCTGGAAGGATTCATACAAGTGAATCCAAAAAAGACCTGATCTTTTATTCAGATAAAAAATCCATTATGAGCGGGGCAGGATCGGATAGGATCTATACGGTACTTGAAGACGCAGAATACCTGATCAACCTTGCAGCTATGAAGGGACACGGGATTGCCGGGATCACCCTTTGCGCTAAAAATCATTTCGGAACACAGACCAGGCGCAGCGCTTCTCACCTCCATCCCGGGCTGAAAAGCAGTAATACCAGGGGATATGGTTCTTACAGGGTACTGGTCGATCTTATGGGTAACAAATTTACCGGTGATAAGAATCTCTTCTATATCCTCGACTCTCTCTGGTCAGGTTCAGATTGGAACGGACTTCCTGTTAAATTCATAATGCCCCCCTTTAATAATCACTGGAGTTCTTCCCTGCTTTTATCACTTGATCCGGTTGCTATAGAATCGGTAGCTTTTGATATTCTGAGGACTGAGTTCTCATTACCCGAACATACTGTTCCGCATATTCTTGAACCTGGTGTCGATGATTATCTGCACCAGACCGCCGATTCAGGAAACTGGCCTGCAGGGATCACCTACACTCCAAACGGAGATGGTATTCCGATTCCGAAAAGCCTGGGTGTTCATGAGCACTGGAATAATCCGGCAGACAAGCAGTACTCAAAGAACCTTGGTACAGGTGAAGGAATCGAACTGGTAAAAATTTTTCCCCACGGACAAGGCTGATCCAGTCAAAAAAATTCACTCCTGCAGGCAAAGGGACGAAAATAACGGATTGTGTCTGGTACATATCCATTATTCAGGAATGACAATGGGTGGAGGAACGTAAGGCTTTGTTATAATTGTTTTTTCGGCAACGGTGCCTGCTTAAGGTTTTTCCTCCGCAAAACCGATAATGTTTGATTCTGTAATCAGACCGATGTATCGGGAGTCGGCAGCATTGCTGCGGTTATCACCCATCAAAAAATATAATTTCTCTTTAATTGTGACCGTTGAATCTGGTTGTATATCAGGCAGAATATCAGCATATAAATCCCTGTTTGCCTGAGTGATTTTAATTTTCGCTCCGGCTGAAGGGATATATAAAGGACCAAACTGGTCTTCATTCCAGCTCTCAGTAAGATCATTCCTTACGATGCCTTTGGCATGTTCACCCGGGCTGCTTATTATCCTGTTTATTGAGTTTACGTCTGACAATTTTGAGACTTTGTTATATTCATCCCTGGTAAAATATGCAATGTACTTGTTCTCAGATATCTGCCTCACCGTATTTTCCCTGAAGCCTTTCACCTCCATCGGAGTCGAAGTATTTATGCTATACAGCAATCTGGCATTTTCAGGTAATTCAATTATATTATTATTAACACTTACATTTCCGTCTTTTATTCCGACGGTATCGCCCGAAAAAGCAATGACCCTCAACAACCACGTTTCTTTTCCTTGTCCGGAGTTATGTTCCTTCCTGAAGAAAACAACATCTCCCCTGTTTATTGAAGCTTTGTTTTTCAACTCAACAACTTGTCCTGCATTGAATGAATTGCTCATACTGTCAGTGGTAACCTTGAATGTCTGGGTGCAGCTTCCCATAAACAACGAGATCAGCAGAATTAGCTTAAAGTGGTTCATAAATTATTCCTGATTAAAGATTTTACCAAAACTGTATTAATGATGGTCTTTATTTATTATCAAAGCATTTCAAAGTCAGAAATACTAAATTACACTTTGTCTAAGAGTATGTCAAATATATTTAAACATTTTATGGACTGCAGCAATTTGACATTCTGTAATTAAAAGCACAATATAATCCAGGGAAACTTTGATCAGTTTAACTTTTATCCGCATGTATTGCAGGCAGGGCAGGCAGGTTCAGTCCGTTAAACACCGCTAATCTCAATATTCCCGGCATTGGGTGAAGCCTGATACTGCACAAATGTAGCATTCCCGGCCTTCTGAGTTGCGATCCTTTTGGATTCATTACCCTGTTTCACAATCACCTCCTTCCATTCCGGTCTGACAATCGTTCTTAATGTAAGCGGAAGATCATACAGTGATTTATCAAGTGAATGCGTAATTGTTATGGTTATTTTTCCTGTATTTTCTGACGATTTTACTTCAGAATTCATCCTTTCGCGCACATATCTGGCAACATCACCAAAAGTTGCCACCCAAAGATCGTTCTCTTTCGATTTGATGTAACGAAAGTATTCATCAAGACTCTGAGATGTCAGTGCCTCCCACCCTATCCCGTCTACTCCATGAATAACAAGGACAAGCCAAATATTTTTCTGACCTGCAGTGGTATCAATCCATGCCTTCATCATCGGAAGGGGTGTCTTTGTTGTTGCTCCACGTTGCCACTGGACATATTCAATTGCCTGGTTAACAGGAGTTTTTCTACTGGAACGATTCAGCTCAAGAAGGAATTTCTCAGGCATTCTGTTCCTTAATGCCGGGTATACCTTATGAGCATATGTCATAGCTCTTTCATCCTCAGTACCATAGGGACATTCAGCTGAAAATGTATATTTTGGTCCAAGGTGATTAAGTATCTCTTCCCGGCTTTTTTCAAGCTCATATACCATATTTGGTTCATCAAGTGCAGCCATGTAGGGATGAGTAACCATGTGACTTGCAAATTCATGCCCCTGGGCAGCAAAGGTTTTAACCATATCCCAGGTAAGGACATTTTCACTTTTTCCCGTTCTTCCTGAATCAGCCTCAGTCTGGAAATCTCCATTATTGACTTTCTTATAAAGTTCATCCAGTATTTTATACGCTTCAGCATATCTTCCTGCATCCATCTGTGCCCCCGCTTTTGTAAAATACTCTGAAGTTCCTTTGTATCCCAGGTACCTTGCAGCTGAGGCTCTCTCATAAACATTATCCTTATTCGTCGGGACCGATTTTGTCTCATTAATTATCTCCTTTACCGGTCGACCAATGAACTCTACCCTGGTACTTTGACCCGGGTATCGAACCTGTGTTTATAAAGAAGGTACCGGGCATTCTTAACTGGTTCATGATTGGCACAGCTTTTACAAACTGGTTAATCGATCCGTCATCATAAGTTATGGAGACAGCCCCGTTTCTGCCATACTGCCACTTTGTAATCTCTGTCTGACCGACAGGTGCCTGAGCATGCAGGAACGTTATTGTCAGCATGCCTGTTAAACTCAGAATCAGAATTTTAAGTTTTAATAACAAGTTTTTCATAATGCAAATTAAACGAATAATATCCTATTCATGATCCCTATCATTCTAAATTCACCAGGACAACACAATATACAATGATAATGGAAACAAAAAAGCCTTCAATTGGAATACCAGAAATGGATTTGCATTCAAGGAACCTTACAAATCCGAAAATTCACCCTGATAAATAGAATGAAAAGTCATATTAACAGAGTGAATGCCTTTTAATTAATAAAACGGATTTTAATGATTGCGGGAGTCGATCTGAGGCGGGATGATAACCGGGATTAATTTATTTCAATTTTAAAGGTATTAGTAATGACAAATTATGGAATATATTATATTTGCATCGTTTATATTACGAATTACTACAATATCCTCCATTTATCTTTATAAATATAACTATGGCACTTTGCATTCCTAAAGAATACCGCCCTCAACTGGCATCTGAAACAATGGAACAGGCAATTAAAATGATGAAAGCGGTCTTTCAGGAAGAATTGTCCAAACAATTGAATCTCAGACGAGTTACAGCCCCTTTGTTTGTTTTGGCGGGAACCGGGATCAATGACGACCTGAACGGGGTGGAACATCCGTATCTTTTCCGTCAAGTGCATGGGAGAGCGAAAAGCAGAAGTTATTCAATCATTGGCCAAATGGAAAAGAATGAAACTCGGAGCCTATGGTATTCCGGCAAATTACGGACTGTATACCGATATGAATGCAATCCGCTGCGATGAAGATCTCGATAATCTTCACTCTCTGTATGTGGATCAGTGGGACTGGGAACAAACCATAACCGCGGAAGACCGTAACCTGGAATTTTTAAAAGCTACTGTCAGAAAGATCTATGAGGCAATGAAATGCATGGAGCAAACTGTGTATGAATCTTATTCTCATATCTATCCTATTCTTCCGAAAGAGATAACCTTTATTCACACAGAAGATTTACTGAATGAATATCCTCAATTAACTCCCGGGAAAGGGAGATCGAAGTCGCTAAAAAATATAAAGCCAGTTTTTCTCATCGGCATAGGAGGTCTCCTGCCGGACGGAGAAATTCACGACGGACGCGCTCCTGACTATGATGACTGGACCACTCCTACTACTGAAGGCCATAAAGGTTTAAACGGAGATATTATTTTTTGGAATCCTGTTTTAAATGCAGCAATTGAAATCTCTTCCATGGGGATTCGCGTAGACAGGGAAACACTGCTCAATCAACTGAAAATAAGGGGTTGTGAAGAACGCACTAAAGCTCGAATTTCATAAAGCCTTGTTAGAAGGGGCTATTCCACTTTCAATCGGTGGAGGTATCGGACAATCGCGTTTATGCATGTTTTTTTTACGTGCCGCTCATATTGGAGAAGTTCAGTCCTCCGTATGGCCTGAAGAAATGATCGAAACCTGCAGAAAGCATAACATCTATTTAAAATAAGCCTGCCGGTATAAAACTTTAGATAGAAACCAGTGCAAAAGGATCCAAATTCTTTTGTAATATTGCATCCTTTAAGATTTAAAGTTGAATTCACGTAACACATAAACGATTTATTATGAAACCAACCACTTTATCAATTATACTCCTGGCAATGATTTCCGGGATAGCTGAAGCGCAAAAAATCAATGAATGGCGGCCGGAAAACCGTACAGGTGTTTCAGCGGAGACAGGACTATTGAAGTCATGGCCGGCGAATGGTCCAAACCTTCTCTGGTCCAATCTTGAACTCGGCAAAGGTTACTCATCGCCTTCGTTCGGAGCCAGTACAATTTATATTACAGGGCTTTCAGGCAATGATGATATACTATATGCACTGAGCATGGATGGTAAAATCATGTGGAAAACCGTAATGGGTCGTGCATGGACGGGTGCCACTCCTGAAAGCAGGGCTACTCCTACTGTTGAAGGCAGCAAAGTCTACACCTGCAGCGGATTGGGAGATCTTGCATGCATTGATGGGACCACCGGAAAAGTAATATGGTCGTATAAGGCAAGCGAGCTCAACAAAGGAACTTATGGAAGCTGGGGTATAGCAGAAGCCCTGCTTATAGATGGTGATAAGATATATTTTTCCCCCGGCGGTCCTGAGACAATGACAATAGCACTTAATAAAGCGAACGGGAATGTCGTCTGGAAATCAGCAAGTCTGGGTGACAAGCCAGGTTACGTAGCACCAATCCTTATCAATTATGCCGGCAGGAAGATGATTATAAATGCGTCCCTGGGTCATATTTTCGGAGTTGATGCTTCAAATGGTGAAATTCTGTGGAAGGTCGCTCATGAGGCAAGAGCTGGGGGACGCGATCTTATCAAATGCACAACACCCTTATTCAAAGATGGAATGGTATATGTGACCGGAGGTTATGACACTGGTGGCATGATGGTCAGAATTGCCAATGACGGGAAGAGTGCGAATGTTGTATGGACCGATAAAGTACTGGACGATCACCATGGAGGAGTAGTCCTTATCAACGGCTATATATACGGTTCAAACTGGCTTAGCAACAATGATGGAAACTGGTGCTGCATCGAATGGAATACAGGGAAAAAAATGTGGGAAGAACACTGGAACTGCAAAGGATCCATCATATCTGCTGAAGGTATGCTTTATATATATGAAGAAAAGAACGGGAACGTTGGACTTGTAAGGGCTAATCCTGAAAAATTTGACCTGGTAAGCAGTTTTAAGGTTACACAGGGAGACGCGGGACCATTCTGGGCACACCCTGTGATCCACAACGGAATTCTTTATTTGAGGCATACAAATGCCCTCATGGCTTACAACATTAAAGCAAAATAACTTATACACGGTTCAATCCGGATATATAAATGGAACGATGAAGAGTCTATTCTAAAAAAAACCGGATAGCACTATGATAGAAATGAGTCCATTGGTCGAGGGTCTTTTAAGGATCCACAAAATTATCTCAAGAGGACTAAGCATTTCCATGCGGAAGTGTGATGAGTACCTCGGGAAGGAAGGTATACCATCTGAGGAAAAGGAGGGTTTTTCCATGTACGTCTCCACCCTGAAGTGGGTAACGCATTCGCATCATCTCAGCGAAGATGAGATAACCTTCCCCTATTTCAAAGACCATATAGAGGCACCTTATAATCGTCTGAAGGATGATCACACTGCCATAGCCCGGCTACTGGATACATTTGACCAGTGTCTTTTGGAAGTGTCTTCGGGCGAAGTTGGCAAGCTTCGCGAGGTACTGGTCGAATTCGACAAGATGTGGGCACCCCATATTAAAATCGAGGAGGATAATTTCACATCGGAAAAATTGCATACAGTTATAGGAATGAAGGATCAGATAAATCTGGCAAAAAAGATTGGCGAACATGGTACTAAAAACTCCGGCCCCGGACCCCTTTCCCTTCCTTTCCTTTTCTATAACCTTGAAGGTGAGGACAGAGAGGCCTTTATGAAGCCTATTCCATGGATAGCTAAAAAAGTCCTTGTACCGATTTTCTGGAGAAGTCAGTGGAAACCAATGAGTCCATTCCTGATGTAGCAATCCAAATGCATCCCGATCAGATTTGGGATAAGTAATTAGTTCCCCTTTATTTATTTTTATTTAATCAGAAAGCAAAGCCTTTTAATATAAAGATTACTAACATCCCCCAGGAAAAAAATTTTGACTGGGTCATGAATGTTCAACTAAGAAACGCTTATTTCAGTATTATTCTGAACTTAGGTGAAGGATCCTCAGGATTTAGTAATAAAAAAGTGTTTTATTTTTTCGTCATAGTTCCCGGCTTTTTCTTTTTAACGCTTAATACAGGCCGTGCAAAATTTTATTTATATTTTATTTGTGTATTAAGGATCTCATAACCGATACTTTAATGTCGGGAAAATTAATAAATGAAAGGAATAATGAAAATGAAAAAAAGCTTGTCGTATTTACTCTCTGCTGTCTTAATAGCTGGCATTACAGATGTCTATGCACAAGGCTGGCCACAGTACCTGGGACCTAACAGGAACAGTACATCTCCTCAGAAAGGCATTTTGCGCACCTGGCCGGCGAGCGGGCCACAGGTCCTGTGGACGGTGGATGTAGGAAAGGGTTTCGGTGGACCTGTAATCAAAGACGGTAAGGTCTATTTACTCGACAGGAAGGACGAAGTCGAGGACATAATGAGGTGCTTTGACTTTTCCAGTGGAAAAGAACTCTGGAGATACAGTTATGATGCTCCCGGCACCGCAATGTTTCCAGGCTCCAGAAGCGTACCGGCCGTGGATGGCAATTATGTCTATTCCTGCGGTCATAACGGCGATCTGTATTGCATTGACGTCAACACTCATAAGCCCGTCTGGAATAAAAACGTCTGGAAGGATTTTGGGGGTGATAAACTTCCGATATGGGCAATTACTCAGTGTCCGTTGATTTACAAAAATTTGCTTCTTATCTTATCCCAGGCTCCTGAAGCCGGTGTGGTAGCTTATAATAAACTTACGGGTGATGTTGTCTGGAAAACGCCCAATCTTGGCAATGAAACGTATGCCAGTCCGGCAATTGTAAAAATAGCCGGAGAAGACCAGATTGCCATGGTTATTTCATCTACTAATCCTATCGGACACCGGGAATTGCCTCAAACTATGGGCAAGATTGTCGGAATCAGGCCACTTACCGGGGAAATCCTGTGGGAATATGATAACTGGCAGAATCATATTCAGGTGGCCAGTGCACTTGATGCAGGTGAGGGCAGAGTGCTCGTGGTGGGAGGATATGAACTGGGAACAGCAATGATAAAAGTCGAAAAAAAGGCAGATGGCAGCTATGGTGTAAAAGAGCTTTTCAGGCATAATGATTTCGGTGATCACACCAAACCGCCAATATTGTATAATGGTTATTTCTATGCTCAGTTCTCAACAAACAGTAAACGTGATGGTCTGGCATGTATGGACATGGATGGCAAGGTCTTGTGGAAAACTATGCGTAATCCTCTTTTCGATAAAGGCAGCATGATTCTTGCTGACGGGCTTATCCTGGCTACCGACGGCAGAAAATCCTTGTATCTGATCGAGCCGGATCCATCAGGATTCAAGCCGCTTGCATCAGCAGAGCTGCTTAAAGAAGGAGGAACAGGCTCAGAAAATGATCCTTTAGCATCAAGAGTCGGAGGTTCAACTCAAAACTGGGGACCTATGGCGCTTGCTGACGGCAAGCTACTGATCAGGGATCAAAACCGGTTAATGTGTGTCAGGGTCAGTAAATGATACCTTTTACAGAATCAATCTAATAATTCCTTTTTAAACTTTTACTTTGTAATTATATGAAAACAACTACATTATCACTAATTCTTTTATTAACCCTTCCGGTTATTACCAGGGGACAAAAAATCAATGACTGGCGACCGGAAAACCGTACAGGTGTTTCAGCGGAGACAGGACTATTAAAGACATGGCCGGCAGAAGGGCCAAACCTGCTATGGACCAATCTTGAACTCGGCAAAGGTTACTCATCGCCTTCGTTCGGAGCCAATACAATTTATATTACAGGACTTTCAGGCAATGATGATATACTCTATGCACTGAGCATGGATGGTAAAATCCTGTGGAAAACCGTAATGGGTCGTGCATGGACGGGTGCCACTCCTGAAAGCAGGGCAACTCCTACTGTTGAGGGCAGCAGGGTTTACACCTGCAGCGGAAATGGAGATCTTGCCTGCATTGACGGGACAAACGGAAAGATGATATGGTCATATAAGGCAAGCGAGCTTAACAAAGGAACTTATGGAAACTGGGGTATAGCAGAAGCCCTGCTTATAGATGGTGATAAGATATATTTTTCGCCTGGCGGGCCTGAGACAGCTATGATAGCTCTTAATAAGACAAACGGAAATATCATCTGGAAATCTGCCAGTCTGAATGAAAAACCGATGTATGCTTCATCAATTCTTGTCAACTACGGAGGTAAGAAAATGGTAATCGGGGTATCTATCGGACATATATTCGGAGTGGATACCTCAAATGGTGATATTCTCTGGAAAGTAGCGCATGAACAATCGAGTGATCCGAACCTCAGGAAATGGGATCTAATTAAATGTACCACTCCTTTATTCAAGGATGGGATGGTCTACGTAACCGGCGGTTATGACACAGGTGGCATGATGATAAAAATTGGTGACGATGCAAAGAGCGCTAAAGTTGCATGGACTGACCAGGTTCTGGATGATCACCACGGTGGTGTGGTACTTGTGAACGGCTATATTTATGGTTCAAACTGGATAAACAACAACACCGGGAACTGGTGCTGCATCGACTGGAAGACCGGAAAGAAAATGTGGGAACAGGCCTGGAATTGCAAAGGATCTGTCATATCTGCTGAAGGTATGCTTTATATTTACGAGGAAAAGAATGGCAATGTCGGACTATTAAAAGCTACCCCGGAGAAGTTTGATCTTGTCAGCAGTTTCAAAGTTAATCAGGGAGATGCCGGTCCATACTGGGCACACCCGGTAATCCACAACGGCATTCTTTATCTGAGGCATACAAATGCCCTTGATGGCTTACAACATTAAAGCAAAGTAGTCTGAACCAGTCGTAACTGCCTTTATCAGTTTTGCGCCAGGATACATCCTGGTTGGATGCTTTCAGCATAGCTATCCTGATGGATTATTGATAAATACTTACTAAAATGAATCGATTTTTTGCCAACCTGTTATTCTTTTGCCTGTATCTGACATTAACGGGTCAATCTGTAATATATTCCCGGCAATCGAATGCTTCTCTCGGCGGAAAGATACTTGATGGGAACAATGTGCCGCTTGCCGGTGCGACAATTTTAATTGTCGGAACCAGGAATGGATTGAATTCCAACGAATCAGGCGACTATTACTTTAAACAGATTCCTGAAGGAAGAATTAAAATCCAGGTATCTTTTGTCGGTTTTCAGACCAAAATTATCGAATTTGATGTTCAACCCGGGAGAAACTCCCTGGATATAGTATTGGAGTTCGCAGATGTAAAACTCGAAACAGTATCTGTCTCGGCACAAAAAAGAGAACAGCAGGTCATTGATGTACCGATTACAATGAGTGTTATAACTTCTCGGTTTTTGCAGGATAATAATGTAACTGGACTAGATAAGCTTTCAGAGTTTGTTCCGGGCCTTCAAATAAGAATGCAGGGAGTTATCCGGCCAAGTTTTGTTATCCGGGGACTTTCAAGCGATGAAGTGAGTCCGGCTGCCCAGCCTCGCATTTCTGTATTTTATAACAATGTTCCGATTAGTCGTACAAGCGGGGCAGCCATCGAGCTTTTTGATATGCAGCAAATAGATGTTCTAAAAGGTCCGCAGGGTACTCTTTTTGGTCGGGGTGCAACTATTGGTGCAATCCATTACATAAGTCAAAAGCCTGTCAGTAATTTTGAGGGTTACATCCGTGCAGGGCTGGGGAATTTCAATCAAAATGAGGTGAGCGGAGCAGTCAATATACCTGTTATCAAAAACAAGCTTTTATTAAGGGTTGCAGGAGTTCACAACAGCTACAAAGGATACATCAAAAATACTTTTGGTGGAAGACTCAACGGAAAAAACACATCTGCCGGGAGGTTTTCTGCCAGTTACTTTCCATCTGCAAATGATAAAATTGACCTGGTCATAAACTATCAGAAAGATGATAATCCCGGGATTGGCTTTATGAGCATGCAGTACCCGAATACTAACGGAAGTAATGACCCTTATAGTTATATTGCTTCACTGGAACAGGGAGATAAACTAAAGAACCAGAGAGATCTTTTTGATGCAACAATATCGATAAAGCACTTTTTGAATGCAAATAATTTTTTCACTTCAATAAGTTCTTATCGTAAAATTTCTGCATATGATCATTGGGATGGCGATGGGACTGCTGCAACTGCACTGGATATGAGTGAAAATGATAAAGCCGGTCAGTTCTATCAGGAGTTCAGATACAGTTATGCCTTAAAGAACAGGCTTAACGGAAGCATGGGTTTAAGCTACTGGACAGAGAAAGCAAGCCAGAATTACTTGTTTTCGACCGATGAACAGCACATGGCTCATTTGTTCCTGAATACCGGTTTCCTTGTGGGTCCTGACGGACAACCTTATCCAATCACTAACCTTCCTGATGACCCACGGCTTGGCGAGCTGGCTGGGCTTCCTTTAGGAACGGACCATCAGGAGGAAAATAAAAGCAACGCGGTTAATCAGGCGTTGGAATCTTTCCTGGATGCCACCTATCAGTTGACTGACAGATTAAGTATTACTGCCGGAGTGAGGCTGATAAATGAATGGTTTGACCTGAAAAACAGTGCAGATATGTCAGGAGGCAATCCGGCAATGCTGGGATATCTGACAGGCAACTTTCCCAACATACTTTTCAAATCAAGTGATGTTCAGTCGGTTTCGAAATCAACAACTACAATTACCTATCGCGGTGGATTAAAGTTCATGTTTAATGAAAATGCCAACATCTTTGCGGGGTACACAAAAGGTCATCGCCCTGTGGTTCTCCAGTTTACATCAACAGGGGAAGCCCAGATACTTGCTGCTGAAGTCGTAAAAAGTTATGATATCGGATTTAAGACAGCAATTGAAGAGCAAATCTGGATTGACCTCGGATTGTTTTACCATGATTATTTGAATTTCCAGACTTCTGCATGGATTGCCGATCCTGCAACCGGAGAATTCAATTATATTGTCAAAGACGGAGGAAAAGCATCTGCCTATGGGGCTGAAATCGATTTTAAATATTCGATCTTAAAAGAACTTCAGTTTTTTGGTAATTACGCTTTTATTCATTCCAGATTTGCTGAAAAAGATATCAATGGAGCAGATCAGGCTTACGCAAACAATAAATTCAGACTTACGCCTGATCATAGTTTTGCATCAGGATTAAATGCAAGATTTGATATCTCAGGAAGTATTGCGGTTTTTGCTTCACCTGCCTTTTCGTACAGAACTAAAATTTATTTTGAAGATGCCAATACACCCGGCCTCGACCAGAAAGGATATGGTATTTTGTATTTCACAGGAGGAATAGAATTAACCAGATTGAAACTTACACTCTCCTTATGGGGAAACAATTTACTGAATCAGAGGTTTATTGTCAGCGCAGGGAACGCCGGGAGCCTGTTTGGCGATCCGACTCAAATTCCCGGGGCGCCACGAATGTTAGGAACAAGAATAAACTGGCGTTTTTAATTTTAAGTTTATCCGTTGTTTAAATTTCACAAATCCCGGTTTCTTACTTGTTAAAGCGTGTCTTCGTGATAATGCCCGGCTTTTTCTTATTCCCGAAGAATTAACAGAAACTTATGATCTAATTATTTCATATTTGTATGGTTGTTTAAATCAAACCACAAAAATGAAAGGGAAAGGAACATTTGTTTTTAAATTTTTCTGCCCTTTTTGATACCTTTTGGTCTTCAGGGACAGGAAGACTTATGCATAAAAAGAATAACCTGACAAATTGAAACTCAATGAAAGGGTTCAGTGATAATGAAATTCAGGATAGTTTTGTATATTTAAATATTGCCAGATAAGCAAGCCGGTTTTATGAAACGTATCAGGTTATTGAAGGATGATTTAAAGGTTGATTTGCTGGATAAATACTCACCGCTCAAACTTCTGTTTGTCAGCCTTATAAGTGCAATTTTTGTTATCTATCCAAACATTGCTTTTTTCTCATATGAGCGAAATTATTTAGGCGAGGCGAAACAAACTGCTCATTTATTGTTTTTTATCTCCAGGTATCTTTACTTTTCATTATTGATCTGGCTTTTGTTAAGGCACAATATTCTTAGAATAAAAGCGCCAGACTTCAGGAAAAGACTATTACAAACATTCTTAATAACTGCCTTAGGATATCTGATATATATAGGTTTTTCTATTCTCTTAAGTCCAAAACCCGAATGGTTTTCCGGTTTATTGCTTTTTCAGTTTTTTGTCATCCTGATCTTTTGTGCTCTCATTGGCCATGTTTCGCAACTTTACTCCGAACAAAGAAGGAAAGAACAGGAGATTGAACAGCTTAAGATAGAAAACCTTCAAAGTCGTTATGATGCACTGACGAATCAGATCAATCCCCATTTTTTCTTTAATTCACTGAATGGGCTTACATCCTTGATCTGGAAAAAAAATGACGAAAATACACTTGCATATGTAAATAAACTATCAGATGTATTCCGGTATATACTCCGGAGTGATAAGAAAGTCCTTGTCACTTTGGATGAAGAACTTGAGTTCGTTCAGGCTTTCAGCTATATGATGGAGGTCCGTTTTGCCAATAAGCTGGTGTTCAATGTTAATGTCCCTAAAGAGTACAGAGATCTCAAAATTCCGGTCCTTTCACTTCTTCCTCTGATAGATAATGTAGTTGTACATAACACAATTGACAGCGAGCATAAAATGGAGGTCAATATCTGCCTAAATGATCAGATGGAACTTTCGGTCTCAAATCCCATCTTTCCAAAGCTCTCCACTCCCGAGACAATAGGAACCGGTTTAAAGAATCTTGAAAACCGTTTTAACCTGCTGATGAACAGTAAAATCAGGATTGTTGATAACAAGACTCGCTTTACAGTATATCTGCCATTGAAAAAAGAGTAGAATGAGAGTATTAATAGTTGAAGATGAAACTGCAGCCTACGAGAATCTGATTGACATCCTTGTCTTGCTTGATCCAGGTATTGTAATTGCAGGTAATACAGAAAGCGTAAAGCAGACAATACGATGGTTAAGAACCAATCCATTGCCCGATTTGATCCTGATGGATATTCATTTATCCGACGGATCTGCCTTTTCAATATTTGATAGTTTATTGGTTGAAATACCTGTAATCTTTATAACTGCATATGATGAGTATGCCATTGAAGCTTTTAAAGTAAACAGCATTGACTATCTGCTTAAGCCCATAAAGATGTTGGATCTGAAGAGGGCTCTCGATAAGTTCAGAAAATGGAACCGCCAGGATTTATCAAAGTATCTTTCAAGTCTGACAAATCTGATACATGCACCAAAATATAAAGATAAACTGCTAATTCCTGTAAGGGACAGGCTTCAGCCTGTCTCCATGAATGAGATTTCTTTCTTTTATACAAATGAAAAGAATACAAGATTATTCCTGAAAAACCGTACCGTATTTACTTACTCAAAATCACTTGAACAGATAGAGACATCATTAAATCCGGATGAATTCTTTCGGGCAAATAAACAGTTTATTGTTGCCAGAAATAGTGTGAAAAATATTACAATCTGGT
The DNA here is from genome assembly GCA_963831935.1 of uncultured Bacteroidales bacterium. Taxonomy (GTDB): domain Bacteria; phylum Bacteroidota; class Bacteroidia; order Bacteroidales; family VadinHA17; genus LD21. The sequence goes on from CAWHSH010000015.1 coordinate 42,705, forward strand.
TCGACAGTCGTCTTCTTCTTATTCTCGATGTGGAACCACCGGAGAGGGTATATGTAAGCAAAAATAAAGCATCTGAATTCAAAGCATGGTTAGTAAGGGACAAAAAATAATTGCAGCAGCCTCTTTCCCAAAAAGCTTTTCCAAATTTTCTTTATCCTCTCTCCCGGATTATTTATGAATCAAACAGATAAAAAAGTAAAATTGCTAATTACATTTGCCCTTTCACTTTTAATAATGGAATTTAAAATAAACTTAAAAATATGAAACTGAAAATTTTTGCAGTTGTTGCACTCATTCTGTGTTTTCGTATGTTTATATCAGCGCAAGAATCCAGCCTGAACGGGAAAGAAATATTCAAAAATGACGACGTAGTTTTTCATCAGATTGATGATCATACCTGGGTTGGCATCGGGCATATTATGTTCAACGAAAGTCTGTATCTTTTGGAAGGATCCGATAAAGCTGTTTTAATCGATGCAGGTACCAATATCAAGGATTTGGATAAGATTGCTGCTGCTATTACAGAAAAACCAGTAATGCTGGTGGCAACGCATGTCCATCCGGATCACACAGGTTCGTCAATTGACTGTTTTCCTGAAATATACATTAATCCAGCTGATACGGTTTTAATTCCGCAAATGATGCCAAATTATAAAGGGAAAGTTAAATATTTGAAAGACGGGGAAGAAATTGATTTAGGGGGGAGAAAACTGGAAGTAGTCTTTACGCCGGCTCATACACCTGGTTCTACTACGTTTATTGATAAAGGCGCGTCTTATGGGTTCAGCGGTGATTCGTTTGGCTCGGGAAACTTGCTTTTAAGCCTAAATTTCTCAACCCTCATAGCAACTTGCGGGAAGATGAGTGCAATTATGCAGAAATATGGGATTAAATATCTTTATCCCGGACACTATTATGGCAACAATGTAGAAACAAAACAGAGAATCGATGATATATCAACTTTAAGTAAAGATGTATTATCCGGAAAAATAAAAGGTGAGGAAAATCCGAATGGCGGGATGGGGCTGAATCTTGTCATCAGTAATTATGGCGTTCGTATCAACTATAATGAGAAAGCAATCAAATAACGTATAAGAGGAATTTATCGGTAGTGCAGTTTTCCCTTTTAACAACCCGTGAATGAAAAAAACAGAAGAATACCTGTAAGAAGGATTATGGCAGGAAAAGATTTCTGTCTCATGGGTTTTTTAAAGCTTCAACTGCAATTTTTTCGTAGATATCACGTGCGGTTTGATATCTCTTCTGAACTGTAGCCAGGTCATGGGTAAAATATTTATTCCATGGGCCGCCCGGGGCAATGTTGACCAGAATATTGTCAATCCATTTCACAAAGTACCGGGCATCTTCAGCACTTGCCCTTACTGGTTCGTTTTTCAGAGTAATATAAACGGGGGAGGCTTGTGACTGGTGGCCTGTTTGATCCATCCGGCGGGCAATGATCCAACTGCTCTGACCGACTTTAAGCCGGGTTTTCAGACGGACCGGATCGCCTGGTTTTGCCGTTCCTTCCTGTTCTGCTACGACCTTCCCGTTGCATACGATCTCGACTCGTCCGGTTAAAGCCTTAACCGAAGTCCAGTTAACTTCGATTTCGACAGTTTTCCTTCCCTTAAGCTCTATCTCATCACCCGGACCATATACTCCATTAATTTTCAGATCAAGGAATTCAATATGCCCGTTTGTTGTTACAACTGTCCTCCCATATTTGATACCTTCAATCCATTTTCTATAGGTTATTGGCTGGTCTTTAACCTGAACATAAGTAAGCAACGAACCGAAAGGTCTGCTGTCGTTGCACGGGAAATCAGTTCCCGCGGCCCATCCCAGCCTGAAGCCGCAATTTAAAAGCCTGTAGTAGGCATTTATTGCTGCATCGTTCAACCAGACATCCTCTGAAAGAAAATCAATTGTCCCAAGAGCCGCTTCAACCGGATAATCAACAGGTATGCAACATGTTAAATCGTTCTGGATGGTATCATTCAGATATTGCATATGGCAAAATCCCATGATGGCATTCTGCGATTTTCCCCATTCAAGAATTTTATAGGCAGACTCATCCCATACAGTATGGGCTTCTTTGAGTCCAAGAAAAACCAGGTGACCTCCAAGGGCTTTGTGTTCAAATGTTGTACCGAAAGGATCAAAATGCCATTCTGCATCCCAATGTACTATACGTCCCGGTTTGGATTGAATTGCATCTTTACCATTTACTTTGGGCAGGTCCGTGAAGCTGTCTTTTACCTCCCCGTCCCCCATATCGGCCAAAACCGATATTACAGCCAGATTATTGGGTTCCATCATATCAGTAAATTCGGTCTCGGACAAAACTGAAGTTCCTTCACCGCAATTCCTGTGTACATGAATATCACCTGCATACCAGTCACCAGGTTCCGGTTTGACAAGTCGTTACAAGTCCTTTATCATGAACGGGGATTCCTGTAATTGTAAAAACAGATCTTGCTGGAATAGAAGCCTTAAAACTATTGTCCGTAAAAGTAATTTCATTTCCAGTCAAAAGATTAGCTGAGGCATTAGTATAGATAAGTTCCATGTTTTTCAGAACAGGAACATTGGTAAGAGATCCATCGAAAATAATAGTCCGGCTGCTGTTATTCCTGCCTGAAATAACGAGGCTCCCGTCCGGGTTTAGATAGGCGCAAGCTACAATGTTGCTGTCCTGACCAGTCATGCCGATACGCACTGAACCTGGCTTAAGAAACTTCATTAGCTGGGCATGTTCATAGAACTGCTTGCGTGGAATCCAGCTTTCGGTTGCTGCAATGTATTCTATCAAAGGTTTACCTTCTTCTCCGGGCAGCCAGAAGACCCAGTCGTTGGGCGCGACACTGCCATAGCCATTCCGTATTCCATGCTGGTAGACGCAGTCAAATCCGTCCCAGAAAATATAAGCCGTGGCATTGTCATCGAGCTGACCCAGCATATTCCTGATGCCTGCTGTTTCGGTTACCCAGAAAGATCTGGTTGGATTCGCCGATCTGTAAATTTTATTAGAATAATTTCCTGCATCGTTGCCATATTGATGTACACCCCAGCATTTCAGCTTGCCCATAAGATATTCGTCCTTTACCATTTCGTCCAGGCAATCACCAAATAAGCGTTCTGATCCGGCGTCAGGTGCAACGAATCTGATATCGCCCATTCCAATGGCATCGAGTTTTTCGGCAAGTTTCCTGACTACACGTACATACTGGACCGCATCCGGAATATTCGGACCTTCCACAATTCCAATCGGATGGTCGGCACTTTTGGTCATTGCTATTATATCCGTTTCATTCATTGGAGATACGAGGGTAAATTGAATCCTGGCCGTGTGCCTCATATAATATAGCATGGCAGCAATCGACTCTGCCAGTTCATCTTCCATTTGTGTTGCTATAGTATGATCCGTACCACCCATCCAGCTTCTTTTGGAGTCCGGTCCGGTCAGCGGCGCCGAAGCGGGCGGTGCTCCCATAAAACTGATAACCAGGCCATCCGTGATTCCTCTTTTATTCAGATAGTGTAAGGTTTTCCATACGCCCTGGAACCTGGGACTTGAAAAGATACTGTTGTAATAGTTCCAGTTGAAATTGTCCGGATCATTATCATCATTGACTTCTTCCCAATCAATTTCCTCTATCACGGCCCGGAAAATGGTAGCTCCAAGTGAATCAACAAGCAAGTCAATTGCTGGTTGCACCACTTTAGCATCCATATATTCACCATTGTTCCACCATGCCGGATTGATGTTAACGCCAAATCCATCCATAGTCTGATATTTGGTCGCACCATCTATCTCAAGCTTGATTTCTGGAGGTTGAGCAGAAACCTTCAGGGGGATTATAACCCCGGTGATAAGAATTATGAGGCTTCCTGTCAGGAACCTGAAATCAGAACATCGCATGGTTTACTATGTTTAATAGTCAGAGCATAGTCACCTTTACCAAGGCTTTTTAGTAAGAATGCATCCGGAATCAGGTCCCTGCTTACTGAGATCTCTTTTCCGTTTATGGTTACCCTGTCAGGCCTAAAGGACAACCTGAGATACTCAACACCATTCTCAGCTGTAGCAGTGTACTTTACCTGTTTTTCAGCATATTGAACATTCTTCAGGATACCCTCGGAATATAAAATATGGTCTTCGTGGGGCGGAGCCCATTCGGGCACACCTGCAAAAGCCTGATAAAACATCCTCGGGCATTCGCCATAACAATCTGACCACCAGCTTAAGATGCCCTTGCTTACCGGACTTTCAAAAGCCATTCCGGTGGAATCGTTGCAATAGGTGACCCAGTTCAGGGAACGATAAGGCTTTTTCCCTGTAGGATTCGTCGCCCGAAACTGCATACCACCTCGCACATTCAGCTGCATAGCGGGCTGTCTGGTAATCCATTTTAACCAGGAAGGTGTCCTGTTCACCGACAATATTTGCACCCCACATGGTTGATGGTTCTCCGGGTGCACTGCGAAAGACAAAATTATCCTCAGTCCATTTGATCAGCCTTGGAATATCTGTTTTCCAGTCCGGATCGAGTTCAGGGTAATCAAAAAGACACAGAGTGGTATTGCTGGCACTCAGGTTGCTTTTGTAGGTATTACTCTTAATATCTGTATCAGAATGCCCATCTGTCCAGTAACCGGTCTTCATGGGATATTGAAGGATGAAATCTCTCACCTTGTCGCGGGCAGCCTGATATGCCTTCACATTTCCGATATTAGCCTTAATCAGATTGTCCAGAAGCATATAACAACCGGTCCAGTTGGCTCCGTAGGGTGCAGTAATTTTCCCATCGGTCATCACAACCCGATAAGGCCAGACAGATTCGGTTGCGGTTCCTGTTCTTGCATTTTTAGCCAGTACATTGGCCACATTCAGGGCAGCATCGAGATATTTTTTCTCATCCGGTATACTGATACATCCTGAAATAGGTCAGTCCCATTTCACCTGCATGATCGACCTGTATTTCATTCAGAACCAGAGTATGGTGATTTGAAAATCCGCGAAACAAAGTATCACCTGCATTGGTTGTGGTATAAGGGAATTCTGGCCAGGCAAATTCCGGGGAACTGGTACCATGTTCCAGAGTATAATCAATAAAATCTTTCATTATTTTCATAACACTTGTATCACCGGTATAGGCATAATATAGCCTGGCATTTTCAAACCAGTTAGGAATTTTTTCACCAATATCATTCATCCAGGTATCGGGTAAAATTGAGTCGTTCCTGACCCTGAATGCACAATAAAAATAGTACTGGGGATATCTCGATCTTGGATCAGGACCCGGCGAAATGGGCACACGGTTTTTGATGAAATCCCATCGAAGGTGAAGAAAATGATCATATGCATTTTCAGCCGGAGTGTACCATGGAACAATCTTGTTTTGTCCATCCAATACCACTTTATGAGTACAAAAAGTCGTGTCGGTTATAACCCTGTGCTGATTTTTGCAGGATAGACTTATTATCAGAAATATAACTGGTATCAATATATGCTTCATGATTCAGGAAGTTTTCAATTAACCAGGATTATTCCGGATTTGAAATGCAATATAGTGTAAAAGCCGGGATTCCTGACCATATTTGACCGGTTGCAACTTTTGACAATGTATAATGAATGTCGTGGCAACATTTAAAAAGAAAATACTAAGTTTGTTGATAATGGTCCTTTTGAACGAAGTTCATTTTGAATAAGAGACTAAATGTCAAGACATTTTAAAGCAGTTATAATTGCATTATGCTGCATCCTGCCCTCGTTATCATGTTTTGCTGAAGTAAGGTTACCTCAGCTGATAAGCAACTCAATGGTCCTTCAGCGCGATACTAAATTAAAAATATGGGGTTGGGCTTCACCCGGTGAAAAAATCACAATCAAATTTGCGGGCAGAACCTTCCATACCTCAACTGATGCGGGAGGTAAATGGCAGATTATGATTCCGCCTTTGAAAGCAGGGGGACCCTATAGAATGGATATTTCAGGAAATAACAAACTAACCGTCAGTGATATACTCGTCGGAGATGTCTGGTTCTGTTCCGGTCAGTCAAATATGGTACTTCAGATGGAGCGGGTCAAAGAAAGATATCCCGATGAGATCGCTTCCGCTGATTATCCTTACATCCGGAATTTTTTTGTCCCTACAGAATCTGACGTGAAAAAAATCCATGACGACCTGCCCGGATCAAGATGGGTGGTGACGAGTCCTTCGGCTGTAAAATCCATGGGGGCAGTTACCTACTTTTTTGCAAAGCAGCTTTACAACAAATATCATGTTCCCATCGGAATTATTAATTCCAGTGTCGGCGGAACACCGGCAGAAGCCTGGGTAAGCGCAGACGGGTTCAAGGGCTTTGAGCCATATGCAACCCGACTGGTACAATTAAGTGATTCCTCTTTCTTCATTCGTAAAGTTCATTCACAAAACAAAGAGTCCTCTCCGGAATCCCTGAGAATTGAGCAGACGGACAAAGGGATGAACGGACCTGTAAAATGGTTTGATACTTCATATGTACCTCAGGGCTGGCATAAGTTCTGGATGCCAGGATACTGGGACGATCAGGGGACAAGGAACCTTCATGGAATTATCTGGTTCCGGAAGGAGATTATTGTACCCTCCTCTATGACCGGTCACACAGCAAAATTGTTCCTTGGAAGGATTGTTGATGCGGACGAGACATATGTCAACGGAACGAAGGTAGGTAATATTACTTATCAGTATCCACCCCGCCGTTATGATATACCTGCCAGCATTCTGAAGCCTGGTAAAAATATTATTGTTGTAAGGATTACCAATACTTCCGGCAAAGGTGGATTTGTACCTGATAAAAATTATTCATTAACTGATGGAACAGAAAATATTGATCTCAGGGGCGAATGGGAATATAAGGTTGGTATGGCTCAGGAACCCTATGACAAATCAGGCAGCGGAGGAGGGAAAGAACATGATCGGAACATAACTAATCCACAGAATGAACCATCCGGACTATACAACACCATGGTTGCTCCGGCTATCAATTATGCAATAAAGGGTCTCCTCTGGTACCAGGGAGAAGCCAATACCGCAAAACCTGCTGATTACAGCAAAATAATGACCGCTCTGATCACCGACTGGAGAAGCAAATGGAATCTGGGAACTCTGCCATTTATTTATGTACAGCTCCCTAACTTCATGGAAGTTACCTACTACCCCACAGACAGCCAGTGGGCCGAGTTGCGTGAACAACAACTGCTAACACTGTCCGTTCCAAACACTGCGATGATTGTCACAATTGACCTGGGTGAATGGAATGACATTCACCCGTTGAATAAAAAGGATGTTGGTGAACGGCTGGCCCTGGCAGCAGAAAAACTTGCCTATGGAGAAAACGTGGTTTTTGCAGGACCGACCTATCAATCTTCATCAGTGGCCGGTAACAAGATAACTATATCATTCACAAATACAGGTAGCGGGTTGATGGTAAAAGATGGAGGAGAACCAGCGCAATTCGCAATTGCAGGCGAAGATAAGCACTTCGTTTGGGCAAATGCATCCATCAAAGGTGACAAAGTCATTGTCTGGAACGATAATATCTTAAATCCCCTGTATGTGCGCTATGCCTGGGCAGACAATCCCGAAGGAGCTAATCTTTATAATAAGGAAGGGCTGCCCGCGTCGCCGTTCAGAACGGACAAACCTGTGATCCAATAAATATAAGAATGGAAGAGTATTGCTTGTATTGATAAATTTAAGATTATAAGAAAACAGCCGGATTGTCCTTCTGATCGCTATTTTTTATAATTAATAATCTCCTCAGGGTTCTTCCTTGGGGTTGCTGCTGATACAGCATCCACACTTTTATCAACATTCCCGATTCGAAGGGCAACCACAGCCTTATACCCTGAAGGGATCTGAAACAGTTCTTTCTTTGAATTGATATTTCCGGCTGGGCCGCCGTATATACGTGCACCAAGACCAAGACTATGTGCAGCTACAAACATACTCTCTGTGGTCAGGCCACAATCGAGATCCGGGGTAGCTCCGTTTTCCGATTCAATCCCGGAAACTATAACCAATCACATTTCCTGGAACAACATCATTGATTATCTCCTTCATGGTGGCTTCGTCTTTTATTACCGTGAACTTCCAGGGCTGGTTGTTCCTTCCACTGGGAGCCTTAATGCCGCATTTCAGAATCAAATCGAGCTGCTGTATCTGTTACAGGCTCTGATGTATATTTCCTTTCGGAGTATCCCGAAAGTAATCACATTGGTAACACAATTGTCAGGGATCTGACCATACAATTTTGATACTGCAAATAAAGCAATAACAATTAATGATAATTTGATTTTCATGTCAAAATGGTTTAAATGGATTATACAGGTTATGGCCTTTAAATTAAGCAAATTATTTCATTTAACACCTGTTAATTTAATGAACTTAGGAAAAAACTTAAATGGAAGCAGATTATTGAAGATGAGGCTATCGAAAAAGTCAAAATCCATAAACCGCAAAGGGCGCTAAGGGAAAGCGCAAAGGTCGCAAAGGATTGGAAATAATGGATTCAACTTTGCGTACTCTGCGAATACTTTGCGTGCTTTGCGGTTAAGAAGAACTTTTTGGACAGCCCTAATCTTCGATGCCAATTTGGAATTTTTTATTTCAATGCTCGCTAACCCCCGCAAGCAGCGGGGAACCGAGTTTACGAGCTCGGCGAAGCCAATACGCTCGCTGGGATTCATTATATTTTAGATACTTTATGAGAGGAGGCTCTCGTAAACCCAAGATAAACATTTTCCTTTGTGCGACCGCAGGTGTTCATTAATAATTTGGAGATCTTATACCAGCCTGCCTTGAAATGTTCTGTGAATTAAGTATCTCTGATATTTGATTTTACATATTTTTTGGGCTATCTTCCATTATTGATAATAATAGTTTTATGGATATTAACAGACGTTCATTTATAAAGACTGCCGGAATAATAAGCTCAGGTCTTATTTCTTCCCCTGTCTTCAGACTACAGACCGGCGCACCACCTGATGTGGAAATATTGAATCCCTGCAACCGTGTTCCCATAAGTCTTATCATTGATGATTCCACTTGTCTTGTTAATATGGCTCACTTTGGAATACCGCAATTTGCAGAGGTATTTCCGGATCAGTACAAACAGGACTGGCGAAAACTTCCCCGTGAGATCCCCGACAGTTTTGTCAGGGAGTTTGGTGAATGGAGTCAGGAGAACGGAATAAAAGGAAAATATAGTATTGTTCCCTATCCGGCATGTACAGGTTGGATTAACCGTTTCATTCCGGGCTGGACAAGAAAGGAACTGGAAGAGAGTCTTGCAATAGTACGGAATTTAATCGTTCCCAACTGGGATATCCATCCTGAAATGGTAAGTCACACCCGTGTAATTGATATCAAAACAGGGAGACCCTATCCCTACCCCACTACTGACTACATGGAAAACTGGGAGTGGAGCCAGACAAAAAGTGCAGATGAATTGACCGCATATCAAATCTATGCACTAAATATTTTAAAGGAAGCCGGATTACCATGTGAGGGATTGACAACACCAGGAGGTTATGGCGGACGAAATCAGGACAATTTAGCTCTCAGCACCCTGCAGGCAGTACGGGAGGTTTATGGGGCCAGTATACCCTATTATTTCCGTGATCTCTATACTGAAAAAGGGAAAAGCGTAAAACCGCTTGTTCTTTACCCTTCCGACCTCAACAGTTCTGACCCAAAATGCGTGGTATCAATCATAGGCTGCACGGAGGACTGGTTTGGCGGCTGGGATGGACTGACCCCGGGAAGCGCCGATAAGATGATTTCCGGAGACCTGCTGTCGGGACGAATGGTGGAAGTGATTGAGAGCAATGAACCGGCAATTATGGTATGTCACTGGCCGGGTATTTATTTTAACGGCGACAGGACTGGTTTTAACATACTTAAGGAGGTGGTTAAGAGGCTAAATCAGAAATACGATCATCTTATATGGATGAAGTTGAATGAAATCGCCGGATACTGGGCTGCCAGGGAATTAACATTCATTACTTTAAGTGAAAATAAGGTTTTACTGAGAGCGCCTTTTTCAACCAATGCCTTTACAATTAAACTTAATTTCCCCGTTCAAAATGCAACATTAAGAAATGAAGGTGAAGAACCACAACCTCTCCTGAGGATCAAGGATAAAAAATCTATTAAATCAAACAGCTGGTATTCAGATATGTCAACCACAATTTTATGTTTTGAACTTAAAAGGGGATCAAGTGAGATAAGTTTTACTCTATAGCCAGTCAGTAATAATGGTTGAAAAGATTGAATATAGGATCTTCTTTTACTAAAAGGGAAGAATCAGGTATTATAGAGAAGGTTAAAGCAATAACAAAGTCAGGATTTCCGTTAGCAAAATGAAGTCTGTTCATTGGTATAGTTTATGATAACAAAATCAATCAAAAGAATCCTGAGGAGGATCAGATCAAGTAAAATCCAGAACAGGATTGCCTCAGGCAAAATAGTCTACTTTGAAAGTCCTTTGGAAGAAATCGCGTTTAAATATACCCCCGGTGGATTTGGCAAACTTGGAAAATACTATGCCAAATATTTTGGTCAAAATGAATATGAGATCGGATTCGATTCAACTTCCGTTCTCCTGGGTGTAATGGAGGGGAAACCTATTAGCCAGGAAAGATATGACAACTTTCACCTGATTGAAGGTGTCGTCTGGAACAGAAAAATTATGACTCCTTCAGCATACAAGTCAGCAGGGAGTCAGGCATAAGGGTAGGAAGTGGTTGACATTGCACAAGGGGAATACCTGTTGCAGCTAATGCCAGAGCCCCCGGATCACCTCCGGGGGGCTTCTTTATTTTGAGGATTGCCCCTTGAAAGAGAACAATATTAATTATAAATTTAACTGATTCAATAAAAGACAAGCTATAAACAGACAAATATTACAAACAGGTACTTAGCCTTAAATCTTAAATATCATGTAATATTTAAATTATTTACCATTTATTTTATCTTGTACACCATTAGTGCATCTCCATGCCTGATATAAAGCCTTCCGTTATTTATTACAGGGTGAGCCCAGAAGGGTCCTTCTCCTTTTGTTATCTGAAATTCACTTACTATGTCAAGTTTTGAAGCATCAGGTTTTACCAGGGCAACATGACCTGATTTTTCTTCAAAAAGGTAAAGCATACCATCGGCAGAGATTACTGACCCTCTTGAGTACCATTTAGTTGTCCACAGGGTTTTACCTGTTGTCCAGTCTACACAAACCCATGTGTCAGATGGGGTAGACTGGTATGATTTGTACCATACAGATTATTTCCAAGCAGGACAACTCCGCCAAGCTGGGGATCAAAATTCCTGTTTTCCCAGACTATCTCAACCGAATTTCCATCTGCAGAAAGTTTAAGTTTAAGAGCAACCCAGTTGTATCCATTTGCAATCAGAATATAACCATCCCTGTAAAGAGGAGTTATGGCATGATTCTTCCTGACATTTCCTGTGGCGGCATTAACTGCGGCGTAATTAACTTTCCAGAGGATTTTCCCGTCTTTTGCATTAACTGCAAATATATCTGTTCCCATTACAGTAACAATCATTTTTTTACCGGCATACTCAATAAGTTTAGGATTAACATACTGAGGTTCCTGGTTAAGAGGTTCTGCTTCCCAGACGACCTTGCCATCATTAATATTGAAAGCAACCAGCGATGCTTTTTTCCCTCCGGGTGATGCAATAACCATATTATCGACAACAAGCGGAGATTCAGAAATTCCGAACTTTATTGGTTTGCTTTCATATAAGCTGTAATGGTTTTTTGACCATTTTATCTTTCCGTCCGATCCAACACAGACAATATCCCCGCTTCCGCTGATAAGAAATATATTTCCGTTATAATATGTAGGGGTACATCTGGATCCGGTATGGTTTAGTCATCCAGGCTTTGCCATATACTGTTTCCCATTTCTTTTTTCCATCGAGGTGTAAGAGCGGTAAGAACATCGGAACTGTCTTTTCTTCCTGTTACATAAACCGCATCATCAGTAACAGTTGGTGAAGAATAACCATCACCCATTTTTTCAGTTTCCCATAACAAGTGCAGGGCCGCCCGCAGGCCATTTTTTCAGCAATCCCGATTCATTATAAATACCACTTCGTCCTGGTCCGCGCCATTCATAAAGCTGGCAATAACCAATAGTCACTGAAGCTGTACAGAATAATACTGTTAAAAATGATTTTGAAAAAAATGATTTCATAATGTTAAATTTTTATTACTGAGATTAATACTTTTTGGGTTGCCTGATCATACATCAATTGTCTGAATATTTACGAATTCTGTCAGGCTGAAACAATTATGATTATATAACTAAAATTACTTTTGAAAACTATTATTTGAATACATCATACTTAAATTTTGAACAGGTATTTTCAAGCTTTCTTCACTTGTTTATAGATTTCGAACCAGATAATGCTGGAAAAACCTGCCACTGTGCATACTAATAATTCCAGAAACCCGATTTTTTCAAATTGGAACAGGTCCAGAAGAAATGGTATGTTCAGAATCAGGATCAGGAAGATAATTGCCCCACCAACAATCCACGTAACCGCTTTATTTGGAGTTGAAAGAATTTTAAAAATCCGGATGTCCATGAGCGGTTTGAAAGAATAACAGCAATATTTGAGACTATTAATGTAACAAATGTAAGTGTTCTGACACTTTTCTCTGAATATCCCATTTTAAGTCCTATAAAATATACAAGCAAACAAATAATTAAGATTCCAATACCCTGCATACAGCTAAAAAATATTTTTCTTGCACCGAAGAATGGTTCATTGATATCTTTTGGGGGTCTGGACATTACATTTTTTTCCTCTTTTTCTGCTTCAAAAATCATAGTACAGGCCGGATCAATGATTAATTCAAGGAAAACTATATGAACAGGCCACAGGATTAGAGGTAAGTCAGCGAATAATACAGGTATCAAAGATAATCCGGCAATTGGAACATGGATAGCAAAAATATATCCCAATGCTTTTTGAAGGTTATCAAATATTTTTCGTCCCATTTTCACAGCACCTACAATTGATGCAAAATTATCGTCCATTAATACAAGGGAAGATGCCTCCCTTGCAACATCAGTACCTTTTTCACCCATGGCAATTCCTATATTCGAAGCTTTCAGAGCAGGAGCATCATTGATTCCATCGCCCGTCATAGCAACTATTTCCTTATTTTTTTTAAGGGCATTCACAATTTTAAGTTTTTGTTCCGGAATTACACGGGCAAAAATATTCACAACTTTAATGCGTTCACAAAGTTCATCCTCAGTCATATCTTTCAATTCGGAACCTGTTATGCAGAGTTCCGGATTTTTGATTCCGATCTCTTTTCCAATATTGGTTGCTGTTACAGGGTAATCGCCTGTAATCATAATTACCCTGATACCAGCTTTATAACATTCCTTTACAGCATCAGGCACATTCTTCCTGATTGGGTCTGACAATCCTATCAACCCTACAAATTCAAGATCAAAATCGTGTTGAATTGATGGAAGTTCTCCGGAAATTAAATTAGCCCTGGCTACCCCTAAAACTCTTAATCCTTCTGAGGCCATTTCGGCTACTGCTTTTTCATAACCGGATATTGTTTCACTATTCAGGTGGCAAAGGTCAAAGATTGCTTCAGGAGCTCCTTTTACGGCAATTACCTGTTCTTTAGTCCCTGTATTTGAAAAAACCCTTGACATGGCCAACAGATCTTTAGATAATGGATATTCTTTTTCCATTACCCAGTCAGCATGAATATGTTCTGAATTTTGAAGAAACTGGTCGCCGATATTTATGATAGCCTTTTCCATAGGGTCAAAAGGATTCACCTGACTTGACAAAATTCCATATTCAATAATTTCATGGAAAGGTTCAGGGAAGGTATCTCCTGATACTATGCTGGAAAAATCAGTTCCGTTAAAGAGTCGTGTAACAGTCATTTTATTCTGAGTCAGAGTGCCTGTTTTGTCAGTACATAGAACTGTTGCAGAACCAAGTGTCTCAATTGCTGCAGGTTTACGGGTTAATACTGATTTTTTCGACATTCGCCATGCTCCAAGAGCAAGGAAAATGGTTAAGACCACCGGAAATTCCTCTGGCAGCATAGCCATTGCCAGAGTAATTCCTGCCAGAAAACCTTTTAATAAATCACCCCTTGTAATTGTATAAATGCAATTACCAGGACACATAAAAGAATACCAATAATAGCAAGGCGTTTCACTAAAGTCCCCATTTCCCTTTTTAGCTGGGTAGGTTCCTCTTTAACTGATTCGAGTGCTTTCCCGATTTTTCCGATTTCAGTATTTAATGCTGTGGCAGTAACCTTTACCAATCCATTTCCCTGAACAATCATTGATCCTGAATAAACAACCGGTAGATCATCACCTCCGGGAATGAACATAATATCTCCTTCTCTCCATTCTCTTTTTCTCACAGGTACCGATTCTCCGGTTAAAAGAGACTCATCGGCCAGCAAATTGTTACTCTTCAGAACAATAGCATCAGCAGGGACTCTGTCTCCTTCCTGTAAAACCACAATATCTCCTGTTACAACTTCTTTTCCTGGTATTCTTATTGTTTCTCCGTCACGGATAACCAAGGCTCTTGGACTTGCCAGGTCTTTCAGCGCATCCAGAGCTTTTTCAGTTTTTTTCTCCTGATAAAACTCGATCCCCATTACAACAAATACAAAACTAAGAAGCATTAATCCTTCCTGTATATCTCCAAGTATTAAGTACAAGGTTCCACAAGCTACCAGCAGCAGGAACATAGGTTCTTTTACTACACCAAATGCGATTTTAAATACACTTTTCGGTTTCGAAGAAGGTAGTTCGTTGTATCCTTCTTTTTGAAGTATCTCTGATGCCTCTTTTTGTGATAGACCTTTAAGATCTTCTGTTTGAAATACCCGGTACATTATGATCAGATTTATTTAAGTTCGTATCAATAAGCTATTGAGAAATACTTAATAGTACATAAGGCAGCATTAATGTCAATTGAATGCAAAAGCTATTTTCGAGGGAAATCTTATAAAAAGGTGATTCTTCTTATACAGATTTGGGAGGTTGCCAGACTAATCCTGTATAGTCTTCTGTCCTTTTATTAAGATAATAGGGAAAAAGAAAAAGCTTTTCAGATGAGCATGAAAGTTCAAATGAATTTGAATTCATCCATTTTTCATCATCATCAGATTTATTAAGATTATGCTGATGAGGAATTTCAAGGTCATTATTTTGATTATGCATCAGATGGATTTGTATATTATTGCCAATAAGCAAAATAGTTTTACCCTCATCAATGAATAAAAATGAGATAAAAATAACTAACAGGCTTATCAGAATATGTTTGACTTTATCCATAATCAGACCAAATATAAATTAAAAGTCTGTTTATTTATATTATACAGGTTATATTAACTTTTTTTAACCACCATGGCCAGTTCTTCATCTCGTAATTGTCTCTAAATAAAGTACAAACATTCCAATTAAGGAAAGGAAGTAAAGGCAAGTTTAAAACAGAGTAGCTAACAATGTCGGGAAGGACTTCTTTCAATCAGGATTTTACAAAAAACCCATAGAAAAGTTAGTTTGTATTCTGATTGGATTTTAATGCAAACTAACCATCGTAATCTTCATCGTCAAGGTCAAATGAATTAATTTTGAATAACTAAAAAGGAATAACGATTTAGTAATAAAGACCTCAGGGCAGGTCAAAAAGTAATTCCCGGCCACTTTCTTTTTTCTTGAGCCTTTTAATCATAATATTTACACCTTACTAAAGATCCTTTTGATAGCATCAATATTTTGTGGATTCACAATACTTTTTGCTTCAGGAGTGTACAGGAAGTCTATTTTATCCTTATGGCGTTCAACAATTTTTGCTCTGACCATTTTCCCGAGACTATTTAATTGTTTGTTATCAGCATTGAATGGTTCATCAAGTATGGCGATGGCAGCAGGAAGCCACCTTGAAGGGAACAGATCATCATATACACCTCCCGGCTTATACTGGTTGATCACTGATTCCAGTTCATTTAAAACAGCCTCCAGTCCTTTTGATTCGGTCAGACTGATATTATTGCTTTTTGCCCATCTTGCCAAAGCTTCTCCGTTTGGCACAAGCAGTGCAGAAGTATATTTATTCTGGTTATTATACAGCATCATCTGGTCGATAAACTGAGACCTGTCGGTTATAGTTTCTTCTATTCCTTCAGGACTGTATTTTTCACCATCGTCTGAAATGAGAAGGCTTTTAAATCTTCCAAGAACATAAAGGAATCCGTCTTCATCGATATATCCCATATCCCCGGTATGGAGCCATCCGTCACGAATTGTCTCCGTGTGGCTTTTTCGTTTTTCCAGTATCCTTTCATAACATTTTCTCCACGGACTACTATTTCACCTTTTTTACCAACAGGCAGTTCATTTCCATCTTCATCACATATTTTCAGGTCAAGATATTTAACTAATAAACCTGATGATCCCAGCTTATGCTTTTTCAGCACATTTGACCTGAAATTACCGGTGAAGCCTCAGTCAAACCATATCCCTGCAGCATAGGTATCCCTATTGCATAAAAGAATTTCTGAAGTTCAATATCAAGCAATGCTGCCCCTCCAATGAAAAACTTCAAGTCTTCCGCCAAAACTGGCCCTGATTTTTTTAAACAGGATCATATCATAAAGTTTGTACAACGGTTTAAGAAATATCTTAATCCCTTTCCCTTTGTCCCATCCGATTCCATTATAGCTATATGCAATCTTTAATGCATGTTTGAAACAGCTTTTCTGTTAACGGACCCTTTATCCCTGATTCCTTTTTCAATCCCTTTCCGAAAGTTTTTTGCCAGGGCTGGTGCACTAAACAGAAATACAGGCTTAATCTCCTTTATATTTTCCGGGATATGTTTAAGACTGTCAAGATATGATTTGCCTGATTGAACAGCTGCCAGGCTTGCTCCGGTATGCCATCATGATATATATCCCCACTGTATGAGCAAAGGAATGGTCCCATGGCAGAATAAGAAGTGTTGTCCACCATTCGGGAACATCAAAAAGAGTAAGTGCCTGTTCAATATTGGCAGTATAATTTCTGTGAGACAAGATTATCCCCTTGGGATCGGCTGTCGTTCCTGAAGTGTAACAAATATTTGCATAATCATCAGGTCCAACCGATTTTATCGTTTCCATGAATTTATCATGGTTTATTATTCAGATATTCCTCCCCTATTTTCTTGACATCTCCCATATATATCTCATCCTGGGAATAACTTTCCCTTGGGTCCAGAAGAATAACTTTTTCAAGATTCTTAAGATCCTTTTTAATTGAATTTATTTTATCAATCTGAAGGTCTGAGACTATCACCCATCTTGACTCTGAATGGTCAAGTCTGAATTTCAGATCAGCACCCTCTTTAAGAATGATGGAAAGAGGTACACTTATTGCACCTGTATGCAATATTCCAAGCTCACTTATTACCCAGTCAGTACGCGATTCAGATAATAATGCAATCCTGTCTCCCTTCTTTATTCCAAGCGCCAGAAGACCTGCTGCTACTTTGTATGCTTGTTCTCTGGTTTCTTTGTAGGTGATCGCCTCATATCTGTCAGTTTTTTTCTCCAGAAGATAGGGATTGTCCGCATACTTTTGTGCGCTGTTTTCCAATAAATCGATTATTGTTTTCATGGGGACAGGTTAAAATTTTTAAATAAATTGATTTTTCTGCCAAATACCATTTTGTGTCAGTATATCAGAATTTTATTGGCTCCATTAAATTTATGAAATATTAATCAACTGACATTACGGAATTTAAACAATTGAAGAGAGGGTGTCTCAAAAGGGACCGAAATAAAGAATAATTACCATTTCCTCTTTATTTAACCCATTCTCCTTCTCCTTCCCCTTAAGGCTAAGGGAAGGAGTGAAAATACTGTGATATCAAGTATTTACACCCTTCCCCTTAGAATTAAGGGGAAGGGATGGGGTTAGGGTTCAAAAAGAGAATATGAAATTTGCAATGTGTTACTTTTGAGGCACCCTAATCTTCGACCCCAATTTGGTATTTTTTATTTTTACGCTCGCTAACCCCGCAGCAAGCAGCGGGGATGCGCTCGCTGGGATTCATTATAGCCTCTCATCTGTTATACAGAATGCTCTCCGGCAAGTGTTGTTATTTTCCGGAAGTGTGAGATGTAAATTATTAAAGGTAAGGCCCGGAATGTTTCTACATCAACTTTTTTTTTGTTTCTAAGGTCTTACAGGGATAATTATGCCGCGTACCAAAAATTCATAATTTTGATATAAGTGATAGAAGAAAATAAGTTTAACAGTCAAAAAGTAATTCCCATGCAAAATAAACGTTTATTAATCTGTACAACCGGTGGATTGGTCGCCGGTATTATTTGTTTAATCGGAGGCTTTCTGAGTGGTAATATTGCCGAACTTAATTTCTTTGCAATAGCCGGGACTTTCTTTAACAGAATAATGCTTGGCTTTATTATTGGAATAAGCTCACTAAGAATCAATTATTTAATACATGGAATGTTGATTGGATTCCTTGTCTCGTTAATTAATTCCATCTCGTTCCTTGAAAATAGCACAATGGGATTTTTGTTCTTTACCGTCGCTGGCATCATTTATGGTTTGCTAATAGAATTATTTGCAACAAAAATTTTTAAAGCAAAAATCTTCAGTTGAAGAACTATCAACCTTCAATATCAGTCTTAACTTAATCTGTTATTAATCTGTTCTTAATTTTTTATTAATTTGGGCCACGGAGTATATAGATAACTTAGCAAAGACTAAGCTTTATCGTCCGGAAATCATCTTCTAATCGCAAAAACTGGCAAATCAAATTTTCAAGGATTCTTAAACCGAAAAAATGACAAGAACAATTATCACTAACGTAACATTTTGATGTCCAAAGGAATTCATCTCATTTATGTAGGCATTTTTATTGCAGTAACATCAATTGTTTTTATTACGCTGGCATATCAGGGCTTATCATATTACAGGGTAAGCCTTGAGGAAAGGTTTTACCACCCCGATCATAACAGACTTAAACCAAGCGGTTACGTTGGACATAGCCTGGGAATTGCAGGATCGCTTTGTATTATTATTGGTGTGGGAACCTATATGGCCAGAAAAAGGTATCGGTCTATGTCGGGTCTGGGACTTTTAAAATACTGGCTTGAATTCCATATTTTCATGTGTATCCTGGGTACAATCATGATAGTTTTTCATACAGCTTTCAAGGTTGGAGGACTGGCAGCGGTAAGCTTCTGGAGCATGGTAACGGTCTTTGTCAGCGGAATTGCCGGGCGGGTTATTTACCTTCAGATTCCCAGAACTATGGAAGGTCAGGAGCTTAACCTGAAAGAGGTAAGGGAGATGAGAAATGACATAATCGCAAAAATCAGGAGTTCCTATGATTTTGATGCAGACACCTTTGAATTCATTACTCATTCAATTGAAACCAGATCAGGAATTTACACAGGGAAAAGGTTGCCTGGTTTTCTGAAGAACTATTTCAATGACAAAGCCTCAGTTAATGAAGTAAGAAGTTATTTGAAAAAAAATAAAATATCGGGACACGAATATTCAGGGATTGTATCACTTGTGAAAGATGATATCAGGCTTGGCAGGACAATTGAGAGGCTTGATAGCCTGAAAAATCTGTTCAGGTACTGGCATGTTTTTCATCTTCCTTTTGCCATTCTTATGCTGATTTTTATGATTCTGCATGTCACAGTTACTGTTGCTCTTGGCTATAGATGGATTTTTTAACCATGAACCAGACACTCATAAATATCCTGTTCTATTCCCTTACCGCAATTCTTTTTGTGGTGGTAATAGCAATATATCTCCGGAGAAAACAAAGACAATCGGAAATAACGGATGAAAAGATTAAAAAAGCCGTTGAAGAAGGCCTTCATGAACCGGTCTCGCTTCATCCATACGTCGACGTGAACAGATGCATGGGCACGGGAGCATGTGTCAAAGCATGCCCCGAGAAAGATATACTGGGGATTAAACACGGTAAAGCAGTCGTAATAAACGCTTCCCGGTGTATTGGTCATGGAGCCTGTTTCCATGCCTGCCCCACCGAAGCGATCATGCTGCGGATTGGTACCGAAAAACGGGGTGTGGATCTGCCTCATGTCAGCAAAACCTTTGAGACAAATGTACCGGGAATATACATTGCAGGCGAGCTTGGAGGGATGGGTCTTATCAGGAATGCAGTCGAACAGGGCAGACAGGCAACCGAAAATATTATCAAATCGCTTAACAGGGATCATAATGCTGAGTACGATCTGGTTATCGTTGGAGCGGGCCCGGCAGGTATTTCAGCATCGCTCGAGGCGAAAAAGCACGGTATCAGATTTCTTCTGCTTGAACAGTATACACTTGGAGGTACGGTATTCACTTATCCCCGTAGTAAGGTGATCATGACTGCTCCCATGGATTTGCCGCTTATGGGCAAAGTTAAGCTTCATGAGACCAGCAAACCGGTGCTGCTTAATTTGTGGCAGACCGTACTTTCGAAATACGATATTGCCATTCGCGAAAACTGTAAGGTTGAGTCGATTGAACGCACGAATAACAATTTTGATTTAATTACATCTGACAATCACCACTTCACCGCGGCTTTTGTCCTTCTCGCAACAGGAAGGCGCGGAACTCCCCGTAAGCTTAAC
The DNA here is from genome assembly GCA_963831935.1 of uncultured Bacteroidales bacterium. Lineage (GTDB taxonomy): Bacteria > Bacteroidota > Bacteroidia > Bacteroidales > VadinHA17 > LD21. The sequence continues at coordinate 63,462 of CAWHSH010000015.1, forward strand.
GTACCGGGAGAAGAAAAAGAAAAGGTAGCTTACAGGCTCCTGGAACCGGAGGAGATCAACGGGAAAAATATCCTGATTGTGGGAGGTGGCGACTCAGCCATCGAATCTGCCCTGCTTCTTGCAGAGCATAACCATGTCACAGTTTCCTACAGGAATGAGGTATTTAACCGCATTAAACCACTTAACAGTGTGGCCATCAATAAAGCACTGGCAGCAGGGAAACTTGAGGTCAGGTATAATACCAATCTTATTAAGATCGAAGATGATTGCGTTACTCTTTCGGCCATGAACGAAGAACATATTTTGAATTTAAGCAATGACCTGGTATTTATTTTTGCCGGCGGTGAACTGCCGACCCAGTTCCTTGAAAAAACAGGCATTAAAATTACCAGGAAATTCGGGGAGACCGTATTAAAACATTAAAGACGGCTTGCGGTGTGCGGTATGAGGTGTGCGGCAAGTCAAGGGAGAAGATTAAATTGAACTTTTACAGGTTATGATTGAAGGCAGAATAAGAGTGATCGGGGTAATTCTAGCCACGTTTCTGACGGTCCGGAGTGGGTATGCCCAGATCTCTCCGGGGGACCTTTCGAAGGATCATGAATTTCTTGAAGGGATATCCAACTGCACCAAATGCCATATATTGGGAAATAAAATAACCGGTGAAAAATGCCTTGACTGCCACATTGAAGTCAGGGAAAGGATAACAGCAGGAAAGGGATATCATTCCTCTTCAGAAGTTAAATCAAAGCAATGTATCGAGTGCCACAGTGATCATCACGGGAAAAACTTTCAGCTGGTGCGGATGAATGCACAAGAATTCGATCATAGCCTGACCGGCTTCACCCTGTCAGCTCCGCATTCCAGACTGCAATGCCAGGAGTGCCACAACACCAGGTTCATCACCGGCCAGGAAATAGCAGGGAAAAAATTCACTTATTTGGGTGTAAAACCGGAGTGCCTTACATGTCATGCCGACTATCACCTGAACACTCTTTCCTCTGCCTGCCTGAATTGTCATGGTTCAGAAACCTTTAAGACAGTTCCCGCTTTCAATCATGATAACGCCCGTTTCAGGCTGGCAGGCCAACATAAAAACGTTGAATGCATCAAATGTCACAAATCAGAAACTTTAAACGGAAACAAATTTCAGGAGTTTCGCGGGGTGGCATATGCTTCATGTGTAAACTGCCATAAGGATCCTCACCAGAATAAGTTTGGTCAGAACTGCCGTCAATGTCATAGTGAGGTCTCATTCACAACAATTAAAGGAATCAGTAATTTTGATCATAATAAGACTAATTTCCCCCTTGTGGATAAACATCTGACAGTTGACTGCAAATCATGCCACAAGACAAATCTCACAGATCCCCTTAAACATGATCTCTGCACCAGTTGCCATTCAGACTACCATAAAGGCCAGTTTGTCAGAAACGGTATCTCCCCGGATTGTTCAGGATGTCATAGCGTAAAGGGTTTTGCGACTTTTTCGTATACTCTTGATCAGCACAACAAGAGTTCTTTCCCGCTCAGAGGGGCTCACTCCGCCCAACCTTGTTCGGAATGTCATAAAAAACAAACCGGGTGGTCATTTAAAGGGATCGGAACTATGTGCCTTGATTGTCATAAAGACATACATAAATCTTTCATTGATACAAAGTTTTATCCGGATGGAAATTGCCAGACCTGTCACAATGAGTCAGCATGGAATGATATTTCCTTCGATCATTCAAAAACCGGTTTTCCTCTCACCGGGGAGCATACCAGTTCATCCTGTGGCACTTGTCACATTACAAGAACCTCAGGAGTTATTATTACTCAAAGGTTCGCGGATCTTCCGTTAGATTGTTCTGCGTGCCATAACGATAATCACCAGGGCCAGTTTAACAAAAACGCAGGGGAGAACTGTACCGATTGTCATGTGACAGAAAACTGGAAACCCGCAAAATTCGATCATAACAAGACAGACTTCAAGATTGACGGGGAACATGTTAATGTTTCCTGTAACGGATGCCATAAACCCCAACAAACCGGAACTGCTACCTATACTCTGTACAAAATAAAAGACTACAAATGCGAATCCTGTCACTTCTGATATTATCCGCGCTTCTGATAACAGCTTACCGGGCGGTTCAGTCACCCCACGGATCTGATTTTAAGGTCAGCTGTAAAACCTGCCACAGCACAAAAGGTTGGCAGCTTGATAAAGAAGTTTATTCTTTCGATCATAACAGGACAAAGCTCCCGCTCTCCGGACAGCATACAAGCGTGAACTGCAGGGAGTGTCATCCAACGCTTGTATTTTCAGAAGCAAAATCAAATTGCATCGATTGCCATAAGGATGTCCATCAGACGACTGTCGGGCCTGATTGTGCCCGCTGCCATACTCCGGTTTCATGGCTGGTAAGCAATATTACTGATATCCATCAGATGAGCAGGTTTCCGCTGCTGGGACCCCACAGGACAGCTGATTGTGTCCAGTGCCATAAATCGGAAAATCCTGTCCGGTTTGATGTTTTGGGTGTTAACTGCATCGACTGCCACAGGAACACCTACCTGGCAACTACAAATCCAAATCATGTTCAGGCCGGATTTTCACAGGATTGTTCTACCTGCCACCTTGTTAATTCCTTTCAATGGCCCGGAGCAGGCTTTGATCATTCATTTTTCCCGCTTGTCCAGGGACATTCTGTACCAAGATGCGCTGATTGCCATACCACAGGAAATTACAAGGATGCAAACTCTGATTGCTATTCATGTCATCAGCAGAATTATCTGGGAACAACCAACCCCGATCATAATGCTTCCAAATTCTCAACAAACTGCCAGGATTGCCACTCACTTATTCCCGGATGGAAGCCGGCCACCTTCGACCATAGTGCTTTTCCTCTGACACTCGGACACGCATCCGTCAACTGCACATCCTGTCACATAAATGGCAACTATTCCTCTACTTCACCTGAATGTTCTTCATGTCACATAACTGACTATAATAACACAACCAATCCGGGTCACGTAACCCTTAATTTCTCTCATACATGCACAGATTGCCACACAACAAATCCTGGTTGGAAACCGGCTGCATACAAGCAGCATGATACGCAGTTCTTCCCGATATATTCCGGTTCGCACAACGGTAAATGGAAAAGTTGTACCGATTGCCATACAAATGCAGCCAATTATACTCAGTTCAACTGCATTATCTGCCATGCCGATGCACACAAAGGCAGTAATTATACAAATGCACAGTGTTACCAGTGCCATCCAACAGGAAGGAGTGAATGAAACAAGTTATGAAATATCTGATATTTATATTCTGCGTTCCTCTTTTCTTAAGCAAGCCACTTAATGGACAGCCTGCTACAAGGAACATTACAGGTCAGGTCTCTTTCATTTCTTCACAGAATATTTATGTAAGGTTCGGGAACACATCGGGAATAAGTGTCCATGATACACTTTATATTTCCTCTGGTGAAAAGCTGGTTCCTGTCCTTCAGGTAAACAGCCTTTCATCAACTTCATGCCTGTGCTCTGCCATTGCGGGAGAAGATCTTCCTGTCGGTCATGTAATCATTGCAAAAGCAAAGCTTTCAAATGAAACTAAGGAAGAAAAGTCGCTTGAGGAAGTTAAAAAGGAAACTCCCGGCCAGGTTCAGCCAAATGAACCTGCTGCCACCGAAAAACCAGCTTCCTCTTCCGGTTCAGAGAGTGCAACTGTGAAATCAAAACAGCGCATCAGCGGAAGCATATCGGCAGCATCCTATTCTGATTTTTCAAACACACCCGGTGCCGATGTCCAGCGATTTCGTTATACCCTGTCAGCCGATGCCAAAAACATTGCAAATTCCAGGCTTTCGGCTGAGACTTATATTTCATTCAGACATAAATCGGGGGACTGGAGCGAGGTCAGGAAAGACATCTTCAACGCACTGAAAATATACTGCCTCGCAGTTAAATATGATATTGACAGTACGACCCGATTAAGCCTTGGCCGTCAGATCAATCCTAGAATTGCAAGCATCGGATCATTTGACGGGCTGCAATTTGAAAAATCGATTAAGAGGTTTACTGTCGGACTGGCAGGAGGTTCACGTCCTGATTTCCTGAATTTCGGATTTGATCCGCATCTTCTCCAGTTTGGAGGATATCTGTCTTATGATGTAAATAATAGCCGGAATTACTCAGGGACCTCACTTGCATTCATGGAGCAGCTCAATTCCGGGAAAACCGACAGAAGATTCATTTATATTCAGCATTCAGGTTCGCCTGTCAAAAATCTCAATATCTTCAGCTCATTTGAGATTGATCTCTTCAAGCTAAACAATAATAAGCCTACATCTGAATTCAACTTTACTTCACTTTATCTGTCAATGAATTACAGGCTGATGAACGGATTCACAATCGGAGGTTCCTATGATGCAAGGAAGAATCCGGTCTATTATGAATCCTTTAAATCCCTTCTTGATTCATTGGTTGATAACGGATTGCGCCAGAGTTACCGGCTGCACACAAATATTCGTATCACAAATTCATTTACTGTTCGGATTGCAGTCCTCATGGCGTTTTCAGAAAACAGACCTTCATCAGTCAAAAAACCTTTCGGGATATTTCACCTATACTCACCCCGGTAAAAATTATTTCTCGGCGACACTCTCCGGAAATTATATCGAAACTTCTTTTTTAAAAGGACTGACCGGGGGGATAACTTTCCTGAATAACCTGGCGTCGGGGAAGATACAGATAAGTTTTGGCTACAGTTACCAGGATTACAAGTTGTCTGAAATAAATCAAAAGATTATTCAGCATACAGGCAAGGCTGACATTTACTGTCAGGTTGCCAGGAAGACATTTCTTTCTTTAGATTACGAGATCACTGTTGAACCATCCAGGACTTATAACCGTCTTTACCTCCAGGTCATAAAACGCTTCTAAAGTGCTGCATTAAGATACACAGGAGATTACAGCGCATTCTCACAGGCTCACTTAAACCTGAAAATAAACTGTAAGAAGTTTATTTCATATTATCATATTTCGTCTGGAAACGCCTGTAGAGCTGTTTATGCTTATTGTCAAGACTAATGTTCCTGCCGGTAATAAAAGCGAGCTCAACATTATTTGACCTAATGTCCAGCAGATCACCCGTTGATACCACAATATTCGCATCCTTTCCTGTTTCAAGCGAACCTGTAACATCATCAATCCCAAGAATCTTTGCCGTGTTAAGAGTCACTGTCTGAAGGGCTTCCTCCCTTGTCAGCCCATAAGCTGCTGCCTCCCCGGCTGCGAACGGAAGGTTCCCGTATGCCTGGCTGGAATAGGTCAGGCCGACAAGTATCCCTTCCTTATGGAACATTGAGGCAAGCTTGAACGGTTCCTTGACATCGCTGTAATCATATTTTGGTAGACTCAGGGGATTATCAAGCAGGATGGCAACATTGTTTTCCCTGAGGAAATCTTTCAGATCCCAGGCTGTTTCATCAGCATCCGTCAGAACAATCTTCTTTACTCCATACCGTTTGGCAAATAAAATGGCTTCCATGATCCCCTTGGCTTCCGGGGCTGATAAAAACAATGTCCTGGTACCATCGAAAAGGCCTTTCATTGCATCAAGCCGGAGATTAAAGTCAGACGGCTTTTCAAGTGCAGCATAGGCAACTGCATCAGTGAAGATTTTTTCAAGAAGCTCGACATTCTTATCGTATGTATTGGTGCCTGATTGCGGGAGGGCAAACATTGCTCCTCTCCTTCCTGCAGGAGCTGACTTTCTGGGCCATCCGAGCATCAGACCGTTGTCGGGCCTGTAAGCAGCATCTTTCCAGTTCCAGGCATCAAGCTGAACGACGCTTGCAGTACCAGGCAGCAAAGTGCCAACAGGTACAATCTGTGCCAGCAGTATTCCATTCGAACGAATCACAGGAATTACCTGCGAATCGGTATTGTAGGCAACAAGCGCCCTGACATCCGGATTAAGGTCGCCAATTTCCCTGGTATCATTCGCCACATCAACACCGCTACCGATCTCTGTAAGACCAAGAGAGGTATTCGGGAAAATAAGTCCCGGGTAAACTTGTTTCCCGGTGACATCGATGACGTCATAACCCGATCGGTCGATCTTGCTGTCAGATGCTTTCCCAACCCATGTGATCTTGCCTTCAGAGAATGCTATCAGACCGTTTTCGATAACTTCTCCTGTACCAGTGTGAATAGTTCCGCCGGCAAGGATCACCGGTTTTTTCTGTGCCGGTGCTACAACCGGGTTCTGTGCCGGTGTCTGTAATACTATACCAGCCAGCGCAATTATTAGTAATAAATTTTTGGTTTTCATCGTCTTGGGATATTTGAATTGTTCGAAGGAGTTGGCGGAGTTTCTCTGAGTATGTTCGCAATTATCCTGTTTCGCTCGCTGTCCATCTGAGCTTTCATATGCATGTCGGTTACCTCATCGTAGTAGATTGTCCCGTCGATCATTGTTTTACTCGCCCGGGAATAAACTGAAAGAGGATTATCAGTCCATAATACCAGGTCGGCATCCTTGCCAACTTTTATGCTTCCCATACGATCGTCAAGATGAAGGATCTTTGCAGGATTCAGAGTAACAAGCTTTAGTGCTTCGGTCTCAGAAATTCCTCCGTATTTTATAGCCTTTGCAGCTTCCTGGTTGAGTCTTCTGCCCATTTCAGCATCATCGGAATGAAGGCATGTGAGTACACCCTGTTTAAGGAGCATCGCTGCATTATACGAGATCCCTTCATATACTTCATATTTATAATCCCACCAGTCGGAAAACACCGAAGCAGCTGCTCCGTTAGCCTTTATCTGGTCGGCAATTTTGTATCCCTCATTGAAATGAATGAACGTGTTCACTTTCACTCCAAAGTCTCTGGCAATATCCATCAGCATGGTTCCTTCCGACTGAACGTATGTATGACAGGCGATGAAGCTCCGTTTTTCCAGAACATCAACAATTGCATCCAGCTCCAGATCGCGCCTTGGAGGGATCTTGCCAATCCTGTCGGCAGGTTTAAGCGCATTCCAGGCTTTCCACTTGTTACTGTAATCGACAGCTCTCTGGTAAGCATCCCTTATTATCTGTTCAGTTCCCATCCGGGTATTTGGATAACGGCTGGTTGATCGCTTTACGTTCTCACCAAGGGCATGCTTAAGGAATCCGGGCTGATTGGCAATTTTCAGATCCTCAGCCGGAAGGCCCCATCTGTGCTTTATAATGATCGATTGCCCCCCGATCGGATTAGCTGATCCGTGGAGAATGTGTGCGGCAGTGACCCCTCCGGCCAGTTGCCTGTAGATTGATATATCCTCCGGATCGACAACATCGCCGGCCCTGACCTCAGAGGTAATGGCCTGGCCCATTTCATTTGTGGCATCAAGAGCAATATGAGAATGTTCATCGATCAATCCGGGAGTAAGGTGCATACCTGTAGCATCAATGATTTTTACACCATTGGCCGAAAGATTTTTACCGATCCTGGCTATCTTACCTTTCAGAACCAGAACGTCGGTGCCCTGAAGGATCCCTTCCTTTTCATTTGTCCATACCGTGGCATTCTTAAAGAGGACATCTTCCTGAACCGGAATCTCTGACTGGCCGTAGGCTGTGAAAGGGTGAATAACTTTACCGGGAACGGGAACCGGAGGTGAAGACTTCTTTCTCTGATCAGGCTCAGTGGCGGAGCTGATATACACAGCTTTCCAGCTTATCCATTTACCATTGTCAAGCTGTCCCCTGCCTTCCAGATCTTTGCCGGAGGAATAGCCATTTAGCCGGTACTTTGAGCGTGCTCTCTCAAATGAAATGCTTACAAGGTCCTTTTCAGCGGCGAAGGTTGCACCCCTTATCTGAATCGTATCATACTTAAGCCTGACAGTCGGTTTATCAAATGTCCCCGACAGGACCATTTTTAATTTGGCTGTATCGACAATGAGATCATAAGTACCTCTTAAATCTCTGATCCGCAGGTCAACGAACCTGTATGGAACTCCCTGAACCCAGTTCTCGTAAATGACACAATCGTCATTGAAAATATTACCCGATGTTATGAGCAGGTTGGCGATCATGTTCTTTTTAACAGCCCCGATCAGATCCCCGGCACCTGTCAGTGCAGCAGGTGTGGTTGTCAATGCTTTAAGGGCCTCAGATTCCGGGAGTCCGTATTTGACTGCTTTCCGGAGATTGGAGAGGAAGGATGAGCGTTGCTTCAGATCGGAGGATGTTATTGCGAAGGTGATTCCGGCTTCGGAAACCCTGGAGAGGTTTGAAGGTGCAAGCTCATAATGTTTGAGGGTGGCATATGATACTGTTGCAGCATCATACGGATCCTTAACATCCGGAGCTTCAGGGAAATTGACAGGAATTATCAGCTTGTCGCCGGTTTTTTTTATTTCATCCAGTGCCTGGTATTCATCTCCTCCTCCCTTGATTATGTAGCTGATGCCAAATTCCTTTCCAATTTTGTCAGCACGCATTACCTCAAGTTTATTGGTGACCTCGAATACCTGCGGAAGGGTCAGGTTTGCAGTATAGGCCTCAAGCCCATCATCGTGAAAATAACCTGCAGGGAGCTGTTTGTACCATTGGGCATCGTAGCTTACCTGCCTCAGCAAAGCTATGATACCGAACTGTGAAGCAGGATAGATATCCAGTGACCGTGATCGGCCCAGGGAATAAGTTTGCGGTCGCCTTGTTTCTGATAAGGATATTGTTTGCCTTTCCGTCGCCGGTTGTTACAAGGGCGGAAGTTCCCCGCGCAATACCTTCGGCCCTGAACGTGACAACTGCCCCAAACCCAGCCTGCCGGTATTCACCTGCCGTTTTGGGGTCAGGGATAAATTCGCTCGAAATATCATATGAAGCATTAATACCGTCGTTCCAGTAGTCGGCAATCCTCGGTTCAGGAGTTGGAAGAGTGCCCTGCCTTCCAGTCTGCTGCTGTCCGATAAAGGCTGCAAAAGGATTGGCATCTGCAGGCTGAGTCTGGGTTTTTATTCCATAATTGCCGGCATAAGCATCGACAAACGAAGGATATACGGTCTTTCCAGTCAGATCAATAATGACCGTCCCTTTAGGGAAGGAAAGGTTCTGACCCACGGCCTGAATCCTTCCTTCGGAAATCAGGATGTCTGCATTCTCAAGGGTGGTCTGATAATCGACCACAACACGTGCATTTTTAAATCCATAAATCTCAACTCTCCTGTCGCTAACTCCCGCAACAGGACTATTATCCTGCTGACCTGGCAGGTTAAGCGGAATCAGAAGAAGGAACAAGTAAAAGAGTTTTTTCATTTAAATTTAGTTTAAGGTATATCTGATCGTTATGTATTAAGTTCCCAACCAAAATTCCACATTGAACCGAAGGAAATTCAGGATTCAGGTTTGTGAATTATAATATTCAAAAGATAAAGTGTTGAATATAATAATTATGATGAGTAATTACTGATTTGAAAATCGTTAAATAACCTTAAATATATTTCCCCTTTAAGGAAGAGGAGGCCAACTTCTTAAACGCCAGCAATTCTTCTTTTGTATTCAGCCAGCGCCTCGTCGAGCCGCAGCCTTGCTGTCCCGTCGCCGGGCACATTGTGAGACGGGTGAATATACAGTTTTACACCTCTGTCAGCCAGTATTTCAGCAACCGTTGTTATTGTCATCCAGACACAGGTTATAAATGCCATTGTAGAGACCGGGCCTATTTTATCCTGATGGTTTTTAAGGGATACGGAGGCGTCCTCAAGAGGAGCGCATGTATCAACCACAATATCTGCAAGGTCAAAAATTGTTTTTCCCGATGAATGCCTGGTTTTCTTGCCCTTGCTGCAGCTGCCGCACCAAAGACGATAACCTTCATTCCGAGTTTCCCTGGCTTCAAGTGCAATATCAATATTGACATTATTGATACCGGAATGGGAAAAAAGCCACATGATATCCCTTTTGTCAAAATCGTAGCCTTTCATTATCTCTTTCCCGTATCCTTCAACCCTCTCAAGGAATACAAACTGATGCACGCCCATCTCACCTGTGATGCGTGTAAAGAATGTCAGTGGCAGTTCAATCATCGGATGGAATCCGACAAATCCACCGATCCTGGGATACATTTCTTCAATTGGTAATGTGGCATGCCCGCAACCGAAAGTATGGACCCATCGGTTGCATTCAATTGTTCCGGCCATCAATTCTGCCGCTTTCCTGATGTTTTCTGTCTGAGTTTCCTCAATGTGGGTCATAATTCCCCTTGCATTCTCGAGCCATTGTTTTGCTAAGTTCATATATTGTTTTTTTGATTAATTAATTTTAAAAACTACCACGATTAGTTCACAGACCTGCCTACCGCCTGCCTGCCGGTAGGCAGGGCAAGCAGGGGATGCTTAAGCGAAGGTGGTCTCAGTGTGACTCTGTGTAACTTGAATTTTTTCTTCTTCTTTAAAATAACAAAACACAATATGATCATTATTACGGTTTCGGTAAATGCTACGGTTATCAGATGGCCTATCCCTAAATTCTGCGAGATAATACCCATTAAGTAATTCACCAACATATTCCCGAACAAAGCTATAAAAAGCACAAAGCTGAACGCTGTTCCGGAGATTCCTGCATACATTTCCCCGACAAATCCAAGCATAATCGGGAAGCCACCTGCAAGACCGGATCCCAGAATAAACAACCCTGTTATAGCTGTCATCAGTGAAAAACCGGTTTTAATAAGTGTTAAGCCAATAACGATCAGTATAAATGAAACGATCAGGATCCGCTTTACCTGAATATGCCTGAGGACTGTGCCAGTAAGAAGCCTCATAATCGCCATTCCTGCAACGAACAGTGAAAGAGCATAAAGTGCATTGCTCTGTTGTGCCGAATGCTGACTGATGAGATAGGTAGTTGTCCAGTTGTTGATGATCCCTTCAAAACTGCTCTGAAAGAAAAGGAAGAAAGCTATAAGAAGAAGCAATCCGTCTTTAAAAAATGAAATGCTTTTCAGCAGAGGCAAGCCCTGAATCTGTTTTGGCGGCGGCATCTTAATAAGCTGGAAGAATATTGCAGTGGCGAAGGAAAATAATCCAACAGCAGCAATTATTGTTTCAAATCTGAAACTTTTTTCAAGTATTCCCAGAACTAAAGGCATCCCAAGCGCTCCGATCCCAAAAAAGACTCCCAGGAGGCTCAGGTTGGCTCCCTTGTCGTTTGTCGCTTATATCTGATACAAGTGCATTTGTGGCCCCATTAACAGCTCCGCCTCCCGATCCGATAAGGAAGATGTATAATTTGAGCAGACCGGATTACCGGCAACTGCAATACCTCCGAATCCTGCGGATAACAATATGCATGACACTGAAAGAAGGATTTTGTATCCAAACCTGTCGACAATCGGGCCAAAAAGCAATGAACCTACCAGAACGCCAAATGGTAAAACGGAGAACATTGCTCCCGTGTCAATTTCACCAAGATGAAGCTTTTCTTTAAGATCGGGAGCAAGCGATCCGAGCGAAATAAGGGCTAATTCCGAATAATAGCATTCCGAAGCACGCTGACCAGAAGACCATTTTTTTATTGTACATCAACAATATTTTCAAATAATAGAATGTAAGTTTTTCAATGCCAGATATGCTGCACCATACACACCGGCATCGCCCTCAAGTGCTGAGGTGTCAAATGCCACCTTTGTAATGCTGACCGGTTGAGCCCATTTTATGGCTTCCTGTCTGATTTCGGGAATTAATTTTCCTGCGGGTCCGAATACACCTCCCCCGAAAATAATCTTTTCGGGATTAAAAAGACTGACAAGATTTGCTGCAGCCATGCCCCAGAAATCAATGCATTGGCTGATAATCCCGGCAGCAATGGGATCACCATTCTCATAAGCTGAAAATACGTCAGGGGAGGCGATCTTGTCAATAGCTTTTTTCTTCAATTCACCCTTATATAACTTGTCTCTTTCTATCATGCTTTTTGCAATTTTTGATATTCCCTCACCTGAAGCATAGTATTCAAAACATCCGCACTCAGAATATTTGTTTTCGAAAGGCCGGGAAAGTGCCATCCAGCCTATAGCACCAGCAATATCATTGCTGCCCCGTAATACTTCACCATTAATGAGGATTCCTGCTCCGATTCCGGTTCCTACTGCCAGGAAAATCACATTCCTGCAACCTATGGCATTTCCCTTCCATGATTCTCCCAGGACATAACATGCCCTGTCACTGTCAACCGCAACAGGAATTTTCCCTGCAATGCTCTTTACCTCGGCATACAAAGGATACTCAGACCATCCTGGGATATTTGGCGCCCATACTGTACCCGCACCGGAGTTACTGATGCCGGGAACAGACAGGCCGACAGATTTGACTTTATCCCCCTGCTTTTCAGCCGATCCTATCATGAAAACGATCTTGCCGGTAATTAGCTTACCTACTTCATGACCTTTACGGTCATCAAGGCTTGTTATATCTCTTGACAGGATCTTTCCTTCTTCATTAAACAAAGCGGATGCAAGCTTTGTACCTCCCAGATCAATTCCCAGTAAAGACATTATTTCAAAGTAATAGGCTCGTAAATTAAAAACACTTAGCAGTTATTCATTTAATGTCTTCTGGTTACTGTTATTTCCGCGATTTGAAACAACATGCAACACATCAACTTCATTTAGTAATCCAAAAGCTCATCAATTTTCACAAAATGATATTCCCGGTTCTTAAGTTCTTTAATCAGACCCGGAAGATAAAAATAAAATTTATCGGTACGGCTCGGATCTGTCCCGATATGGGTTAGCAGGATAAAACCGTTTAATCCGCCGGAAGACCGGCGTTCGAAGGTAAGGATAGAATTGTAAATCGTCCTGCTGTCGATATATCTGTCCCCCATTCCGGGATAAGTATAATCTGCATTGCTCCCGGTACCCGGAGTAAAATTGACCAGTTGTAACCCAAGTTGCCGGGTCCAGTTTGCTATAGAGTCGTTGTACCATTCATACGGGGGCAGGAAATAATGTGCCTGAGAAGCGCTGACTTCTGAACTTTTTAAGCTCATTATATGAATCCTGAAGGTCTTTAATAAACGCTTCCTTACTGACCAGAAGAGAATCTCTTTTTGTCCAGTCGCAGTAGAGTAAATGTTTATCAGAGTGAGAACCGAGATAATTGCCGAACTTCCTTAATTTTCTTATTACCTGACTGAATTCCTGATTGCGATAGAAATTGCCTGTCAGAAAAAATGAGGCTTTTATATTATTTTCTTTTAATGTTTTGCAAATGAAATCACCTCCGTCACCGAATTCGTCACCCGTAAATACAAGTGCAATATTTTTTACTGTAGTATCTCCACGGATGAGGGCTCCTGATGATGAGACTGCCACGTTTTCTTTATTACAGGAAATTGCAGATATTGCCACGAGCATGACTGCGAAATATGTACACAGAAGGTCAGCCATTTATAATGATCATCTTAAAAAGACTTAAGTTCGCCCTCAACACACACCGACCTGACTTCAAAATCTTTGTCAAACAGAACAAGGTCGGCTTTGTATCCGGGCGCAATTTCCCCTTTACCGGACAGCTTAATTACTTTGGCAGGATAGGATGCAGCCATTCTTAAAGCCTCATCCAGAGGTATTCCAACATGATCCACACAATTTCTTACTGCCTTCAGCATTGTCAGCAAAGACCCCGACAATGTACCGTCAGGCAGAGTAAAGCGGTCGGCCCGGCGGACATGCTGATATGCTCCCTGCAGATTCTGTTCAACCGCATCAGATATAAGAAACAACCTGTCATTCATCAGTTTTTTGGCAATTGATACAACATTGTAATTGACGTGAAGGCCATCGGCTATTATGCTCGCAAAAGCATTGTCAGTCTGGAACGCGGCGCCTGGTAACCCAGGATCACGGTGATGCATCTGCGACATTGCATTGAAAAGATGCGTGGTGGATGAAATTCCCCATTTATACCCCTGCACTGCTTCATTAAACGTTGCATTACTGTGACCGGCAGCCACTACTACACCATTGTCATTCAATAATTTAATAATATCACGGTTACAGACTTCCGGAGCCACTGTCATCATCCTGATTACCCCGCCAGCCTCCGACAACAATGCCTTGACTTCATCTGTTTCGGGAGGCTTTATATAGTTTTTCATATGGGCCCCTCTTCTCAAAGTGCTTATAAAAGGGCCTTCAAAATGCAACCCCAGCACCGCAGGATGAGGATTCTCTTTCACAACACGGATAACCTCGTGATATACCTCCGGTAAATTGGTCGGCATTGCAATAAGGAATCCCGTTGTACCGCTGTCTGTAATACTGCCTGTAATCGCTTTCAAAGCTTCGGCTGTCGGGTGGGCCGAAAAAAGATATCCTCCGCCTCCTGCAATTTGCAGGTCAATAAGGCCGGGAGCCAGGTAATTTTCCCTGCAATCAATTATCTCAGCATCCTTTGGAATCGACTTTTTATCCATCAGAGCTTCTATCCTGTTACCATTTATCAGGACTGCTTTTCCTGTAATTTTCTCACTCCCTGTAAAAACAGTGGCATTGATAAAAGCTTTTAACATAATAATTCATTTTATGATCCCGAATACGAACAATTCCAGAGCAATTTCGTTTTTTAGCGTTAGTAGAGTTATTCCATTGCGGGTTATTTTTAGCCCATCCCCAAAACCCTTTTCTTATTTTACTTAACCCATCCCCGAACCCCTTCCCTTAAGTCTAATTGAAGGGGCTATTTGATTATATCTGTGAATGTTACCCCCTTCTATTAGCCTTAAGAGAAGTGGGCAGGGGGATGAGTTAATTCTTAATGTTCAGAAGTATTCCTTTTCCTCCACATTCCAACCGGACACCTTTAATGAACGTACTGACTTACCCAGGCTTGCCACAGGGCATGTAACAGAAACGGTTGTGCTTTCATACGGCGCAAGCGTGAAATAACCATCTGACCAGAAGCTTGGCAGCACTTCCTTTCCACCAGCCATAAACTGGGGCCGGATGAAAAATGCGATCTTATCAGAAGGGTTTGTGACCCTGACGGTCCATTTAACGTTGATCCTGTCGCTTTCCGTCTTAATTATACTGGTATTCACGCTTGTTTTTGCCATTTTATTTAGCGACCTGTAATCACCGTCCGGAGAAATCCAGTAAGTATTATGTGATATCACTTTACCTGAAGCATCCCTGATCTGAAGTACAATGAACGATACTCCCAGTGCACCATTCAGAACCTTATCAAGAGAAGTGGTTTCTTTCACTTCAGTTGGTCCAAGGCTGACGCTTAATGATTCATGAAATATTGATTTTGATTCAAGATTATAGACCTCAGATATAGCGTTGAGGTTGGAAACCTGTTTATA
Source organism: uncultured Bacteroidales bacterium (assembly GCA_963831935.1). Classification (GTDB taxonomy): domain Bacteria; phylum Bacteroidota; class Bacteroidia; order Bacteroidales; family VadinHA17; genus LD21. The sequence continues at coordinate 78,817 of CAWHSH010000015.1, forward strand.
GGTCCTGTTCAGAACCGTCACCTTTTTATCTACAGGATTAAACTGAATATGAACCGGTTCACAGGCGTTCTGCATAAAGTAATACCCGGCATTCGGCATAAGGAACCAGTCGTAAACCTGCCATACTAAACTCGGGAATGCTGCATTAAGTTTCCATAGCATCACGCCGCCGATGTCATTCAGTTTATGACCTGCAGCTTCAAATATTCCCTGGTAGCCTACCGCATTCATCAGCTGCATTTTGTTGCAGAAATCTTCCATACTTTCAGGCTCTCCAAAGCGTTTGATCATTTCTGAGTAGTATTGTTCCCAGTGTCCGTTGCCTGAACAGGCATCATGATAGCCCCATGTATTGTTAAGGGGAAACGGCAGAGTTTTATCCCATACCAGATCGGGATACTATTTGGGGCATGATGTTATAAGGCTGCATTGAAGGAAGACCTGTTTCATCCTTGAAAACCCAGTCCTTTCCGGCAATTGCCCTGTTATACGTATTTTTCGGATCCTGCCAGGTATAGGGGCCGCCGCTGTAGACACCCCCGGGAAGATTATCGGGCCAGGAACCCGGCCAGCCATCAGGGAGCCTGGCAAATCCCGAGGAACTGGGAATGAAAGGCCGTGAACCATCAAGTGATATAATGCTGTTCCTCATGAAATCATACAGTTCCCTTCGCGCATGCCCTTCATTTCCGCCGGTCCAGACCAACAGGCTTGGATGATTTCTTATTCGCAGAATAGTACTCGTAACATTCTTTTTGAAAACTTCACCTTCAAACGGCCAGTCGGGCGATCCTTTGAATTCTCCCTGTGTATCTCCGGTTATCCAGAAATCGGACCAGACCAGTAAACCGTATTTGTCAGCAGCTTCGAAAAACTCGTCACAGGGAGTTACTCCTCCGCCCCATATTCTTACCAGGTTGATATTTGCATTCCGGCAAAGCCTCATTTCATAATCATATCTCAGTGAATCGCGGTTAAGCATGAAATCAGGAACCCAGGCACCACCTGTCAGGTGAACCCTCCTGCCGTTAACATAGAAATCCCGTCTCAAGCTGCCTTTAACATCAACAGCCTTCGAGAATACAGTCCTGATACCAAATAAAAAAGTCGTATCATCCGAAATACCTGAACCGATATTGTATCGCAGCCTTATCCTGTACAGGTTTGGCTGCCATATCCATTAGGCCACCAAACAGCCGGATTACTTATATTGAGTTCTTTCGTATTTGCTGCATTCAGCTCGAGAACATTTGAACTATTCTGTCCGACAGGAATATTTTTTGTGAACTGAAATGATTTTCCTTTGAAATTTTCAGGTGAAATCATGACCGTAAGCTTGCCCGCTTCATTTGCGCCGTGAATGATTAAATAAAGTGAGGCTCAGTGAGAGTTTTGCTACCGAAGTGTCCTGTTCCTTCTGAAATTCAGCAGTAATTTTAGGATTACCGATGGTCACTACCTCCGGAAGTCCTGAGATAAACGGGCAACCAAATCCCAATATTCCTGTCACGTACCGGAGGAACCCAGTCCCATCCCACAGAACAAAGCATCGTGACATTTTTACCGATGTCACCTGTGGGCCCTCCATTGGGATAAAAATCTCCCAGTGCTTCAAGCTGTTCTGTCGAAGGCAATCCGGGATAATCGAGCGGATAAATTTTTACGGCAAGGGCATTTTTTTTACCTGCTCTTATAAGTTTGCTCACATCGAGACTGTATTGCGCAAACATACCTGCCATCTGTGTGGAATCGGCAACCTGAATTCCATTCAGCCAGACTCCGGCCCGGTAATTTATACCTTTGAATACCAGCTGGAAACACCGTCCATTATCCGTAAGAAGGGACCTCAAATATAGTACGGTACCAGTATGGTTTTTTCCAGGGATTCGGATCATTCGGAAGATAGCTGAATTGTTCAAGCTTATATTTTTTATTGAATTCATCAGATGCATCCGGTATCAACATATTGTTCATCCCGTAATTGGGATCGGGATAAACTCCGTTTGCCACAAGGCCTGAGAGCACTGTCGAAGGTACCTTTACAGGAAACCAGTATACTTTTGATTTATATTCAGGCATCGATAATTCTTCACCACGAGCTGAAATGAGGGCAGATGACTGTAGCTCAAATTGTGTCAGTTTAACCTGTTTTACCACTCCGGTTTGTGAAAGAGCCGGTAAGGCCAGTAAGAAAAAGCAGGAAATGAGAATGTTAATCTTATGTTGCATAGTCATAATGTTAAAAATGGAAGATAATTATTTTTATCGGATATGAATCCTGATTACTTTATCTTGTCTTCAGATATTTTTTCCTCAGACCGGTTCTCCGGCAGTTTTTACGTCAGAGGGTTCGACTGCCGGTATTTTTTCCTTTTTATAAATAAAATTCCCCAGTATAAGAATAATTATTGTAAATAAAATTACCAGGGTCACGACTTCTTCTGTAATCAGAGGAATTCTCGAAGCAGCCGGGATGGTTAGAAATAAAAGAATGGTGATAAGTCCCCTGGGTGAAAAAAACAGCAACGGAACAAGGTTGATCCTGAGTACCTGTTTTAGAAATATCATTCTGAACAGGAAAATCCCTGCGGTTATTGTTGCTGCAGTAATTACAGTGTGCCAGTCGAATATCCCCTCAATTTTTGTATAATATCCAAACAGGATAAAAAAGAATGATCTTACAAGAAATGTAAGTTCTGCCAGAATTTTCTTAAAAGCCTCCACATCACTTCTGAATTTCGGAAAATCAACAAATCTTTTGACAAGCTTGAATTCAAGGAACCTGCTGTTTGATAACGCAAGCCCGAATGTAACTACAAGCAGAAGGGCCGGAAGGTGAGATATTTTAGCCAGAATGTAAACCAGCACAACAGAGGTCATTATGATAACGTAGTTGACATGGTAACTTATTTTATGAAGAAGGATCCCAAGAATCACAGCTGTAATCAGGGAAATAATCAAAGTTAAAACACTGTTTAAAGCAATATTAAAGATCCTCTGGCCTATAGGTCCCTGGCTGATAAGGATAAAATCGAACAGCAGGATTCCGAATATGTCTGAAAAGGAACTTTCATAAACAACAAATTCTTTATCATTGGTTTTCAGGTTTACCGCTGACGGAATTGCCACTGAACTGCTTATTACCCCCATTGGAATGGAATTCAGTATAGCGTCGCGGACCGGAATACTAAAAACTTCCATAAGAATATAAGTAAGAGCTGCCGAGAATACGGCAAAAAGTACCAGGGCAGAGGTTATTGATTTGATTACCAGGCTTTTTTTTCTCTTCTCAAGTTCCAGGTCGAGACTGGCATCCATAACAATCATAATCAGGCCAAGTGTACCCATCACAGGCAGTATAGGCTGGAAATTTGGTATGTTCAGATTTAATGTTTTAACAATGAACTGTATTCCAATTCCAAGTAGTATAAGGAAAATAACCCCCGGTATTTTTGAATATTTCGCTGAAATATCAAAACCGTATGAGATAATAACAATTATACAGAGTATCAGGATAATATAGTCTGTCATGGGATCCTAATTAATCAATAATCCTAATCTTCGGTGAACCTGTTAATATCATATATTTTTCCGGCAAGGACAAGTATATCCTTCTCCCTAAGCGGTAAAAAAGGATCATACGACATCTCAACTTTATAATTGCGCCGGAAGATAGATGTCAAAAGGTGCTCTTTGGGTGCAATTTTAACAGCGATTGTTCTAAGATTGAACCTGTCGCTTATATTAATCGTATCAAGCGTATGGCCGGCATATTTCGGAGGCACAACTATTTCAGCAATTGCAAAATCATCGCTCAGTTCCGTAAGCCTGAGAGTATTTTTAAGCTGAAGCATTGATGCAACATGTGCTGCTGAATCTTCGAGTGGAAGAACAACCTCCTCAACTCCAATCTGGTTTAATATATTCTGGTGGACCTGGTTTATAGCCCGGCCAATGATACGTTTTACCTTCAGGTTTTTAAGTATTGAAGCTGTAAGTATTGAAGACCCGACGTCTTCACCTATTGCAACTATCACAGCATCAGCATCATCAAGCGGGAGCGACTTAACAGCATTAATATTTGTTGAATCCATTTTCATGACCGTCGTTACCGAGTCCTTCATTTCATCCAGCCTTTCTGAATGGTTATCTATCCCAATCACTTCGTGACCCATGGCTGTAAGATTTGACGACAGTTTCGATCCAAAATACCCTAATCCGATCACAATGTATTTCATCTGTTTATAATTTGTTTTTTAATGGTCAGATGGAATATCCATGAAAAATCATTTTGGTTTGTGATTTTACTTTTTTAATCATGAATATTTCATGTGTAAATTATTTTATTTTAATGGTAACATTCAACCCACATGTTTAGAAAATTATTTTCTTGTTTGTTTGTTTTTGAAAAACATGTGGGTTTCATAATATCAGGAATTATTATTATTGAATCTTTGTTTTACTTTATAAGTTAATTCATTAGTGTCCACTTAAATATAATTGATTTTCAACTGTATACAATTTAGTTCTTTGACATCTTGGTAATCTTGGTTTGTAAGTAGTTTTATTAGAGGCGTTTTGATTAAAAGCGATATATTCAAATTGTGGAGAATTTGCAACCGAATTTAGTTACCGTTGGCTTTAGCCAACGGATCAAGAAACACCAAAAGTACGGGCTTTAGCCCACAATTGAAGGACTAAAGTCACTTTAGATGAGGTTGATATACCGTTGGCTGAAGCCAACGGTAATGACTGTAATTTTATCCTAATCAAAATCTGAGTAATATTCCGTTTCAAATCGGCACGCTCTGAAAAAACTTTAAAACCTCGACGTACTCATGATTTCAAAGAACGATATTTAATTTTTAGTGGACACTAATGAAGTTAATTAATAACAATATCTGTCTCAGGATACTGTGAATAGCTTTTACGGTATGAAAATAGTATTCCTGTCAGGATTGTTAATGGACCAACCCTGCCAACGAACATAAGTATCATATCGGTTATTTTACCGACATCGCTGAAGGTTGAAGAATTTGCCATGCTAAGTCCGACAGTCCCATAGGCAGAGAAGCATTCGAACAACAAATGCACAGGATCTTTTCCGGGCTCATTGACCAGCAGAATGAAAAAGCCCGCAGAAATTATAATCAAGGAGAGAATAATGATCGACAGCACCCTGATAATTGTATTGTTACTGATTTCCCTGTTCCCTATGACCATCCGTTCTTTTCCCCTGATATTATTCCACGCAGATCTGACGGCGAGTGCAAACGTTGTTGTTTTGATACCCCCTCCTGTCGATCCCGGCGATGCACCGACCCACATCAGGAAAATCATAAGGAAAATTGTCGGATAACACCATTTCGTAATATCGGTAATGTTAAATCCGGCAGTCCTTGCGCTTACACTGCCAAAAAATGAAATCAGAATCTTACCAAATATAGTATCCTCCCCGCTGAGGCTGTTTCCCGATTCAAAAACATAATAAAGAACTGTCCCGCCGATAATCAGTATTGCTGTTGTAACAAGTACAATCGTTGTTGGGATAATTCTCTGACCTGGCTTTACCGGCGTACGCTTCCTCATTATTTTACCCAGGGCTTTAACCAGCAAGTGTTTAAAATATGAATAGACACTCATTAAAACCGGAAAACCGATTCCGCCCAGAATAATAAGGAAGGCTATCGTGATCTGAAGGATGTAGTTAATTTTAATTGCCCCTGACGTGAGATTATCGGTTAAAGTTGAAAATCCTGCATTGCAGAAGGCTGATACGGCATGGAATATAGAAAACAGGGTTTTATTCCGGAAATCATAGTCCAGTGAACTGTATATAATCAATGCTCCGGCTATTTCGGTCAAAAGAGTGATAAGTATAATCTTGATCAGAATTTTGAACAAGTTATTAAGTGATTCTGATGAGAAGACTTCCTTTAGCAAAAGTCTGTCACGAAATGATGAACCGGCAGTAAAGATGTAGCTGAAAAAACCTGTGAAGGTCATTATACCGATCCCGCCGACCTGAATCAGACAGAGTATAATTATCTTTCCGAGAGTAGTGAATGAAGTACTTGTATCAACGACGATCAGCCCTGTAACACATACCGCACTGACAGAAGTGAAAAGTGAATCGATGTACGATAATGACCCTGTATGAGCTTTTGGCATCATAAGAAGTCCCGATCCTATTATTATGATAAGCAGGAATCCTGATGAAAAAATTAGTCCCGGCGGGATCTTTACTGAACGAATTCTCCTTGAAATTCCCGATATCTCTGAAATTATGATCAGGAATATGGCAATTAATATGGAAGTATTGCCGTGGAAAAACCTCCATAAAGGTTTCTCTGCGGAAACAAGATTAAAATTTGAAATAAACACTCCGGACAGGTAGAGAAATAAAAAAATCCTGATATAATTAGGAGTCCCCTTGATTTTCTTGAGAAACAATACTTCAGGCAGGTATTTCGACAGGAAAAGAAATAAAAATAAATATCTGAAAGCTGTTTTTAATCCCTCAATATTTTCGGGTAACCTTGCAAACCCTATATAGAAAATAAAACTCAGAATGAAAAGGGAAAGCGTAACAGTAAAGCAGAACCTGCATAAGCCGCTGAACCAGGTAATAAACAATCTGTATTTATCGCCGGTCAGGAAAATCCATTTGAATATCTTTTCCCGGAGTTTATGTTTCATTCAGGTCTGATGATTAATGATAATATTATCCTGCTGGTAAAGCTGGAGGGTAATTTAACGAATATATTCCTACATTTAAAGAGGTTTATATAATTACTGAGTTTTCCGGATAAGCATCCAGGTACCGGAATACTTTGTGAATTTCGCCCGGCTGTTTCTAACTTCATTCCCGGCTTATGTATTGGCGTCAATATAAGATCACGGAGCTATTTCAAGTATCTGCATAAAGCTTTTTTCGGAAATTATCTTATCAGCAACCATGTTCACATATTTGTTTTCAGAGCAGAAGGCTATGCCAATACCGCTTTGCTTGATCAGGCATAGGTCATTCTCGCTGTCACCTATGGAGATGATGTTTTTTATGTCGATCTTGTAGCTTTCAGATAAGTGGTGGAGAACATTCGATTTGCAGTAATCATGATTGCATTTGCTGTTTTTGTTCCTGATGAACAGGGATGGAACATGGACCTCGCCGGTTGCAATACTTCTTGAGAACTGAAGCTCATTGGAAATTGAGAAATCCATTTTCAGCTTGTTTTTGATATGATTTGTAATAACATCATAGCTGTCGCTGAGAATCCCGCATATGTATCCCCGTTTCTTTAGTTCACGGATCACAAAAGGGGCATCATCAACAACTTTTATATTATCGGCAACTTCGAGTACCTCATTGAATGATCTGTTCTTTAATAACCGTGCTATTGATTTTGTCCTGGTAAACGGATTATGATCTTCAGTTACGATTTTAACAAGTTCCTCCCTGAAATTGAAAGCATCGGCAGCTGTTGTAACAAAGCTTCCCTCCAGTATCGTATTGTCCATATCAAAAAGGATCATCTTATGAAGCCCGAGAAGACTTTCTCTTATCGCATATTCCATCTGGGTTCTGATGATGTTGATATTCTCAAGATTCTCAAGATTTTTGACCTCGATGCTTTTTGTGCGTTTAAGTATTGATCGCGAAACTTCCCTCGACATTCTGGCAAGCTGTTCCCATGGCTGCATCCTGTTCTCGATATAACCGATGTTAACCTCCGTTATCCTGGCATTCATTGAATACATGTCCAGCAGGATCCCAATATCGACTCCATAATCATTTTCAAAATCAATTTTCTGAAGCAGGCTTTTTTTACAGCCGATCATACCGCTTAACGGCTGGGAAAACCTTGAAAGATCAGGGAAAAGTATGCTCAGCAGTGGTTTTGCAACAAGTTCGGTCACTCTTCCTGCCTGACGCTCGAAGCAAGATTTTACAAAATCAGCCTCCCCTTTCAGGATCGGCTCCGATAACAGTTCCACAATGTTTTCGGGATATGTGATGATATCAGCATCGAGGTATACAATAACTTCATTCTTTGCCAGGAGCATTCCGTCCCTCATCGATGCGCCTTTGCCAATTTTAGGGCTTGTGTATATCCTTACTTTTGGCAACCTGGATTGCTTGATTGTATTATCGCCTGATTTATCATCAATTACCAGTATATCATCCACAATTGGTGATTTGCTGATGAGATTTAAAACCTGCCTGATGGTTTTTTCTTCGTTTAAAGCTGGAATGATAACTGAAACCATGGATTGGTAAGTCAATTTATTTAATATAACAAATTCATCCCGGACAGAGTTACCGGAGCAGTTTTTTTATGTTGTAAAGCTTGTTCAGTGCTTCAACAGGAGTAAGATTATCTATGTCGAGATCAAGTATTTCATCGCGGATCTGTTTCAGAACGGGATCGTCAAGCTGGAAAATGCTGAGCTGCATACCTTCCCTGTGATCTGCAAGATCAGCAATAGGTTTTGTAAGCTCCTGTTTCTCATGACTCTGTTCAAGCTCCTTCAGTATCTCATCAGCCCGTGAAACCACGCTTCTTGGCATGCCGGCCATTTTCGCAACATGAATGCCGAAACTGTGTTCGCTTCCGCCCCTTTTTAGCTTCCTGAGAAAAATCACTTTATTATTAAACTCTTTGATTGATATATTATAATTCCTTACACGGGAAAAGGAGGTTTCCATCTCATTAAGCTCGTGATAATGAGTTGCAAACAAAGTTTTTGCCCTGTGTCTGTTCTCATGCAGGTACTCGACCATTGCCCATGCGATGGAGATCCCGTCATAAGTGCTGGTGCCTCTGCCTATCTCGTCAAGCAGAATCAGGCTCCGGTCGGAAAGATTGTTAAGGATACTGGCAGTCTCGTTCATCTCAACCATAAATGTCGATTCGCCGAGACTGATGTTGTCGGAGGCTCCGACCCTGGTAAAGATCTTATCGACGATGCCTATCCTGGCTTCCCTGGCCGGGACAAAACATCCCGTCTGCGCCATTAGCACTATCAATGCCGTTTGCCGGAGGAGTGCAGATTTCCCCGACATATTGGGACCTGTCAGGATAATTATCTGCTGGTCTTCAGTATCAAGGACAAGGTCGTTCGGGATGTAAGACTCCCCGACCGGTAACTGCTTTTCGATTACAGGGTGACGTCCATCTTTTATATCCAGATTCAATGAATCATTTATTGAAGGACGGACGTAATTGTTTTCCGCTGAAACAACAGCAAAGGAATAAAGGCAGTCAAGACGGGCAATAAGTGAGGAATCAAGCTGGACAGGAGGAATGAATTCAAGGATTGCCAGGACCAGGTCAGTAAATAATTTTGTTTCCAGGCTGATGATCTTTTCTTCTGCTCCCAGTATCTTATTCTCATACTCTTTAAGTTCCTCAGTTATGTACCGCTCGGCGCTGACGAGTGTCTGTTTTCTTATCCATTCCGGCGGCACTTTGTCCTTGTGAGTGTTCCTTACTTCGATGTAATACCCGAAAACATTATTAAAGCTGATCTTAAGCGATGATATTCCTGTCCTTTCACTTTCACGCGCCTGCAGATCAGCGAGATAGTCCTTTCCGTTATAAAGTATTGCCCTTAATTCATCAAGTTCTTCCGAGACTCCCGGGGCAATTACCTTTCCCCTCACAAGCTGAACAGGAGGATCATTATTCAGTTCCTTTTCGATCTTCTCTGATATTGACCTGCATGGATTCAACTGTTCACCAAGCATTTTTAAAGGTGCACACCTGGCATTAACACAAAGATCCCTCAAAGGTTCAATGGCCTTCAGTGCTCTTTTTAACTGGACGACTTCACGAGGATTGATCCGGCTGAGGGCGACCTTGGAGATCAGCCGTTCGAGGTCGCCTATTTGTCTCATAAGCGCTTCCACTTCCTTCATAAACAAAGGATTATCCACAAAATAACTGACAATTTCAAGCCTGTCGTTAATAGGCTGAATATCCTTCAGAGGAAGTGAGATCCACCTTTTAAGCAGCCGTCCTCCCATAGGAGAGATGGTGCGGTCAATCACGTCAATCAGTGTCCGCGCTCCCTCGTAGGGAGAATGGAATAATTCGAGATTCCTGATAGTGAACTTATCGAGCCAGACATATCTGTCTTCATCAATTCTCGTAAGAGTGGTAATATGACCAAGCTGAGCATGCTGGGTTATATCAAGATAATAAAGTATTGCACCTGCTGCTATAACGCCGAATGAAAGATTCTGAACTCCGAAACCCTTAAGTGAACTGGTCTCAAACTGTTTAAGCAATCTGTCACTGGCCGCCTCGGGTGTAAATATCCAGTCATCGAGCTTGTAGGTATAAAATTTTGAACCGAAAATCTCATTGAACAGCTCGTTCTTCTTCTTCTCAAATAATACTTCCTTTGGCTGGAAGTTGTTCAGTATCTGATCTATATATTCAAAGGTACCTTCCGTTGCAAGGAACTCTCCGGTGGAAATATCCAGAAATGCCACCCCTGCAATCTTTTTATCAATGTGAACAGCTGCAAGAAAATTGTTCTCCTTATGATTCAGGACATTTTCGTTCAGCGACACGCCGGGGGTGATCAATTCGATGATTCCCCGTTTAACTATCTTTTTTGCAAGCTTTGGATCTTCAAGCTGTTCACAGATAGCAACTCTTTGTCCGGCCCTTACCAGCCTGGGCAGGTAAGTATCCAGGGCATGATACGGGAAACCGGCAAGTTCAACGAATGAAGCAGCTCCATTGGCTCTTCTGGTAAGGGTTATACCAAGAATGTCAGATGCTTTTATAGCATCCTCCCCGAACGTCTCATAAAAATCTCCGACCCGGAATAGCAGTATAGCATCAGGATGTTTTGTCTTGACATTATAATACTGCTTCATCAGTGGTGTCTCAACATATTTTTGAAAATCAGACATTTGAGAGAGCAAATTGTGAAATGCCGCTTTTTAGGGTAATTGATCTAAAACAAAGATAATTTAAATTTTTTCACATCTGTGGATCTCTGTGAATTCTCTTTGACCTCATCCCCCTGCCCCTTCTCCCAGGAGAGAAGGGGCGTAAAATGCGGATAATCAACTAGTAACCCCTCCCACACAGGGAGAGGGGTCTGGGGAGAGGCCAGAATGACACAGAGATATGTAAGGATGACTAAAAGTCATGTTTTTCTGACCTTTTATCTTTAACTTGGAACTCCAATAAATATGCATTACTTGTATGAAGAAAGTTTTGATACTGGGAGCAGGTCTGGTTGTTAAGCCAATGGTAGAATTCCTGCTGGAAAACAATTTCAGTCTGACGATCGCCACAACAACAAAAGAGAAAGCTGACAGAATGATCAAAGGGCACCCCAACGGTTCATCCCTGAGGTGGTCGACAGATGAAACTGATTCACTGGAAAAGCTTGTAAATGAACATGATATTGCAGTCTCTTTCCTTCCTTACAGGTATCATGTATTGGTGGCAAAAACCTGTGTCAGATACGGAAAGTCTCTTGTCACTACCTCTTACGTTCAACCGGAGATGCAGACTCTTGATGAAGAGGCAAGAAGGACAGGTGTTATATTACTCAATGAGATAGGGCTCGATCCGGGCATTGACCATATGACTGCAATGAAGATTATCGATCATGTACACGGCAAAGGTGGCAGGATTGAGGAATTCTATTCCCTTTGTGGTGCACTTCCGGCACCCGAAGCAGCTGATAATCCCCTGAAATATAAATTTTCATGGAGTCCAAAGGGAGTTGTACTTGCAGGCAGAAACAGTGCCCTTTATTTAAAGAATGGGAAAAAGGTCTCTGTCGAAACAATGAATTTATTTAAAGACACATTTGCATATAACTTTCCCGGAGTGGGAATGCTCGAAGTCTATCCCAACAGGGACTCCATCAGCTACATTGACATTTATGGCATTCATGAAGCTTCCACGATGTACCGCGGAACCTTCCGTTACAAAGGGTGGTGTGAAACCCTGGATGCAATGAAACATCTTAACATGCTTGATGATACCTTAATCGATTACACAGGGATGGACTATTGCGGTTTTCTTGCTGAAAGAGGCGGAATGGGGACACTCAATCTGAGAAAGAATATTGCACATAAATTAGGAATTCCGGAAGGTTCACTTGCAATGGATTCGCTTGATTGGCTCGGATTCTTCAGCAACGAAAAAATGAAACTTGGGAAAACGTCTCCCTTTGAGGTAACTGCAAACAGGATGATATATAAGATGCCATTAAGTGAGAATGACCGGGATATGGTAGTCATGCAGCATCTTTTTCTGGCAGCTTATCCGGATGGTAAAAAAGAAGTGATCAAATCCTCGATGCTGGCTTTCGGATCAGCCTCCACTAACACTGCAGTTGCAAGGACCGTTGCCCTTCCGGCATCTATTGCAGTCAAGATGATACTCGAAAAGAAAATCGGTCTTAAAGGTGTATTCAGGCCGGTTCTTCCGGAAATCTACAATCCCATTATTGATGATCTGAAAACTATGGGCATTGAAATGAAGGAGGAATATGGACTTCCTGAAAGCGAGATGATCAGGTAAATTCATTAGTTTTTTTGTTACACAGAGATCCACAGAGCATGCACAGAGGGCCACAGAGAAGGCGCCCCGTGTATTTCTGTGCTCCTCTGTGTCACCCTGTGTAAGTTTTTGATAATAATGTCAGGGGCTAAAACTTCAGGTAGAAATCTTTAGTAAGATTTATATAGTCATCTGTAAATTCGTGCCGTTTACCTTTTTCGATTGTCAGGAATTTTTCACTGACTTTTGTCCTTTTCCTGCTGAAGCCAAGGACAAGTCTTTTTATACCGGCTGAAGGAACTGGTTTGATCTTTAGCATCGTGTTACAGTAAAATCCATACTCCTGGGCCTCAGCAATAAATACATTTCCTTCCGGATAAGGAAGTATAATAAAAAGCTTGCCGTCATCATTAAGTAGCCTGCTAATTCCTGCCAGTATATCTGCATGCGTAAGACCTGCATTGTGCCTCGCCTTCGATTTGGAAGGATCAGGATTTTTCAGTGAATCAATGAAATATGGAGGATTTGTCACAACAAGGTCAAATTCTGGCCCAGCGGGAGAATAGTTTTGCAGGAGGCAGTTTTCGACACTTATCCTTTCTGACCATTTGCTTTGCCTTATGTTCTTTGAAGCCTCCTGAAATGATTCAGTATCAGGCTCAAGGGCAACTATTTCAGCATTGCATCTCTGAGCAAGCATCAGTGCGATCAGGCCAGTCCCCGTACCGATATCCAGGATCCTACTTGCATTTTCAATGTCAGCATATGCTCCCAGAATAACACCGTCGGTACCTACTTTGAATGCCGCTTTTTTCTGAAAAACAATAAACTGTTTGAAATTGAAATAGTTATTTTCCATTTAATAATCCATCAAAATTTTTCATTTTCCCCAGACCAAAAAGAGCAAAGCTGTATTTAACAGGATCAGCAACCTGACGAACATGTTAATGCAAATAATTACGACAGAGTAAATATTTATCATTAATACTTAATTTTACAAGCTAAAATTAGGGACATGAAACTAAAAAAGCCAGAGCTAAAAGAGTTTTTAGATGAAAAAGTCGAATTATATAACAGACCTGCTTTCATTGAACATGATCCCATAAGTATACCCCATCTTTATACAAATAAAGAAGATATAGAGATATCTGGATTTCTTGCAGCAACAATATCTTGGGGAAATCGTAAAATGATACTAAGAAATGCAAATCGCATAATGGCATTTCTTGATGATTCACCTTACGATTTTATTATGAATTCTGATATTCAAGATCTGGAAAGAATCGAAGGTTTTGTTCACAGAACTTTTAATTCATTAGATCTGATTTTTTTCCTGAAAGCTTTAAAATATATTTATAATAATAAGGGGGGTCTGGAAAACATTTTCAATGAATTCAAGACTAAGGATTCTTTACAACCGGCAATACATAAACTGAACACTATCTTTTTTGAATTACCGCACAGTCACAGGACTGAAAGGCATATTTCTGATCCATATAAAGGATCAGCGGCAAAAAAAATCAACATGTTTTTAAGATGGATGATAAGGAAAGACAATAGAGGAGTTGATTTTGGTATATGGAGGTCCATATCTGCTTCAGTTTTATCATGCCCTCTCGATGTTCATTCAGGAAATGTGGCCAGAAAGCTTGGATTATTACTACGGAACCAGAATGACTCAAAAGCCGTATCAGAATTAGACAGAAATTTACGGGAAATGGATAAGGAAGATCCAGTCAAGTACGATTTTGCCCTGTTTGGATTAGGGATATTTGAAAGGTATTAATTTTTAATTTTGATCCTTTTGCCTGGTCTTATGGTATTAAACAGATTGTTTCTGCGCTTTAATAACTTCAGAAGGAAAAGTGTTTTGACTGATCTGATAATCCTCTAAAATTACAAAACCGGCTTTCTCCAGATGGCCCTTAAACGTTACCGGACGGCAACCTGTCAATATACCTGGAATATTTTTAGCTATCCAGTACCAAAATTTATGCACTCTTTTTGTCCCAAATGAAAATGTTGAAATAACGCAATTGCCATTTTGTTTTAAAACTTTAAAAAATTCATTTACAATAGTATCAAAAGTTTCTTCCGGCATTAGATCTAACATAAAGTTGCTTATTAAAACATCAAAGGAATTTTCACTTAAGTTCAAATTCAAAACATTCCCTTCTTGTAATTCATAGTTTTTTAAACCGGATTTTTGGAGTCTTTGCTTTGCTTTTTGAAGCATATCAGGTGAAAGGTCAACTCCGATATTATTTCCATCAGGATTTTTCATAACGATCTTCTCAAAGATGGTTCCCGTTCCGCAGGCTATCTCCAAAATAGATTGATGGTTTTTTAGGTCAGCTAATTCAATAACCTTTCTTAATGCCCTGGATTCAGTAAACCGACTCCAAAAGTCATAAAACCATATTACATTCCGATAGCTTTTGATAGTTTTATTAACATCAATTTTTCTATGAAGTATTTTATTCATTTCTTACTTCCAAATTTTAGTAAAGTTTTGATTTATTGCAGATTTATGCCAATTACTATCTCCAGAGGCAAACCTATTACTTTTACCTTATTTTTATTTTTTATCCAGAATCCAGCCTCTTTTAAAGATTGTTCAACATATATAGGTCTGCAATCCGCATAATTTGGAAATTTTTTATGAGCCCACTCATAAAGTTTAAATAATATTGATTTGCCGTCCTCCCTTGACATACTTACAACCCCAAGTCTTCCCTGAGGCTTAAGAACTCTCTTAATTTCATTAAGAATCAAGGGGATCTCAGGTGTATCAAAGAGTTCGAGTGTAAAACTCATGAAAACAGCATCGAATTTGTGTTCATTATATGGCAAAGATGCAGCATCTCCACAATAAAGTTCAACTCTATCAATAAGTCCTGCCTTTTCGAGTCTTTTCTTAGTCACCTCTATCATACCTGAAGATATCTCAACTCCGTAAGTCATTCCCGTTTTCCCCACCAACTTAGCAATTTGCTTCAGGCAATGACCAGTTCCAAAACCGATCTCCAGAACAGTTTCTCCGTTTTTAATGTTTAACTGCTCTAACGCCATATTTCGATAATTACTCTCAAATCCACCGGCAAAATAATCATAAAAGTGACTTATTCTGTCATAGCTTTTTTTTGCCTGGGACTTGGTTCTGTAAACCCGTAATACCTTATAATTATTTGAGTTCATTTAGTCTTCAATTTATGATTCGCCATGAAGCCAAATATCATTATTAGATTATATATAAATCTATGCAATTTAAACTTATTATGCTCAAAAGTGTCGTTTGGTTGAATGAGTGAATGATTAAAAGCTCGTTGTAAAGAGGTCACAAGGTGATTTGGTACTTTTAACAGGCAGCGGTTTCCCAAAATATTTAAATTTGTTAAATATATTTTCTGGGTAATGAAACTTGAGAACATTATAGCAAGTCTGAAAATAACCATAGGAATATTCCGAAGTTGGATGGAAAACCTAGTGACAAGAGGTGAAAAATACCTTAAGATGATGTTGGGGTATCTACAAACTTCCGAAACGTTATTTCTGCTTCTGTTTGCCAATATAATCGGAGTCGGTTCAGGATTTGGTGCGATCCTTTTTCGATGGATGATTTCGTTTTTTCAAAATCTTTTCTTCAGCCAGGGTCAACATGTTCTTTCATTCATGGGATCTTACTATGTGATAATTATCCCAGCCATAGGTGGAATTGTTGTAGGGTTGCTGGTTTATTTCACCGGCAGAGAGATAAAGGGCCACGGTGTACCCGAAGTAATGTTGGCGGTCGCCACTGCCGGAAGTAAGATCAGACCAAGAGTGGCAGCCATGAAGGCACTTGTTTCTTCCATTTGTATAGGTTCTGGTGGCTCTGTCGGTAGGGAGGGTCCCATTGTACAGATTAGCTCAGCATTAGGTTCAGCGCTTGGACAACTGTTCCGACTGTCAGAAGATAAGAAAAGGATTCTTGTCGCTTGCGGAGCTGCTGGTGGTATTGCTGCAACATTTAATGCTCCTCTTGCAGGGATTTTTTTTGCTCTTGAAGTGATTCTCCGGGAGTATGGTACCCGATATTTTTCTTCGGTAGTTCTTTCAGCTGTTGCGGCTACAGTGATCTCAAGGACTTTCCTGGGAAATAGCCCTGCTTTTGTTACTCCCCCATATGGTTTGTTCAGCAGTTGGGACTTACTTTTTTATTTCGTCCTGGGATTTCTTGCTGCTTTTACAGGATGGATTTTTATCAAAGTACTTTATAAAAGTGAGGATCTCTTCGATTCTTTAAAAATACCCTCATTCGTAAAGCCAGCAGTAGGAGGATTGATTCTTGGTGTGATCGGCTTATATTTTCCGCAAATTTTCGGTGTTGGTTACCCCTCTATCGAGCAAACTCTGAATGGACATCTGGGTGCTATACTTGTGTTTGGTTTGATTGGATTAAAGATATTGGCAACCTCTCTTACACTTGGGTCAGGTGGATCAGGAGGTGTTTTTGCACCTTCCCTGTTTATAGGGGCGATGCTCGGGAGTTCCTTCGGCTCTCTTCTTCATTTATTATTCCCTGCAATCTCTATATCCCCTGGCGCTTATGCTACGGTTGGAATGGCTGCTGTATTTGCAGGAGCTGCCCAGGCTCCTATATCGGCAATACTTATACTATTCGAGATGACAGGAGATTATAAGATCATTCTGCCCCTTATGATCGCTTGTGTGATCTCAACTCTTGTTTTAAAAAGAATTTCCAGAGATTCCATCTATACTCTGAAGCTTAGGAGAAGAGGGATCGATATTCTTAAATTAAAAGAAAATGACCTGATGGAGAAGATTAAGGTTTCAGATGCTATGTTCAAAAAGGTAATCACCGTTAATGAATCGACCTTGGTCAGAAATGCAGGGCTTATGTTAAAATCCACTTCCCACAGGGGATTTCCTGTACTGGATAGTAATGACCGACTAAAAGGCATGGTCACTCACCAGGACATCAACAAAGCATTAAATAGTGGAAGAGGTGATATAGGTGTAGCAGAGATTATGACCAAGGATCTTGTAACCTGTTACCCTGAAGAAACTCTAAAGGAGGCACTGGAGAAGATGGGCGAGCGTGACATCGGGCGTATTCCGGTAGTCGAACATGATGATCCTGGACATCTGATTGGTTTGATTACCCGTAAAGGAATTATTGCCGCCTATAATATGGAACTCCATAAAAAATAAGTAGGAGTCGGTATGAATAAATATTAAGATGTAGTTAGTTCCATAGTAGTTCTGATAGGTGGTAGATTGTCCAAAAGTTTCAAGCCCAATCAACTCAAAAATAATAGTGAAAACTTGTTTCTAATGTGGCTTATTAATGACAAGGTAATTACTAAACTTTTATGAGAACAGGCATTCCCAGGTCGAGATGTCTCGCTATATTGAAACATACTTTGTTCGAAGTGAAGTATTAAGGAGTAATTGTCGAGAATTAAATTTCGGTATATAGTCCAAATAGGCAAAATTCTTTACACTACCTAATCATCATTCCTAAAATCATTTTCCCACTATCCACTCACTTGACATTAATTAAAACGTATTCTTTGGCGTAATTCTTTCTTTAATATATTCTCTTAAAACGTAATTCAATCCGTGTGCCTTCATTCTCAGAACTAATGACATTTAATTTTACATCATGCAGTTCCTGTATTTTTAGTACTAAAGAAAGTCCTATTCCGAAGCCACCAATATATTTAACATTGGATGCTCTTTTAAACGGCTTGTAAATGCTATCAATTTCATTGGATGGTATACCTATACCTTTGTCTGAAATAACGATAATGATAAATTTGTCTGTAATTACAAATTCAACACCGACATCTTCATTAGAAAATTTACACGCATTATCAAGCAGATTTTTAAAGGTAATTTCAAGCATTCCAGAATTGCCATTAACAAGCAGTTCGTTCCCGCTCTCGGGATAATGTATTTTTGGTATAATTTTACGTCCCTGATACTTGGTTTTTACCTGATAAATAGCATTATAAACAATTTCATCAATTCGCACGTTCGTAAAAACTATGCTTTTATCTCTGTTAATTTGTGCTAATTCCAATAGACTGTTTAGGAGTGCATTAAGTCTTTTAAGGTCACTGACTATTCCAGAAATGTGGTCGATATATTCTTCTTGCTTACGCTCTCGGCGTAAAAAATAATCGCTCTCGCCAATCATTACAGTCAATGGTGTACGCAATTCATGGGAAGCATTGGAAACAAAATCTTCTTGGTTTTTGAATGCAACTTCCAGATCGGAAAGCATTTCATTAAATGTTATTGCTAACTGTTCTATTTCATCTTTTCCTTTTCCTTCGTCAAGCCTGTTACTCAGCTTTAATGAATTAATTTCTTTTACGTTTTTTATTATACGTGAAATTGGCTTTAACGCCTTCTTGGAGAATAAATATGACAACAGTACAGATAGCCAGACACTGAAAATAATGCCCCACAATAAGATTTTCCGAAGTTGTAATAAATTTTCAGCACGGGATTTATCGAATGCCAAAGCATAAACATAATATGAATGGTTGTTATAAATATGTTTGTAGAAAACACCATTTTTGTCTGCTATTGAAAAATAACTTACGCCGTCACTGGTATAATTTACCAGACTGGCATTATCAGAAAGATATTGAATATTGTTTCCATAAATCAGGTTAAAGGCAGAATCAGTAATTGCCAGTTCTTCTTTTTCCCATGAAATTGTTGATTGCTGAATTTTCTGCAATAATGATGAATCAACTTCTGCAACATCAATTAATAGAGTTGCCGTATTTTTGGCACTATCAAAAAGGTTTTGTCTGAATTTTGCTAGTTGACTTGTATATGAAAAGTAATAAACAAGGACTGAAAAAAACAACAGGATTCCAGCGATAATAAGAGTGAATTGAAATGATAATCTTATTTTTATGTTCATCGTTTATATTTCTTTATCGCTGCAATAAAATCCAAAACCATATTTTGTGTGGATTAGTTTAGGCTCAAAATCTTTATCGATTTTCTTTCTTAAGTAATTTACATATACATCAATAATATTGGTACTTGGGTCAAAGTCTATGCCCCATACCTGTTCAATAATAAATTCACGGGTCAGTAATTTGTCCCGGTTCTTTAAAAAGGTTTCCAATAAAAGGGATTCTTTTGCCGTCAAATCAATTTTTTTGTTTGCCCTTGTAACTGTTTTTGTCTTCAAATCCATTTCAAGATCAGCAAGTGTTAATTTCTCAGGAATTCTGACAGAAGAATCTGAACGTCTGAGAAAAACATTCACACGTGCCAATAATTCCCTGAAATCAAATGGTTTTACAACATAATCATCTGCGCCGGCATCGAATCCTGCTATCTTATTATCAGGTGTTCCAAATGCTGTGAGCATGATGATAGGTGTTTCATTATTTGTCTTCCGGATCTCTTTGCATAAATCATAGCCATTGATCAATGGCAGATTAATGTCTAAAATGATCAGATTATATTTATTCTTTTCGGCTAACAGCTTCCCGATATATCCATCATATGCAATTTCAGAATTGTATCCGGATTCATTCAATTGCTTTTTTAAAATATCGGCAAGGCGTTGTTCATCCTCAACGATTAATATGTTAATGTCACCCATCTTAATTATCCATTTCGCACAAATTTACAATTTGAATAGTTAGTAATCCTAGTTTAAGGAGTTTCTAATAAACTTCTAATCATTTTTTAATCAGTAACAAAAAGAAGCATCCATAGATTTGTACCAAACAAATCGACCACTAGTATTATTTGTTATGAAAATACCGAAAATGTCGAACGGATTTAAGGTTTTTTTGATTTGGGTGGGAATATTTCTCCTGTTATTATTCCTTAAGATATTTATATTCCCGGAGTCATAAAAACACAATTATGCCTGTTAAAACTTTCTGATTTAAAAAAGTCGAAACACCTTGTTTACCTTATACATTGTTTCTTCAGAAGGACAGTTGTCAATAGATTTCATCGGACAACTGTTTTTTTTTAAAAGGCATATCATCCGTTTTAATGCTGGCAATAACAATAGTTTCTTTTTATTACAGTATAATAAAGAATAATTACATCGCATCGTCAATAAACCGGATTCCCAAAAATAAAAATGTTTAAATGAGAGCAATAGCAGGTATTCTTGCTTTTTTGGTTATAGTAATGATTGCTGTAATAATTTTAATCAATGAATGGATTAAAAGTCGTAAAAACAATTTTAAATGATTATGGAAAGAAAAACATTATCAAACTAATGATTTTTCTATAGCCATAGCCGCTTTACAATTAACAGGCAATTTAATGAACCTTACACAATTTATGAATGCTTCAATTGGCCACTAATAGGAATGGGAAGAAAAAACTTGTTCTGGCATCTTAAAAAATTTACTTGGTTTGAGCTAATTGGATTCGTTACAGGTCAATTATTTATGTCCTTGAGGATTCAATATTGCATTAAATAGAACAAACCTGTGAAAATTTTGAATAATATGGTACCTAAATAACCTGAGATCTCCCGGTCGTGAAGGGTAACAAACCTGTGGGGTATTGAAACAGGATCGGAAGGAATGAATGAAGGATTATTATACTGAAGATACTTTTCTTCCAGGAATTCTCTCAGTTCTGAAACCGGTATTCCATTGTATGGACTTTTACGATTCATTAATAATAAGCCCGTCTTTTATCTGAAGGATCCGGTCCGACATATTTGCCAGCTGCCTGTCGTGGGTGACGATCACAAAAGTCTGCCCAAAAGTATCCCTGAGTTTAAAAAATAGCTTATGAAGCTCGTTCTTATTCTCTGAGTCGAGATTGCCGGAGGGCTCATCCGCGAGTATAACTGAGGGATTATTAATAAGCGCCCTTGCAACGGCAACTCGCTGTTGTTCACCGCCGCTCAGCTCCGAAGGTTTGTGTTCAAGCCTGTCTGAAAGACTGAGGAATCCGAGTATCTCTGAAGCTCTGGATTCAGCTTCACTTTTGCTCCTGCCTGCAATATATGCAGGGATACAGACATTTTCAAGCGCTGTAAATTCGGGGAGCAGCTGATGAAACTGAAAAACGAATCCTATATTATTGTTCCTGAAGGCCGCAAGTGCTTTACCTTTCAGTTTACTGATATCAGTCCCGTTATAAGTTATCAATCCGTTGTCGGGTCTGTCGAGAGTACCGATTATCTGAAGAAGGGTGGTTTTCCCGGCGCCGCTTGCACCGACTATTGCAACAACCTCCCTGGCTTTAATTTCTATATCGATCCCTTTAAGAACTTTAAGGTCTCCGTATGATTTGGTAATGCCTTTTGTACTGATCATGTTTCATTAAGGGATAGAGTGAGAACAAGGTAAAGCAGGAGTGTTTTCACGGAAAAATTAACCGCCAGAATTTTTAATCAGTGTAATTGTACCGGAAAGTCGGATTATCACTCTCATTTATGTTACGCTGTACTTCATCCTTAGTTTCATTGATATCTTTCTCAATGTCAGTTTTTACCTCATTCACTCCCGATTCAAGATTATCTTTCACCTCGTTAAGGTCCTTATTAACATCGTCTTTGAATTCATTAACCTCCTGCTTGAGGTTATCCGTAACCTCATTCACATCCTTCTGAATATTCTGGGTGATATCGGTAACATCATTCGTGATCGAGTTTGTCACGTCAGTCAGGTCCTTTCTGATCTCGCTCGTGCTTGTCTCAAACTCGCGTTTGATATCATCTGTGGCTTTCCTGAAATCGCGCATTCCTTTTGCAAGGCCCCTTGCTATTTCGGGCAGTTTATCCGCTCCAAACAGTAAAAGTGCCACGATAATTATAACAAATATTTCCTGTCCGCTCATGTTATCTTCTTCAACATTCTATTTGATAAATAACCGATACAAAGTTAGAAAAGTTTACAGATATTTATTAAAATGTTTCTCTACGGAAAGAAAAAAGAGGTTGTCTCAATAATTGGAATTTTCCCCTTCTACATTTTTTAAACCCTATCCCTGTGAGGCTATCGAAAAAGTCAAAATCCATAAACCGCAAAGGGCGCTAAGGAAAAGCGCAAAGGTCGCAAAGGATTGGAAATAATGGATTTAACTTTGCTTACTTTGCAAATACTTTGCATGCTTTGCGGTTAAAAAGGACTTTTTTGACAGCCTCCGGAGGCGGATTACAAAACTTCAAATACTTAAATTCCGGACTTTTGAGAAATCCATTATATGTTCTGAAGTGTTTTTTTAATAATTTCAGGACATCACTTAAGCTGATAATCCCTTTTTTCTGGACGTATCATACAACAAAGATGTGGCAACAAACACCGAAGAGTATGTACCGACTGCTATTCCTATCATAAGTGCAAATAAGAATCCGCGGATAACTGCTCCGCCGAAAATGAAAATTGCAATAACTGTAAGCAATGTTGTCATAGATGTGTTGATCGTCCGGCTTAATGTAGAGTTTACAGCCATATTAAGGATTTCCTTAACAGGACGCTTTCTGTAGAGCGGAATATATTCCCTTATCCTGTCAAATACAATCACTGTATCGTTCACAGAATAACCAATAACAGTAAGTATTGCCGCAATAAATGCCTGATCAATCTCCATCGAGAAAGGAAGTATTCCCCAAAGGAGTGAATATAAGCCTATTACAAATAATGTATCATGGAACAGTGAAACAACGGCTCCGAAACCATAGCGCCAGTTACGGAACCGCATAAAAATATAAAAGAACATGATTATCAGCGAAATAACGACCGCATAAACTGCTTTTATCTTGATGTCTGCCGCAACTGTCGGGCCAATTGTTTCAGAGCTCTGGACATAACCAGAAAGAAACTGATCTTGTGTAACATTACTTCCCAGGAAACCTTTTAGTCCCTCATAAAGTTTTGTATTAACTTCATCTGCAGCACCGGTATCCTCAACTTTATATTTTGTCGTGATTTTCACCTGGTCAACATTTCCGAACGTTACTACCTGCGGCAGCTCGTTAAACTGGACTTCAAGAGCTCTGGCAATATCGGCGGTCTTAACGGGATTTTCGAACCTGACCACAAATGTCCGGCCTCCCTTGAAGTCAATCCCCTGGCTAAGCCCTCTTACAAATAAGGAACCTATACCAAGAACTGTTACAAATATGGAAGCAGCATAGAAATATTTCCTCATTCCCATAAAATCTATTTTGGTGTTCTTCAGAATGTTGGCAGTTAGTTTAATAGAGAATGTGAGGTTAGAATTACGCTTCAGCAGGAATTCATAAATAAGCCTTGTTATAAAGATGGCCGTAAAGAGGGAGGTCAGAATTCCAATAACGAGGGTAGTTGCAAATCCTTTGATCGGGCCTTTACCAAAAACATAGAGGACTATCCCGGTGAGAATTGTTGTGACGTTTGAGTCGATTATAGCTGAATATGCCTTGCTGTAACCTTCCGAAATAGCAAGCTTGATTCCTTTCCCTCCCCGGAGTTCTTCCCTGATACGTTCGTAGATAAGAACGTTAGCGTCGACAGCCATACCCATTGTAAGTACAATACCAGCAATACCGGGCAGAGTTAATGCCGCTCCAAGTGATACCAGGACTCCGAACAGCAAGAAGACGTTAGTCAATAATGCTATATCAGCAATTGTGCCGGCACTTTTACTGTAGTAAAATATCATATAGAATAACACAACAACAAAAGCAATTATGAATGAGACCATTCCGGAATTTATAGCTTCCTTGCCAAGGGTAGGACCCACAACCGTGTCGGAGATTATTTTTGCGGGAGCAGGCATTTTACCTGATTTCAGGATATTTGCCAGGTCGGTTGCTTCATCTATTGTGAAATCACCTGTAACTTCGGTACTTCCTCCGGTAATTTCATTTATGACTCTCGGATACGAGCGGACATAACCGTCAAGGACAACAGCAATGCACCGGTTGATATTTTCACGGGTCATTCTTGCCCATGTCTTGGCACCTTCCGCATTCATTGTAAAGTCAACCTGAACTTCCCCTCCTACCCCGGTAGTAGGTCTTGCCCCGGTGATGACATCTCCACTGAGAGGTGGTCTTCCGTCGCGTGTCGTGATCTTTATTGCATGGAGCTCATACATTGATTTTGTAGGATCGTATTTATAAGGATTCTGGCTCCAGACAAATCTCAGGTCGCGCGGGAAAAGGCTTCTGATACGGGTCATTTTAAGGTATCTGTTGACTTTAGCAGTGTCTATACCGGCAGCAGAGTCCTATCATTGACGATGGCAACGGCTGACCCTGTTCGTTAACACGTGGATTAAGAACCGCGAACAGCGGATTCTGAAGGTTAAATTCCTGACGATTATTTGCTGTTGCTGCCGTGGAGGTATCCTTCCCGATAAGTTCTTCAAGAGCCTGGTCTTTTTTGGTAGTATCTGCTGGAGCAGTTACAGCAATGGGAGCTGTTTTCGTGGAATCGGTTTTTGCAGTACTTGCCTGGATCTCCCGCAAAATATTATTTGCTTCTATCAGGTAGTTGATAACCTCACCGTTTTCATAGGTTTCCCAGAATTCGAGGTTTGCAGTTCCCTGAAGAAGTTCACGAACTCTTCTTCGGATCTTCCAGTCCGGGAAGTTCAATCAGAATTCTTCCTTTTGTGGACAATCTGGGTAATATTGGGCTGAACAACACCAAACCGGTCAATTCTTGTTACGCAGAATATTAAATGCATTTGTTAATGGCGCTAGATACTTCATCATCAAGCACTTTCAGTGACCTCTTCGTTGGTCGAATTAAAATTGATTTTGTCCCTCAGGTCAACAGTTCCGAAAATTGCAGCAAGTTTGGCATTCGGATCGATTTCCTGGAAAGCTCTGCCGAACAGTGTAAGAAAATCCTACTGACTCTGCTTCTGATATTCATCCTGGCGCGAGCAAGAGCCTCGGTAAATGTTTTATCAGTGCTGTAATTGGAAAGTGCTTTTAAAATATCTTCAACCGACACTTCAAGAATGACGTTCATTCCGCCTTTAAGGTCAAGTCCGAGATTTATCTCTTTCTTCTGACACTTCCTTAAAAGTACTACCCAAGATAACTCCATTTTTCCTTTGGCAGGGAAGCAGATTGAATCTATATAAGCACGTTGCTTAACCAGATCTCCCTTTGCATAGTTCTTTGGCATCTTTTACTGACTTTATTTGTTGCAACTGTAAATGAAAGCTGGTATACGGATACCAGCACAATGCAATAGCCAGAATTGTTATGGCTGCTTTGTTTTGCATCTGTTTCTTTTTTTACTTATTTCGGATTTTTTATAATACTAGGTTATCGAGGCGCAAAGATATTAATTTTTTATAAAAAACAGTAGAGACATTGCATGCAACGTCTCTACAATTTAAAAAAGATATTATAGGTTTTACTTGAATAAGTTTCTCGTAATCCGATTCAAGAGGTTTCCTGTTTACAAAATCGAATAATGCCAGACTCCGGATATTATAGAAATAATTCCAGTAGTCCTGCAATGATTGTATATATGCCCTTTTGTTCTGGTCCTTTCTTGTATCAGCATCCTGAAGGTCGAGAACAGCTATTTTACCGATAAGGAACCGCTGTTTGGTAACTTCATACCGTTTCATGGCGACTGTGTCGGATTTGGCAGCGATCGCCACCTGGTTTGCCTGCAGGTTAAACTGCTCCACATCAAGCAACAGGTTCTGTTCAAAGTCAACAAGGGCTTGCCGTGACTGGACCTGCGAAAGTTCATAGCTCGACTGGGCCAGTTTATATCTTCCCCGTCCCAGACCCCAGTCAAGTATCGGCATTGTAAAACCTATTCTGACAGTCTGTTGTCTGGCCGGATCCTTATAAGCCAAAGGGAAATCAGGGTCCTGATCACGCAAGCCGTACGAGGCAACGAGGTTTGCATTAAGCCCTTTCTCAGCCTTTGCCTGTGCCATATTGCTCTGAGCAGTCAGAAGTGTCAGCTGCTGGTTCACTATTTCAGGATTGTTTGCCATGGCAAGATCAAGAACTTCCCGGGAATTTACCTGCAATGAAGGGATATTGCTTGGTATTTCCAGTTCCACCCTGACACTTTCATTGAAACCAAGGAACGATCTTAACCTTATCTCCCTGTCGCGCAAATTCATTTCAGCCTGTTTACGTGCGGTTTCGGTATTAAGCCACGAAAGCTGCATCTGGAGAAGCTCGTCTTCAGCTATGGTACCAAGGTCATATCTTCCTCTCGCTATTCTGTACAAAGTATCGGCGTTTGAAAAATTCATTTCAGCGATCTGCTTGTTGATCTGAGCCAGAGCCAGTCCGAAGAAATATTGAACAGCCTGCTGATGTACAGCTTCAATATTTGATAAAAATGTCTTTTTGGCTGCATCATATTTCAGATGGCTCAGTTTTTTTCTGCCATCTGAGAGCATTATATCTGAACATGGGTTGGGTTAAACCGATGCTTATCGGCGCTGTAATGTACTTCCTTGTTTTATTTTCAAAATCGTTAAAAAGCGTAAGGTCAGAATTCAATGAAATTGAACCTCCTGTGAATCCTATATTCTGGGAGAGGGAAAGCGAACCGAGATTGGTGAGTGTATTTGTGGATTTATAATCCCAGGTTTGGGTTACTGAGTTCCACACTCTTTCGTATGCCGTGCTGTAACTCGGTGTTGTACCGGTCAATGTAAGTGAAGGCCTGTACTGAGCAACAAATGTCCGGTATTGCCAGTAGCTTGCCCGGAACCTGTGCTTGGCAATCAGGGCATATGGTGACTGTTCTTCTGCAAGTTTCAGCACTTCATCCAGGGAAAGCTTTTTTACTTCCTGTGCAAAGGATTTCTGGAACGATATAAGACACAAGCATATCGTCGATAATAACAATAACTTCTTCATTTTAAATGTTTTATTCGTATCTTAATGATTCAATGGGATCTTTTTCCGATGCTCTTTTTGCCGGCTGGTAGCCAAAAATAACTCCCACCGCAGCTGATACTCCGAAGGCAATAAACACGGAGAAGAAAGAGACTATTGTCATAATGCCGGCAATTTGCTCAATCAGTTTGGCCATTATCACTCCAAGGAATACTCCGATGAAACCACCAGAGACACTTATAAGCACTGCTTCAGACAGGAACTGGACGACTATGTCCATCTTTTTGGCACCAATAGCCATCCTTGTACCAATCTCTTTTATCCTTTCCATAACTGAGGCAAACATAATATTCATGATCCCGATTCCTCCAACGATAAGTGAAATACTTGCAATAGCCCCAAGTACAATATTGAAGATATCTTTGGTTCTCTGCTGCTGCTTAAGGAGCAGCTCAGGTACGGTTATTTCAAAGTCCTTAACATTTGTGTGACGCCGTATAAGCATACGGCTCAGGATTTCGGTGCTCGGATTGAGCTGTTCGGTTTCGTTGACCTGAACAACGATCCTGTCGAGCTGATTATAGTTGGTTTCAGCATTGGAAGAAGCATCTGAGCTGCTAACTACAACTCTTGCCATTCCTCCCATTCCTCCGGGACCTCCCATTATCATAACATTTGATGAGGCTTCCGAAACCAGTTTTGTATTGACCAGAGCCCTGTTCTGATACCTCAGGAGCATTGTCTGAATCGGAATGTAAATATTATCATTATAAACGTTGACTCCCTTTTCTTCAAATCCCGTAAGACTGACATTGGTTTTCTGAAGCACTCCTATGACCTTGAGCCAAATGCCGTTAAATTTTATATACTGGCCGATCGGATCGATTTGACTGAAGAATTTTGCCCTGATATTTGCACCGATTATGCAGACCTGGATCCCATTGTCCTCCTGGTATTTATTAAAGACAGCCCCCGAAACGAGCGGTAGGTTGTACAGATAGAAATAATCATTCGAGACACCGACAAGCTTGGCGCTGTATTTAACCCCGTTCATCATGGCCACAGAATTAAATGAAATTTCCGGGCTGATTCTTTTTACTGAGGGAAGTACTTCGCGAATAGCATCCACATCGAGCATACTTAATCCTCTCGAAAACTTTTTAGTCTGTTTTTCCGATTGGTCAGTACTTGAAGAAGTTTGATCCTGTATAATGGGATTGATCAGGATATTATTAACCCCGACCATTTTCATCTGTTCCATAATTTCCTGCTTTGCTCCTTTGCCGATTGCCAGCATTGCAATGACAGCAGCAACGCCGAAGATAATACCGAGAGCCGTAAGCATCGATTTGAGCTTGTTTGAGACTATGGACTCCACGGCAATTTCCATGTCGTGAAAATACCTGAAGAAAAATTTAAACATACCAGAGTGGTTTAATAGTTAATTCTGATTTGGATTTTGAACTCTCTGCTGATCCTGACTGTTCGGCTGCTGCTGCTGGTTTGAAAATCTTCGCCTGGCAGAGGTGTCTCTCCTCATGCCCTGTGTTCCCTGAGGATTGTTACGCATCATTCTTCTGAATGCGGCGGTATCTCTTTGTCCTCCCTGACCTCCTGTTCCGCCCTGAGGCATGTTCCCTCTCATATTCTGGAACCGCTGCATCATCTCCGGTGTAATACCTTCCATTCTCGGCGGCATTTGCCTGGCTCTCTCAGCTTCCTGCTTTGCCTTCAGTTCTTCCTCTTTTTTGACTTTGGCACGTTCCTGATTTACAGCAATAAGGTCCTGCCCGACCAGTTTGAATTTCTCTGCATTTTCGGGTGTGCTGAGATAAATCATATCTCCTGCCTCCAGTCCCTGTTCGACAACAACATTGTTCTCATTCTCTGCACCAAGGACAACGATCTGCTTGTTTCTGTTTTTTGTATAAACAAATGGAATGCTGTCGGCTCCGGTTTGAACGCTTTCGAGTGGTATGTACGTAACATCGCTGATTGTCTGGGTAATGATTTTATTTCCCGTGGTCATTGATGGCCTTAATATCGGATCTGATTCATTAACTTTAACCTGTACCTCAAACACCTTGGCGTCAGCATTGGGAAGCTGTTCTCCGATGTTTGCTACAGAGGTGACAACTCCTGTATACGATTTTTCAGGGAAAGCATCAACAATAAGTTCAACTTTTTGTCCGACCTTGACTTTACTGACATCAATTTCATTTACGTAGGTTTTGGAAATCATGGAAGACATGTCGGGCAATGTTGCTACAACATTATCCCATGGTGATATTGAGGATCCCACTTTTCTTTTTGCATTGGTCCTGTCTCTTTTGTAGATAACCATCCCGTCGGCGGGAGCACTGATTGTAAATTTCGACAACACTGCCTGCAGGTCTGCAACCTTCTGGCGCTGTTCCGAAAGATTGAATTTAATGGTTTTCATATCCGACCTGGCCTGTTCCACTTTAAGGGAATAACCCTTAATTGACTGCTCAAGTGAACGTTTTGCCTTATCAAGTGAGATCTCTGCCTGCCGTATGGTTGTCGGAGGTTCATATTTTGACTGCTGAAGAGTAATTTCTGCCTCTTCAACGGAGAATTTCAGATTCTTTATATTATCACGCAGGTCGCTTAGAGTAACTGCCGTATCAAGCATTTTTACCTCGAGGTTAGTCGTGTAGGTTGTAAGCCTTTCAAGCTCATCCTTCAGAGTATTATCAAAAGATGTCCTGTCAAGAGTGGCAATAAAATCGCCCTGCTTGACCACTGTACCTTCGGGCACCAGGTCGGTAATTTTAATATCCATTGCCCTGATCTGCCTGCTTTGCTGGAAATCAGGCCCCGTAATATCAGTTGATTTTTCAGCCTGAAGTTCACCTGTCGTGGAAACAATTATCTCAAACTGACCCTTTTTTGCTTCTGCATACAAATTGGCGACATCTTTTTTCTTTGATATTCTGCCTATAACTATGAGGACGATTATTGCCAGGACTGCAACAATACTGGTAATGATAATTGATCTTTTCATTTAAATTATGCTTATTAATTTTTTTGATTCCTTCTAAAAATTTTCTGCAAAAGTATTTAATTGTGCTACACTCATTAAGATTTTAACATCTTTTAATGTTTTTCAGATTTAGTTTAATCTGTTTTAAAGACATTTATCTTAACATATTTATTCCGGAGAACCGGAAAAAACTGAAAATATTAGATTTTTTTAACAATTTCAATAATACGGCCAGCAAGGTCCTCAGCCTCAGAAATTGTCTTCCCTTCTGCATATATACGCATTACAGGCTCCGTATTCGATTTGCGTACCTGAACCCAGCCTTCATTATGTTCAATTCTCATTCCATCTCTTTCATCAATTTCATGATCTCTGAATTCTTCACGTACTTTATCAAGAATCAGCCTGAAATCAGTCCCGGCTGAAAGGTTCAGTTTTTTCTTGGCAATGAAATAGTCGGGATAGGTTTTCCTCAGTTCAGTACATTTCATTTTGCTTTTTGCAAGATGTGACAGGAAAAGTGCTATTCCGGCAAGAGCGTCCCTACCGTAATGCAGCGGCGGATAAATGACGCCACCATTGCCTTCCCCGCCTATTACCGCATTCCTTAGTTTCATCTCCTCCACGACATTCACTTCTCCAACAGCTGCAGTAAAATACCGGCCTCCATATTTCTCGGTTACATCTTTTAATGCCCTCGTGGATGACAGATTGGATACTGTGTTCCCCGGATTGTGTTTAAGGATATAATCAGAAACTGCCACAAGTGTATACTCTTCCCCGAACATCGATCCATCCTCACATACAATTGCAAGCCGATCCACATCAGGATCAACAACAAATCCAACATCAGCCTTTGTTTTTGTAACAAGAGCCGAGATTTCAGCAAGGTTCTGGGGGAGCGGTTCCGGATTATGAGAGAAATTACCGTCAGGAACTGTATTAATTTCAACCACTTTACTTACGCCCAGAGCTTTAAGCAAGTCCGGAATAATAATTCCTCCGACTGAGTTGACGCAATCAATCGCAACTGTTAAATCAGCTGCTTTTATCGAACCCGGATCTGTAAAATCCAGTGCAAGGACCTGATCCAAATGGATCCGTCCCCATGAATCATCATGAACAAATGAACCGAAATTTTCAACCGGAGCGAATAAAAAATCTTCAGATTCTGCAATTTTAAGCACCTCCGAGCCATCTTCTGAAGAAAGGAATTCTCCCTTTTCGTTCAGAAGCTTCAATGCATTCCAGTCGGCAGGATTGTGACTGGCTGTAATGATTATTCCACCATGCGGATCCGGTACCCGCCACAGCTATTTCGACAGTAGGGGTTGTTGCAAGTCCGATGTCTGTAACATTTATTCCAAGGCTTCGTAAAGTATTTACAACAAGATCGTTAACCATACTACCTGATCTTCGGGCATCACGTCCAACGATGACCATGAGCTGTTTCTTATCATGCCGGCGGCCAAGCCACATTCCATATGCAGAAGTAAACTTTACAATGTCGACCGGGGTGAGACCTTCACCAGGTTTTCCACCTATTGTTCCCCTTATTCCTGAGATTGATTTTATTAACGACATGCAGTTTAAAATTAGAGTCACAAAGTTGCAAAAAAAACTTGAAATCATAATATTGTCAAATAATTGTACCTTTGCAGGCTGATTGCAAAAAACTATGGAATACAGGAAATCCGGGAGAAATATCAGGCGTATTTCTGAAAAGAATAAATCTGATATACTGAAGAAGGATGACGGTTTGATCACGGCTTAACAGGTTTATTGCCAACAGCGGTGTATGTTCGAGAAGGGAAGCAGATGTGCTTATCAAAGACGGGTTTATTACAGTTAATGGAAAAACAGTTACGAATCTGGGTATAAAAGTATCTATCAGGGATGATATCAGATATAAGAACAAGCGGCTGAGAGCGGAAAAGAAAGTGTACATCCTCATGAATAAACCGAAAGGATATGTCACCACTGTTGAAGATCCTCATGCCGATCATACAGTCCTGGAGGTTATTGGTGATGCTATTCCTGAAAGGGTTTATCCTGTTGGCCGGCTCGACAAAACCACAACGGGAGTGCTTCTTCTTACAAATGACGGTGAACTGACAGGGAAACTCACTCATCCTAAGTATAAAAGAAGAAAGATCTACCATGTTTTCCTTGACAATCCTGTAAGGAAAAAAGATCTTCTGAGTCTTTCAGAAGGCATCGAGCTCGATGGTGAAACAATAGTCGCTGATTCGGTTGCATATGCCGACCCTGACGATAAAACCCAGGTTGGAATTGAGATCCATTCCGGTCAGAACAGGGTGATAAGAAGGATTTTTGAAAAGCTTGGATACAAAGTCAAAAAGCTGGACAGGGTTTATTTTGCAGGACTGACTAAAAAAAATCTCTCCCGGGGGAAATGGAGGTTTCTGAACGATAAGGAGATCAGCATGTTGAAAAGAGGCATTTTTTAAACTGGATATATGAGTCACCGATCCGGTTTTGTGAATATCCTGGGAAATCCCAACGTGGGAAAATCCACCTTAATGAATGCCCTTGTAGGTGAAAGGCTTTCGATAATCACTTCAAAGGCACAGACGACACGCCACCGGATTATGGGCATCGTTAACGGGGATGATTTTCAGATAGTTTATTCAGACACACCCGGTATTATTAAACCAAAATACAGACTTCAGGAGGTAATGATGAATTTTGTCAGTGCTGCCATGTCTGATGCTGACATCATACTTTATGTTACTGATGTACATGAGAAGCCTGACAATGAGAGCAGGCATCTTGATAAAATCAAGGGATTCGGGCATTCCGGTTATTATTGCGATCAATAAAATTGACCTGAGCAATCAAACCGCCCTTGAGGTGATTGTCGGTTCATGGGAGAAAAAATTTCCGGAGTCTCCGGTGATACCTGTTTCAGCTCTGAAGAGTTTTAACATAGTAACTCTTCTGAATGCAGTTACTAGCAAGCTGCCTGAAGGCGAACCATATTTCCCCAAAGATCAGCTCACTGATAAATATGAAAGATTTTTTGCTTCAGAAATAATCCGTGAAAAGATTCTTGTCAATTATGAAAAAGAGATCCCGTATTCGGTTGAAATTGAAATAGACAGCTTTAAGGAAGAGAAGGATCTTATAAAAGTAAGGGCATTGATCCATGTAACGCGCGACAGCCAGAAAGGGTATTATTATAGGACATAAAGGTCAAAAATTAAAAAAAGTAGGTACCGAGGCTCGTCTTGATATGGAGGATTTCTTCGAAAAAAAGATCTTCCTTGAACTCTATGTGAAAGTTACCAGGGACTGGCGGGATAAACCTCAGGAGCTCAAGAGATTCGGGTACAGATGACTAAAAAACTGTGAGGGATATTTATAGTATTGAATATTTTAATTCTCAACTCTGTATATATTTTAAGCTCTGTTGATATGATATTAGTGTAGTATATGAGCAGGATAGTCGCAATAGTAGGAAGACCTAACGTCGGCAAATCGACTCTCTTCAACAGGCTTACCGAATCGAGGGAAGCGATCGTGGATGAGGAGAGCGGTGTTACACGTGACAGAAACTACGGTCCCTCAATCTGGAACGGCGTGAATTTTTCAGTTATCGACACCGGCGGATATGTTGAAAATTCCGAAGACATTTTTGAAGAAGAAATAAATAAACAGGTTCTGCTTGCAATTGAGGAAGCCGATATTATTCTTTTCATGGTTGACGTAACTGTAGGGATTCACGACCTTGATATTTCTGTTGCGGAGCTTCTCAGGAAAATTGATAAGAAGGTTATGCTGGTCGTGAATAAGGTTGACAACGGCCAGAGGTTACTTGACGCAGCTGAATTTTACAGGCTGGGCTTGGGTGATTATTTTCCGCTCAGTTCGATTAACGGGAGCGGAACAGGGGAACTTCTTGATGCCATTGTAAAAAATCTTCCTGATCAGGCTGCTGAAATAATTCCAGAAATTCCAAGAGTAGCAATCGTGGGACGGCCTAATGTAGGAAAATCGTCACTGGTTAATTCACTCCTCGGGGAAGAAAGAAATATCGTTACTCCGGTTGCCGGAACAACACGTGATTCGATTTACACGAGATACAATAAATACAACCACGATTTCCTTCTGGTCGACACTGCGGGATTAAGAAAGAAAGGAAAAGTAAATGAGGATATTGAGTTCTATGCAGTGATGCGGGCAGTTAAAACCATTGAAAACTCCGATATCTGTCTGCTTCTGATTGATGCCACGAGGGGAATCGAGGCGCAGGACCTGAACATCATTTCCCTGATTCAGAGGAACAACAAAGGGATGATAATACTTGTTAACAAGTGGGATCTTATCGAAAAAGAAACTAATACAGCACTTCATTTTCGAGAAGGAGATCCGCTCAAAGACCGCTCCTTTTACCGACTATCCTGTATTGTTCATTTCGGCTATTAATAAACAACGCATACACAAAATTCTTGAACTGGTTGAAAGGGTAAATAATAACAGAAAAAGAAAGATACCTACCTCTGAACTGAATGTTGTAATGCTTGAAATTGTCCGGAATAATCCTCCCCCAACAGTGAGAGGGAAATATGTAAAGATCAAATATGCAACACAGTTGCCGGTTTACACACCTTCTTTCGCATTTTTCTGTAATTTGCCTAAAGACATAAAGGAACCGTATAAGAGGTACATTGAGAACAGGTTGAGGGAAAAATATGATTTTTCAGGTGTACCTGTGAGAATATTTTTCAGAAAAAAATAACTTACTTTGGTGTGGTTTTTGTGCGAAAGAACTTATTATTTCAGGTATAAATGAAAACTTTAAACCGCCTGGCTTTATTAGCATTCTTTGTAATCGGCATGATTTCATGCGGAAAAATCCAGACTTTGCCCGATATACCACGAATAGAATACACCAGTTTCACGGTTTTTGATACTATTGATATACTGGGCAATGCTGCAAAGGGTGGTAGGCTTAAGTTCTATTTCGAGGACGGAGATGGTGATCTTGGCTTACCAGCTCCTACTCCGGACGGAGAAGGTGATTCCCTCAATTTATTCTTTACCCTTTACAGGATGAAAGATGGCGTAATTGCACCTGCACCTGATAATGATCCCCTGAAACCGTCAAATTACAGGATCCCATACATGGAAATGCTGGGACAGAATAAAATTCTGAAAGGTACCATTGCAGTAACATTTTTCTATCTTTTCTATTCTGAAGAGGATACAATAAGGTATGATTTTTATTTAAAGGACAGGGCTGAGCACATCAGCAATACTGCATCGACCAATGAAATACCGTTGTTCAATAATGGTATTTACTAAGGAAAGGGATTCAGATCTTTACTCCCATAAAGAGAATATCATCAACCTGTTCATAATTGCCTTTCCATTCCCTGTAAAAGTTTGTCAGCATTTCTTCCTGCTTGTCAATCGGAAGACCTGAAATCTGACCGATATACCTTTTCAGCCTGGCTATTTTCATTTTCTTGCCATCGGGTCCGCCAAACTGGTCAGGAAGTCCGTCTGAGAACATATAGATAACATCGCCTTCGTTGAGATAATATTCCTGGTCATCAAAATATTTTTCAATTGTCGTTTGTCCCCCAACTGAAGCCCTGTTACCTTTAATATAATAAGTCTCTCCTCCCATAACCAGCAAGACCGGTCGCATTGCAGAGGCAAATCTGACATGCTTATTCTTCATGGTGAACTCACATACAACAATATCCATTCCGTCGTTAGAGACCCCGACCTCAAGGTTCTGATTGAGAGTAGCAAATATTTGTTTGTCAAGCATCGAAAGGATCTCTGATGGCCTGGAGATCCTTTGCCTGGTTACAATATCCTGAAGAAGTGTTGAACCTATCATCGACATAAATGCTCCGGGAACGCCATGTCCGGTTGAGTCGGCACATACCAGAACGAACGTGTCATCGTTGAGTTTGTCAAACCAGTAAAAGTCACCGCTTACAATGTCACGCGGATAGAGCATAATAAATGCATCGTTGAAATGTTCTTTCAGTTTCCTGATGTCGGGGAGAATACTTGACTGGATCCGCCTCGCGTAGTTAATGCTGTCGGTTATTTCAAGGTTCTGGATTTCAATCTCGGCTTTCTGTTTCATCACAACGCGTGTTCTGGCTTCAAGTTCCTTTTCCAGATATTCCTGAATTTTTTTCTGTGCTTTCTCGCGTTCCCGTACTATAAGCACTACAGCTCCCGATACTACTGCCAGCACGGAGAGAATAAACCACCAGGATCTCCAGACCGGCCGCTTGATATTGATCTCAAACGACAATGGATTTTCCTGTGATAATCCATCCTCATTTACAGATATGAGATTGAATTTGTATTTTCCGTCCCTCAGGCTGTAATTCACCTCACGCAGTGCAGAAATCCCGGTCCAGTCATTATCATAGTTTTCCATGAATGTACTGTAATAGACTTTCTCGGGGTTGCTCAAATTTATGCCGGTAAAATTCACCCTGACGTTATAGTGTTTCCTGTAAGGAAGAGAGAATGAAGGCTGATATTGATAATCAACATCGTTAATTGTTATTGAATTGATGTTGTTGACCGGGGCTGAGTGGTTTTTTCTGTCCTTCGATCTGTCATAAACTATCAGACCTTCCGTAGTACCGATAAATATCTTGCCATCAGGCGATTCATACATCCCATCAGAATTGCACGATCCACCTCTGGCAAAATCGGTGCTGTACACCTTTGTTATTCCGGTTTCAGGGTTGAAACGTGAAATTCCCCTCTCATGGCCTATCCATATATTGTTTTCTTTATCAGCAAGGATGCTGTTCGCATAGTTTGAAAGCAATCCGTTTGAAGTACTGAGCGATCTTACTGAATCGCGGTAACATTCGAATACTCCGTTACCCTGAGTGGCAGTCCAGATTATCCCGTTATTGTCACGGGTAAGAGCCAGCATTTTATTAAGAAGCATTCCATACATTACTGCGTCTGAGACAATTACACCTGAATCAGGATCAATCCTGTACAACCTGTCACTCTCGGTGGCGATAAAAGCGCTCCCGTCGTTATCAATCAGGATCTGGTTGATACCCTTAGGCGGCAAGCCATTGTTTATGTCATAACTGTTTTTCAGTTTCATGCTCTGACGTGAAATGATATGCACCCCGTTAAGGGTGGCCAGCCAGATATTATCACCTGCAATTTTAACTGATGTTATATAATCTGCGCCAGTGTCGCCCGATCTGTAAAACTGTTTTATGTTCCCTGACATATTCCTGAGAAAAAGTCCGGAACCCTTTGTTCCAAACCATATATTATTTTCATTATCAATAAAATATGAACTGATTTCATTTCTTCCGGTTTGCCTTCCCGGCGATATGAAGGATTTTGATTTACCAGCCTGCAGATCATAGATATAAAAGCCGGTCGGGGTACCAAGTACATAATCATTGTTAAGTTTTCCGATAAAAATGATATCATTGGTCTTGTTATTCTCCCCTGGCGTATAAAACTCGAAGGAATCGGTACCGAGCATTGACAGGCCGTTCCCATTAAATCCTAGCCAGATATTGTCTTCAGAATCCTGGAATATCGTCAGGACATTGTCACCCGCAAGTCCTGAAGCTTTGTTCAGAAACTGAACCAGCCCAAGTGAATCTGATTTGCCTGTAAACTGCAACCTGACTACACCCGTCCCCGATGTTGAGAGCCAGAAATTATGTTGCCGGTCCTCAGTAACTGACTTTATTGCCAGTGTTTCCAAACCGGGAAATCCGTCGAACCGGGACAGGATATTATTATCGGTTGTCAGACGAAGCCTGAACAGTCCGTTGCCATCAGTGCCAATCAAAAAAACGGAGCTGTCGGGAGTCTGATTAATTGACATTATTCTGGAATAATCAAAGCCTTCGACAACTCTCAGTTTCACAAGGGAGTCGGTTTTCATTTTGCAAATCAAAAGGTTTTCCTGGGTTCCGATGAGAAAATTACCGGATCCGGAAATAGCAGCGGAAAACATATCAGGTTCCGAATCCATGACAATGATACTTGCTTCTTCAGGTTTCGCAGGATCTAACCTGAAGACAGGTACTCTTTGCTGAAAAACATAAATATATCCGTCCGGATCTTCCAGAATTGATACTATTTCTGTCCCTGAAGAATTTGGCAGCGTTACTTTCCGCAAAGTGCTGCCGGCTGCGTAAAATAGAGTTCCATCATTGCAACCAAACCAGAGAGTTCCTTTCCTGTCCTTAAGCGAAAAAGTCGGATATCGACCGCCAGAAGAATCAGGGAACCCGACCTTATAAAATTTGAAACCATCAAACCGGGAAAGGCCCTCAGTTGTACCAACCCAGAGATACCCGTTGTCATCCTGGGCAAGCGTGTATACCACGTTACTCGGAAGGCTGTTCTCAACTCCGTAATTTCTAAACCGGTATGCCTGACCGTGTATTACCACTGAAGACAAAAATAAGCACACTAAGGTGCTGAAACAGATATTACGGATCATAAAAAATCTCATTTGAGGTTTATCCTACTTTTTTGTTTTTCTTATAGTCACAGCCGGCTGATAAACAGGAACTCCTCCGATTGGCGAGCTGAAGAATTGAAGGGCATCGCCTCGTTGGTTTTGCAGCAAAACCACGACATTATTGTTCCTTACGAGAGATTCTTGCTTTTTATGAAACTGAAAATCAAGCGATTTCCCAACTTCCTGTTGTTCTATGGGGATTTTTGATTCTGCCCAGTCATCTTCATTGGAAATAGGAACTGATATACCCTGCTTATAAGTTGATACAACCATGATAACCCCATCGTCATCCCAGTCGAAATTCCTCTGTTTAATTGATACTATCCCTGTATCAACATAGGGGTAAATATGGGCAACGCTTTTTATATCGTTCCACATTCTGAATGTATATTCATAAGTGAAAGCATTCGCACCTTCGATTGGTAGATTACTGTTTGCATCACGGCTGAGAAAATACCTGTAGAGGTTTCCGTCATCCCCGCTTATTCCTTCACAGACAATCTTGAAAATATAGCTTTTCCACTTTTCATTGTAGTCACCTTCTGATGGATTAAAGGGTCCGAATGTATAATAGGTGTTATCATATTTGGCATCATTGGCAAATACTTTTGATGCCAGAAGGTTCCCCGATTTGAAATTATCACCGTCCTTAAGGCCTTTGGATTGTTCATTTTTGTCAGGGTCAACGCCTTTCCCCCCATACACTGAAAACATCGTCCGTGTATCCCATAATCCCTGTATTTCATCATTTTCTCCACCGCAATCAGGATCAAAAACCTTTATATAGAACTGCCTGTTAAAATCTTTTGGAATGGTGAAAAAGAATATTGAGCTGAAATCATCATCACCCCAGGAAGTCTCTCCATTTTTACCAAAAGTAACAAGGAAAGGAATGTTTTCATCTTTTCCGGGAACAGCCTGTCCAAAGGTTTCAGTCCGCGACATCGTCACAGAAAACATTGTTAAAATCAGGACTTTTAATATTGCAGAAAACAGTTTCATTAATTGTCAAAAATATTAATTTTCGTCTTCACGGTTTACGGATTATTGATATATTTTTTGAAATGCAAGCTTCCCTTACAATCCCGTCAGTCTCCGGGTTTTGTCGATACCATTAGTTGAATATTGTAAGTTCCGGGCCGAAGATATGTTTTTTCAACATTCTTCCCGATTGCAATGGTTTCATCATCAAAATTCCAATAGTACCTGGAAATATCCCACCCCGGCAGATTAGTACTGTCGGCATTGAATTTTATAATAGCACCTGCTTCCGCTGCATCAGGGGCTGAAATATATGGTTGTTCAATTTCCTGAACCAGAAGCATCTGCGATTTTTCATTCACTATTACCTCCCTGGTTACAAGATTGGTCACGTCGAGCTGAACCAGGTATGATCCCGGACCTTTATAGCAATGTTCCACCATTCTTCCTTCAGCTTTGGTCCCATCGCCGAATCTCCAGGCATACATGAAAGGAATTGAATCATATTTCATTGCATTCTCTTCGACAAATTCATAACAGTAATTATTCTTCTCCAGCTCATTACATGAAGTTTTCCTGATCACTGTTGTTTTAAACTCATAAATATCGTCATTTCTTCTCCGGTTTGAGGAAAAATAACCTTTCTGAAGATCGGGTTGAGCATAAAAAGCAAAATCGTCGGAAGCGGAGTTAACCGGTTCAGCCAGTCTTACTGGTGTATCCCATGATGTCGTCAGCAAATTCGGAGTAATAAACATCGAGACCGCCCATTCCTCCGGGCCGGTCAGAAGTAAAATAAAGCTTGCCGGATGGATGAATACAGGGATAATTGTCAATTCCTGAAGA
Source organism: uncultured Bacteroidales bacterium (assembly GCA_963831935.1). Taxonomy (GTDB): domain Bacteria; phylum Bacteroidota; class Bacteroidia; order Bacteroidales; family VadinHA17; genus LD21. The sequence continues at coordinate 119,556 of CAWHSH010000015.1, forward strand.
ATTCACATTCGAACCCAGATTTACCGGTTCACCCCATTCCCCGTTGACCGATTCACTGCGATAAATATCTGATTTACCCTGTCCTCCCGGCATATCGGAAGCAAAATAAAGATACTTGCCGTCTGGACTTATTGAAGGCTGTCCTATGTTATAGCCGGCATTATTGTATTTAAAAGGCCGTATGGCTGTTAATTGAAATCCAGAAAGTTCACCGATAAATATTCCGCTGTGATTTTTGAATTTCCGGTTTCTGGAGGGAACCCCGGTTTCAATTTCACTGGTAAAATAAACTGTTTTTCCATCAGGTCCAACACATAAAGGACCGTTGTTAAACTGAGCGCTTCTGTCACTTTTCACCGGAACAGGTCTTCTCCAGTCGCTTGTGTCCTTCTTTTCGGCAATATATAATATTGTATAGCCGGCGGTTATCAAATGATGTACGGTCGGTTATACCGCTTAAACGCCTGTCGGAGCAGAAAATAATACCATCCTGAGTGATTACCGGCGAGATTTCGCTGAATGATGAAGTGTTAAAAGAGAGCCTGGCTGATTTTAAATGCTGCTGCCTCCTGTGCCAAAGTCTCAAATCCCTGCAGTACAGAAATAAAGTTAAAAACAATATGGTTAATACCTTTCCTCATCCTGATCAGAAATACCTTGGATTTGCTGCACTCACTTTATAACGGAACTCATATCTGAGCACAAATTCAGTCGATCCTTTTGAATATGAATTCATCCTTCCGAACGGATAATCATACGATAATCCAAACATCAGCTGTTGATTGATCTGAGCCTGTATGATCCCTACTGCCACCTGTTCTGATAATCGCCATGATCCGCCAACCCAGATAAGGTCAGCAATAATAAAATTACCGTTGATATCAAGCTGGGTCAGTTTCCTGGTGTTCTGCAATGAATAGTCAATCAAAACTGAAGGTTTAAATTTGAAAACCGGTGAAATCGAGATCAGTGCGCCGGCAGAGAACAGGAAATCATACTGGCTAAAACTGTGATACGGGATAGCTGATCCATCTGCTTGTCCTCCGGTAATTCAGGAATGACGGAATTGAAAGGCCTGCAAAGAACCTGTCGGAGTAAATAGTAAATCCCGGTGCCGACATTTGGAAGTACCAGGGCTTTATCATTGGTTTTAAAGACAGGGTCATCCGGATCATTCAGGATCAATCCGGTATAATCGGTATTCGAAAGATCAACTCCTGCTTTAAGGCCAAATGAAAGTTTACCCTTTTTAAGCTTTATATGATAAGCATAATCTGCAAAAATACTTGTTGATTTTGTGACACCATACTTCATGAACTGAGCCATAAGGCCAAGAGCTACCTTGTCATTCTTCAACGGTGAATGAAATGATATAGATTGCAGCAAAGGTGATCCTCTCGTTCCCATCCATTGCATCCTGTATGACAGAAATGCGCTCAGTACTTCCCTGGTGCCTGTATAGGCCGGATTTATTACCAGTCCATTCTGAAGGTACTGGCTGTAAACGGGAAATCCAAGGTTTATTCTTGAAGAGTCGGGAACATTCTGGCCGTTGCTTGTGCAAATGCTAATCAGGAATAATACTGAAAGGATATTAAGTCTTTTCAGAATATCACCTCTTATATGTGCCAGCAAGTTTCCTTTTATAAAACATTACTTAATATCGTTTTAATACAATGAATCCGCTTTTCTTAAATACCTTACCATTGCCTTTTGAAGTTAATTTGAGCAGATAATAATATGTACCTTCGGGAAGGTCAATTCCTTTTGAGTTCTTGCCATCCCATTCTTTCCATTCATTTCCGTTCCGGTTCGATGTGGAGAACACTTCAGTTCCGGCTCCGTTAATAATTGTCAGTTCCGCAGTCTGATTGGGCAGATCAAGCCCCTTTACTATAAATGTATTGTTATAACCTGACGGATCGTCATTCGGAGAAAAGCCTTCAGGAATAACAAGATCATAGATAGTAACATCGACCTGATCCTTCATTTTACAGGCGCCCCTTGTAACGGTCCAGAGATACCTGTTCAACCCTTTTGATAATCCGCTGACCCTTGTATCATTATCAGAATCATTTTCAAAGCTGCCGCTACCTTCAATAACAGTCCATTTCCCTGTTCCTCCGGGAATAGCCGGGTCTGCGACCATTTGCACTATATAGTCAAATGAAAAGATTGTTGTATCGGGGCCTGCATCAATTGCGGAGCCTGGAGGAAGTGAATCAAGAACCAGCTCAAGTATATTTGATGTGCTGATACAGCAATCATTGAGGTCCCGATTTGACTGTCCTTCGGTATTTCATTGTTTTTGTCATTACGGGAGGCTGGTAACTTCCGTTTGACAAGTTATTTGCTCCTGCTGCAGGATTCCATATCGTACCGTCGGTGCTCTGTTCCCAGAAAAATGAATAGGTTCCTGAGCCTCCTCCTCCTGTGAGGGATGCACCTGAAGCCTGTACAAGAAGTCTAGGTGTGTTGGATTTGCAGACAGTCTGATTTCGGTAATTGTATTATTTGTAATCAGTGGCAATACTGTTACTTTCACGGCTCCGCTCTCTGAAAAACACTGGCCGGAGATGGCTCTTCGTCCTGAAATAGGTTGTTGACGTTCAGAGACGGCGGTTGGTAGTACAACCCGGTTGCCGAAGCTGTTAGATCTGTCCATGTTGAATTATCAGGTGATGATGACCATTGATATGCATAATCGCCCGGGATATTTGTTCCCCCTGCCGCATTCGTACCGATTAATATGTGAGGAACAGCACCATTGCAGATTGTAGTATCAGCCAGTCCTCCTGCAAGAAGGGAGACAGAATTGCTTGATTACCGGCTTGTGAACATTTATTATTACTGATTTACCGATATCAGAACAAGCTGATGAATAGGCAATCCTCCTGTACCTTGTGGTATCAGTCAGGGCCGGGGGAACGAAATCTCTGACCTGTGACTCCGGTGTAACCGGCGATATCAGTCCATGTATGGCTTTTTGTACTGTCCTGCCACGTAAACGTATAGGATCCTGCTCCTTTGCCATTCAGGGGAGTGGAACCGGTAAGCTGTGAAGGGGATGCACCGGAACAGACAGTCTGATCACCTGAGGTAATCAGGTTGTTTGTTATTACAGGATAAGCGCTCAGAGCATCAGGGGATTGCTGGCATTAACGCATACATTGTTGCTGCCTGATAATACAACTCTTCTGAAATATTCCTGTCCCGGGAAATATGAAGCTGATTCATTGGGATCATAGTTTGCTCCGTTGGATGATCCTGATGCAGTGATCCATGTTGATCCGTCGTTACTGGTTTCCCACCTGTACCTGTAGACTGTTATCTCCTCCGTTTAATGCGGGAAAGACTGTTCCGGTCAAGATTCAGTGAAATTCATTCCCTGACAGATCTCCTCCGGAAGGGACAAGATCGAATTATTTGCTAATAACCGGAAGTACATTTATCCTCAGAGAAGGGCTTACATCTGTGCATGCACCTGATTTGACCGTGCGCCGGTACCATGTGGTCTGGGTAAGTCCGGCCGGTGGAAGGTAGCTTTCAGTATTGTTCGAAACATCTGAGAATGATATATTATCAGAACTTGATTCCCATCGCAAAAGTGTAAATACCATTACCGTCCTGCAAGGCAAGAAGTGAGTTCAATGCTGAAGCATTCTGTCCGTAACATAAAGTGTCAGGGTTGCCGATGACATTATTTTTTATATTGGGATGAACTATGATCCTGACAGGCAGGCTTATGTCCGTAATTGCAGCTCCAGGAATTAGTTATCTGTAACTCTCCTTCTGAACCAGGTTGTTTGTGAAAGCAATGCCGGGGGTGTATAATGCTGAAGATTATTTGTTCCTGGCGCCGGCAGTAAATCCTGTTGTTGCTGATGTAGTACTGCTCTCCCATAGGAAAGTATATGGAGGTGTACCTCCAACAGGCTGGGTACCTGTAATTTGTCCGATACATGATATTTGAGCAGACCGAATCAATCTGGGTTCCTGTTGCAGCGAGCCGTATTGAATTAAAAAGGAATCCGTTAAGTTTCGGGATGAAGTTGTATTTAATTTCCCCGTTACCTTCTGATGGAATTGTCGGTGCCGGTGTTCCATAAGCAACAGTGGCACTTGTAATATTAGAAGGAATGCCGGATGAACTTAGCCATAGCAGCCCTCCGCCTCCGCCTCCGCCCTGTCCAAAACCCCCTGGATTCGTTCCGCCGTTCCCTCCATTTGATGCTAACTGTAGCTGACTTGCGAATCCCTGAAAAGAAAGTGCAACAGAACCTCCTGCCCCTCCTCCTCCGGCACCGGCATTTCCTGACAGCATTGGAGGCTGTAATTCCGTTTGATCTTATAATGTGATTATTACCATCAATTGTATCAGCAATAATTATAATAATACCTCCACCTTTTCCACCGGATGAGGCTGTTGCTCCCTGCTGCCTGAGTTGAAGCTCCTCCGCCCCCTCCTGCAAAAATACCATTCTGTATCATTGTACCAATTATATTCATGCCACCGTAACCACCATCCCGGGGATCATTAAGGCAAAGCTGCTGATACTTCAAGTCCACCGTCTCCACCTCTTCCCCGGTTTGATCCGCCACCACCGCCAGAATACATCCCATTGCCTCCTCCGCCACCAGTGAAGTTCCTTCCCTGTCCTTTTGCATGGTTCGGGTATAACAGAACGCTTATGATATCATGAATGGCCACTCCTTCTCCTTTTAAACCTGCATTATTCCATGTCTCCGGATATGAATCGTGATTATTGGCAGTTTCATTTGTACGGACACATTCACCTATTCCCGAAACACCAGCGGCACCTGAAAATCCCTGTCCCGTTACATCAATATCGGCATTTAACGTAAGCTTTCTGCCTGCCATCATTGCCAGAACGCCACCGGTTCCTGAGGTAACCGTTCCAGGATTGGCTTGTTAATGTTCCGTTTACAACCGGCGAATTATAAAATGGTACCTGAATCAAGCTGAACGTTTCCGGCTACATCATAATTATTAATATATACGTTTCGTGTAAAATCGATTCTTCCTGTAATGTAGTTTACTGATTGAACAATGAGTAATTCATATCCGCCCGGTGTTCCAAACACCGACTGGACATTTATTCCGTATGAACCCTGAATGGTTTGAATGCCAACTCCCTGCATCTGAATTAGCAGAACATAATCACCAGTCGAAAATTGGACTGCCTGTGCAGGATTACCGACATAACATAACCCGGCAACTAATCACGATATGTTACTTTGGCATATTTGTTTATTACACCGCTGATTGACTCCTGTCCATAAAGAGTACTGCTGCTTAAGAGGGATAGCAGCAGTAAAAATATTGTTTTATAAATATGACAGGACGATCTGGTTAACATCAATAAACCGGTTGTTGAACTTTAATAACGTTAAAATAACTAAATAATTGGAAGAAGACCTCTGAAATTTTTGGCTGACTTACTGATCTGTCATCGATCATTATCGGTGTTTAACATGCGGAAATTCTACAAAGAAAACAGAGCCTTTGTCGGGTTCTGATTCAAACCAAATTCTGCCTGAAGCATTCTCAACATATCTTTTTACTATTGAAAGTCCCAGACCCTGCTCCTGATGATTTAGTTGTAAAATTAGGAGTAAACATTTTTTTCTTAAGCGATTCAGGAATTCCTGTTCCATTGTCAGAGACAGAAACCACAACTTGTTCATTTTCAGTCTCCACATTTACTTTTATAATACCTTCCTTTACCGGGCGGTATCGCCTGAATGCCGTTTTTTATAAGGTTGGAAAAAATCCCGTTGATCTGTTCCCTGTCGGCATGGATAAGTATCCTGCCGGTATGAGGCCATCCAACTCTGAATGTTATATTATCGCTGTTCTTGAAAAGTTCAAGAGTTGTTTTTATCTGTTCTGTAAGATCAACTGTAACGGGATTGGTTTCCGGTACTTTGGCAAACGAGGAAAAGGCGGAAGCAATGGACGACAGATTATCTATATACTCAATCTGGTTTTGTGTAAATCTTTCCAGCTTTTTTTCAAAACCCGGAACACCATCTATCCAGGATTTTAAAAGCTGCTGCACATTGAGCTTCATGGGAGTTAATGGATTTTTAATCTCATGTGCAACCTGCTTTGCCATTTCCCTCCAGGCAGATTCGCGTTCGGAATTTGCCAGTTTCTGTGCACTCTCATCAAGTTCATCGACCATCCGGTTATATTGTTTTACCAGTTCACCCACTTCATCATTTCCCTTGTACGAAAGATGCTCACTTTTTTTACCGAGTTCAACAGATGCAAGCCTGCTGCTGAGCATTGCAAGCGGCGAAGTCAGCCGGGTACTGATAAATACTGCAAGTCCCATTGCAAGTACTATCAGAAGCAGAGTGAAATTGACTACTGTAACAATCATATTTGAAATTTCCTTCGCCAGTACACTCTGCATTCTGAAATAAGGGAGATTCAGATATGTAAGAAGCTCATTATCCGCATTATAAAAGGGCTGATAAGCTGAAATATATTCAAGGTTACCGATCTTCTCTTTCTGTATATACTCGCTTTTTTTAAGGTTGGCAAGATTAATGAATGCCATCTCATTTATTCTCCGGCTTGTAAGATTACGGTAAAATATTTCAGGACGTGATGTCGCAATCATGAATCCTGTCCGGTCGTAAAGATTTATATCAGTATTGAAAATATTTGAAAGTTTACCAGAAAATCACTCAGCGGAGTGTAATTGTTGTTTTTCCAGTCTGGTGTAAGGAGTGTTTCCATCGAAATGTTTGCTTTCAAGTTCGATATAAACTGAATTCAGTTTTTCCTTCAGGTTTTCATAATGGTTTCTCTGATATTGTTTTATTGCCATTGACGCAATAACAAAACCGATAAGAGTGAACGAAAGCAGGAGAATGCTTATGAAGGATATCTGCATCTTCTGCCTGAAGTTAAATCCTGACAGAAGTTTAATCACAGGTCTCTTAATCAGGAAAAGCATCAGGTTGGAGAAAATGAAAACAAAAGCAAAGAGGTATGCAAAAGATACTATAAGATCCTGCAATGAGATTACCGGCCTGGCTTATCAGAACGGTAGTATTTCCGTTTCTGTACAGAACATGCTTGTATGAATCAGCCTTAAAGGATCTGTAGTCTGTTACCTTTTCAATGTATTCCGCATCGGTTCTGTTGTACGGGAAAATCTCCTGTACGGATTGCAATTTCTCCATTTATATATTTCGCAAATGAATAATCCTTTAATCGGGCATAACCGTAGTATTTCTTATCAAGCAAAAGTTCAGAATACCCGGGTTGAAATACGTTGATATCGTTGTACAGGTCGAGGTAAAGACCATTGATTCTGCCGTTACTGTAATTGAAAAAAACTCTTCCCAGATAGTTGGACCTTCCCTGGTTATTGTCGATAGAATAAAAGCCGGTCCCTGTAAGCTGATGACCGTACGATATAGACCTTCCATTCAAAAAAATTAAAACAATCTTCAAAAACTGTATTTCGTTCGCCGATCCTCAGGGAATCATTCTTCCTGCACAGAACAATATTAAGACTATAATTGCCCCAATATCCTGTAAAGTATTTATTATGAAGGTAATTTGAGATACTGTCAAAATCATTCTTGTCAAAGGCATTCACATTCATCATGTTGCGGAGCGTTGAATCGCCTGAGATTTTTGGCCACATATCAAGCAGAAGATGTTCTGCCGAAGGATCATTTTCAGTGGAATAGGTAACCAGTTGTATTTTGTTATTTTCCTCAATTTTTTTCTCCGAATAGAAATGTTATAAGAAAGAGTGAATAGAATCCGCGATCACTGAAAGTATAACGGTCTTATTAAAAATACCAGTATTTCTTCTTCCCAAAAAGCCAGACGCTGCAGTGACAAAGGAATAAAACAGACGCCACGGCAATGAACATTCGGTAATCGCGATAAAAGAAACAAACAAAAACAATCATTGTGGTCAATAATGCCAACAGGAAATGTTTCAGCTGAGGCGGCTTTATATATTCTGAAGATTTTAACTATATAAAGAAAAGGTATACAGAACAGCAGTGCAAGGAAAAATAATCCGGCAAGGCTGAATAGATCAAGTTCGAGTACTTTAAAAGTTTCAAAATTGATATTCGAATTGAATATCAGATGGCTGAAAATAATATGATACAGAATGAAAAGAAAAGCACCCGGCAACAACAGGATCGTCAACCACAGGTAACCGGTTTCTCTGCTTTTTTGAAGGTTTTCTCTTTCGGGCAGGTACTTGTAAACCAGATAAGAGAATGCCGATAACAGAATGCTTAGCACTGCCAGGTGCCCAAGCGACGGAATGAATCCGTTCATGGTGTACCTGTAGGGTGTGAAAAGGTCGGTCCTGAACAATATTGACGGGTTTCCTGGCTAACAGTATAATTAAATAGACAGACCGAAAAAATAATAAAACAACTTATAAAGTGCAGTGGTCGGCTGGTTCTTTTCGATCAGATAATTAACCAGGTACAGCGTGAGAAGAATTACCAGGAAAAAATGAAATTCCCCATAATATTAAGGGTACGGAAATAAAGAATGTCTTCTCCTTCACTGCCGGGATAGATTAAAGAGAAAAGGAATGTACCGTCATTAAGATAAATTTGATACTTGGATTTATTCCTGTCGAGACTGAATCCAACTCCGGCAGGAATTTTGAATCTTCCGGGCAAATCCGTTTTTAATTATATCATTTTCAAAACCATATGTACTTTGAATTCTGAGCAGGGCAACTATCTTTTCATTTCCAGCCGTGATGAATTTCGACAGGAACCACCCGTTTTGTATGAAAATCAACGGTTTGGCAAAAATTGTATCAACCATCTGACGCGGCACATCAAAATCTGTATCAGACCAGTATGCCAGCCTGTTGCCAATATATTCCAGGAGGGTTATTCCGTTCTGCTCGGCAAGCGAAAAAATATTTTTCTCTGAAACTGATCCATGCGATTCACCCTTTGCCAGTATCGGCATCATGCCATTGAGGCATGCGTCCATAACCTGTTGTTTCTCTTTCAGGATCCTGTTGAACCGCCTTGTCCTGAACCTGTATTCAAAATTTCCCAGATAGATCGATTCAGCCGCCATCGCGAGAAGAATAACAAAAACTGTCAGAATAACCGGAACGATTTTAAAATTTCCTTTTTTCATTTTCAGGGATAGCAGGTTTACACGTGATGGTAAGGATCACCTTTAATAACTGTAAATGCCCGGTACAGCTGTTCAAGAAACAATAATCGTACCACCTGGTGAGAAAAAGTCATCCTGGAAAGAGACAGATGCACATCAGCTTTTTGAAAGACCTCATCTGAAAATCCCCACGCACCTCCTATTGCAAACACAATCCGTTTCTTTGAAAGTGCAAGAATTTTTTCGAGCCATGCAGAAAATTCAAGTGTTGAAAACTCTTTGCCTTTTTCATCAAGAACCACCAGAAAATCGTCATTTCCGATAAACTGAAGTATCTTTATCCCCTTCTTTGACCTTCAGTTCACGGGCAGGCATATTGCGGGTGTTCCGGATATCCGGAAGTGAAATAATATCAAAAGCTGTATATTTCCTTAAACGGTTTGAGAAAATAACCATTCCTTCTTCGATATATTTTTCTGATGTTTTTCCCAGCCAGTAATAAAGTAATCTTCATAAATATTGGCTCGACTTTTGTACAATCTAAATAGTGCAGCCCGTTTACAAAAATAGTAATTAATAATGTGTTGCCACGACTATAATTACGCTGATTGCTGGAAAGAGGTTATCCGTTAAATATAAATTATTTTAAATTTGCAAAGGAATTAATCCGATAACTGATTATTTAATTAAACAAAATAAATGAAGTTCATTACCTTAATTACGGTTCCTGTGGTTATTATCAGCTCCCTGGCTGTGACAGTTCAGGAACAGGTAAAAATTCCTGCCGGAATTTCAATTGCCATTAAAGCAGGAAATGCCGCTGAATTATCCAAATTCATGAATTCCACGGTGGAGCTTCTGCTTCTTGACAAGGAAGATTTTTATAAAAAGAATGTCGCAGAGACCATTCTCAGGGATTTCTTTACTGAATACCGTGCAAAAGATTTTATTATCCGTCATCAGGGTGCAAGAAATGATGCTCAATATGCCATTGGCAACCTGGAAACTGAGAAAGGCAATTTCAGGGTATACTTTCTTCTTAAAAAGGTTAACCAGGAATTACTTATACATCAGATACGTATTGAACCCGACAATGCAAAATAGAATTCTGACGGAATTCATTTTAAGAAGCCTTGAAGAAGATATTGGCGAAGGTGACCATTCATCACTGGCATGTATCCCGGATAATGCCACAGGGAGAGCTAAGCTGCTGATTAAGGAAAAAGGAGTACTTGCTGGATGCAGGATTGCAGGAGAAGTTTTCGAAATTGTTGACAAAGATCTGAAATTTGAACAGCTCATTGCAGACGGGACTGGTATCTCCCCCGGGGATATAGCATTTAATGTGACCGGAGCAGAGCTATCAATCCTGAAATCCGAAAGGATTGTGCTTAATATAATGCAGAGGATGAGCGGGATAGCAACAAGTACTAGCCACTATGCTGAAAGGTTAAAAGGATTGAAAACCAAAATACTTGATACCCGCAAAACAACCCCCGGAATGAGATTTCTTGAAAAGGAAGCCGTAAGAATCGGAGGCGGATTTAATCACAGGATGGGTCTGTATGATATGGTGATGCTAAAAGATAACCACATTGATTTTGCCGGAGGCATTGAAATAGCAATCAAAAGAACCAGGGAATACTTAGCCAGACATAAAAAGTACCTCAAAGTAGAGATCGAAGCCAGGAATCTCGATGATGTCAAAAGGATACTTGCCATTGGAGGAGTTGACCGGATTATGCTTGATAATTTTACAGTGAGCGAAACAAGGGAAGCTGTTAAGGTCATTAAAGGCCGTTTTGAAACTGAATCATCAGGAGGAATAACCATTGAAACCATACGAGCTTATGCTGAATGTGGTGTGGATTTTATTTCGGTAGGAGCCCTTACTCATCAGATAAAAAGTCTGGATATGAGTTTAAAAGCATATTAAATAATGCGTATTAAACAGGGAGTCAGAAAATTCAACGGATCAGAGACAATAAAGAAAATCGTTCTCCCGGGTTTCGATGGGATTCCAATGATCGATGTCGTAAAGTTTGTTGTTAAAGGTTTCAGGAAAGGAGTACTTGTTACAAGGGCCTCCTCGATAGCGTTCAATCTTCTGATGGCTGTTCTCCCCGCAACAATATTCTTATTCACTCTGATACCTTTTATCCCAATACCAAACTTCCAGCAGGAACTGATAAAACTCTTCGAAAGCATACTTCCTGTCAACGCCTACAATCTTATGGAAAACACCATAGTAGATGTTATTACAAACAAAAGCGGAAGCTTGCTTCTGGTAATGTTCTTGGCCACTATCATCTTCTCAACCAACGGCATACATGCCATTATCCATGCCTTTGTCGTAACTTCACATTCTTTCAAGTCAAGATCATGGGTCAACCAGCGGAAAGTATCAGTTCTGCTGCTTCTGATCGGAATATTTATGATTGCAATAGCCGGATTCATGATTATTTTCGGGAAAATGGCTGTAACCCGGCTGGTTGAACTGGAAATACTTGAAAAAAGTCTTGTGATTTCGGCATTAGTCCTTATCAAATGGATAGTTATTATTCTTTTGCTCCTATTGGCAATTTCATTTCTTTATTACCTGGCACCGGCCAAAAGGCATGATTTCAGGTTTTTCACCCCAGGATCAACATTAGCCACATTGCTGTTTATACTTACTTCTCTTGGTTTTTCCGCATATGTAAACAACTATGGGCCGTATAACAAGCTTTACGGCTGGATAGGAACACTTATGGTAATACTTTTATGGCTTTACCTTAATTCAATTGCCCTGCTTATCGGATTTGAACTTAATGTAAGTATAAAAGATGCACATGCGGTTGACATAGAACGGAACAATAATTGCAACCCCAATGAAATCACAGCCTGATTGAATTTTTATCTTTGAAGAATGAAAAATTGGATTTATATAACTGTCATGGGCTTGCTGGTCGCCTGTAATGGGAATGTTCAGGAAACATACCTTACCCCTGGAAAAGCTCAGTATTATTTCAAAAAGGTCGAAGAGATCTGTAACAGGGACAGCGGAAAATTATGGGGTAAAAATCTGTTCGGACCTGTGATGTTTGTTGACAGGACTTCAAGAGAGATTATTGCCAATCTACCCGACAGGGAAGGACTGCTCAAGCTGAAGGATGGTGTTTACACAGGTATTTATCCACGGGAAAAAATAATAACCAACTCGGCTGATATTTACGGGGGAACACTTTTCGGACTTGCGCCATTGCCAGTGGAAGAAGATGATTACACTATTACGACCAGAGCCATTCATTGTCTTTTCCACAGGTTTCAGCAAACTATCGGGATCAATTCTGAGAACTTCAATGTAACCATAATGGATGAAAAGGAAGCAAGGATATGGGTCAAGCTTGAATGGAAAGCATTGAAGAAAGCTATTTCATCCGAAAACGATGAACAGCTGCTGGCCATAAGGGATGCCCTTATCTTCAGAGGATCAAACCGTGAATCATTTCCGAAATACGCCGATATGGAAAATCGGTTTGAAACATATGAGGGTCTTGCAACTTTTACATTTCTTTTTCTTACATCACAATCACCTGAGGAATATAAGACAAGGCTTTTTGAATATCTCGACAGGATCTATTCTTTTCAGTCCTATTCAAGATCGTACGGTCGTATCCACGGAGCATTATATGCAACTTTACTTCACAACAAAGGTTTTGATTTCAGTTCAATCACAACCGATAAAATTGACCTGGGTAAAATGGTTCAGGAACTTTACCATATTGAATTACCCCAGGTATGCCGTGATGTTGCCGGAAGCATTGCTTTAAATTACAATCTTGACGACATTTACAGAGAAGAAGAAACCCGTATCGAGGACATCAGGAAGAGAATTAACGACCAGGTAAGTATTTTCACCGAAAAACCGGTTGTATATATGGAGCTTGAAAGTCCATATTTCGATTTCGAACCTGAAGACGTGCACTATCTTGATACTCTGGGTACTCTTTACAACTCCATCAGGATATCAGATAACTGGGGAAAACTTTCGGTTGACAAGGGAGGCTGCCTTGTTTCCAATAACTATAAAAATCTGCGCATCCCGGCAAAGGGTATTAAGATCGATAAAAACCACATAACCGGAGATGGCTGGCATCTTATCCTCAACGACTCCTGGGAAATTATCGAAGAATTCCCGAATTATCTGGTGCGAAAGGTTATGCCCTAAGTTTTATTTGTCCTGAAGTGTTGGTTGTCTTAAAGTTAATAAGACTTTAAGACTTTTTCTTTTGTTCTGGTAACACTCTCAGTGATTCCTCAAGCGATTTGATTTTTGACTCCGTGTCAGTTTTTTTCTTCCTTTCGAGTTCCAGAACAGTGGCAGGTGCATTCTGGACAAAACGCTCATTGTCAAGCTTCTTCATGACGCTTTCAAGAAACTCCCGGTAGTATTTAAGGTCAGCTGTTATCTTATTTCGTTCACTTTCGGCATCTATTTCCTGTCCCACAGGTATGAAATATTCTGTCGTCCCAACCATGAAAGTTGCTGTTCCGGCTTGCTTTTCAGTTACGAATCTGACACCTGAAAGTTTGGCCAGTTTTATAATAACAGGTAAAAATTCCATATCAAAACTGCTTTCATTTGTTTTGATAAGCAGTTCTACCGGATTTCTGAGAGGGATCTGCTTCTCCTTTCTTACAGAACGGACTGCCGTGATCGTCTCCCTGATGGTTTCAAAGCGGGAAACCAGATCCCTGCTAAATTTTTTTACCCTGGGCATCTGACTTACCATCAGGCTTTCACCGTACTGGCGTTCAGCAATCATCTGCCATATCTCCTCGGTTATAAATGGCATAAACGGATGAATGATCCTCAGAAGCTGATCAAAAACAGTAATTGTAGCCTCGTATGTTATCCTGTCGACAGGTTTCTTGTATTCAGGTTTGATAATCTCCAGGTACCATCCCGAAAACTCATCCCAGAAAAGTTTATAGGTGTTCATCAGGGCTTCGGAGATCCTGAATCTTTTAAAGTTGGAATCTATTTCCGCCAGCGATTTCTTCAGAGTTTCATTTATCCATTTGACGGCTGCCGCCGATGATTCAGGCTGAGTAAGTCTTTCGTCCACTTTCCAGCTTTTTACAAGCCTGAAAGCGTTCCATATTTTGTTTGCAAAATTCCTTCCCTGTTCGGGAAGGGAATCATCATACAGCAGGTCGTTTCCCGCCGGGGAACACAGCATCATTCCCACACGTACACCATCAGCTCCATATTTGCAATAAGATCAAGAGGTTCCGGAGAGTTACCGAGCGATTTGGACATTTTTCTTCTCTGCTGATCGCGTACCAGCCCTGTCAGGTAGACATTGGTGAACGGTTTTTTCCCCTGGTATTCGATATCCTGCCATTATCATCCGTGCAACCCAGAAAAAGAGGATTTCCGGAGCTGTTATAAGATCATTGGTGGGATAATAGTATTTTAGATCGGATTATCCGGATTATTTATTCCGTCAAATGATGTTATTGGCCACAACCATGATGAGAACCAGGTATCAAGAACATCCTCATCCTGCCTGAGATCACTCTCCTTCAGTGCCCCGTTGCCGCTTTTTTCCCTTGCCAGCAACAGGGCCTTGCCTGCATCGTCAGCGACAACAAATTCATTATCACTATAATACCACGCAGGGATCCTGTGTCCCCACCAGAGCTGACGGCTTATGCACCAGTCATGTACGTTTTCCATCCAGTGGCGGTACAGGTTTTTGAATTTTGCAGGATGAAGATGAACTTCTCCGTTAAGGACAGCATCGAGAGCCGGTCTGGAAATATCTTTCATTTTCATGAACCACTGCACTGGACAGTCTTGGCTCAATAACCGCATTTGTACGTTCCGAACGCCCTATTTTGTTGTTGTATTTTACCACTTTTACCAGGTCACCTGTTCTGTCGTAACTCTTTTTCAGCCAGATCTCTGGCAGCAAACCGGTCAGACTCCGATAAACATTCCGGCCGCTGAACTCATTGTTCCATTCTCATTGAACACATCAATGGAAGGAAGTTTATGCCTCAAACCTATTTCATAATCATTAATATCGTGTGCCGGAGTTATCTTAAGGCAACCTGTACCAAATTCCATTTCAACATAATCATCGAAAATAAAAGGCACTTCCCTGTTTACCATCGGGACTATCACCTTTTTCCCTTTAAGATGCCTGTATCGTTCATCTGCAGGATTGGCGCAAACGGCAGTATCTCCAAGTATTGTCTCGGGACGTGTGGTTGCAACCATAACGTAATCGTCTTCGCCTACTATCTTGTAACGGACATAGTAGAGTTTTGATTTTTCCTCCGTATAGTTAACCTCTTCATCAGAAACAGCCGTCATCGCCTGCGGATCCCAGTTGACCATACGCACTCCTCTGTAAATCAATCCTTTGTTATACAGGTCAACAAAAACCTTAATAACCGATTCATACCTCTTTGTGATCCATGGTGAACAGAGTCCGGTCCCAGTCACAGGAAGCTCCCAGCTTTTTAAGCTGTTCAAGGATAATGCCACCATGTTTTCTTGTCCATTCCCATGCATATTCAAGGAATTCCTCCCTTTTCATGTCCCTTTTTTCTATTCCGTCAGCCTTGAGTTTTGCCACTATCTTGGCCTCAGTAGCTATTGAAGCATGATCGGTACCTGGCACCCAGCAGGCATTTTTACCAAGCATCCTCGCCCGGCGTATCAGTACATCCTGGATGGTATTATTAAGCATGTGGCCCATATGAAGTACACCCGTGACATTAGGCGGCGGAATCACAATCGTATATGGTTCCCTATCATCCGGGGTGCTTCTGAAAAATCCGTTTTTCAGCCAGTAGTCATACCATTTGTCTTCAGCCTTTGCAGGTTCATATTTTGATGGAATCTCCATGATATGCTATGTTTAAAAAGGATGTTCTGTTGAAAGTGCAAAATTATACAATTTCATCACATTTGTCAGTAATTAAATAAAATGGCTTAAGCATTGGATTTTTCTTAATTTTGTTCAGCAAAAACAGGATCTTAATTTAAGCATTATATGCCGTCTATTTCACAAAAAGGCAGGGAAATGCCACCTTCACCGATCAGGAAGCTCGTGCCTTTTCGGAAGAAGCAAAAAGAAAAGGCAGAACGGTTTATCATCTGAATATAGGTCAGCCGGATATTCCTACACCGCAGGTTGCCATGGACGCTATCCGGAATATAAACCTTAAAGTAATCGAATACAGCCATTCAGCGGGTAATGAATCATACCGGCGCAAGCTGGCATCCTTTTATCAGAAAATCGGTATCAATGTTGATCATACTGAAATGCTGATCACCACGGGCGGATCTGAAGCAATACTTTTTGCTTTTATGACCTGTATGAATCCCGGCGAGGAAGTGATCACCTCCGAACCTTTCTACGCCAATTACAATGGATTTGCAGTGACTGCAGGCATCAGGATAATCCCGGTAACATCCCATATCAGAAATGATTTTGCTCTTCCTCCAATTGAGGATATTGAGAAAAAAATTACTTCCAGAACAAGAGGTATCATCGTTTGCAATCCAAATAATCCAACCGGATATCTTTACTCAGAAGAAGAGCTTTATCTCCTGCGGGATATTGTAAAAAAACATGACTTATTCCTTTTTTCGGACGAAGCTTACAGGGAGTTCTGTTATGATGGAGCCAGACATCATTCAGCGATGAATCTCAAGGGCATTGAAAAAAATGTTATTCTTGTTGACTCTGTATCAAAACGTTACAGCGAATGCGGAGTAAGGATTGGCGCTCTAGTTACAAAGAATAAAGAGGTTATCTCCACAGCCCTGAAGTTTGCCCAGGCTCGTCTTTCACCTCCGGGACTGGGCCAGATAGCTGGTGAAGCATCTATTGATACACCGCATGAATATTTCGAGGAAGTAAACAGGGAATATACTGCCAGGAGGAACTATATGGTTGATGCTCTTAACAAAATGCCCGGGTGTATATTGCCCCAGACCCAAAGGTGCATTCTATACTGTGGTTAAACTTCCTGTAGATGATTCTGATAAATTCGCCAGGTGGCTTCTTGAGGAATTTGAATACAAGAATCAGACTGTAATGGTAGCTCCTGCGTCAGGCTTTTATTCCACTCCCGGATCAGGTAAGAATGAGGTCAGAATTGCTTACGTCCTGAAGATCGATGATCTGAAAAAGGCCATGGAGACCCTGGGTGAGGCACTGAAGGCATATCCGTGGAAGGTGTAAAGAAAGGGAGGTGAGGAATGCGGCACAATACATTGAATTGTATAGCTATTGATGATGAAATTCCTGCCCTTGACATAATAAAGGAGTTTTGTTCAAAGATCCGTTATGTAAATCTTGCCGGCACTTTTACAAATCCATTCGAAGCCGTGCCTGTTATAAACAATAACCAGATCGATCTTATTTTCCTTGACATAGTTATGCCACAGATTTCAGGGCTTGAGTTTCTGAAGTCACTTTACAATCCTCCGATGATCATATTTACTACTGCATTTAGGGAATATGCCTTTGATGGATTTGAATATGATGCAGTTGATTATCTTGTCAAACCATTTGCGTTCGACCGTTTTTCAAAATCGGTAAACAAGGCGTTTCAGCTTTTAAAGCTTAAGAAGCCGGAGGAAACCTCAGTCGAGGAGACACCGGGAGTACTTCACGGATTCCTGATGGTTAAGGTTGAATACAGTACAATCCGTGTAAATCTTAGTGATATTCTTTATATAGAGGGACTTAAGGATTATGTTAAAATTTACACGGAAGGGAAACTGATCCTTACAAAGACCACGATGAAGAACATTCTGGAGAAGCTTCCGGCAGAATCATTTTTCAGGGTCCATAAATCCTATATTGTATCAGTCGATAAAATTGAGATGATTGAGAACAGCAGGATTGTAATAGGCAATCAGCGAATCCCGATCGGTGAATCGTACAGGACTTCATTCTATAATACAATCAATGGAAATATGATCTGACGGATTACTCATATTTCCGCTTGATAAACCACAGTCTCTAAGTGACATATCTAAGTGCAGGGTGAAAAATGTTTCCCTGAAAAGATCCTTACTGATGGTGCCATTCTGGCCAAGTTCAAAAGAAACATTGATTGCACTTAAGACACCTTTGAGAGGTATACCCGTTCCGAATGTCACTGCTCGGTAGCTGATTGGAATATTGTCAATAATCAGGTATGATTCACGATATTCGGCACCGAATCTGAAAAAGAACATTTTTGCTGTTCCCTTTCTTAACCCCTGTGAGGGAAATTCGACTCCAAAGGAATACCTGTTGCTGTTTCTTGTTCTGACAAGCGGATTACTGAAATCGATGCCATTCCAGTTACTCCTTTCATAGTCGATCCCTGCCAGGAAGAATTCCTTTCTGACTGCAAGCCCAAACCCAAAATTCTGTGGAATTTTGTATTTGTGAATCCGGCTTTTTAATACTTCGGTACCGACCCCTGTTTCAATGGTTGTTTCATTACTTGTATTCAGGTTCTTTGAAGAGCTGTAGGTAAGCCCGAGCAAGATATTCCCATTTTTTAATAGTTGAAATGGTAATTCAATCCGTAATTAAAATTGAAGTTTGAAACATAGGTAACATCCTTAAGAGAGTAGTTGAACACATCGGAAGATTCGGAATGAGTTACATCACCAAAAAGATAAGCGGCATTAACTCCAAGGGAAAGATTCTTAAGGACCTTAACCGAACCTCCGAGATAAACCTGGTTCACTCCGCCCTCTCCTGAGAAGGTCTTTAAGTACTGAAGGTTGGTACCTTCAATTGGTGCCTGGGTGTTGATATGATATCCTATTGAACTGTAAGGTGCAAATCCAAAACTGGTAGCTAACCACGGGGATACACGGAAACCCATTGTTATGTATTTGAGATTAGCATTTACGGCTGATTGATTTTCTTTTTGTGTGGAAAACATGGTGTACTTTCCGAAGACTGCTATTTCAAATATCGACAGCAGGCTGTCGAGACCGCTGTAAGATGCCGGATTTGTCATGTTGATAGACTTTTCCGAAAGAAAAGCTATCCCTGTGCCACCCATAGCTTTGCTTGGTCCTATGCTGCTGCTTTCCAGGTAACCGAGTCCGAAAATAGAGTAAGGCGATGATGTTGTTTGCGAGAATATATTTCCGGACAGTAATAGTAATAGTACCTAAAGTAAAAATATATGTTCTTCCGTGCCTGTACATAGTCACTTAAAAAGTTAAATAATAAATCCGCAGCTTTACCGGAGGATTCTTTCCCTCAATTACCAGTCTGTCAAGGGTTGACCTGAATTCATTCTGCCCCAGTCCGATCAGGAGGCCATGCTCATAATCGAAAATTGCATCTGAAAGCTCATTGTTTAAGAAATTTGTTATATCGAAGGTATAACTCGTGGTCTCATCATAGAATTCATCATACTCAAATCTGGCAACTGATGGATCTCCATTATTGTCCACGAGTTCCGTCTTGATTCTGTTCTCCCTGTCAGTGTCGTATATATGAAGACTTTTTGGCAAATGGAACAGATCATAAGTTCCTTTGGCTGGTTTAATAATAAGATCTGCCTTCAGTATTTTCCATCTCTCCTGCATAAGGATATTCCCAAGGGATGGAAACTGTATTTTGGGTAAGAAACCGGTTAGCCCTTGCAAATAACCTCTGTTATCCGCTTCTGACGATGAAATTTCATTGCCGTTCTGTTTGATCATAAAAATTGGTGTACCGGTAAGGTCATTTACAATATGGTTGAACTGATGATTCGCTTCTCCCATTGTAATTGTTATCTCTTTCTTTTCAGGTTCTTCCAGGTCAAGATGATAATATAACTTCAGAAAAATATTGTTTTGATCAGCTGTAAATGCAATTACCGATTTGTTTTCCACCATACCTGACGTCACGACAAATCCCTTTAAATAATCAGAGAACCATTCGGCTGAAGACACTTTCTCATCCTTATTTAAGATTAAGTTAAATAATTCCTCTCCAAGTTCATTTACGGGTATGCTGACTGTTGTATCGGAAGAAGCAGGTTCAGGGTAAAATGTCACGGTTCCGACCGGTTCAGGCTCATAATCAAATGAAGTGTTATTGTAAAGGTAGCCGTTATCAAATGGGGAAATATTTTCAGTAAGTCTATGAATTGTTAAAGTCATCAATGAGGTTGTGTCTCCGTAGCTGTAACCTGAATAACCCATGACAAATGCAGCCGAATCGAATATTGCACGTTCTTCAATATCACTGAATGACTTGTAGGCAAGGTCGAAATAAGATTCACATTTTACAGAACCGAAAACATCATCCTTAAAACCGCCGGCAAAGGCAATCTTAGTGGAAGATGTAGCAATTGAATCCAAAAGAACTGTAGACAGATCCACTTTGAAAGTATCAATAATCTGTAATTTTGTCTGGGCTTCGACAAAATCTTTGCCTATTGTGAACTCGTTAACTTTTGTACAGGACCCTGTTAACAGAATTGCTCCGGCTAAAAGAACCCCCAGGAATTCAGAAATAATTGAAAATGAAAAGATTTGCTTGTTTTTCCTGCCCACCCCGATACCCTTCATCTATGTTTGAGTTTCTGCAAATGAATACTAAAACGTGGTCTGAAAAAAGCAAAGTCTACAAACAAGGGAAAAGAGTAGACCTACAGGCAAATTACAAAGATATTATTATTTCTTTAACAAAAGTGTTAATATATTCGGGGATATGCGTCGTTCAATTAATATTCATCGATAATAAACAGCATATGGTCTACAATTTCAGGGCATATATCTACTAGGCTTTTTATTGAAGGTTGCTTCAGATAGTTTTGTGTGAGTTTTTTAATAAAAAAATGCAGAACATGACATACAAAGAGGTTAAGATTTGGATCAGGGTGCTGGTTTTGATTCTGGCCATACCGGTCTTTAATTCATGTAAGAAACCTGTTGAAGAGCTTGTTGGCAACTGGGTTGAATTATCAGACTTCGATGGTGTACCGCGGACTGACGCCGTTGGATTTGCCATTGGATCAAAAGGATATCTGGGTACAGGATACGACGGGGAAAACAGGCTGAATGATTTCTGGGAGTATGATGTTGCAAGAAATACGTGGACTCAAAAAGCTGATTTTCCGGGAGTACCAAGGAATGGAGCGATAGGTTTCGGAACTGATACCAGGGGTTATATCGGTACAGGTTTTGACGGGAAAAACAGACTCGGCGATTTTTATGAGTTTGATCCTGCAGCAAACACATGGACTAAAAAAGCTGACTTCGCCGGTTCACCAAGATACGGGGCGGTCGCTATGTCAATAAATAACAAGGGATATGTGGGTACCGGATATGATGTCAACTACCTTAAAGATATCTGGGAATACAATCCTGTCACAGATGCATGGACTCAGAAAACGAGTATAGGTGGTAGCAAAAGAAGAGATGCAGCCTGTTTTGTAATCGGTGGAAAAGGGTATATTGTTACCGGTATCGATAACGGCGAATACCTGTCGGATTTCTGGGAATATGATCCGGGTACTGATAATTGGACTAAAAAAAGATCAATAATTGATCTATCAACTGAGGCATATGATGATGACTATTTAACTATCACAGGTATAGGTAAAGTGGGCTTCAGCGTCAATGGGAAAGGTTACCTTGCGACAGGCGGTAAGACTACAGGCGGTGAAACCTGGGAATATACTCCTGCCACTGATCTCTGGAAACAGAAGACCTCATTTGAAGGTGCAATAAGGCAGGATGCTGTTGGTTTCGGAATAGCAAACCGTGGTTATATCACAACAGGTAAAAGTTCATCCTATTACTTTGATGATATCTGGGCATTTGATCCTGATGCCGTCCTTAACGAGAATGACTAAAAGAAAGAGACTATTTGTTTTCGCCCTCTTGTCAGTGTTAATTTTAGCTGCAGTAGCATACACCTCAAGAGGGCATTTTTATTATAATGTCGATGTTTTTAAAAGTGGCCAGGGCTGGGGTTATGATATATTGGTAAAAAGCAAAACATATATTCACCAGCCTTTCATGCCTGCTGTTGAAGGCCAGGTTCCGTTCAGTGACAGGCAGTCGGCAAGAAAGACCGGCAGGCTGGTTGTCAGAAAACTTAAAAATCATAAAATACCTTCCGTAACCAAAGAGGAACTGAATTCCATTCTTAAGGACTAATTCATCCTGACTCTGTGGAACTCTGTGTTCCCTCTGTGGCGCTCTGTGCAAGTTTTTAAAAAATCCTGGTTACACAGAGAACACAAAGAAGGCACAGAGTCACAGAGTGGGGGTTAACTGCTTATTTATAAAGCAGATATTTTGATCTGATTTTCCCGAATCTCTCCAACCCTTCCTTCCATGTCGCACGGATCTCTTCAGCTGTCATGCCCTTCTGTATCTGTTCCCTGATTGTTGTCCCTGAGGCAAGCACATCAAAATAAGGCGTGAAGAATTTATCCTTTTCAGGATAATTACGATAAGCATCAATTACCCATCCAAGATTTAGCTTCGGAACCGGCACCAGCTTATTTTTTATTGCATTGCGCAAGTCTGTCCCAAAACATTTTTCTCCCAGAAGGGGCGGATTCTTTGCACCGGGAACACTTTCAGGAGTAAAGCTGAATCCTTTGTCGGGAAGCCTGGGTGATCCGAAAACCTGGAAAGGAAATTGCGTTCCTCTTCCACATGAAATAGTTGTCCCTTCAAAGAAGCATATGGAGGGATAGAGATAAACTGAAGTCTGATTTGGGAGATTAGGTGACGGTTTTACAGGCAATTCATAGTAAGTTTTATGAGTGTAATTTGTACACTTAATAACTGTAAGATCACATTTAACACCTTTCTTAAGCCAGCCCTCCCCGTTAAGCATACCCGCATATTCACCAACGGTCAATCCATGTACAACAGGTACAGGATCCATACCAACGAATGAGCGGTGAGCCGTATCTGCAATATTTCCATCGAAATAAAATCCATTAGGGTTTGGCCTGTCAAGAACAATACATTTTACATTATTTTCAGCACAGGCTTCAAGAACATAATGCAGGGTTGAAATGTAGGTATAGAAACGGACACCAACATCCTGAATATCAAAGAGGACAATATCAATCCCAATGAGATCCTCAGGGATTGGCTTAAGATGATTTCCATACAGGCTTATTAAAGGGAGTCCGGTTTCCGGATCTTTCCCGTCCTCAATTTTTTCACCGGCATCGGCCAGGTCCCTGAAACCATGTTCCGGAGCAAAAATCACCTTTATATTGATCCCTGAGTTCAGAAGGAAATCGACAAGGTGAGTACTCCCAACCATTGAGGTCTGGTTGGCAACAATTGCAACTGATTTCCCCTCTATCAAATGTCTGTACCGGTCAAACTGATTTGCTCCGGGGACAGGATGTTCTTTAGTTCCATAACATGAATTGGAAAATATAACCAATGTCAGGAAACAAATCGTGATGGATACTTTTTTCATGTGATTCCGGTTTGATATCGTAAATCTAATATTTTTATACAAAACCGACCAATACTCTGTGGAACTCCGTGAAACCTCTGTGGGACTCTGTGTAAGTTCTTAAAGAAAATCAATAGTTACACAGAGAGCACAGAGAAAACATAGAGTTACACAGAGAAAATATTAAATTTGATCCTGTAAATAAATGATGAACTTACCATATTTCATAGCTCAAAGGCTGATAAAGGGGAGGCGCGAAGGAACTTCATTTTCGCGGCCGATAAATGTTATTGCCATAATCGGCATTGCAATGGGTCTTGCAGTCATGATACTTGCAGTTTCAATACTAACCGGATTTAAACAGCAGATAAGGGATAAGATCGTCGGTTTCGGATCAAATATCCAGATACTGAATTACGATTCAAACATGTCGCTCGAGACAATTCCCATAAGCGATACACAGGCATTTATTCCAAAGATAAGGCAGATCCCAGGGATTAAACATATCCAGGTTTTTGCAACAAAAGCCGGCATCATTAAAACCAATGATGCTATCCAGGGGGTTGTTCTGAAAGGGTATCGGAAGCGACTTTGACTGGAGGTATCTTCAAAAGCAATATGGTGGACGGATCTGTTTTTACCGTAACTGACACCGGCCGGACGAATGATGTGATCATTTCAAAGAAGATATCTGATATGCTCAGACTGAAGACCGGCGATTCATTTGCAATGTATTTCGTTCAGGATCCTCCCAGCAAGCCGAAAGTTTACGATAAGCGGAATCTATGAAACCAGCCTTGAGGAATTCGATAAAATGTATGTCTTTTGCGACATAGGACATATAAAACGCCTTAACGGATGGAATGATGACCAGGTAAGCGGTTTTGAGATTTTTATCAATGATTTTGACAAGCTTGATGAGATGACCTATGCCGTGAGGGATGCTGTCGGTTACCGTCTGCTTGAAGAGTGAAACAAAATTTAAAGTCACCAACATCAGGATGAGGTATCCCCAGATTTTCGACTGGCTTAACTTCCAGGACATGAATGTCATAATTATTATTGTGCTTATGCTCCTTGTTGCCGGTTTCAATATGATATCAGGGCTTCTGATCCTGATTCTTGAGAAGACAAACATGATCGGTATTTTCAAAGCTCTTGGTTCAGAAAATGTTACTATACGGAAAGTATTCCTTTACCAGGCAGCTTATCTTATAGGCAAGGGGCTTTTCTGGGGCAATTTAATCGGAATTGGTCTGGCTTTGCTTCAGCTGAAAACAGGATTGATCACACTCGATCCGTCTTCATATTACATCAAAACTGTTCCGGTAAATCTGGATGTTATGCATATCCTTCTGCTAAATGCAGGAACCATGGCAGCAATTATCCTCATGCTGCTGATCCCTTCACAGCTTATCAGCAGGATTACTCCGGTGAAAGCGATAAGATATGATTAGAATGTGAGACAGAATACTGTCTCTTTTCCTGGTACTGACCTGACTTTCAGGTTTCCACCATGTACCCTCATTATCTGCTTTGAAATGCTGAGCCCGATGCCTGAACCGTTTTTCCTTGTTGTAAAAAACGGAACAAAAATCTCATCAAGGTTTTCTTCAGGGATACCGGGGCCATTGTCGATGACACATATTTCAGGACGAAGTTCACGGTCGGTACCCGCACTGATCAATATTCTGCCTCCCGGAATGTTTTCAATTGCTTCCAGTGCGTTCCTTACAAGGTTGATTAAAACCTGCGAAATAAGATTCTGATCTGCAAAAATCTCAAGATCAGGATCTTTTAGTGAAAAGGACAGATCAATTTTGCCGCTTTTATCCTGGGAGTTATAAAGAACCTTTAAACGGTTAAGTAGGTCAGCCGCCTTGAACAGCTGCTTGTCAGGTTCCGGTATCCGTGTAAGCTTTCGGTACGATTCTACAAATGACATCAGACCTCTTCCCTGCGATTTTATGACATTCAGTCCCTGGAGGGTGGTTGCTATGGCCTTTGAGGTTACCTGTTCTGGAGATACAGGTTTTCCCGAAGTGCTGTATATGTTTGAAAGACTTTCTGAAAGGGAGGTAATGGGAGTAATGGAATTCATAATTTCATGCATCAGAACTCTTATCAGTTTCATCCACGATTCCACCTCTTTTTCGTCAAGTTCATTCTTTATATCCTGGATTGAAAGGATTACTAGTTCATCGTCTCTTGTCCTGAATGATGTGGCTTTCAGTGACAGTTGTACTTCTCCACCTTGGCTGTTAATGGGTACAAGTCGCCGTTCAAAGGGCTTTATGCTGTTTATTGTATGATATAATTTTTCATCAATCCGTTCAATTTGCTTTAAATGGGTAAGAATATCGACTTCCAGCAACTTTTTTGCGAATGAATTTGAATGTAGAATGAAACCTTTATTGTTAAAAGTAATAATACCGATGGCGAGGTGCTCAATTAAGATACTGAAGTATTGTTCCTGATTCCGGTTCTCAATCTTTAATTTCTGGATCTGCTGATTGACCCCGTTCATGCTCTTGTATATTTCCCTTACAGTTTTGTTTTTCTCCTGAACCGGAAAAGAAAGATTGGAATCATCGTTTTTTACAGCCTCAAAGAAGTACTTTATCTTCTTATTTGTGGTATTCAGAAAGGATATGAGATTTGTGGTAAGAACTGCTATTGCCATGAAACATAAAAGAGATATCCGTAATGACTTGTCAGCTGCTATTAAATAGCCTAAAAGAACTGAAAGGATTACAATAAGCAGGACTCGTATCAATATATTAATATATAGGTTTTTACTTATCATTGTTCCGGTTTTTTAACTTGTTGTATAATGTCTGCCTAGTTATTCCAAGCTGCTCAGCTGCTGCTGTGAAGTTGCCGTTATTGTTATCAAGGGCCGACCGTATCATTTGTTTTTCCATCTCCTCAAGTGTTGAAAAATTATTGCTCTCATTGAATGAAGATGGTGGATTCAGATATAAATCCTCCGGTTTCAGAATAGATGATTCGCATAAAATAACAGCTTTTTCAATGGCATGCTGAAGCTCCCTGATATTGCCGGGCCAGTAATAAGTGAGAAGTTTTTCACTGGCTTGCCGGTTAATTTTTATCTGCGGCTTCTTATATTTAAATGTATATTTCTTCAGGAAGAAGTCTGCAAGGATTAAAATATCATTCCCTCTTTTCCTGAGAGGCGGAAGTTCGATCTGTATCGTGTTTATCCTGTAAAGAAGATCTTCCCTGAACAGTCCTTCCTTAACCATGCTTTCCAGGTTCCTGTTGGTAGCACAAATCAGCCGTATATCGGTAGAAACAGGTTGATTTGATCCGATACGGGTAATCTGCCGGTTTTCTATTGCAGCAAGCAGCTTAGCTTGAAGGTGAAACGACAGATTACCAATTTCATCAAGGAAGAGAGTGCCTTTATCTGCTATTTCAAATTTACCCTGTCGGTTTTCGTGGGCATCAGTAAAAGAACCTTTTACATGACCGAACAGCTCGCTTTCAAATAAAGTTTCACTTAAAGCTCCAATATCAACACTCACAAGCACTTCTCCGGCTCTTGACGAAAGACGGTGTATTTCCTGGGCAATTAGTTCCTTTCCGGTACCATTCTCCCCTGTAATTAACACGTTTGCATCGGTTTTGGCAACTTTTTTTGCCAGGTTCATAACATTCAGCAGTTCCTTTGAAGACCCGATTATTAATTTCTGACCACTGTTGAACTCTTTCTTCAGTACTTTTTCTCTTTCCTTTAGCTGCTTTACTTCCTTTTTTGAAAGGTTTAACTGGATTGCAAGCTTCAGTGTTGCCAGTAGTTTCTCATTGTCCCAGGGTTTGAGTATGAAGTCAGCGGCGCCAGCTTTCAGAGCCCTGACAGCGATATCTATGTCACCATATGCTGTAATCATCACAACCGATACGTCCGGATTTATTTCCTTAATTCTTCCAAGCCAGTATATCCCTTCATTCCCGGCATTCACTCCGGCTTTGAAATTCATATCGAGGATTACAAGATTGTAATCCTTTTTAGATAATTCAGTGCAAATCTGGTTTGGATTTGAAAGAGTCGTTACAGTCTGAAACACTGGAGATAGCAGGATCTCAAGTGTTCTTAAAATACTCTTGTTGTCGTCTACTATCAGGATGTTGCCTTTTTGATTTTGCATTTAAGTCAATACGAAAGAACTTACGCAGAGTTCCACAGAGAAGGCACTGAGTTCCACTGAGTTATAATATATAAAACCACTATGGATCTCAGTGAAACCTCTGTGGATCTCTGTGTAACTGTAAAATTTATTATCAAAAACTACTTATTATTTATCTGTTACCAAATGTAATTGTTAAAAACAGGAAAGTCAATTATCTGTAAAATATTTTTACGCATTAATGTAAAACATTTTTACTTCTGGAAATTATCTGAATACTTATTTAACTTTATATCAAGCATATACAAATATGGCATTATTATAGTACAGTTATCAGAAAAACAAAGTAAATGTTTTGGTATCATTTAAAAACAGCAACAAGAAGCATTCTCAGGAACAAAGTCCCGGCAGCTATCAGTATTCTAGGCCTGGGGATCGGGCTTGGATGCATAGTGGTCCTGATAGCTCTGGTACTTCACGAAAAATCTTTCGATACTTTTATTCCGGAACACCGGAACGTGTATCGTATAATTTTCGGAACATCGGCTCAAACACATTATCCCTTACCTGAATTAATGACAAAAGAGTTCCCCGAGGTGAAAGATTTTTTCAGGTATTATCAGGCTAATTCCCTTCAGATCAAGACTCCTGCAAACGAAATGGTCAGAGAACAGAATTTTGGTTTTGCAGATCCCTCCTTATTCAAAATAATGGGTATAAAATTTCTCTCCGGCACGGCTGCCAATTCTGTCAGCGAAGTTGCAATCTCTGATAAGACGGCCTTAAAGTATTTTGGGAACAGCTCTCCGGTCGGCTCTGTTCTATCTGTTAAATTCTCTGAAGGATTTTCAGAACTGATTATTTCGGGAGTGTACAAAAGTTTTCCTTCGAATTCAACCCTTGATCCTTCCTTTGTTGCCGACATAAAACTTTCGGATAAAATGTTCAGGCAGTTCCAGAAATCTCTTGGTGATTATGGAAATGAAGAGAGACACACTTTTGACTGGAGGTACACTGAATTCATATCATATATAGTACTCGAAAAAGATACAGATCCGAAGGAGCTCTCCGGCAAACTGGAAAAATACAAGGAATTTATAACAGATGAAAACAAGGACAAACTTCAATTTACATTACAACCTGTTTCTGAAATATACCTTGGATCACGGGATATTAGCGGGAACCGGTTCCTCAGGCAGGGAAGTCGTGAAGAATTGAAATACTACGAGGCAATTTCGATCCTTATACTTTTAATTTCGATTGCCAACTACGTACTTCTGTCGCGTGCCGGAGTTTCGGACAGGATACATGAGCTTGGGACCAGAAAAGTTTTCGGAGCCTCCCGTGGAAAGATCAGGACGCTGATAATACTGGAATCAAATCTTATTGTCATCCTGAGTCTCATTCCGGCGACTTTTGTTATTGACTACAGCATGGCTTTAATAAATAACACTTTAAACAAGACTTTGACCAGCCAGGTCTTCCTAAGCCCTGAATTATGGGCCCTTCTGATATTAGTGGTGCTACTCACGGGGACACTTGCCGGCTGGCTGATCGGTTTTAAATATTCACGGATCCCGGCTTTAAATCTAATTTCCGGCAAGACGTTCCATTCACAGCGATCAAACAGGTGGAATTACTCATTCCTTGTACTTCACTTCACCATCTATATGATACTGGTAATATTTGCAATTGCTATATCTAAACAGATAAAGTATTCCACATCAGGGTATAAGGGCATCAATCCTGAAAATATTCTTATTACTGAACTCAATTCAAACGAATTACAGAACAGTTTTACAGCTATCTGTGATGAAGTCGGGAAGATACCGGGAGTTGAAAAATGTGCCGGCGGATCTTTCATTCCTCCATTTGGTAATTATCTGCCTGTCAATCTTGCTACGCCAGAGGGTGAGAAAGTAAGGTTCGACGGCCTGATTATGGGAGAAGGCATGACAGAACTTCTTGGCATTGAGGTTATTGACGGATCTTCATTCGGCCCTTACAAGCCTGGGCCCCCGGAAGTTCTTTTCAATGAATCGGCGGCAAAAACACATAATGTAAAAGCAGGCGACAACTTCCTTGGATTCGTAATCAGAGGAATCGTAAAGGATTTTCATGCTCATTCACTTCATACCCTTATCCAGCCTATGGTAATTCTTCAGCAGAATCCTGCAAAAATGGGACTCATCGCAATTAAGACCAATGGGAGGAATGATGAGGCAGTCATAAATCGACTCAGGGAATTGTATGCTCAGATCTCGCCTGATGAGATTTTTGAGGTAAGTCATCTCACTGATCAGATAGACAATTTTTACGTACGTGAAAAAAACCAGGTCAGAATCATCGGAGTTTTTTCTCTGCTCGCAACTATTCTTTCCATTATGGGTTTGTTTGGAATCTCACTGATCAGTATTTCAAAGAGAAACAAGGAAATAGGTATCAGGAAAGTCAATGGCGCCACGATAGCGGGAGTACTGATAATGCTTAATACAGATTTTATAAAATGGGTTATGATCTCCATCGTTATTTCAGTTCCTGCCTCTGTATATCTGCTATCATTATGGATGAAAAGGTTTGCTTATCAAACAGATCTTAGCTGGTGGATCTTTACTCTGGCAGGGATATCAGCGGTTGTAATTGCATTAATAACAGTCAGCTGGCAGAGTTTGAGGGCAGCAACAAGGAATCCGGTCGAAGTGTTGAGGTATGAATGACCTCTCCCTGACTCCCTCCCCCGGAGTGGGAGGGACTTTAAGAAAAAAGCAAAAGGCATAATACATGGATTCCGGGATTAGATAGACGATTAAAACACAAACAAAGGGAAATGAAGAATCTATTTAAAACGATAATCCGCAATTTCACCAGAAAGCCTGTTACAAATCTTATCAATTTGCTGGGTTTGACCATAAGTCTGACTTTAGTGATTTTTTTGTCGGCCTATTGTTACAGCGAACTTACAACTGATAATTTTCACAAGAACGGAGAGAACGTCTATCTGTACCTGCCTTCAGACGACAGGATTTATACTCCGGGAGTTCTTAAGGAGAATATCGATATGAAGGTTCCAGGTGTTGAATCATCGGTCAGGATAATTGGCACCTGGGAAGCTCCGGTATTTCAGGCAGAAAACAGAGAACCTGTCATATCTGATCTATTGTTTGCTGATGAAGATTTTTTTAAGTTTTTTACGTTCAATGTTAAAGAAGGGGATCCAGTAGCTGCCTTGAAAGAACCTATGACTGTGGTTATTACCGAAACACTTGCAAAAAAACTATTCGGTCAGGATAATCCTATTGGGAAAACTGTAAAACTGAACAACACCAAAGATCTCACAGTAAGCGCTATAATAAAAGAACCTGCGGCCAATTCATGTCTTTCGATCAGCGCTGTTGCTTCAATGCTCACCCAAAAAATTGTCCAGGGGCAGGATGGGGAGTTCACAGAATGGGGATGGTGTGATTTCCAGACCTTCGTCCTTTTAAATAAAGGCACCAATCCATTTGAAACAGAAAAGACTATTCTGAGCATTTTTCCGGCAGACTTCCAGAAAGATTATAAATCGGCGAAGCTGGTTCCATTGAACAAGGTCTACTTTTCAAAATTCATGCTTTATGGGAATGATTACCTGGTAAGCGGTGATAAAAGAAAGGTTATTTTACTGGTAATGGTAGCCATACTGGTACTGACAATTGCTCTGGTAAACTTCATAAATATATCTTCCTCTCAATGGCTGGAAAAAATTAAAAGTATCGGCGTTTTGAAGATTCTGGGAGCCAGACGATCAACGATACTTATCAATGTACTCTCCGAGTCATTTATCTTTTTTCTGATCGCCCTGTTGATTGCAGTCGATATTGTTGGTGCAGTCAAACCAATAATCAGTGGATATACGGGGATAAATTACAATCCAAAAATAACTTACTCTCCATATTTTATTCTGCTATCACTTGCAGGTATTCTGGTTTTAAGCTTGATTTTCAGCATATTTCCGGCTTTGAAGATCTCTTCATCAAAAGCAATTGATAATTTAAAAAATACTTTAAAATCAGATAAATCCAATTTTTCTTATCGCGGAGTCCTTGTAACTATCCAGTTTGCGATAGCGATAGTATTGATTTCATTTACTGTTCTGGTACAAAAACAGATAAAGTTCGGCAGCACCAATCTGGGTCTGAACCAGGAAAATATAATCGGCATTAAACTGACTCCACCGCTGGCCGAGAAAAAAGATGTGCTTAAAAAACTGCTTGAGGATAAACCGGCTGTAAATGAATTATCCTTTACTCAGTATTACCCGGGTAAAGACATCTCCCAATGGGGTGTACAGATGGACATGAACGGGGAAATTAAACAATTGAACTTTGATACTTTCAGTGCTGATGCAGCTTTTTTTGAAATCACGGGATTACAATTGGTTTCAGGTCGTTTTTACACAAATGATATTTCTTCAGATAAGGAAAAGGTACTTGTTAATGAAACTTTTGTGCATGAGCATAATTTCACTAATCCTCTGGGCAGCAGGTTCATAATGGGGAAACGTACTTATGAGATTATCGGCGTGGTAAAGGATTTCCATTTCCAGTCCGTCAACCAGCCGATTGTCCCGCTTGTGATAAGAAATGAATCTTATGCTTCATATTGTCTGGTAAACATCCGGACAGTCAACTTTAAATCACTGAACAAGGTGATTCAGGATTTGAAAGATGAAGTTTCACAACTTTCACCTTCGTTCCCTGTTGAGGTGAGTTTTTTTGACCGTGCGATAGAAAACATGTATCAGTCGGAACTACGTTTTCAAAGGACCTTCTCGCTATTTGCCGGATGTGCTATTGTTTTATGTTGCCTGGGAATTTTGGCCATGTCTCTTTTTTCCTGTCAAAGACGCACAAAGGAAATCGGTATCCGCAAAATAAACGGAGCTAAATCATCAGAAGTAATGATCCTGCTGAATAAGGACCTTATGAAACTTGTAGGTTTTGCATTCATTATTGCAGTCCCTGTCGCCTGGTTTTCAATGCATCGATGGCTTCAGGACTTTGCTTACAGAACTGAACTTAGCTGGTGGATTTTCGCCATAGCCGGATTACTGGCTTTTGGAATTGCATTATTAACAGTCAGTTGGGTTGGCTGGAGGGCAGCTTCAAAGAATCCGGTAGAAGCATTACGGTATGAATAGCGTAAAGCGAAGATCCCGATCGGAGCATCGGGATAGAAGCCTTAAGGTACGAATAATTTAAAAGTTAATACCAGATAATCATGCATTTCCAAGGAATGTTGAAGATCCTGATAAGGAATTTCAGAAGTAATATAACTATAACCTTAATAAAGATACTTGGTCTGGCAATAAGTATCGCGGCAGTGCTGATTATCTGGTCGTATGTAATGAATGAGAACAAATATGACAGTGGCATTCCTCAAAGTGACAGAATATACAGGCTCGATGCTCAATGGGCAAGCATGCCACCATTCATTGGTCATGTGATAAATCAGAATATGGCCGGTCAGGTCATGGCAACAAGATTAAATTTCGTGACAGATGTCGGAATCCAGGTTGACAATACACCATTCAATCTCAGGGACCTGGTATTTGCCGACAGTAACTTTTTCTCCGTAATACCACTGAAATTAATATCCGGGAATCCTGATGAGGTACTTGGTCAGCCATATTCTCTTGTTCTTTCTGAAACAATTGCCAGAAAACTGTTCGGAACAACTGATGTTGTTGGGAAGATGGTCAGGTATGAAAATCAGTTCGACTTTAACGTCACCGGTGTCATGAAAGACTGCCCCTACCTTCACCTCAAAATCGAGGTTATAGCTTCGATGGTGAGTCTGGAAAAAATCAGATATCCGGGTATCCTTCAGGCATTTGATGGCTGGAGTTACCCTACATATCTTTTGCTTCCGGAAGGTGCATACGTTCCAGAATATGAGAAAAAAATCATAGAACTTTTAGGGAAATTCAAATACGACCAGGGATTTCACCTGAAACCGTTCAATGAAATATATTATTCCGCTGAGTTTGAAAACGAGAGCAATACAAAACATGGCAACTTATTGTATAACAGGATACTGATTGCCGTTTCAGTGTTCATCCTGTTATTGGCGGCAATCAATTTTATTAATCTGACAATTGCAAATGCAATAGCCCGATCAAAGGAGGTCGGCCTGAAAAAGCTTCAGGGTGCATCACGGGCACACCTGATTGTACAATTCATGTTTGAAACAGTTCTATTTGTACTTTTTTCTATTATACTGTCAATTATTTTATTATGGTTTTTTAATCCTGTTCTGAACAGGATGACAGGATTTTCGGTAACTGCTGCTGAATTCTGTACTCACCAGAATCTATTGATTTTTTCCGGAGGGCTTCTTATTTTTATAAGCCTTACCGGAATATATCCCAGTTTTTATATAAGTTCATATACAATTAACACATCCAAAACAGGGATTTCCGGTTCTCAGGGCCATATTGGTATACGAAACGGACTCATAATATTCCAGAATCTTGTTTCAATTTCATTGATATGCTGCACACTTATCACCAACCGGCAGTTTCAGTATATGAATAAAAAGGACCTGGGATTCAACAAAAATGATGTCGTCATTCTTAAAATCAATAGTCAGATGAAGGAACACATGGATCTTTTCAAAGAAAGATTGCTGGGCCATCCTGAAATACTCAGCGTTTCATATTCAAGCAGGATCCCCGGCAATTACTGGGGTTCCTGGTGCTGTGTTAATATCGAGGGTAAGGAAAACAAGTATTTCAATAATTATGTGGATCCCGATTATCTGAAAACCATGGGTATCAGATTGAAAGAAGGGCGGAACTTCTCTGCGGATAATCCCGCAGACAAGAAAGCGACCTATATGATTAACGAAACCGCAATTAACCTTTACGAATTGAAAAATCCTGTGGGACAGGTGATAGTGCCGGGTAACGGAGTGAAAGGCCAGATAATCGGTATCATAAAGGATTTTCATTACAGGGGTCTGAATTATGAACAGACTCCCTTAATTCTCTTCTATACTGAGGAATATAAAAACTATGCAAATATTAAACTGATAAGCACCAATATAACAAGTGCTCTTGATAAAATCCGGATGACATGGGAAGAGATATGTCCGGCATTTGCTTTTGAATATGGATTTCTGGATGCAACTTACGATCTGCAGTATCAGCCGGAAAGAAAATTTGAAAGCCTGCTCTTTTCATTTGCATTGCTGGCACTGTTCATCGCAAGTATCGGCCTTTTTGGTCTTTCGGTTTTCACTATAGAACGCCGAACCAAGGAAATCGGTATCAGGAAGGCAAACGGTGCTACAACAATCGAAATAATGGCAATGCTTAATAAGAATATCATAAAATGGGTAATAATTGCTTTTATAATCGCGTGTCCCATTGCCTGGTATGCAATGAATAAATGGCTTCAGGGTTTTGCATTCAGGACTAACATAAACTTGTGGATTTTTGTGATGGCAGGTTTTATTGCACTGGGAATTGCCCTTGCAGCAGTAAGCTGGCTTAGCTGGCGGGCAGCAACGAGAAATCCTGTCGATGCTCTCAGGTATGAATAATTGCTAATTTTAAACCTTTATACTCTTTATGCAATTAAACCAGATCATCAGAAGTCTCATCAGGGACAGGTTAAACAGTGCCGTAATTATAGTCAGTCTTGCCATTGGTATTGGCTGTATCAATCTTATCTTTTTATTCATCAGCAGGGAATTGGGCACAGATGGTTTTCATGAAAAGAAGGACCAGATATACGCTCTGAAATGCGATGATCCGTGGATGCCCGGCAGAAAGATGTATTCATTGCAAGTTTGGCTCTGCTGAGTACATGAAAGCTAATTTTGCCCAGGTTGAAGATTTTTGCCGTTTCAATAATTCAAATGCGCTGAAAATAATTGCAGATAACGAAGATTACTTTGACCACCCTCAAATTATAGGAGCATCAGAAAATTTCTTCAGTTTTTTTTCATATAAGCTTTTAACCAGTAATGCGGGAACAGTACTGGAAGCAGCCAATAACCTTGTGATTTCAGCTGATCTGGCCAAGAAGTATTTTGGTGCGGACAATCCTGTAGGAAAAATAATTACTCTGGTTAACCAGAATAAAACCGAACAGATGACAGTAACAGGCATATTTGAAAAACCTGTCGAAAACACCCAGATAAATTTTGATATGGTTCGCCTCATAGGTAATGTCGACAGCCGCTGTTATTTAAGATTAGTCAAAGGAACCGATCCGGAGGAGCTGGAAAAGCTATTTTCGAATAAAAAAGATATTATCCCGGTAGTAAATACCGGGACTTCCGGTCCGACATATTACCTGGAACCTTTGCAGAAGGCATATTTCGATACCTTACGAGGATTGGTCGTTGAAAACAACCGTGATAAGAGGGATTTGTGGATTTCTCTTATAATAGGAGTGATGATTACAGGAATCGCCATTTTCAATTATCTGGGAGTCCTTACAAATAAGTTTCACGGGAAGGTTAAAGAGTATTATTTGCGACGGATAAACGGCAGCACTATACCGGATCTGATTGCCCGTTTTATGATGGAAAACTCGATAATTGTCGTGATATCCTTCTTCATTAGCCTGTTCATAACGCTGGATGCCTTACCCTTTTTCAACAGCCTGACAGACAGCAAAATCACTGAAACATTCATTTTTCAGCCTGAACAAATAACAATCCTGATTGCTGTTCTGTTCCTGATATTGCTGATTACATTGCTTTTTGCTGCATATCTGATCCGATCCAACCTTGATCTGAATATTTTAAAAGCAGATCAGAATCATGTTATCAGAAGCATTCAGATTCCTGCCTTTAATATATTTCAACTGGCCAGTTCAATCGCTCTTATCATTTGCTCCTTTATTATCATAAGGCAGATGAACTATATAACAAACAAACCAATCGGGCTGGACAGAGACGTAATTGAAATAAGAATACCACCCCAGTATAAAGACAAAGCGCAAGTCTTCAAAGATGAATTATTGACAAGCAGTTCAATAAGAAATGTGTCGGTTACTGTGGCTTCTCCTGTTCTCGAACATTTCCTGGTCGCTTTAAAATATCAGCAGGATGGTACTGAAAAACAATATTCTCCTGCAGGTTTCAATGGTGATAAAGAATATCTCGATGTGCTTGGAATAGAACTTGTTGCCGGGACAGGTTTTTCTGAGATACTTTCTGCCAACGCAAACAAATGTCTCATTAATCAGTCGTTTGCCGGACTATTTCCGGACCAGTATTTAATTGGCAAAGGAATTCCGGGAATGGAAAATATGATAATCACCGGTATCGTTAAAGATTTCCATTATTCAGATTTAAAATCGTCAGTCGAACCTGCCTTCATTTCATTTGGTAATAAAGGAGGGCATCTCCTTGTTAAAGCATCGGAGAACCAAATGAAGGAAGCCAGGAATACAATTTCACTGACCTGGCAAAAACTGATTCCCGATTTCCCGGTAAATACAGAATCAGTGGGTGACCGTTTTGAATGGTTTCACAGGAAGAATGTTAATTTTAAAAGGCTGATCGGGTCGTGTTCGGTTATTAGTCTTTTCCTGTCGATGATCGGTCTTTTTGCGATCTCATATCAGAAAACCCGCTCACGTACAAAAGAAATAGGTATACGCAAAATAAACGGGGCAAATATCAATGAAATACTGGCCATGATAAACAAAGACTTTGTCAGATGGACAATTATCTCTTTTATCATTGCTGCTCCACTTGCCTCTTATGCAATGTACAAATGGCTAGAGAACTACGCATACAGGACCGAAGTGAAATGGTGGATCTTTGGTCTTTCAGGCATAATTGTACTGGCCATATCATTGCTTACTGTCAGCTGGCAAAGCTGGCGGGCTGCCACAAGTAATCCGGTACAGGCATTGAGGTATGAATAATAATAATTGCTTATATTTGAGAAAAAGAATATCAGTGAGGATCCGCATAACAGCTATTCTCTTCAAAACCTTTCGGATGTATATCTGAATTCTGAAGAAATCGCAAATACCGGACTTAAAGGCAACATAAAAAATGTCAGGCTGTTTTCTCTGATTGCTTTTCTGATTGTTCTGGTTGCATCAATTAACTATATAATTTTGTCCACCGCCGTCTCATCTTCACGTGGGAATGAAATCGGAATAAGGAAAACATTCGGTGCTCATAACAATAACATAAGAAAACAACTGCTTAGTGAATCGGTGCTGCTCGTTTTGCTGGTACTTCCTCTTGCTCTTGTAATGGCTTGGCTGGCCCTTCCGATTGCAGGAAGGCTTTTCCAGACAAGACTTAACATAATCTCTTCCAATATTCCGGTATATATTTCAGTATACCTGATAGTTACAATACTAATCGGTTTCCTTTCGGGTGTTTATACTTCCTCTTACCTTTCTCATCTAAAGGTTATGGATATTCTGAAACACGATAATAGGCATTGTGAAGGATTTTAATCTTCATTCAATCCACACAGACATACCTCCCCTTAATATTCACATGACCGATAAATATATTCAGCAGGTGGCAGTCCATTATAAGCCTGGTTCCCTGAGCAATGTATTGTCATTTTCTGAGGCTGAGTGGAAAAAAGCAGCACCTGACAGGTCGTTTAATTACCGGA
The DNA here is from genome assembly GCA_963831935.1 of uncultured Bacteroidales bacterium. Lineage (GTDB taxonomy): Bacteria > Bacteroidota > Bacteroidia > Bacteroidales > VadinHA17 > LD21. Next base: position 157,968 of record CAWHSH010000015.1, read on the forward strand.
CAATTGAATCGATGATTGAAAGTTTATATACTTCCGAAAAGAACTTAAATACTATAGTCTCCGTATTTGCGCTGTTCACTTTAATTATTGCGGCATTCGGATTGTTCGGGCTGGTACTGTTCGTAAGCAAAACAAGGACAAAAGAAATAGGTATTAAAAAGGTTTTCGGCAGCACGGGGAAAGCTATTATATATTCTTTTATCCGTTCAAACCTGATTATGGTACTTATTGCCTGGATTATTTCCGTCCCTTCAACTATCTACATTATGAACAAATGGTTGAACAACTTTTCTTATAAGGTGTCAATCAGCCCTCTTGTGTTCATAATTGCGTTGGTGCTTTCAGCATTTGTTGTTGCAGCAACAGTCTTCTTTCATTCTTATAAAGCCTCCAAGACTAATCCTGTTAAAGCATTACGTTACGAATAATCCTCAATCTTTGCCACCTAATTCACCTGGGCTTTTAAAACAGCCGGAGGTTCTTAGGAAAAAATATTTTTACTTAATTTATAGTCAAAACCAATAAATGATAAAAAACTACCTGATCCTTACACTCAGAAACCTAAAGTCGAACAAGGGATATTTCATAATTAATCTTCTGGGTCTTACCATCGGTATAACTTCTTTTATCCTGATAACCTTATGGATAAAGGCAGAAACATCATACGATAAATTCCATAAAAATGCGAATAACATTTACAGGGTCGATTATCTTCTGTATGAGGAAGGTATTCTTGAACAGCATTCTGCATCAGGATCGACCGGAGTCGGAAAAGAGATAAAGAACATGTTTCCTGAAGTTGAGGCCTATACAAGGTTTTATCGAACAGAAAGTCTGGTAAAATACGGAGACAAAACCTTTAAGGAGAGAAACATTTTGTATGCTCAATCATCTTTTTTTGACCTTTTTTCATTTCCTCTTTTAGACGGGAAACCAGATTCCAGCATTCTTGCTATCAATCATGCTGTAATTACTGAAGAGACTGCCAGGAAATATTTCGGGAATGAAAACCCGATCGGGAAAATGATAACTCTTGATGGAGCAAGTGATTTTGAGGTGGCTGGAATTGTTAAATCGATACCTGAAAACTCTCATTTCAAATTTGATATTCTTCTGTCATATGAGAATCTGATAAAGAGCTCGAGATATTGGGATAATTCATGGGTGAGCGAAAGAGTATACTCTTATATTCTTCTGACTCCCGGGGCTGATGCGAAAGCATTAGAGGCCAAATTACCGCAGATTCCTGAAGCCTTTATCGGGAAATTTATGAAGGAAGCATTCTTCCTCCTGGAATATAAGCTGGTAAAACTTACTGACATCCATTTGCATTCATCGGTCAATAACGAACTGGAGGTTAATGGCAATAACCGAAGTGTAGTCGCACTGGGTATTGTTGCTTTACTTGTACTGCTTATTGCGTTTGTAAATTATATCAATCTGGCCACATCAAGGTCAATTGAACGGGCTCATGAGGTTGGCATCCGGAAAGTAACAGGAGCATTAAAACGGGATCTGGTCTTCCAGTTCCTGACAGAGTCGGCATTGTTAAACCTGATTGCATTGATTGTCAGCATTACAGGTGTTCTTCTTTTGCTGCCGTTTTTTAAGCAGGTTATGCAAAGCCCGCTCCATGCTGATTACTTAATGGTTTTGCTTTTCTTCATTCTACTACTGGTTTCAGGATCATTGTTCACCGGACTGCTTCCTGCGATATACATTTCACGTTTTGCTCCCGGCCTCGTTCTGAAAGGGAAAAATCCAACAGAAGCCGGATGGTTAAGCCAGCTTAAAAACTTTCTTGTGGTTTTCCAGTTCACCATCTCCATAATTTTGATTATTGGCACAATCACTATTTACCGTCAGGTTAATTTTATGCGTAATCACAACCTCGGATTTAGCATGGAAGGATTAATAGTCCTTGATGGTCCCAGAATACTCAGAGCAAATACATATGAATCATACATGAACACCCTCGAATCATTTAAGAATGAGATACTGGCTCTGTCAGGGGTAAGCAACATTACAGCTTCATCAAATGTTCCTGGGACTGAGATCAAAAATTCCCGTGTTTTCGGGATCCCGGTAGAGGGGCGTAATACAGAAAAAAGGATCGATGTATATTATATTGATAATCACTTTTTTAATACTTATGGCCTGACTTTACCAGCAGGGGATAATTACAATGCATCCATAGAAGAGGAATCAAATAAAATAATAATAAATGAATCTGCTCTTCCCTACTATGGTTTTAAAGATGCAACGAGTACTTTAGGGAAGATCCTGAGGAGTGGCAAACAGGAGGTCACAATAAAAGCCGTAGTAAATGATTTTAATCAGCAATCACTCAAACAATTACCCAGTCCAATCGCTTTTTTTAATCAACCGGCAAATAACTTTTATACAATCAAAGTCAATACGGTAGGCATAGATAAGATTTTGCCGGAATTGGAGAAGATTTGGACTTCACATTACCCCGGAAATCCATTCGATTATTTTTTCCTGGACGATTTTTACAACGAACAATACCGTGCAGACCAACGTTTCAGCGGATTATTACTGGCTGGTTCGATACTGGCTATTATCATTGCCTGTCTGGGGCTTTCGGGTTTATCCGCTTATGCTATCACACGGCGTACCAAGGAGATCGGGATCCGAAAAACGAATGGAGCAAGGATCCTTCAGGTTTTGATCTTGTTGAATAAAGATTTTGTAAAATGGGTCGGGATTGCCTTTATAATTGCTGTTCCTGTTGCCTGGTTTGTTATGAAAAAATGGCTGGAGAACTACGCTTACAGGATAGAGCTCAGCTGGTGGATTTTTACACTTGCCGGGGTAATTGCCGTAGTTATTGCCCTGATCACTGTAAGCTGGCAAAGCTGGCGGGCAGCAACCAGAAATCCGGTGGAAGCTCTCCGATACGAATAGTGAGGAGAGCCGAAATGCTGACAGAATCGTCAGTATGGAGGCTTTGAGATACGAATAGCCAGCACCCCAATCCCCCAGAGTTAACCCCCCACCCCCCTAATTGGGGGGTTGGGAAGCTGATTTAAAGGAATCGGAATTGCTATCTTAGATCCGATCTTTATAAATGAGGCCAAATTTTAAACTTATAACTCGAAACTTTGCAGGAAGCAGATACTATCAATTCCTGAACATAACAGGTCTTGCCATTGGCTTTGCATGTGTATTTACAATTATTGCATGGTTAAAATATGAATTCAGTTACGATAAGTACCTGCCGGACGCGGAAAGGACTTACAGACTTACTTTTGAAACCAGAACTTCGGGAAATACACTTCATTTTGCCAGATGCTGGGAAAAATGGATATCTCAGATACCCGTAGTTTTTCCCCAGGTTAAAGAACTGGTAAGACTTGAACCTTACCGGCATACGGCTTTGAAGATCGGCGAAAATAAGTTTTACTCCGACAGGGTGTTTGCAACAGATTCAAATTTCTTTAAAGTCTTTGGCATCAGGTTACTTTCCGGAGACCTGGAAAATGTTCTTAAGGAACCTTTTTCCGCCGTTATTTCATCATCCATCGCTAAAAAATGCTTCGGTGACATCAATCCGGTCGGACAAACATTCACGCTATCAGGAGAATATGATGAAAAAATGATACCTTTCACAATCAAAGGATTGATGGAAGATACTCCCGTTAACTCCCATATTCATTTTGATATCCTCACTTCATTTGCCAAACCGGAGGAACCACCTGCCTGGGCTTATGTATATCTTCTCCTTGGAAAAAACACTTCTCCTCAGGATATCCTTGAAGGGTTTCCGTCATTTATTCAAGAAGTGGAAAAAGATAATCCTGACCGAGTTTTTATCCCTCATCTCCAAAAGATCACTGATATACATCTCTTCTCAGACAAAGACCGGGAAGCTGAGCCCAACGGAAACCTTGCCAATATTTTTCTCTTTACAGCCATTACATTGGTTTTACTCCTGATTTCATGGGCCAACTACTATAATCTTAACAAAGCAAGAATACCTGACCTGGCTAAACAGATTCATATCCAGACGATTATGGGTGCCGGTAATCGGATAATTATCATGCAATCAGTCCTTGAATCTGCCTTTTGTGTCTTTGTTGCAGTTATCCTGTCATTCATCATTCTCATGTTCGCGGATCAGGCTTCCGGATTTTTTACGGGATACCCTCTCTTAACGGACAGGAATTCCGGCTTGCTGAATATCTGGCCATTTATAACAATAGTATTCATTACTTCAGTTCTGTCAGGCAGCCTTCCATTGATTTTGTACACGTTGGATCAGGAGTTTTCCTTAAAAGACATTAAAAAGAAACACAAGAAGGAGAAATCCGGATTTTCTCAGTACGGAATATTAATTGGTGTTCAGTTCTTTCTCGCCATAGTTCTGATAATTGCAGCCATCACAATAAACAGGCAAAAAGAATACATGTTTTCAGAAGGTACCGGCAAAATGGACTCTGATATCCTGGTATTCAAAAAGCAAAACTGGGAAGTACGGTTTAAATACCAGGCATTCCGGAGCAGAGCACTGCAGGATCCCCTGATTAAAAGTGTCTCAGCCTCAATGGAAGAACCTACTGGTGAAACCCTCGATGCCCTCCAGGTCGAATCACCTGAAATTGATGAGAACCATAAGGGCCGACCTTTGTTTGTTTTATCGGTTGAAGATAATTTTCTCGACTTTTTCAATCTGCGACTTATTGCGGGTCGTAACTTCTCTTCTTTCAATCCCGAAAGGAAGGGAGAAGATTATATACTGAATGAAACAGCTGTAAAGCAACTGGGATGGACCGCGGATGAGGCAATTGGAAGGCCGTTCAAAATCTTATTTGATTCACCGGAAATATTTTACGGAGGGACGGTTGTTGGAGTTGTACATGATTTCTATTATACTTCAATGAAAAAGGAAATCAAGCCTTATGTCATGTTTCAAAAGCCAATTTTTTACCTCTGCTTTCTTGTTAAGGTTGACCATGAACGCAGGGAAGAAGCAGTTTTAAATCTGAAAAAAATCTGGGAGGATGAGCTGCCGGATTATCCTTTTCAGTATGAGTTTCTCAGCGACCTTTACAAATCGTCGTACCGGAAAGAGCTTACCCAGTCAAACCTGACATCATTTTTTTCTGTCCTCGCAATGCTGATCATCTGTCTCGGATTGATTTCTGTTACCTCCGTGCTTTTAGCACGGCGAATAAAAGAAATAGGTATCCGAAAAGTTAACGGGGCCAATATTTGGAATATACTGACAATGCTAAACTCATTCTTTATAAGATGGTTCGTTATTGCTTTTATCATTGCCTGCCCTGTTGCCTGGTATGCTTCTCACAAATGGCTTCAGAACTTTGTATACAGAACAGATGTTAAATGGTGGGGATTTGTTCTTGCTGGTTTTTTGGTTCTGGCAGTTACATTAATTACAGTTTCATTCCAGGCATGGAGGGCAGCAAGGAAAAATCCGGTTGAGGCGTTGAGGTATGAATAATGGCCTCTCCCGAAACCCCTCCCCCAAGAGGGAGGGGCTTTAAAACCAATAAGTTAAGTCCCCCTCTCTCCTGGGAGAGGGGGATTCAGGGAGTGAGGCAAAGGTTTGAGATGAGGCATTTAGCTGATTGACAGGATGGCAGATAAAGTGTGTTAAATATGAAATCATTTCCTGAAATATTAAAAGCTGAATTACAGAAACCTCTTCCCGGGACTGAAGTTCAAGTGCAAATGGCGCCGCCGGACCGGTTGCTTAAGCACTTCCCGCGTTTACCTCAGGCCGATTCCACTGTTGCTGCGGTTTTGATTATTCTTTATCAGCATATTGATTCTTTTTACACAGTTTTTATTCAACGCCCTGATTATGAAGGCGTCCATAGCGGACAAATAAGTTTTCCAGGAGGAAGAAAAGAACCGGAAGATACCGACATTATTAAAACTGCCTTACGGGAAGCTAATGAAGAGGTAGGGGTCAATCTTTCCAAAATAAGTGTAATTGGTACACTTACTCCTTTGTTCATTCCGGTAAGTAAAACAATTGTCACACCTGTTATAGGTTGGACAAACAAAAGACCTGAATTTAAGATTCAGGAGGAGGAGGTTGTATATCTGATTGAAGGTGATTTGAAAACATTCCTTGATCCTTCCATAATCAAAATCAAACGTTTTGAGATACTAGGTGAAATGCGTGATATTAAGTATTTTGATTATAATGGTCATGTAATATGGGGGGCTACGGCAATGATACTTAACGAATTACTTGAAATAATCAAAAAAAGAGAATTAATATGATAAACAATGCTAAAAATACGTGTTTGCTAAGAAAAACTTGCACAGAGTAACACAGCGGATGCACAGAGTGACACAGAGGATACACAGAGTGACACTGAGGGTTAAACCAGTAGCGGAAATTTAAATTCCGAATTTCTCATAGACAACAATATCATCCAGGGCTTTCCTTTTGCTTACATGCCTTTCTACATCTGAAGTATCATCGGGGTAACCCAGAGGAAGAAGAATTACCGGTTCCACATTGTCTGGCAAATTCAGGACTTCAGCAAGCTTTGACTTGTTGAAATTGCAGACCCAGCACGTCGCAAGACCAATACTTGTTGCAGCCAGGGTAATATGGTCAGCTGCAATTGCTGCATCGATGTCAGCATGGTCCTTTCCGTCGCCCCTTTTCCACGACCTGGAATGATCGGAACAAATTACAATACAAGCAGGAGCCGTCTTTAACCACTCCCTGTGGTAGCAAGCCTGAACGTTTTTAAGGTTTTCATCCCTGACTACCACAAAATACCAGGGTTGAAAGTTGACTGCAGACGGAGCTACCCTTCCGGCTTCAAGGACGTAACCAAGTTTATCGTCTTCAACTCCCATCTGTTTATACTTTCTCGACGAATAGCGGGATTTGGCCAGTTGAATAAAATCCATACCAATAAATATTAGCGGTGAATAATTCGGTAAAAAGTTACTTGATTTATTTCTTAATTCTGGTGCGAAAAAGAAAGGGGGTCATTATTTTCCGGGATGATGTTCTTATAATGCTCATACCGGTTGAGCACCCCGTTTACGAAAGCAATAGATTCCTTTCCTTTGAAAAAGCCATTTTTAACTACAGAATCATTGTAAAACTGAGGTTCGGATTTCTTCAATAACCATACGGCAACATTATTGTCCCATTTATTGGGGTCCATTCCGTTCTTTTCTGCAAGCTTCATTGCATCAAGGATATGACCAGGGCCTGCATTATAAGCAGCCAGGATGAACTTTGTTCTTTCATCCGGATCAGGAATTTTCCGGTCAAATATGGAATGAAGCCAGCCTATGTATTTTGCACCTGCCATAAGGTTATTACGCGGCGAAGCGGTTACATCAATGCCAAAGTGCTTCCCGGTTTCAGGCATTACCTGCATAAGGCCGTATGCTCCAACACGCGATTTAACGTCAGGAACGAATCTCGATTCCTCGCATATCAGAGAAGCAAGCAAGCGCCAGTCCCAATTTATAGTTTCGCTGTACGTTTTAATAATATCGTCCCAGGGCGAAATCTTTCCAGTACTAAGTGAGTAATAATCGCTCTTCACAATTGAGTTGGAACGTGAGTTCCTGAAATACTTTGCGTATAGCATTGCATATGTTTGAGTCCGCCGGAATGTCGTGATCCATTTATCCAGCTCGGCACGCAGCAATTCGGAGTGTTTTTTCCTGAGTCCCCAGGCAAGGCTCTGAGGGAAGCTTACAGTTGTGCTCACATCGATGTCAGGGTAATATGTCGAATTGACCAGAGCTATATTTTCATCGCACACAGCATAATCAATATTACCGCTCTCGACCAGTTCTATCAATTCTTCAGATTCATATGGAATCTCAATTATTGTTACAGGTTCACCTATTTCTTCTGCCACTGTATGCAGGCGTTCGGCATGTGATGAGCTCTTCTGAACATAAACAGTTTTGTTTGCCAGGTCGGACTGGCTCCGTAAAAGTTTGTTTTCCATTGCTGATTGGCTCATTGTTCTCCAGTTACGGGGTTTCCTCTGTATAAGTACCTGCCTTGTTTCATCAATAGGCTCGGTGAACTGAATTTCTTTTTTTCTCGACGGGGTGACTGTCAGACCAAAGGCCAGGAGATCAGCTTTACCCGTGTGAAGCATATCGAAAGCATCATCCAGCTGATTCTCATTTACAATCACAAGGTCGACTCCAAGGTGATCCGAAAATGACTTGCAGAAGCTCATAATGGAATCCCATAGGTTCACCCCTGTAAATAAAATAATTTGTTGAGTTAAAGTCGGTAACGGCTATAAGTTTGCCTCTGGCTCTGATTGAATCAAGGTCAATAGAAACAGTATCAGTTTTAAGTCTTTTGCGGTGATTATCGGAACATGACAGAGTTACAGTTCCCAGAATAGTTATAAGAATAAGTAGCTTTTTTATCAAATAGGTTGTTTTCGTTTAACATTTACCGGTGATTGAGGGTGCAAAGATACGATAATTTCTCAATCATAAAAAGTCCAGGCGATTCCATACCGGAACATTCTGATATTCATTGGGTAAGAGGGAATCATGTAATAGTTGTAACCCAGAGTCCCGAGTTGACATGGTCGAGCATCAGGAAGATCCTTGTCCGTCTGAGCTTAAGGTTCAGGAACACATTTATAAACGGATAATTCCCGGTTTCCACAAGGTCCTGCCTGTAATACCTCCCCGTGGCCGGCATATAGGCATAAGCATGATACAGTGTATGATACATAACTTCAGCTCCGATCTGGGTATTCAGCTGGCCGTTTGTACGCCTGAAATTGAAAAGATGTTCGAAATATCCGGCCGATCTTACTGTTGCCAGTGGCAGGTCAAGTATCCCTGAATTGCTGCTTTTCTGGACAAGCAGGTCGGTGGCAAGGTGGAATTTCCAGGCTCTCAGGTCCTTTCTGAGATAGAGGGATGCGACGGAAAGACCACCTGTGTGCTGGGACGGATATGCTGTTGTGTCGAAATCGGTATAATTGTCAATAATGGCATAGTTAAATCTTATCTCCGTATTGCGGCCGGGATAAGAGAAATCTGTTCCCACGTCTATCCTGAATTCCTTTTTTAAGATCGTTATGCCATTCAAAATTGTTGCTTCCCCACTGGTCGTACCAGAATGACGGTTTCCTGCTTAGGATCCATCCGGTTATATTCCATGTGCGCGATACCCTTTTTCCAGTTGAAAGATTTTGAGATGACTCCGTTAAGATTAAAATCACCAGCCCTGTAACCGTTCAGATATAATTCCCCGGTTGCTGCCCACCGGAATAAATCTCCGATGTCATTGTACAGTTTACCGATAAGAACATTATTGCTTCTTCGCCAGACGGCAGTATCTGCGATAAGAGTATCATGAGTAGGTACTATCTGGCTGTACCGGAATAATTCATTTCTTATGCCAACTCCGCCACCAAGCCGGAATTTTCTTGTTTCGTCAGTCGTAAAATCAAAGCGGATGGTGTTCTTGATGCTTCTGGCAGAAAGAGAGTCGAAGGTAACCTGGTCGCTGATATATGGTTGTGTCATAAAATCCCGATTTCGGAAAATTATCTGAGTAGGTTCTCCGGTTATTGTCAAAGATAAAGATATGTGACAAATGTTCCTTTTAATCTGAATGATTTGGACAGTGCAACTGAGTTACTGTCTTTTGGAACAGCCGGTTTATTGCCGATCGTATACCGCTGAACCAGGAAGAGATTCTGATTTTTTATTAAACTCAAGGCTTTATCGAGACCACCCAGGTTCACAGCCACATCCCGTGTTGCAAAGCTCCTGAGCTGGCTGCCATCCTTGATCCCCCCGTTTTCATTTGTGCTCAGGCTGTTCAATCCGGCAGCAAAGTACATTTTGTACTTTTGTCCCGTGTATGAACTGTAAAAAGTAAAATCCTTATCTATGGCCCTCTGATAATTATATTGTCCCAGATTGTACACGACATCATAAATAAGGCCAAAGTTCAGGAATCTGTTCACATTCTGGGAATGCCTGACCCTGAATGTCTGTTCAGCAAGTTCACGGGCGCCACCAAATGTCCAGACAAGTTCTGTGAAAGGAACCTGTGTATTCATGAAGATATACTTTTCAGGCTGATACATTAAGGGATAATAATAACTGAAAAGGAATTTATCAGGATCAGTTACCCTGTCAAAAAAATTAATCTGGTAAAATGGCAATCCGTAGCTGCCGGGAGTGGCGTTAAATGGTGAATATTTATCTGCAAGCCTGTAGCGGTTGAAAAGGGAAAAAACAGTATCGAATGGCATAATGATCTCTTCAGTAAAATCCGGAGAGAGTTTCCATTCTTTCAGAATTTTCGGCTTCAGGGTATCCTGTTTCTGTGCAGATAAACTAAATGAAATGCCAAGGATCAGTAATATTACGCTAATTCGCTTCATCAGCGACAAATATAGGAAAATCCCTAGTCAACATTATCATTGAGATATGCATTATTCTCCCTTAGAACTGGTTCGTCCCCGTCGCCGGAGGTAAGCGTAAATTTCGAAACCTTGCTGTTGTTTTCCTTTTCTTTCGAGCCAATTGACATATTTCTTCTCACATAAGCGGGGACATCTTCGAATGTGTCAATATTGTCCTTAATGATCTTATTGGAAAGGCCTTCCTTCTTAAAGAAGTTCTGCATATGCTTTACCTTCTGAAGGGTTGTTTCGCGTTTTTCCTTTTCGTCGGGGTCATCCTGCGTTCGTTTTCCCCTAAGTTCATTCACCTCTGAGACATTTTCAAGATTAAAATCAAATTCACCCTGTATTTCGTCATCAATATTTGAAATTACTGACCGTGAGGATTTTTCATGCACTGTAAATGTATCTGCTCCCTTGTCGGGAATGACATGTGGTGGAACCAGGCTGTTATCTGCAAGAAGTTCCACTTTTTTGGGCTTCGGGCGCTTATAAGGGGTGAAAATGCTGTTTGCTGGGAATCCGGTTGCTATTACCGTGACACTTATGTTATCATTGAGGCTTTCATCCTGCGATAATCCTCTTATAATCAGAGCATCTTCAGAGGCTGTTTCGTACATATAATCGGTAATTTCACCAAGTTCATCCATTGTAAGCTCATTGGCTCCGCTGCCCGATGAAATATTTATAAGAATGCTTTTTGCACCGGTAATATCGTTCGAATTCAGGAGCGGTGAAGCCAGTGCATTTTCAATTGCCTTATGTGCCCTGTTTTCTCCTGAAGCAGAACCCATACCCATTATCGCCACTCCCGAATTCTTCATTACTGTCTCCACATCGGCGAAGTCGACATTTATATAACCTGCAACAGTTATTATTTCAGCAATTCCCTTGACCGCGGTAGTCAGAATATCATCTGCTTTGGCAAATGCTGTGGATACTCCCTGGTCACCATAGATCTCCCTTAGTTTCTCGTTATTGATCACCAGAAGCGAATCTACATAATCCTTAAGTTCGGTTATGCCGTCAATTGCGTATCTGATACGGATTTTCCCTTCCGATTTAAAAGGAATAGTTACTACTGCAATTGTGAGCAATCCGGCATCCTTGCATGCTTTGGCAATCACCGGGATTGCGCCTGTACCGGTTCCTCCTCCCATACCGGTTGTAAGAAATACCATTTTTGTATTGCCCGATATAGCTTCCATCACCTCTTCGATGTTTTCCAGTGCAGCCTGACGGCCGACGTCGGGCTTGCTGCCTGCTCCGCGGCCTTCGGTTATTGACTCACCTATCTGGACTTTTATCGGGACCTGGACTTTTTGCAAGCGCCTGATGGTCGGTATTGCAGATCACAAAATTGACATCCTTTATACCTTTTTCAAACATATGGTTTACCGCATTGTTACCACCGCCGCCTATTCCGATAACTTTTATTATTGATGACCTTTCAACCGGAAGATCAAAATTCATTAGATCGTCTGTCATAGTGTTAGTTTTAAGTTGTTTACGAACAGTATTTTTCATGCTAACAAACCATATTTGCAATTAATTTATCTTCTGATCTTCTACTTCAAACATATTTGAGATCATTTTTTTGATCCTCTCCGTGAGAGATACTTTTTCCTCTTCCTGCCCTGATTTCTGCTCTCCTCAATCATATCTGCGCCGGCTTCCTGCTCCACTTTTTCAACGACAGGTTTTCTTGTCCTGACGAATTCTTCCTTGCGGCCTGCATTGAAAGATTTTTTATAAGTATCGAGATAATCAAATCCACGCATTATGAGACCAACACTTGTTGCGAACATCGGCTGGTTGATTTCATTCCGCCCGGTTCCTGCGAGGTGTTCGTTTGGCAGGCCTATCCTGACGTCCAGGGCCGTTTTGAATTTCATCAGCTGCGGCAGATGTTTAAGCATTGCACCTCCTCCTGTGATTACTATGCCGGCTGCAAGCTTATCGGCATAGCCTGAATTCTGGATCTCAAAACTCACAATATCAATGATTTCCTCCATCCTCGACTGGATTATATAGGCCAGGCTCTTAAATGAAATCTCTTTTGGTTCACGGCCGCTGATGCCCGGGATAGAAACAACTTTGTCTTCAGGAGCTATGTCACCAAGGGCTGAACCATACTGGATTTTGAGCTGTTCTGCATGGCGGTCAAGAATTGCACATCCTTCCTTGATATCCTTTGTGATCACATTGCCCCCAAACGGAATTACTGCAGTATGCCTTATAATGTTATCATAATATACTGCCAGGTCGGTCGTTCCGCCGCCAATATCAACAAGAACAACCCCTGCTTCCTTCTCGTCATCTGTGAGGACAGCATCGGCGGATGCCAGGGGCTCCAGGATCATATCCTTGCAGCTCAGATCGGCCTTCCTGATGCATTTTTCGATATTTTTTGCCGCAGCAATCTGGCCTATCACTATATGGAAATTGGCTTCCAGCCTTCGACCGCAAATACCGATAGGGCTCTTTATGCCGGTTTCATTATCAATGATGAAGATCTGGGGGATTACATGTATAATCTCCTCTCCGATATCGACATGAATCTTGTACATGTCTTCAATGAGCTTGAAGACCTCCTCTTTTTTTATCTCATCCTCAAATTCTTCCCGCATAATGTAACCACGGGTTTTCAGGCTTTTTATATGCTGACCTGCTATTCCCACAAAGACCTCAGAAAACTGGATACCCGATCTTTTCTGGACGTCTTCAACGGTTGTCTGAATGGCGTTTACAGTCTCTTCAATATTGAGAACCACGCCCCTTTTCACCCCTTTCGAAGGAGCTTTGCTAAGACCGAGAATCTCAATTTTGCCATTCTCGTTCCTGGTACCGACAATTGCCACAATTTTTGTGGTTCCGATGTCGATTGCTGCTACATACTGTTCCTTTCTGTTCATTGTCGTAAATATGGTTTTTTTCTTTATCTCCGTTTGCATACGATCTGGTCCTTGTAAGCCAGGTTTATTCTGGAGTATTTGTTCCAGCCAACTTCCGGAAGAACCTTATCATAGAATGCCTTAAGGTTCCTTAATTTTCCTTCATAGTTTTCGGTTGTCCCGAGATGGACAATATGGTTTCCTACCCTTGGTATAAGATCTATTTCATCGTCACTGTCGACAAAAATCTGATCGATCTGAGCTGACCAGAAGCTTGTCACCGTTTAATATAGGTTACGAGGTAATAAATATCTTTCAGTATTGAATTCTTTATACTGGTGTCAAGAACACTCACACCATTAAGCATTGCCTGGCTTATGTTGACATTGCCCTCCGACAATATGAAGACGGGGAGTATAAAGGTTTCTTCTTCTGATAACAACTCCTTCGACATCGATATAATAATCGCCACCGTTTGCAGCCATTACCCTCATTATCGGAGTCCGCTGATCAGCATAAATATGAAGAGTTCCGTCAATTGACATATAAGCCTCTGCTACTTTGAGCTCCCGGTATCTGTTCATAGTGTTTTCAATTTCCGAAACCCGGATCTCTTTTACCGGCTTTCCAAGAATGCTGCCGTTATTACTGTATATAGTATTCTGAATATCCTTTTTTGTAACAAAATGATACTGAGACGAATCGCTAATTGTGATTTTAATCCCGGCTGCATGGTCTTGAATAGAAGTAATGAGCATAAAAAACAGGTATTGCGACAAGATATAAGGTCGGCATAAGAAGTAATATCTTTATAAACCTGTTCATATACCGTAACTTTTTTTGATTTTCTCTTCAATCGGTTCAACAAGCCTGTCAATGTCGCCTGCACCGATTGTTACCAGTACATCAAGTTCCCTGAAATTCAGCTTATCAGGAATATCTTCCATTTTCATCATTCTCTTTCTTCCCGATTTCATCTTTTCGTAAATAATTTCAGAAGTGATTCCCGGAATTGGTTTTTCACGTGCCGGATAAACAGGGAGAAGAATTGTTTCGTCAAGTTCATCGAGAATTGCTGCAAAACCTTCAGCGTGATCGCGTGTCCTTGAATAAAGGTGAGGCTGAAAAATACCGGTGATCTTTCTTCCGGAGAAATATTCCCTTACAGAAATTATGAATGCCCTGATCTCCTCAGGATGATGCGCATAGTCATCAACATAGGCAATCCCCGGAAGATTGATCCTGATGTCAAAACGTCTCCTGACTCCCTGAAATTGAATGATCGCTTTCCTTATCTCCTGTTCAGTAACTCCGCAATTCATTGCAACTGCAATAGCAGCCGTAAGGTTTTCAATATTTATAATTCCCGGGAACGGAAAATGAAGATCTCTGAGCAGCTCATCCGGTGTTTGAAGATTGAAGCTGTAATAATCGCAGTGACGTTCTATTCCCGGATGATCTGTAATCAGAATCCTCATCCGTACCATAGGTGAATGCGACGACACCTTCGGGAATTCTTATTAAGGTTCTTTATCCTGCTGTTTATAAATAACTTGCCTCCTTTTCTGATCTTTGAACAGAATATATTGTAGGCATCAATCATAGTCTGATGATCGCCATAAATATCAAGATGATCCGGATCGACTGATGTCACTACTGCCATAAGAGGATCAAGCCTGTGAAATGACCTGTCGAATTCGTCGGCTTCCATCACGGTGTAACGCCCATGCCCGGTTAGAAGATTGGAGTTGTAGTTCTTCGAAATCCCACCAAGGAAAGCAGAGCAATCTACATGCGATTGTTTGAGCAGGTGGGCTGTCATGGTCGATACTGTTGTTTTGCCATGAGTACCTGCCACCGCAAGTGTATCGGTATGAGATGAGATTTCGCCCAGGATCTCTGATCTTTTAGACATCCTGAAACCATTATCCCTGAAGAATGAAAATATCTTGATTTTCAGATGGAATAGCAGGAGTGTATACTACAAGGACTTTGTTCTTTTCAGGAATATTCCTGAAGAAACCGGGAATGACTTTGGCACTGTCACTCATAGGAGATATTACATCCCTTCCCGGAAAGGAACCTTGTCATGGCTGGTCTCCGATCTGTCGTAACCTGCTATGGTGAAGCCTTTCTCAGCAAAATACAAAGCAAGAGCGCTCATTCCGATACCGCCGATCCCGATAAAATAGAATCCTTCTATGTTCTTTAAATCAGTCATTTATGAGCAAGCTTAAGTACTTCTTCCGCAATTCGCATATCTGCATTCCGTTCTGCCATCTTTAAGATATTTTCAGATAGCATTTGCTTTCTTTGAGCTGTCCGAAACAAGATTTATTGCTTCACTGACAAGTATCTTTCCAACCTTTTCATCTGGTATCATGATAGCCGCGTTCCTGTCCGGCCAGTGCAAGAGCATTTTTTGTCTGGTGATCTTCGGCAACATTTGGAGAAGGCACAAGGATTGCAGGTTTTCCCACAAGGCACAATTCAGAGATTGTTCCGGCTCCTGCCCTGGAAATAATAATGTCTGCAGCGGAATAGGCATAGATCCATTCTGTCGATGAATGCATTTATTGAGATCTTATCACTGAATGATCACGGGCACTGACTTCCTGTATTTCTTGATAATAGCAGTCTTCCCGTCTGCCACAGCCACTGGCAGCCAGATTCTGTCATTGTCTTAATATTGTCCGACAGGCATTTATTAATACTTCCGGCCCCAAGTGAACCTCCAAGGATAAGAACAACAGGTAAACCAGGTCTGAGGTTGAAAAACTTGAGTGCTTCATCTTTCATATTTTCCAGATTTTCAAAATTCTGGCGCACGGGATTTCCGGTTTTAACTATTTTTTCTGCCAGGAAAATATTTTTCCATGCTATCATAAGCAACGCAGATAACTGATGCTTTCTTTGCAAGCAGCTTATTAGTAACTCCCGCATAACTGTTCTGTTCCTGGATAATAACAGGTATTCCCATTTTTGCGGATTGTCTCAGCACCGGACCGCTTGCATAACCTCCTACTCCAACAACCACATCAGGATTGAAATCTTTAATTGTCCTTTTTGCCATCCTCAGACTTTTAACGAGTTTGAACAGGACTGAGAAATTCCTGAATATGTTTTTCCGGCTGATCCCTGCAACCGGCAGACCAATAATCCTGTAACCTGCGGCCGGGACTTTTTCCATCTCCATTCTTCCTTCAGCTCCAACAAAAAGGATCTCGATGGCCGGGTCAATTTTCCGCAAAGCATTGGCAATGGAAATTGCCGGGAATATGTGTCCCCCGGTTCCCCCACCGCTTATGATTACCTTTTTATGCTTTTGCAGGTCCATATATCTTTTCTCCTTCATCGATTTTTTCCTCTTCAGGAAGCTCTTCCTGCTTCATCCTTGCATTGACAACCCGGCTTACGCTAAGTATGGCTCCTATTGAAAAGCTGATTACAAGCACTGAGGTCCTTCCCCAGCTTACCATTGGCAGTGTCTGACCGGTTACCGGGAACAGTCCGACAGCAACAAGCATGTTAAGCATTGCCTGGACCGTTATCATTACGATAAGTCCCATGACCAGAAAGGCAGGAAAGGCTGTTTCGCATTTTTTTACAATAGTTATTCCCCTGAAGAGCAATATCATATAAGCAAGTATCAGAGGTATAGCTCCGAATAATAATCCGTATTCTTCGATTATTATCGCAAAAATGAAATCGGAATTGGACTGTGGCAGCATATTCCTCTGTGTACTTTTTCCGGGAGCTTTCCCGAATAAGCCCACCTGTTGAAATTGCAATTTTTGCCTGGTTCGACTGATAATCAGCATCCGGATCTTCCTTGCCTGAGAAAAAATTTTCGACCCTGTTTTTCCAGACTTCAACCCTGTTCTGTTTCGATACCATACTAAGCACCAATGCGAACATCACGACGCCGACAACTGCAATTCCGACATATGCAAGGAGAAATTTGAAGGGTACCCGTCCGATAAACATTATTATCATGCATATACCAAATACCATCAAAGCTGTCGAAAGGTTTTCGGGCATTATAAGTGCACAGATCACTGCAACGGGGAACATGAAATATTTTGTGACGACCATGAAATTATTGAGTTCACCCTGAAACTGTGAAAGTGCCCTTGCCAGATAAAGGACAAGAGCAACTTTGGCCACATCTGAAGTCTGTAGCCGGAATCCGGTTCCGGGGATCTCGATAGCCCTGACAGCTTCATTCACCCTTGCTCCGATAGCAAAGGTGAGTATGAGCAGGCCTATCGAAAACAAAAGGATAAGCCCTGACATTGAATAATAGATCCTGTAGGGCAGGTAGTGTACAACAACAATAATTATCAGGCTGAGCAACAGCATGAAAAACTGGCTTCTGAGAAAATATGCTGTATTTCCGCCATGCTTAAGATAGGCAACACTGACAGAAGAGCTGTAAACAGCCAGCAATGAATAGATCATAAATACGACTACAAGTGCCCATATGACCCTGTCGCCCTTGAATGTTTTTGTAAGCCAGCCCTTTTGCATTTCTTACTGTATTAGAGGTTTCTTACTGCCTGTTTAAACTGACGGCCCCTGTCCTCATAGTTGTTGAACAGGTCAAAACTTGCACAGGCCGGAGATAACAGAACTGTCTGACCTTTTTTTGCCAGGTAGTAGGCCGAACTGACAGCTTCTTCCATCGAGGAGGTCTCGACTATTGTCGGCACTTTGTCTTTGAAGGCTTCAACGATCTTCCTGTTATCCTTGCCGAGGCAAACTATTGCAGTTACTTTCTGTTTGACCACAGTAAACAGTTCGGAGTAATCGTTCCCTTTGTCTATTCCTCCTGCAATCCATACAACATCTGTTTCCATGCATTCAAGGGCATACCATGTTGAATTGACATTTGTGCCTTTTGAATCGTTTATGAAGTTTATTCCGCAGACAGTGATTACCGGTTCCAACCGGTGCTCAACTCCCTGAAAATCAGCCAGACTTTCCCTGATTACATCCTTACGGATGGTCAGAACTTTAGCTGCAATTGCTGCTGCCATCGAATTGAAAATGTTGTGACGGCCTTTTAATGCCAGATCATGAATGGTCATAAGGTTGGTTTTAGTGCGGTAATCAATAATCAGGTCATTGTTTTCGATATAAGCTGCCATTCCCTCCTTTGAATTCTGCGGAAAAGGGAAGATGTGTCATACCATATTTCTTTTTTGCCAGCTCGCTTTGAATAATCGGATCGTCAGCCCAGTAAATAAAAAATTCGGATTTTGTCAGGTTCCGGGTTACCCTGAATTTGGAATCTATGTAATTCTGAAGTATATAATCGTACCTGTCGAGGTGATCGGGGGTGATATTCATCAGAATGGCAATATCAGCCTTGAAGGAATACATACCGTCGAGCTGGAAACTGCTTAGCTCAATTACGTAGTAATCATACTGACCTTCAGCAACTGCCATGGCAAAGCTGTTTCCAACATTACCGGTCATGGCAACGTTCTTTCCGGCTTTTTTCAGAATATGGTAAATAAGATTTGTAACTGTTGTTTTACCATTACTTCCTGTGACACAGATCTTTTTACCTGTAGCATATCTTCCTGCAAATTCAATTTCTGATATCACCGGAATACCTTTTTCCCTGAGCTTGATAACTACAGGGGCATCCTCTTTCACACCCGGACTTTTAATTACTTCATCGGCAGATAAAATTTCTTCTTCTGTATGCTTTCCTTCCTCCCATCTGATTTTATTATTATCAAGTATTTCACGATATTTTTGCTTCACTTCTCCCCTATCCGAAACAAAAACATCAAAGCCTTTCCTCTGTGCAAGTATTGCTGAACCTGCCCCGCTTTCTCCTGCTCCGAGTATTACAATTTTTTTCATACAACTATCTGATCTTGAGGGTAACAATACTTATCACAGCAAGTATTATTGCAACAATCCAGAACCTTGTAACAATTTTTGGTTCCGGAAATCCTTTTTTCTGATAATGATGATGAAGGGGAGCCATCAGAAATATCCTGCGCCCCACTCCATATTTTCTTTTGGTCCTTTTGAAATGAGAAACCTGCAACACGACCGACAGATTCTCGACCAGAAATATTCCGCAAAGAACCGGGATAAGAAGTTCTTTCCTTATTATAATGGCAAACACAGCAATTATTCCGCCGAGTGCAAGGCTACCTGTATCGCCCATAAAAACCTGTGCGGGGTATGAATTATACCAAAGAAATCCTATTGTGGCCCCGATAAACGCGCTTGCATAAATTACCAGCTCCTCACTGAGCGGTATATACATTATATTCAGGTAATTGGCATATATAACATTACTTGATACATAGGCAAGAATTCCAAGCGCCGTCCCAATAATGGCACGAGGTTCCTGTCGCCAGTCCGTCGAGACCGTCAGTAAGATTTGCCCCGTTGGATACTGCAGTTACAATGAAGATTACAATGACAACAAAAACAAGCCAGGTAAACAATTGCCTGTATTTTTCAGGAATGAATGCTACCAGCCAGGCATAGTTGAATTCATTGTTCTTTATAAACGGAATTGTTGTTTTGGTCGATTTACGTTCCATCGATACCTGGCCATCAGCCAGAATAGGGCTGGTTCGGATCGAGAAGCTCTATTCTTTCACGTGCTGTCAGATCAGAAATAGGGACTTTCTCCATTATTATTACGTCCTTACTGAAGAAAAGCGTTAAACCAACTATCAGTCCAAGAATAATCTGCCCTGCATGATTTTGAATCTGCCTGCCAGTCCTTCTTTATTCTTTTTAAAAACTTTGATATAATCGTCGAGAAATCCTATGAAGCCCAGCCAGATGGTGGTCAGCAGCATAAGGATTACATAGATATTGTCGAGTTTTGCAAACAGCAATACCGGGACCAGTATTGAAGCCAGAATAATAATTCCGCCCATTGACGGTGTTCCCTTCTTCTGGTATTGTCCTTCAAGACCAAGATTCCCTGACGACCTCACCGACCTGTTTGATCTGCAGATATCTTATAATACGTTTACCGATGAGAAGAGAGATGATCAGCGAAGTGATAACCGCCATGGCCGATCTGAATGAAATATAAGCTGAACATCCCTGCTCCCGGGACATTCAGCTCATTCAGATATCTGAAAAGATAATAAAGCATTTTTCAATTATATTGTTTCATTAATAATGCAGCCTTCAGCTCCTCCCTGTCGTCGAAATGATGCTTTATGCCGTTGATCTCCTGGTAAGGCTCATGGCCTTTCCCGGCAACAAGTATTATATCCCCGTCATTTGCCAGCATAACTGCAGTTTTTATCGCATCCCTTCTGTTGGCAATCCTGAGGACTTTATTTCGAACATCAGACGTGATGCCTGCTTCCATCTCATCAATTATTTTTTCAGGATCTTCTGTCCTTGGATTATCGGAAGTCAGTATAACCTTTGAGCTTCCTTCTGCACATATAGCTGCCATTTTGGGACGTTTTGTGCGGTCCCTGTCGCCTCCTGCGCCAACCACGGTAATCAGCTGATTCCCTTCCTTGCGGATATGGTTGATAGTTTCAATTACATTCAGCAATGCATCGGGAGTATGTGCATAATCCACTATCCCGCGTATTCCTCCAGGGGTTCCCACTAATTCAAGTCTTCCCGCCACAGGGCGCAGATCGCTGAGAGCTGTGAGTATCTCTTTCCTTTCCGGCACCCAGAAGCTCAGATGCAGCATAAACTGCCAGCAGATTTGAAGCATTGAAATCACCGATAAACCTTGTCCACACTTCTTCTCCCTGTATTTTGAGCCCCATGCCATTAAAATCCTGTTCAATAATGCTGCATCGGAAATCCGCCATGCTTTTCACTGAAAAGGTGTATTTGCGGGCAGCACTGTTCTGAATCATCACTTTTCCATTTTTATCATCGGTATTTACAAGGGCAAACGCATCAGAAGGGAGTGAATCGAAAAATCTTTTCTTTGCAAGCAGGTAGTTCCTGAAAGTCTTATGATAATCGAGATGATCGTGTGTGAGGTTTGTAAATATGCCTCCGGCAAACTTCAGTCCTGAAATACGCTTCTGATCAGCTGCATGTGAGCTCACCTCCATAAAAGCAAAATGACATTCTGCCTCAACCATTTCGGCAAGGGTTCTGTTAAGCTGCACAGGATCGGGAGTTGTGTGAGTGGCAGGGAGTTCCTTATCAATGATATAATTACAGACCGTGGAGAACAGGCCGCATTTATACCCGAGCGCTGTAAACATGCGGTAAAGCAATGTTGCTATTGTGGTTTTACCGTTTGTACCGGTTACTCCAACCAGTTTCAATGATGCAGATGGAATTCCAAAGAAGTTTGAAGAGACTTTTCCAAGAGCTTCAGCTGAGTCTTCAGTTTTTATCCAGCAGACTGATTTATCTCTTTTCCCGGGAAGTGTTTCACAGATAATTGCCGAAGCGCCCGATTCAATAGCACTATTTATAAAATCATGTCCGTCGGTTCTTGTACCTTTTACAGCAACAAACAGGGTACCTGCTGCGACCTTACGGGAATCAAACTCAATATTTTTAATGACCGGATCAGATTTACCGGTTATTGAGTTGATTTTTACACCTCTGATTATTTCATTAATTCCGGCCATGTCCTGTTACATATTCATATCCAGTGAAACAACGCTTCCCTCATAAACCCTGGCTCCGTGCTCAGGGGATTGCCTCAATACCCGTACCTTTGCCGGAATACTTAACCCTGAGGCCTGAATTTTCAAGAAGGTAGATTGCATCCCTGAGGCTCATGCCCCTTACATCAGGAACCAATCCCTTCTGCAGATTAACTCCCACAAGCCTGATAGTATCGCCGCTCTCGCGGGTAGCAACCCAATCTTCTTTTGATGTTCTTTTGTACCTCACGTCAAAATCGCCCAGAACTTTGTTGATATCAGGCCTGTATCCGTTACCAGCTTCAGGAGCCGCTATCAGTTCACCCTTTTCATGTTCTGTTTTATAATCGCGGAAGAATGTGGTTGCATAAACCTTATCTGAAATCTCTTTAAACACTGAACCTGCAACGATGTTTCCGTAATAAACTCCGTTTGAGGGAGCATTGACTACCACGATGCAGGAATAAAGGGGATTTTCTGCCGGAAAATATCCAACAAAAGAGGCCTGGTATGACATCCTTGGTCCCTGCTTGTAGCCATACTTATCGCGTGCAATCTGGGCAGTTCCTGTTTTACCGGCGATCTTGTAGTTTGCATTTTTCAGGTTGGTCGCAGTTCCGTGTTCAACTACTCCTTCCATCATTTTTTTTGCTTTTCTTATTGTTGATCTTGAAGCAATTGAGTTGATAATGACACCGGTTTGAAGCTTTTCACAACCGATCCGTTCCTAAGGATTTCCGTTACAAATCTTGGCCGCATCATTTTTCCGTCATTGGCAACAGCATTGTAAAAGGTAAGTATCTGTAAAGGAGTAAGCTGCACTTCATAACCGTGCGACATCATTGGCAGGGACAAGACCTGACCAGAATTTATCGCCGGGATATCTTATGAGCGGTTCTCCCTCTCCCTTTATCTGCAGGTCAAGCTTCTGATTGAGCTTCATCGCGTAAAGTCTGTTTACGAAATTCCCTGGGATTGTCTTTGTAATGCTCGTATATGAATCTTTGATGTGCCGACATTTGAGGATTTTTCAAATACCTGCTTGACTGTCAGCTTTCCATAGCCTTCCTCTCTTGTGTCGCGTATAACCTTATTATAGAATTTCACGCTACCTGTGCCGGTATCAACGATATCGCCGGTATCGATTACGCCATCCTCGATGGCGGCCATAAGTGCCGGGAGTTTGAATGTTGATCCGGGTTCGGTACTTTCTCCGATGGCATAATTATATGTTTCGCTGTAGTTTCCGTCGGAGCTTTGTTCAAGATTTGCTATTGCCCTGATATCTCCGGTTGCCACTTCCATGAGCACAGCACAGCCGTGATGGGCATTATGTTTCCTAAGCTGGTTTTCCAGGGCGCTTGATGCAACATCCTGAAGATCAACATCCAGAGTGGTAACTATATCATTCCCGTCCTTTGCTTCAACACTTTCGCTCTCATTAACAGGTATCCAGTCGCCACCTGTAAGACGTTGTTTTACGACTACTCCGTTCTTTCCGGCAAGGTCCTTATTGAATGATCCCTCAAGCCCTACAGTTGTACCCTCATCGCCAAGGTTCAGGTAACCTATTGTTCTGGCAGCCAATTCACTGTGAGGCCGAATCCTTCTATTCTCCGGCTGTACTACCAGGCCACCTTTATACTGCCCTTCCCTGAAGATCGGTAACTCCCTCAGCTTTTTCAGGGTTGCATAATCGACTTTCCTCTGAATCAGCAGATACCTGTCACCTCTGCTTCTTGCCTCTGTTATCAGATGACCTCCATCCCGAAGCCGGTCTGATTCCTACAAGCCTCGAAAGACCTTCTGATAAACCGTTTATACCGTTTGACCATGTGGAAGCTGTCATACCGGTACTCCGGGTATCCATATAGATTGAGTAATAGGGAACGGAACTTGCAAGCAGACGGCCGTCGTAAGCAAGAATATCACCACGGTTGGCCTGCATCTCAGCGGTTTTGTAAACATATTTCTCGCTCATTGCCGACCATTTCCCTCTTTGAAAATACTGCAGGAACAGAATGCGGACAAGAAGTGCAATTGCAATAAAAACAATTACAAAATACACTACTGCGCTTCTCCATACTATTTCATCCCTGGCTGCCATCTCTTTTATTTTTTATCGACTATCAGTTTATATGGGGGAGTCTTGAGTTCTTCAAGTTCCAATCCCATCTCCCTGTACCATCCTGTAAACTTCCGATTGTTTGCTTATGTACATCAGGTTGGCTGATGTTGAGAGCGATTCAGCCTTCAGGTCCCTTACCTCCCTGGTAAGCCTGGCAGTTTCACGTGTTATCTTTTCGGCATGAAACCTGTTGCCGATGTAGATAGCTCCCAGAATCGTAAGGAGAATAAAGTACCAGAGGTTTTTCAGGACTATTTTATCTGATACCATGCTGCCACTGAGCAGTTCTTTCATAAAACTGCCTGATTTGCCCTGCTTGTTCTTCCCTTCCTTATTTTCAGCTTCAGCCATTTTTATATTTTTTCAGCAATTCTCAACCTGGCGCTTCTTGCCCTTTTATTATCCTCAATCTCCCTTTCATCAGGAATTGTTCCTTTCTTGTTGA
The DNA here is from genome assembly GCA_963831935.1 of uncultured Bacteroidales bacterium. Classification (GTDB taxonomy): domain Bacteria; phylum Bacteroidota; class Bacteroidia; order Bacteroidales; family VadinHA17; genus LD21. The sequence continues at coordinate 182,504 of CAWHSH010000015.1, forward strand.
TTATTCTGAAAGGGGTGATAAGATTTCCATAAAAATCCTTTTTCTCCTCTCCTTCAAAATTGCCTGTCTTCATAAAGTTTTTCACAATCCTGTCTTCAAGCGAGTGGTAGGTTATGACGACCAGTCTTCCGTCTTTTTTCAATACATCAAGTGCCTGTTCGAGCATCTCCTTCAGGTAATCTATTTCGTGATTGACAGCGATCCTTAAAGCCTGGAATACCCTGGCATAGAACTTATGCTCCAGCCTCGGAGGTGCCAGTTTCCCGATTGCATTTATAATATCATTTACGGTCATCAGAGGTTTTACAGCTCTGGCAGCGACTATTTCCCTGGCGATCCGCCTGGAATTGACAAGTTCACCAAAATCGTAAAGTATTTTGGCCAGGGCCTGTTCGTCCAGTGTTTTCAGAAGGGTGGCAGCAGTAACAGAACCTCTTTTATTCATTCTCATGTCAAGTGGAACATCCTGACGGAACGTAAATCCTCTTTCAGGCTCATCAAACTGATGGAAAGAAACACCAAGGTCAGCGATTAGGCCGTCTATCGATGTGATGCCGTTAAACTTCAGGTTATTCCTCAGGAATCTGAAATTCTGATTAAGAAAGATGATTCTTTTGTCATCCGGTACATTCTTCAGTGCATCTTCATCCTGGTCGAAGGCAATCAGCTTTCCGGTTTTCAGCCTTTTCAGTATTTCCATTGAATGACCTCCTCCTCCGAAAGTAACATCGACATATATCCCATCAGGCCGGATATTCAGACCTCGTAATACTTTCATCCAGCAATGCAGGTACATGGTAAAACATTATTCTAAAGGCTCATTAATGCTTCCGCCCATCAGCTTTTCAGCCAGGTTGGCAAAATCTTCAGCAGGCATTTCAATTGTCTCATAAACTGATGCTGCCCAAATCTCGATTCTGCCATCCTGCCCTGCCAGTACCACATCCCTTTCTGCACTAATCAGATCAAGCAATCTTTTTGGTATCAGCATGCGGTTATTATTGTCAAGCGAGAGTTCAGCAGTTCCCTTGAAAAAGTTTCTCAGGAACATATTATGCTCACGGTTATAGGGATTTATTCTTTTTCTTATCTTCTCCAGCTGCCTGTTCCAGTCATCGATAGCATAAAGCACAAGGCAGTTTTCAAAAATATCTTTCCTGACCACGAAATGATCCGGTGCACCGGCGGGCATTTGCTTCTTGAATGCCATCGGGAGGATTATTCTGCCTTTGACATCCACTTTGCATGCGTAATCGCCTATGAATGTGGCCATACTCTTTTTTTGACAATAAAACGCTAAAATAAGAAAAAATTATCCACTTTCCCCCACTTTACTCCACCTTTTTTTAATTATTGTTGATAACTTTTTAGACAATTAATGTTTTAACAGCCCATTTAATGGCCATTACGGGGGTATGGCATCAAGAAAAAAAACTAAATATCGGCCTCATCCCTGCCTACCCTGCCTACCGGCAGGCAGGCCCCAGCCTCTATTTGATAGTCGACCTCACCCCAACCCCTCTCCCAAGAGAGAGGGGCTAAATCCTCAAATACAAACCTTTTACACCCCTTCTCCCCTGCCTTGCTCCGCCGAAGCGGCTACGCGAAGGCGAAGGGAGAAGGGGCTGGGGGATGAGGCCGATATTCATTTTTTTGGTATTTTTGCTAACTTATTTGTAAAAATGACCCTTGTATATGACCGAATCTCCCGAAAATGGCAGTGTTCTGAGGATCGATGTTGAACAGGTTTTGTACTCAAAAAATCCCGCTTTAAAAAAGGCTGTTCCGGGATTTCTCATCAGGTATCTGAAAAGGATTGTGCATCAGGATGAACTAAATGAATTCCTCGCGAAGGAGGGTCATCTGAGAGATGCTGAATTTATAGAAGCCGGATTGAAATATTTCAATATAAAGTACAACGTATATTGCAGGGAGAATATCCCAAGGGAAGGGCGATATTTTTTTGTTTCAAATCATCCTCTTGGAGGTCTTGACGGACTGGTTTTTATTTCTGAACTGTCAAAATATTTCAGGGATCTGAAGTTTCCGGTGAATGATATTCTCATGAATATAAAAAACCTTTCAGGAATATTTGTACCGATTAACAAGCATGGTTCGCAGGGGAAAGAGGCAGTAAGAATGATTGAGGATGCATATGTCTCAGATTGCCAGATTCTTTATTTTCCGGCAGGATTATGTTCAAGAAAGAAAAGAGGGATCATTAGCGATCTTAAATGGCATAAGAGCTTTATTTCCAAAGCTGTACAGCATAAAAGGGATATTGTGCCGGCTTTTTTTTCAGGCAGGAATTCAGATTTCTTTTACAATCTTTCAAACATCAGGAATTTTCTTGGTATAAAGGCAAATATTGAAATGCTATACCTCGCCGATGAAATGTTCAGGCAGAAAGGGAAGGAGATCAATCTTGTCTTTGGTAAGCCAATTCCATGGCAGACTTTTGATCATTCAAAAACACCTCTTGAGTGGGCTTCTTGGGTAAAAGAAAAATCATATGAACTGAAGTCATATACTGCTTCGACAAAGCCGGAATAAAAAATAAATGAATTTCCCCGACTTTTTCAGGGAAATATTCTGAAATTTGCACGACAAAAATAAATGGATGAAACCAATAGTTGAACCCTTTGCCTAAAGATCAGGTGATTGCCGAACTTACAAAAGACAAGCTCCTCAGGCCAACCAACAATGGGAATAATGAGGTTTATATATTTGATAATAATAATTCACCTGCACTGATGCATGAAGTCGGGAGGGTCAGGGAAATGACTTTTCGTCACGCCGGGGGAGGTACCGGGAAGGAAATTGACATAGATGAATTTGACCTTGATAAGGAAGATCCTCAAAAACAATTTATTGTTTGGGATCCTGAGAATAGGGAGATAATTGGAGGTTACCGTTTCTATTTCCCTAAAAAAGGATGCATCAAATGTGATGTCACAAAGCTTGCCTCCTCATCCTATTTCAGGTTCTCAGAAAAATTCCTCAGAAAATACTATCCTCATCTGATGGAACTTGGCCGTTCTTTTGTACATCCTGATTATCAGTCAGGTACAATGGGCAGGAAAAGTCTTTTTGCTCTTGATAATCTTTGGGATGGTCTTGGAGCTATTGTTCTTGATAATCATCATCTCAAATACGTTTTTGGCAAAGTGACAATGTACCCCCACTTTAATCAGCGGGCAAGGAATATGATCCTTTATTTTCTGAAAAGGCATTTTGATGATCCGGATAAGCTTGTAGTACCGATCGAACCTGCTGATATTGATATCCATGAAGATGAAATGAGAAAGCTTTTCAAAGGGTGGAGATACAAGGACAATTACAAAATTTTTTCGAGGGAAGTGAGGAACCTGAATGAGAATATACCTCCGCTTATCAATGCATATATGGGTTTATCGCCTACAATGCGGACATTCGGAACCTTTATAAATCATAAATTCGGGAATGTGGAGGAAACAGGTATAATGATCACACTGAGGGACATCTACATCGAAAAGATTAACAGGCATCTTGCCTCTTACAAAAAAGACTTTCTGATTACCTGGTTTTCACACGAACCTCAGTAGGCCCTTTCATTTTTGCCTTCAATGTAATTAATGAATGACTGATTGGCTACTTTGTTGCCCCCGGGAGTAGGGTAGTTTCCTGTAAAATACCAGTCGCCCGTATGGCCGGGACAGGCTTCATGCAAACCTTCAATCGACTGGAATACAATTTTCACTTCTGCCTTTATATCTTCAGTTTTAAGCAAAGAGGAAATTTTTGCAGATATGATTTCCGGACTAAAAGGCTTATATATCTCCCTTACAAGGTTTCTTATTTCATTAACAGGTTTGAGGATCTCCTCTTTAGCTTCTTCATATATTTTCTTGTATCAGTCCATTATTTCCGCTTTCCTTAACAAGCTCAACAGCAGCTTTAAATGCAATAAGATCACCCAGTTTTGCCATGTCTATCCCATAACAATCGGGATACCTCAGCTGAGGCGATGATGAAACTATAACAATCTTCTTTCGGATCAAGCTTGTCAAGAATCCTTATTATACTCATTTTGAGTGTAGTACCACTGACAATTGAATCATCGATAACAACAAGGTTGTCTATTCCCCTGCGGATAACACCATAGGTGACATCGTACACATGTCCGACAAGGTCATCCCTGCCGGCATCTTCTGTAATAAATGTCCTCAGTTTGGCGTCCTTAACTGCAATCTTCTCAACCCTCGGCCTCTGGCTGATGATCTTTTCAAGCGCCTCCCTTGTAAGTGTTCCCCGTCGTTTTATAATTGTGTCCATCTTGGACTGGTTGATATAGTCCTCAACTCCCTTTATCAGGCCATAGAATGCACTTTCGGCAGTATTCGGTATATAGGAAAAAACCGTATTTTCAATATCGTAGTTTACTGCTTTCAAGGACAGGATGGGTAAGAAGCTCTCCCAGTTTTTTCCTTTCACTGTAAATTGTCTTGTCAGTACCCCGTGAAAAATATATCCTTTCAAAAGAGCATTTTCGGAGTTCAGCCTCATCCCTGATCTTCTCTATTGTTAGCATCTCCTGAGACTTTAATTATAATTGCGCTGGATGGAGGAAGCTCATTGACATTATCGGTCCGGACATTAAAGATTGTCTGAATTACAGGACGTTCTGAAGCTACCACAACAACTTCATCATCAATATAATAAAACGCAGGCCTGATACCAGCCGGATCCCTCATAACGAATGCATCGCCATGACCTATCATACCTGCCATTGTATATCCTCCATCCCAGTTCCTGCTTGCTTTTCTCAGGACCGATGCAACATCAAGATTTTTTTCAATGAGCGGTGTAATTTCCTTTTTTGAATAACCCTCATTCTTGAACATCCTGAAAAGTCTTTCATTTTCCTCATCAAGACGGTGGCCTATATTTTCAAGAATAGTCACTGTATCGGAGTAATCGACAGGGGTCTGGCCCAGTTCGACAAGGCTCTTGAATATCTCTCCTACATTGGTCAGGTTAAAGTTCCCTGCCATAACAAGGTTTCGTGACTTCCAGTTATTTTCGCGGCTGACGGGATGGACATAGTCAATGTTATAACTTCCGTAGGTGCCGTAGCGTAGATGACCAAGGTAAATATCGCATACGAACGGAACATTCTTCTTAATGAATTCAGGATCTCTTGTTTCCTGTTTATGCGACCGGTTTATATTGTCGATGTCATCATAAATTGTTCCGAAGATTTCCTTTATCGGATTTGCCTTGTTTGATCTCTGGCGGAAGATATATCTGTTACCGGGTTGAACATTCAGTTTTATTCCTGCAATACCTGCTCCATCCTGACCCCTGTTATGCTGCTTCTCCATCATCAGGTACATTTTCTGGAGGCCCCAGTACCATGTACCATACTTTTTAAAATAGTATTCCAGCGGTTTTCGCAATCTCAACATTGCAACACCGCATTCATGCTTTATATTATCGCTCATAGTTATTTTTTATTCAGATCCGGAAAGTTTATTACATCCGGCACAAGGTAAGCGTCCGGAAAAACCTTCCGCACCATTAACAGATATTTTGTACCCTCTATCCTGGTCCGGTAATCACCGACCCGGATTTTGTAATAACCAGGTCTGTCAAAAGATGCATATGAAATTATATCAGGGAATTTGCTCATAAATTCTGCTCTGACTTTTCCTGATGTTTCCCTTGCATTTTTTTCAGAGCTGTTAAAGATCTGGATCCTGAAGCCTTCCATCCCATTAAGCTTCCGGTTATAAAGAATATACCTGCTGATAAGGGTATCTAACCGTGGATCCTGTTCAATGATAAGTTTACCCATACGGGAGTTCACATCATTCCTGTGCATAAGGTCGGATGTACCTTGTGTATATTGAGCCAGAGAGGGAACTTGCAGTGCAGACAGCAATATGAAGAAGGAAATTGTTCTTTTCAGCATTTAACCATGATATTAACCAAGTTCTTCTGCCAGTTCATCGGTGATCTCCAGGTTATGATAAACATTCTGAATATCATCATCATCCTCAAGCGACTCAATGAACCGCATTACCTTCTTTGCCGATTCAAGATCAAGGGTTTTTGTATTGTTTGGTATCCTTTTCAGACCTGCTTCTTCAGGTTCAATTCCAAGCTCATTCAGCTTCCTGTTAAGACTTCCAAAATCTTCCTTCGCACAGGTAACTGTGAGAATATCGTTGTCGACCTCAATATCCTCAGCTCCAGCATCAATCAGTTCAAGCTCAACATCATCAGGATTAAAGCCTTCATTCCTTATCGTAAATATCCCCTTTCTTTCAAAGAGTGAACTCAGCGACCCGTTCGTCCCAAGTTTTCCTCCATGCTTATTAAATGCAGATCGGATAGAAGCAACCGTCCTGTTGTTATTGTCAGTAAGGCATTCGGCAAATATTGCCACTCCATGAGGACCATATCCTTCAAATGAAGTCTCGACATAATGATCAGCGTCAGAGCCAACTGCTTTTTTAATAGCTCTTTCTATATTATCCTTGGGCATATTGGCCCCTTTAGCATTCTGTATTGCCAGCCTGAGCCTTGAATTGGTATCAGGATCACCTCCACCCTCCTTGGCAGCAATAATGATCTCCTTGATGATTTTGGTGAATTTCTTCCCTCTTTTAGCATCATTTGCGCCTTTCTTCCTTTTAATAGTTGACCATTTATTATGACCTGACATACAGTTATTAATTTAAATTAACTATGCAAAATTAAATATTTCTTTAATACGTCATTCATAGTATGTACTTTTGTCGAGGAATTAGATAGAAGACGGAAGACCGAGAGACGGAAGACCGGAGAGACTAGAAGACGGCGGACTGGAGGCTGATGGCTGAAAACAGTTTAATTCCCCTTGAAGAGGGTGGAAGAAACATCCCCCTGCCCCCTTCAAAGGGGGAGTTTCCAACTTCTGCCTGATGCCTTATGCTAAATTATCATAATGACCAAAAAAGTATATATCGAAACCTATGGTTGTCAGATGAATGTTGCTGACAGTGAGATTGTTGTTTCAGTACTTTCGAAGCAGGGTTATGAACATACTGTTGATATAAATGAAGCAGAGCTTATTCTGATCAATACCTGCTCCATCCGTGAAAATGCCGAGCAGCGCATATGGGGCCGGCTTAAGTCAATAAGTCATTTGAAAAGGAAGGACCCGGGGAAAATTATCGGGCTTATTGGCTGTATGGCTGAAAGGCTTAAAGAAAGGGTGATTGAAAAAGAACATATTGTTGATATGGTAGCAGGGCCGGATAGCTACCGGAAACTGCCTTCTTTAATTGCTGAGGCAGTATCAGGTCACAAAGCCGTCAATGTCCTGTTGTCGAGGGAGGAAACTTACGCCGATATCTCACCTGTGAGGATGGATAAGAATGGAGTCACTTCGTTTGTTTCCATAATGAGGGGATGCAACAATATGTGCTCCTATTGTGTTGTTCCGTATGTTCGCGGAGGTGAAAGGAGCCGTGACCCCGATTCAATTCTGAACGAAGTTATTATGCTCCGGGAAAATGGTTACAGGGAAGTAACGCTTCTGGGGCAAAATGTAGACTCATATGGGTATCAGAAGGACGAAAACAACATAGATTTCCCTGAACTTCTTGAAAAAGTGGCACTTGTGGATCCACTTCTCAGGGTCCGGTTTTCTACATCACATCCGAAAGATATATCGGATAAACTTCTTGAGACGATTTCAAAACATGACAATATTTGCAGGCATATACATCTCCCTGCGCAAAGCGGAAGCACCAGGATCCTGAAGCTGATGAACAGGGAATATACCCGTGAATGGTACATTGACCGCATAAAGGCCATCCGTTCAATTATTTCTGATTGCTCAATATCGACTGACATTATAACAGGATTTTGCACGGAAACTGAAGAAGACCATCAGGAAACGCTTTCCCTGATGGAGTGGGCCGGATTTGATTTTGCTTATATGTTCAAATATAGCGAAAGACCAGGAACAAAAGCTGCAAGGAAATTCAAAGATGATGTGCCGGAAGAGATAAAGGCAAGGAGGCTCAAAGAAATAATCGCTTTTCAGAATAAACTCTCCGCCAGATCCAAGAAACTGGATCCTGGCAGGATATTTGAGGTATTAATTGAGGACTTCTCAAAAAGATCTCAGGATCATTTGTCCGGTCGTACATCTCAGAATAAAGTTGTTGTCTTTCCGTGTAATGATCATAAAAAGGGGGAGTATGTAAATGTTCTGATAGAGAGATGCACTTCGGCAACATTGATCGGGAATATCGTTTAAGTTTCTTTTGAATAATTCTTTTTTATGCAATAGTTTAGTACCATAAATATGAGAGTCAGAATATTTTTAGGCATTTTCCTTGTATTAGTCTCTTTTAACGGGTTATCCGGACAAAAATCCGGTAAAAAGATCACTATAACGGGATATGTGACGGATGAAACAGGTGCCTCAGTTGCCAATGCAATCATTTTGGTTGATGGAGAAAAAACCAATACTGCCACTGACAGAAAAGGATTTTATAAAATAAAGGCAAGCCAGGGGGATAATAAGATCGGAGTTTTTACATTCACTGATGGAATTATTGAAGAACTCATTGGCGGAAGGAGAAGGATCGATTTCAAATTCAGAGGATCCGTTCCCGATCAGAAAAGTTGCGGAGATCGATCCCGGCGATGAACCAATTGATATTGGTTATACAGTAGTAAAGCGGAAGTCAGTTACAGCTTCGGTCGGGAAAATCGATGGGTCCAACCCAAAATATGCTTCCTATTCCACCATATATGAAATGATAAGGGGTGAAGTTCCCGGTGTTCATGTTAACGGGAACAGTATAATGATAAGGGGAGCAACAACGTTATACGGGAGTACGGAACCTTTATTCATCGTGGATGGAGTTCCGGTTATTACAATAGATAATATACAGCCGCAGATGGTAAAGTCAATTGAGGTCTTAAAGGGATCGGCTGCTTCAATTTATGGTGCAAGAGGTTCCAACGGGGTGATTCTTATAAATCTTATAACCGGAATGGACAGGTAACTATTCCCAAAACATTTTTAAAATTGGAAATTATCTACACTAAATTTAACTTGCAGGTAAAATTAAGATCAAATCATATGAAAACAAATGTCATTATCTGTCTCCTGATTGGTATTTTTTCCTTCAGCACCGGGTATGCACAACCGAACAATAAGAAAATAACCATAACGGGTTTTGTTGTCGATCAGACACATGCATCAATAGCCAACGCCATAATTATGATTGATGGCAAGAAAACAAATGCCACTACTGACCAGAAGGGATATTATAAAATAAAGGTGAAGCCCGAAACTAAAAAGATCGGCATTTTTACTTTTACAAATGGAGTGGTTGAAGAGGAAATAAACGGGAGGCACAGGATTAATTTCACATTTGAAGGATCCGTCCCGAACCAGGTAAATGAAAAGCTTGATCCCGACGAGGAACTTGTTGATATCGGCTACGGCAAGGTAAAGAAGAGAGACCTTACCACTCCTGTAAACAAACTTGACACCAGGGAATCAAAATATGCTTCTTATCGAAATATTTATGATATGATACGCGGGGAACTTCCAGGAGTTCAGGTGAATGGAACTAGTATTCAAATTCAGGGCGTAAACTCGATGACACTTAGTACCCAACCTCTCTTCGTTGTCGATGGGCAGACTGTCACAACAATAGATGATATTCAACCTTTTATGGTTAAATCAATCCAGGTTCTAAAGGGATCATCTGCCTCTATATACGGTTCAAGAGGAGCAAACGGAGTAATTCTGATAAATTTAAAAGGAGCCCGCGATAATTAAAAGGCCTGAGCCAGCTATCTTATTTTTTCTTAATTGACAGATTCAGTTCATTCAGCTGCTTATCTGATATTTCGGAAGGAGTATCGAGCATTACATCACGTCCTGAATTATTCTTCGGGAAAGCGATAAAATCGCGGATTGAATCCTGTCCTCCGAACATTGCTACCCAACGGTCGAAACCAAATGCAATACCACCATGAGGTGGAGCGCCATATTTAAAAGCATTAAGCAGAAATCCAAACTGTTCATTAGCCTCTTCTTCAGTAAATCCCAGGACTTTGAACATAAGCCTTTGCAGGGAGGCATCATGGATCCGCACTGAGCCTCCTCCTATTTCGGTGCCATTGATCACAAGGTCATATGCATTGGCTCTCACTATGCCCGGGTCTGTTTCCATCAGATGAATATCTTCGGGCCTGGGAGAAGTGAAAGGATGATGCATAGCATAAAACCGGGAGGTTTCATTATCCCATTCGAGAAGCGGGAAGTCGATCACCCAGAGGGGAACAAATTTATTTTTAGGTCTCATATTCAGCCTGTTCCCCATCTCGAGTCGTAGTTCCGAAAGTGCAGTAAGTGTTTTGATGCGGTCTCCGGCAAGTATCAATACCAGATCGCCCGGTTTTGCATTTGTTGCACTGGTCCATTTTTTAAGCTCTTCAGATGAATAGAACTTATCTGCTGAAGATTTCAACGACCCGTCGGTACTATATTTCAGGTAAACAAGTCCCTTTGCGCCTATCTGAGGTTTCTTTACAAATTCTGTCAGCTCATCCAGCTGTTTTCGAGAGAATTCCGAACATCCTCCGGCACATATTCCTCCAACGTATCCGGCACCATCAAAAACTGTAAAACCATGTCCCATGACTACATTTGTCAGATCGGTTATTTTCATTTCAAAGCGGAGGTCAGGCTTGTCACTTCCGTAATTCTCAATTGCTTCCTTATAGGATAATCTTAAAAAAGGCTCTTTGAAATCAATGCTTTTGATCTGACTGAATAGATATTTTGCCAGTCCCTCGAAAGTGTCAAGGATATCATCTCTTTCAACAAACGACATTTCGCAGTCGATCTGTGAAAATTCAGGCTGCCTGTCAGCCCTGAGGTCCTCGTCCCTGAAGCATTTCACTATTTGAAAATACCTGTCAAACCCTGCCACCATAAGAAGCTGCTTGAGGGTCTGGGGTGATTGAGGAAGAGCGTAAAATGTTCCAGGTTGCATTCTTGATGGTACCACGTAATCACGTGCTCCTTCGGGAGTCGACTTGATCAGAACTGGTGTTTCAATTTCGATAAAACCAATAGAGTCCATATATTTACGGACTTCTCTTGCAACCTTATGGCGAAGGATCATGTTATTTTTTACAATATTTCTCCTGAGGTCGAGATAGCGGTATTTCATCCTTAATTCCTCTCCGCCGTCAGTCTCGTCTTCAATTGTAAAAGGAGGTATTTCGCTGCGGTTAAGTATATTAAGTTCAGTTACATCTATTTCAATCTCCCCGGTAGGTATCCTGGGATTCTTATTGCTGCGTTCTCTTACTCTGCCTTTCGTCTGAATTACAAATTCACGACCCAGTTTTCTTGCTTTTTCGCAGAGCCCGCTGTTCACTTCCATATTGAATACGAGCTGAGTAATCCCGTACCGGTCGCGGAGATCCACAAATGTCATTCCTCCCAGGTCTCTTGACTTATGTACCCAACCACACAGGATGACTTCCTTTCCTGCTGAATTAATATCAAGCTCTCCGCATGTATTCGTTCTGTACATACATTTTCTTTTAAGTTCCAACAAAAATAGAAAAAATTGAAGTACTCTCCTGCCAGGTTAACACCCTTTCTTTTTTACCCCAGGCTTTAAAGACTCCCTATGTGGGGCCGTCGAAAAAGTCACTTTTTATGTTTCTACCCCTAAATCTCCCAAGGGGGACTTATTGATCTATTGATGTTTATAAAGCCCCCCATGGGGGGTTGGGGGGTAGATACAAGCTTTTTCGACAGCCCCTATCCAGTAAATATTTACTGAATTATTCGCCCCTTTAGGGGAGATCCCGCAAAGCGGGAGAGGGGTGTTTATCTCTTTTAAAATGCTTTTTGGATCACATTCAAATTATTCAGGAATTCTTCCTAATTTTAGAACATATCTGTTACCCATGGCAGAAATTACGTATGAACATTTTATGCGGGCTGCACTGGCTGAAGCAAAAAAAGCATTTGATAAAAAGGAGGTACCGGTTGGTGCTGTGGTAGTCTGCGACGGCATTATCATTGCCAGGGCGCATAATCTTACCGAAACATTGAACGATCCGACGGCGCATGCTGAAATGCAGGCTATTACAGCTGCTGCAAGCTGGCTCGGAGGCAAATATCTTAGCGATTGCAGCATTTATGTAACCCTCGAGCCCTGTGCCATGTGTGCAGGAGCCATCGGATGGAGCCAGGCCGGCAAACTTATTTATGGGGCTGATGATGAAAAGAAAGGCTACACCCTGATAAAAGGTAATTTGCTGCATCCTAAAACAACAGTCATACCCGGAATTCTTGCAAGGGAGTGTGGTGAACTGGTAACCGGTTTTTTCAGAACAAAACGATAGATTTTGCCCCCGTCCCTACAAAAGGGGGTCACAGATCAGGGTGGCATTTTAAGTTCCCTTCAGGGGGTTGGTAGTGACAGGAGGCAGGAAGCAAAAAAAGATTAATTTTACATAAAACATCGATCATGACCCTGAACAACAGCAAGTCAATAGTAAATTTAAAGCTCAGAGCCCGTACGGCTATAATACTTTTTATAACATATCTTATTCTGGCATATGCTGCCAGGGTTATCAAATTTCCGTTGCTGGGGATAAATTCGGTAGCCTGGACTATATTTTTCTCTGCATGTTTTTTATTTATTATTTTCTTTCCTGTTGTTCTCAAATATCAATATGTATTTTATTCAGATGAAGGTAACGAAATAATTTTCAGATATTTTTCAGCAGGAGTTGTTGAAGGCAACAAGAATTCGGTTGAAATAAATAAAAAGACATTTACCGGTTTTACCCTTGAAAAAGAAGTTTTTCGGACTGATACAGAACATTACTTTATATCAGCGGCTAAAAAACGGGGTGGCAAAATATCCTCCGATTTATATAAGTGCGCTCACTCGCAAGGATAAAGAAAAAATAATTTCCTCTTTAAATTCTTTTGCTCCCAGGGTTAAAGGGAAAACACGTGAGAACATGAGTTAAATCATTTTTAATGAATAACGTAGAGAGCACCTTTGTGGGCTTATTGACTTTAAGCTTACCCTCATTGAGTGACAAAAAGTCTTGATCCACCCCCATACCCCCCAAGGGGGGCTTTATAAATGTTACTTAGGAACAAGTCTTACTGTGGGATCTTGGGGTTAACAAAAATGGCAAAAGGAAAATAGTAAATTAATTATTAACTTAAAATATCTTTACCATGAATGTTGATAAGATCATGAACAACCTCGAGAAAAAGCATCCCGGAGAGGTTGAATATTTACAGGCCGTGAGAGAAGTACTGGAATCGATAGAAGAAACTTACAACGAGAATCCCCAGTTTGAATCAGCGAACATCATTGAACGGATTGTTGAACCCGACCGGGTGGTTGCGTTTAAAGTTCCATGGATTGATGATGATGGTAATGTTAAGGTCAATCTTGGATACCGGATTCAATTCAACAATGCAATTGGCCCATATAAGGGAGGTCTCCGTTTCCACCCCAGTGTTAATCTTTCGATACTGAAATTCCTTGGATTTGAGCAGATCTTCAAGAACGCACTTACAACTCTTCCGATGGGAGGCGCTAAGGGCGGATCTGACTTTCGATCCCAAGGGAAAATCCAATGCAGAGGTGATGCGTTTCTGCCAGTCCTTTATGCTTGAGCTTGTGGAAATACATAGGTCCTGAAACCGATGTACCTGCAGGTGATATCGGAGTCGGAGGCAGGGAAATCGGATTTCTGTACGGAATGTATAAGAGACTTAAGGGAGACCATACAGGAGTTCTTACCGGTAAAGGAAGTCAACTGGGGCGGCTCACTGATCAGACCTGAAGCAACAGGTTTCGGCGGAATTTATTTTGCACAGGAAATGCTTAAAACCATAAATGAAACCCTGAAAGGCAAAACTATCTCTGTTTCAGGATTTGGAAATGTGGCATGGGGCGCTGCTCTCAAAGCAACTGAACTTGGTGCAAAAGTTGTTACAATTTCAGGTCCTGACGGATATGTCTATGATCCTGACGGGATTTCCGGGAAGAAGATTGACTATATGCTCGAACTGAGAGCATCCAACCAGGATATAGTCAAACCATATTCTTATGTCTTTGAAGGTGTTGAATTTCACGAAGGCAAACGCCCCTGGGAGGTCAAGGTTGATATAGCATTACCATGCGCCACTCAGAATGAGACTCAATGGAGAGGATGCCAAAACCCTGATCAGCAACGGCGTTAAACTTGTTGCTGAACTATCAAATATGGGATGTACGCCGGAAGCTGTTGAAGAATTCAATAAACGTAACATTCTGTTTGCCCCGGGCAAAGCTGTAAATGCTGGCGGAGTTGCCACATCGGGACTTGAAATGACTCAGAACTCAATGAAGATGAGATGGAACAGCCAGGAGGTTGATGGCAGGCTTCATGAAATAATGTCAAATATTCACGAACAGTGCGTTAAACACGGTAAACGTTCTGACGGATATATTGACTACGTAAAGGGTGCAAATATTGCCGGATTCCTTAAGGTGGCAAATTCAATGCTGGATATGGGAGTGATATAGAATTCCATGTACTCACCCCTAAATCCCCTAACGCTTCGGTCAGGGCAGGTCTAAAGGGGGATTCAGCCCCCCTGCCCCGCTGAAGGGGGGTAAATGAGGGTGAGTAATTATAAATAAAGAATACCAAATATTCATTTTTAAAAATATTGGCCCCCCCTTGGGGGGGTCGGGGGGTTTTCGTATATTTGGTATGTCTCAATTTCCGGTGCTATGTCAGAAGTCTCGCTGAAACATAAAATTGCATTAGGTTTAATTCCGGGTATTGGTGATATCAATGCCCGTAAGCTTGTTTCGTACTTTGGGAGTGTTGAAGCGGTTTTTCACGAATCGTACAATAATCTGATCAGGATCAAGGGAATAGGATCAGGTTTGGCGAAGTATATCAGTGACCGTTCTTATCTTGATATTGCTGAAAAGGAAGCGGAGTATGTGACCAAAAACAATATCAGGACATTTCTTTTACCTCGACAATGATTATCCGTTCCGGCTGCGTCAGTGTGATGATTCGCCTGTAGTATTTTTTTTCAAAGGTACCTGCGATCTTGATGCTGCAAAAATCCTGGGTGTTGTTGGTACAAGAAGCGCCACCATCAGGGGGAAAGAAATGTGCGACAAAATAATAGGAGGGCTCGCTGCAGGTCATCCTGAATTGATTATTGTCAGTGGATTAGCATATGGTATAGATGTCGCAGCGCACAAAGCTGCCCTTTCAAATAATCTGTCGACAATTGGAGTGCTTGGTCATGGCCTGAAAACCATGTATCCTGCCATTCATAGATCAACAGCAGGCCAGATTCTTAAAAAAGGTGGACTTCTGACTGATTTCATGTCGGATACACTGCCGGAAAGGAACAATTTCCTGAAAAGGAACAGGATTATTGCTGGATTATCTGATGCGGTCATTGTTGTCGAATCAGGTATCAAAGGTGGGGCACTGATCACAGCTGATATAGCAGCTTCGTATAACCGGGATGTTTTTGCCGTTCCCGGAAGACCTGAGGATCAATGGTCAGCCGGCTGCAACAATCTGATAAAGACCAATAAGGCAGCTCTTGTTGAATGTCCGGATGATATCGAATACTTTCTTGGCTGGAAATCGGAAAAATCGGTTCAGGCAGTTCAAAGATCATTGTTCTCAGAACTCGATGATAACGAAAAGCTGATTTTCGAGTTACTGTCAAAAGAAAATGAGCTGAATATCGATGCAATAAGCAGATCTCTTGATTTTCCTGTTCATAAACTTTCTTCAATACTTCTGCAGATGGAGTTCAAGGGACTTGGTTAAATTTTATCCGGGAAATATTTACAGGGTCGTTTAGTTAGTCACCTTTTGGGTTACACAGAGGATCTCAGAGAAGACAGCGAGAACACAGAGTCTCTGTGATCTCTGCGCCTACCCTGCCTGCCCTGCCTACCGGCAGGCAGGCGGAAGGCAGGTCAGTGAGCTCTGAGAAATAAAAAATCTTTACCAATATTTTTACCTCTCAATCAGCCTTTTTAATAATTTTATCTTTCTTTAAAAAACAAATATTTATAATATGGATCCAAGAGTACAGCAATTCATGGCAATGATAAAAGCCAAAAATCCGGGTGAAAATGAATTTCATCAGGCAGTTCAGGAGGTTTCCGAATCCTTAATCCCGTTTATTGAAGAAAATCCAAAATTTAAATACGCAAAGATCCTCGAAAGAATTGCTGAGCCTGAGCGGACCATCATTTTCAGGGTTCCATGGCTGGATGATAAAGGAGATGTACAGATCAACCGCGGTTTCAGGATTGGCATGAACAGCGCTATCGGGCCCATATAAAGGAGGCCTCAGGTTTCACCCTTCAGTAAACCTCGGCATTCTAAAATTCCTTGCATTTGAGCAGGTCTTTAAGAATAGTCTTACAACGCTCCCGATGGGCGGAGGAAAAGGAGGTTCCGATTTTGATCCGAAAGGTAAATCAGATAATGAAGTTATGAGATTCTGCCAGAGCTTTATGACTGAACTGTTCCGCCATATCGGACCAGAGACTGATATTCCGGCAGGGGATATCGGAGTTGGCGGCCGGGAGATCGGTTATCTGTTTCGGTCAGTATAAGAGATTAAAAAATGAATTTTCAGGAGTTCTTACCGGAAAAGGTATAGAATGGGGAGGTTCTCTTATTCGTCCCGAAGCAACAGGTTACGGAGTTACTTATTTTGCGCAGGAGATGCTGGCAACCCGGGGTATTTCCCTGAAAGGAAAAATCGTTTGCATTTCGGGTTCAGGCAATGTAGCGCAGTTTGCAACAGAGAAAGTTACCGAGCTCGGAGGTAAGGTGGTGACCTCGTCTGATTCAAACGGATTTATTTATGATCCCAAAGGCATTGATGCTGAAAAGCTTAAGTTTATTATGGAATTGAAGAACGTCCGCAGGGGAAGGATAAAGGAGTATGCAGAGAAGTTCGGAGTTGAATATTTTGAAGACAAACGGCCATGGGAAATTAAATGCGACATGGCAATGCCGAATGCCACCCAGAATGAGATAACTGCTGATGATGCCAGGATACTTGTGAAGAACGGTTGTATCTGTGTGGCAGAAGGAGCAAACATGCCATCCACTATTGAAGCCGTCGAGGTATTCCTGAATGCTCATATTCTTTATGGCCCCGGGAAAGGCGGCCAATGCCGGCGGTGTAGCCACTTCAGGACTCGAAATGACTCAGAATTCCATGAGACTCCCATGGTCCCGGGAAGAAGTTGATGACAGGTTACATACTATAATGAAGAATATTCACAGTACATGTGTAAAGTTTGGCCAGAAGGAAAACGGGTTCGTAAATTATGTAGACGGAGCCAATATCGGCGGTTTCGTTAAAGTGGCAAATGCCATGATAGCCCAAGGTGTGGTTTAATGAAGTTAATTGACACACATACTCATATTTATCTTCCCGAATTCGATATCGACAGAGATGAAGCAGTAACCAGGGCTGTTCAAAACGGTGTAGTAAAGCTCGTCATGCCAAATATTGACATGGATTCCGTTCCCCAGATGCTTTCAGTATGGAACCGATATCCCGGTATCTGTTACCCGATGATCGGTCTTCATCCTACCTCTGTAAAAGAGAATTCTGAATCAGAGCTTGACAAACTCATAAACCTTAGCAGCCGACTATAAATTCCATGCCATTGGGGAAATCGGTATCGACCTTTTCTGGGACCAGAGTTACCTGAAGGAGCAGATTACAATTTTTAAAAGGCAGGTCGCTTTTGCAGTGGAGTCTGATCTGCCTGTAGTAATTCATTCAAGAAATTCATTTCCTGAAGTATTCAATGCCCTTGCAGATTATGCAGGTTCCGGTGTCAGGGGTGTCTTTCATGCCTTTTCGGGCTCCATTGCCGATGCTGAAAAAGCTATCGGAATGGGATTTAAGCTGGGTATCGGAGGTATCGTCACTTTTAGAAACTCGGGACTTGACAAGGTTGTCAGAGAGGCAGGTCTTGATAATATAATTCTCGAGACAGATTCACCTTATCTTGCTCCTGTCCCGTACAGAGGGAAAAGGAATGAGAGTTCGTATCTTTGCATAATAAACGATAAAATTGCTGAGATCTTTGGAATAAACAAAGAAGAGGCAGCATCAGTTACCTATTCCAATTCGGTTGAAGCTTTTTGGTCTTTAATCCTTGAATATGAACGATAAGCAGGAAACGTCAATACTGATAATCTACACCGGAGGGACTATCGGGATGGTCCATGATCCGGTTACAGGATCACTTATACCGATTGACTTTAAGAATATTACCGATCATGTACCGGAGCTTGTCAAGCTGGGTTTCAATCTGCAGTCCGTTTCTTTCAATCCGGTGAGGGATTCGTCCAATATCGATCCTGCGATGTGGATTAAAATGGCAGAAACTATTGAAGAGAATTATGAAAAATATAACGGATTCGTGGTTCTTCATGGCACTGATACCATGGCATATTCTGCTTCAGCTCTCAGCTATATGCTGGAGAATCTCAGGAAACCAGTCATATTTACAGGATCGCAGCTGCCGATAGGGCTTCTTCGGACTGACGGAAGGGAGAATCTTATCACGGCGATTGAGATTGCAGCTGCAAGCGAAAATGGCTTATCGATCGTTCCGGAAGTTTGTATTTATTTTGACAATGAGCTGACCCGCGGGAACAGGACAACAAAATTCAGTGCCGAACATTTTGATGCATTTAATTCACCTAATTATCCGCCTCTGGCAGAGGTTGGTTTGCATCTGAAATACAATTACAACCTTATCAGATATACAGATCCGGAAAGGAATCTGATAGTTCATAAGGCTTTCGACACCAATGTGGCAATTCTTAAGATATTCCCCGGAATTGGACGAAACCTCATGCAGGCAGTAATAAATACAAAAGATCTGAGAGGACTTATAATTGAAACTTTCGGGTCGGGGAATGCACCTACCTATGATTGGTTCATTGAGGATTTGAAATCGTTTATCAGCAAGGGAGGGATAATTTACAATGTCACCCAATGTCATGGTGGCAGTGTTGAAATGGGGTTATATGAAACCAGCCGGGAGATGTTGGCGGCGGGTGTTGTGAGCGGCAAGGATATTACCTCTGAGGCATCTGTGACGAAGCTTATGCATCTGCTTGGAGTATGCTCATCGAGGGAAGAAGTTATAAGGTGTTTAGGGAAGTCGATGGCTGGGGAGATAAGCTGAAAGGGGTACCCTGATTAAGTCTTCTACCAGATGAATACACCCCTATCCCGGCCTTCCCCCTGAAAGGGGAAGGAGCCAAATCCAGTACCTTGAATATAGGTCTGTACAAATGTAGGGGATAAACCTCGCTGGCGCGGATTTGCAGTCCTGCCTTTGCTCGGTTCGCACCATTTCCGGGTTGCCCTCGCTTCTTACCTCGCTGGCGCGAATTTACCTTCGGTGAGCTCCCTTCGGTCGGTTGGCTTCGCCGAGCTCGCAAAAACGTGTTTGCTAAATCGCTGGCGCGGATTTGTAATCCGTGCCTTTTGCTCGGTTGTAATCCCTGCCTTTTGCTCGGTTGTAATCCGTGCCATTTTGGAATTTTTAGTTGATTGCCGGATTCAGTTAAACCAGCAAACAACGAGTAACAAGCAACTAGCACTCAGCAACCAGTGACTGTTAGATTTTCATACCACTATCCCGACTTTTCACCTGAAAGGGGTACCCTGATCAAGTCTTCTACCTGATGAATACACCCCTATCCCGGCCTTCCCCCTGAAAGGGGTATCGTAATCAAGTTTTCTACCAGATGAATACACCCCTATCCCGGCCTTCCCCCTGAAAGGGGAAGGAGCCAAATCCAGTACCTTGAATATAGGTCTGTACAAATGTAGGGGAGAAATCTATAGGGTTTTGAAATATTTAGTAATTTGCGCCACCCGTTTCAGTTACGTTAAGCAGGACTTATGGAGAGATGCAGGAGTGGTTTAACTGGCACGCCTGGAAAGCGTGTGTACCTCAAAAGGGTACCGGGGGTTCGAACCCCCCTCTCTCCGCAAAACTGAATATTCCTTCGGCAACGCCGGGGGATTTTTATTTTACAGCTGGACGAACTATGCTTGCATGAGTGAGAACAGATGGAAAATAAAAAGACCATACGAGTGAAACGAGCAAAGGAATATTCAGTCTTTGCAAGGAATCCCCTAAAGGGCTCACGACCTTTCCGCCGGTTGACGGAAAGGTCGTAACCCTATGGGGCTCGCCGACTTCGTCCCGCAATGCGGGACTATGTCGGCCGAAGTCTGAAAGCAACCCCCTGGTTTGCCCCCAACCCCCTGGTTTTATCGACCTCTCCCTAATCCCTCCCCCGGAGTGGGAGGGACTTAATTTTTATCTATGAGAAACAGGGGTATCTATGTCTTTTAATACGGTTTTTAATACGGTTTTTATTTTTTGTTAAGTGTCCTATAGTTATGCAGGCTTTGCCTGCCTAGGTTATAGCGAATCAGGGTTATGCAGGTTGGATAGTTTAATCTCATGTGAAATAATTTGCAGGACGGCCTGACAGTCCCGACGCTTTGGTCGGGATCTCCACTTCGTTCCGACAAGATCGCAGGACTGCATGATAAAGAAGGGCGTGCGGTTTGCGGTATGCGGCAAAGAACAAGTCCCGGGCACGGCCTGTCTTAACGTCAGCCTTGCCTCCAGTCTTTTTATCCTAAAACTATTGCTTCAGCAATTTTCCGTATTCAAAATCCCAGACTTCAAAACCTCAGGACAGCGTAGCATTAATACATTCATCAAGTAAGCATTTGTAAGGAAGAAGGGGAAACAGGGAAAGGGAGAATATGAGAAAGGGAGAAAGGGAGATTGGGAGAAAGGGAGAAATGGAGAAGATGTGAATCGGATCAATAGTCCTTTGCATATTTCAAAGAATCCTATTTGTACCTGAAACTCCACGCAGAAACCACCGAAAACCTGTTATTTTGGCAGTCATATACTTATTAGGTCACAGAGTGAAACATGGTACATAATAAGAAATATATTGAAATTTATTACGATAATCATATTTTGCATATATAATGTGCCTTTTTTGATAGTCATATTATTTATTAGATTGATTATTATGTATTTACATAGACTTAATAGCAGTTATGAATAAATCACATTTTTTGTAGAACCAAAGTAATAACATAAGGATTTTTATTACAATAAGTATATTACAGCTCTTCCTGTGACTTTATTGATTATTTCAGGGACTTTATTTATTAATTATATCCTACTGATATACAATTTATTCTTAAAGAATTTCTTTAGCTCAATAAGAGTTTTATAAATTCCATTTATTATGGATTTCAAATGGTACTATTTTGCCATACATTTGGTTGTAAAACAGATAAGATGAAGATTTAAGAAGGAGCTATAACGATTCATGATAAATGACTCAAAATAAAGGCTAAAATAAGTTAATTTCCGCTGACTCCGGTAGCTCACTTTCCTTTTCAATCCATATGTTCTTGCTATAGTATAAATTGAGACGAATGATAACTGTATGGTGGCGAATAGATATGGGAAAAAGGTTTTCTTTGGCTTTACTATCCAATTCTATAGATAAATATTCAAAGTAATTCCATTTTTTAGGCAGGTTCGGCGATTTCATAATGCCCTGGAAATGTTTATACCTGAATGTTTGATTCTTTGATGTAATTTTTATTGCATCTGGTCAAAAAGGACTATTATATAATTAAATACGAGTTTATTTTAGAGCTGTTAATTAGTATTATCAGATTGTGTAAGCCTGTTTGTAGAAAGTCT
Source organism: uncultured Bacteroidales bacterium (assembly GCA_963831935.1). Taxonomy (GTDB): domain Bacteria; phylum Bacteroidota; class Bacteroidia; order Bacteroidales; family VadinHA17; genus LD21. The sequence goes on from CAWHSH010000015.1 coordinate 204,397, forward strand.
TGAAATAAAGACAGATATCAATCCGGTCGGTCGAAACAGCTGATTGAAAATTGTGGTTGATAACTTTTACCGGCATCAAAATATGCTGATTGCCGGAAACGGATACTTCACTTTAAGAGAAGAGCAAAAAAAGTAGTTGAAAATAGGTGCAGCAAATAGTGCCGGTTATTTATTGAAAGTCTTGCTCAGCGTGGCAGGGAGGGTTGGTGTTAAAAGGCTGGTGATGGGGGCATGCCATGTGAAATATGGCCAAAGCAGGGGCTGTGCACTATTTCACATGGCAAGGCTCCTGGTACTGGGCATTGGGTTATGGGTGATTGGGATGAGTGCGTGGGGACAAGGGCTTGACGTAACACTTTCCAGTCGTACAAATGTGATCTGCTATAGTGAAGCTATTGGAGCAATCGATGTTTCCGTTACAGGTGGCACTCCGCCATATTCATATTTATGGACAACATCCAACGGAGGAATAATTCCCCCAAGCCAGTCAAATATTCAGGATCTAACTTTGCTTGTTGCAGGCACTTATAATCTTTTAGTAAAAGATGCTAATTCAGTTTCCAGTGGACTAACAGTTATCATAACCCAGCCTGTAGCCGCTCTTGGAATTTCTGCCTCTTCCAAAAGTCAAGTTTGTCAGAACACAACACTTAATCTGACTTCTTCAATATCCGGAGGAACTCCCGGATATTCATTTAGTTGGTCAGGACCGGACTCTTTTTTCTCCACATTGCAGAATCCTATAATCACAACTGTCAATACTGCTGCAACAGGAATATATAAATTGACCGTCTCTGATATGAATGGATGTTCTGTAAAAGACTCTGTAATCCTGAGGTCAATGCATGAGATCTGCCTCATAATCCCCGATGCAATATCTCCCAACAGGGACCTGGTTAATGATGTCTGGAATATTGGAAATATTGAACTGTATCCGGATGTTGAGATAACAATATATAACAGGTGGGGTCAGATGGTATGGCACTCAGATCGCGGATATACAGTTCCATGGAATGGAAGAAGCAGAGGGGAAGATTTGCCGATTGATTCATACCACTACCTTATCGATCTGCATAATGGGTCAAAACCAATAATTGGAGATGTAACAATTGTACGATAGAATTTAATACATAGAAGGAATGAAAAGGCTTCTTTATCTTTTAATCTTCGCATTTTTGCAGCAAATATCTTTTGCCCAGCAGCTTCCTTTATACAGTCAGTACCTTTATAATAAGTTCCTGATCAATCCTGCAATCGCTGGTGCCGATGGTTTTACCAGCGTTAATATTACTGCACGCGATCAATGGATTGGATATTCAGGCGCACCAAGAACCTTTTCTTTAAGCTTTCAGACCAGGCTACTTAAAAGGAGTTACAGGCTTAAACAAAACTTATTCAACAAAACAGTATACAGGCCAAAGACACCCGGGAAGGTAGGTTTTGGAGGTTATTTATTCAGTGACAAAAACGGACGAATTCAAAGAACCGGTTTCCAGCTTGCCTACTACATATCATACCTGGATCCGTGACTATACTCAACTATCATTGGGACTTGCTTTTACAGGGTATCATTTTATGATTAATACAGAAAATATTCTTTTTGAGGATCCAAATGAACCATGGCTGAACAATGAGTTAAGAAAGGGCATTTTTATTCCAGATACCGATTTTGGAATTTATGTTCTGGATCCAAACTTCTGCGTGGGTTTTTCAGGAGAGCAATTATTTGGAGCTGCTGTTAAACTTGGTGAATATGGTTATAAGAATTACTGGATGGACCGGCATTATTATCTCTTTGGATCCTATAATTTTTATACAGGAGTTAAGACTGAACTTCAACCTTCCATTCTGTTGAAGATCTCGGAGCAGGTCAGGCCCCAGGTAGATGTTGGTTTCACTTATAATTATGATCAGGATTTTTGGGCAGGAATATCATATAGACCGGGAGCAGGAGGAGCTTTGATTGGTAATATAGGTATGCGATATATCAACAGCAGGGTTAAAATGATCAGCATGTATTTTGGATATTCATTCGATTTTACGTTGAACAAGATTCAGAGTGTAACATATGGCACTCATGAAATAACTTTAGCCTTGAAATTCGGAGATACCGATAAAAGATTCAGGTGGTTAGATCGGTTTTAGAAAGGGTGATTCAGTGCCAGCGAGTCAGAGGAATAAGAATTATCGACATCAGCCTTGTGCTTAAGGCAAGTAATTGATTCTTATTGAGGGCTTCTTTTGAAGTGACTTTTTCACTTATTACCTGAATGTTGTATTCGCCTGATTCCTGAATGTAAAAGGATCCCATATATGAGTCGGTCCGAAAAAACGGATAAGTGACATCACTTGAATTTCTGATAATTTTATCACATTCGGGACTGTCTTTCCAGGTTATTATCTAAAAGACTTATTTTCACAGGTTTAGTATAATCCAGGTTATTAGTATCCCTTGTGGCACTTGATAACCATACATTATAACGGCCTGGCTTGGGAACCACAAATTTCCATTCGGCGGTGTTACTGGAAGGATTAGTCAGGTCATTGTAGCATATGGCTTCATCAAGTTTCAATAAGATTGAACCGTCTTCCAGCTGGGAAATTGTTTTTTTCGAGTCTCCGGAATCCTTATTACTTGCTTTTTGATTACATGAAAAGCAGGAACTTATTAAAACCGTGCTAATTATCACAATAAATTTTTGTTTCTCCATACTTGAAATTTATATCTGGTTTCAGGGTATAAAATTTGCAAAAATATAATTCAATTAAGCCAGATTATTCAACAACTATTGACAAAACATAATCAGGTTTTGAAAAATATTTTAATTAGACAATATAGGTCAAATTCCGGCATGAATAATTTTTTTTCAAAATAAAATCGAGAATGCAGTGGTCATTTAAAATTAAATTTTATTCTCAAGGGAAATGGGCGTTATAAAATAAAATTGACTTTGATTCCAACATGATTTAATTTTGATTGTAGTAGATATCGATGCTTTACAGGATCACAAGATTAATGTTGAAGTAATCTCCTAAACCTGAAAATTCTTAACCTATTTGGACCATGAAAACAGTCTTTTACAGTTTACTGCTTTTTCTTTTCTGGATATCAAGTATATTAGGAATTCTTTTTGCTCTTCTTATAAGCTTTTTTGCCTTTGATGTTTTTGGTCAGGGGACAGGATTTTGGAAGACTTTTCTTTATATCCCTCTGTTTCTGACTGTTATTTTTTTTCTTGGAAGCTGGTTCTTCAGAACAAGTATTAAAGAAGCTCAGGATGCTTTTCAAGGGGAATCCAGTTGGATCTGACTTAAACAAGTTGCCAGCAACGAGCAACTAACAACTTGAGTTAGTATGTAAAAATGTCTGAACTAAATTAAGTTAAAATGAAAATAATTGATATCTCTCCCGAAAATGAAAGCCATTATTTCTGCTGCCTTGAGGAATGGTCTGATGATATGAAAGAAGCTGGTTATGGTAAACAAAATGGTACCGTAAGATGAAAGAAAAAGGTCTGAAAGCGAAATTTGCCATGGATGATAATAACATAATCGGAGGAATGATTCACTATATCCCGGTGGAATATTCTATGGTAGTGGGAGAGAACCTATATGTTGTCTGTGCATCTGGGTTCATGGCCACAAACAAGGAAGGGGCAATCACAGGAAAAGGGGAATGGGAACGGCACTCTTGAAAGCTGTTGAAGAAGATATCAGGCAGCTTGGTGCAAACGGACTCGCTACCTGGGGAATAATTCTACCGACTTTTATGCAGGCTTCATGGTTTAGAACGGAAGGGATATAAAGTTGTGGAAAAAAGCGGAATTATCCGGTTGTTGTGGAAGCCATTCAACCAAATGGGGGTCCCGCCGAAATTCATGAAACCAAAAAAACAACCGGAGAAGGGAAAGGAAAAAGTAAAGGTGGACGATATTCAGAAATGGGTGGTGCCAGACTTGTCAATATTGCTTATGAGCGGGCTATAAGGGCATCAAAAGACTTTCCAGGGAAGATCGAAATAAAGGAATATGACACAACCAGACAGGGAAGTTGTGAATGAGTGGGGAATCTTTGACGGACTATTTATTGACGGCAAGGAGTTACGCGTTGGACCGCCACCAACGTATAAAAAAATCAGAAATAAGATCGCCAAAAAAGCAGGTAAGAAAACGATAATCTATTTGAAAATCATCCCAAATACCCATCATGGTATCCTTTTTTCATCCATTCCAGGTTTTCGTGTCTGAAATAGGGAGCCAATAACATTAGCATATTTCAGTTTTTCATCTGCATTCATTGGCTTAAAATTCCGCAGGATATCCAGGTTCGAATCCACTACTTTTTTGCTGTCCATGCCAACGGCAATTCCGCTAGGTCCTTCGAGTGATAAGGCAAATCTCACCAGCTCTGCTGGATCAATGCCACTTGATCGTCTCTTTTGGCCTTACAGTTTTCATCAGCATTATACCCATCCCGCGTTCTCTGGCCGCAGGGATTAATGTGCCCTGCCTGTTTTCCTTATTTCCGTCATAATGATTCATTGCAAAGAGCATGCTGTCAAATCTTCCGGTTTCAACCATGGCTTTCAGCGCCTGTGCATTCCCATGACCTGAAAATCCAATAAAACGGGTGACTCCATCTTCTTTTAATCTGGAAAAAAGATCCAGTACCCCGCCTTTTCTACAGAAGTTGTTTACTTCCTCCATTGATTCCACAGCATGGATCTTTAGCATATCAAGGTGATCTGTCTGAAGTCTTTTGAGACTCTAATTCAACTTCTGCCTTTGCTTTTTCAGGATCCCTCTCGGCTATCTTTGTTGAAAGGAATATTTCCTTGCGCCTGTCTTTTACAATGTGTCCCAGGCGCTCTTCACTTATGGCTCCGGTTTCAGTATTTACATAGCTGTGAGCTGTATCCCAGTAATAAAACCATTATCCAGGGCATAATTGCACATTTCAAGAGCTTCATCCAATGTCTTGATATTTAGGAATCTGCTACCCAGTCCGATTGCAATTCTTGGTATCACTGACGCCGGTTTTACCCAGAACTGTTGTTGGCAATCCTTTTGGATCGTATTGATCTTTAAGTTTTTCTGCTCCTTCCCGGGATCCTGGTTCCTCAGAAAATGCCATTTGAGCTCCTGCTATGGCAACTCCTGCACTTAAAGTGCTTTTTAAAAAACTTCGTCTTGAATATCCTTTTCTCATTGCGGTCTCAATTTAAATAGTGATTAACATCGCCTTTCGTCTATAAACATAATACATTAAACATAATACATTTTACATATTATATAATACATCTATTTTGTATCTACCATTATCGGCAGACCCTTTTCATTTGTCATAACTATGAGCTTGGAATTGGGCGAAGCAGATATTGCTTTTATCATTTCATATTGCAGCAACCTGTCGCTGAGCCCGGAGCTTAATATTTTCTGATAGTCGGCAATACCCTGGGCTTCAACCCTTTTTCGTTCAGCTTCCTGCCTTTCCCTCTGCAGGACAAAAGTCATTTTCTGAGCATCCTGTTCAGCATTGATCTTTGATTCAATAGCAGCCTTTACCGATTCGGGTAGTGTAGATATTTCTGACCAAAAGTTGTTCAAGCATCAGCCCGCGTTCTTTGAAATTGTTTTCAATAGCTGAAAAAATCCGGCTCTGAAATTCATCCCTTTTAGATGAAAACAACGAGACTGCATCATAATAGACGGCATTATCCCTGATCCCTGTTCTGCATATTGGCCGGACAAGAACATTTCTGTAATCTGTTCCGACTTCCTTTAGTATCCGTGGCGCTTCTGAAGGAACAACTTTATACAGGACTGTAAGATCGATAATTACCTCCAGGCCGTCTGCTGATAATACACGTATTGCATCGTCTCTCTGCGCCGAACCCTCATCAAGCACTCCCGACATAGTATAATTTTCAGTTTTGATGTCGAACATGACAACTTTGGCCAAAGGATTAATTAGCTTAATCCGCTCTCAAGGATGTTATTGTTCACTTTGCCAAACAGCTTCTTGACCCCTACCATTCCGGGTTCAACCTGAACAACCGATGCAATAATCAAGCAGCAAAGAAAAATATGCACCTGCTAAAATATTTACCTGAAGTTTGTGGGTACGCATGTAGGGAACAGTTCTGACTGCAACAAATGCGACAAGAAGAACAAGGATTCCGATTACTATTAATGTCATGATTATGGGTTTTAAGTTTTAAGGTTATTGAATTTACTGATATCAAGTACCAAGTTAAGCAGAAAAAAGGACATAATATATTATCAAACCTTATTCGAAAGAGTGCTGGTTTAATCGTTTAAATCTCTGTGGATCTCGGTGTATTCTCAGTGATCTCTGCGTAAGTTTTTAACTGTTCTTTTGTTACACAGAGTCCCACAGAGTAGCACAGAGTTACACGGAGATTTAAAGAAATCATTCAATCAACCAGAAGTTCCTTAATTCTATTCAGGTTAACTTCTATTTGAGGATCAAACGAATCACTATTCATATAATTCAGCATCGAGATCAGCAACTGTTTTGAAACAAGCCGTCTCTTCAGCTATTTCTTTCAGATCAATACTGCAAACCATAAGTTTTCCACCGTCGGTTTTTGCTTCAAAAGCCAGGGCAAGCCTTCTGTTCTCAAACCAGGTATCAATTGGCTGAATAATGGTTTCAGTTCTGAAGGAAATCCATCGAGTATCATTGCCTGTGAATGTGAAACCGGATCCCACCATTGCCAGTTGCTGTGATATTCTGTCGGGAAACTCTCTGAAAACAGGATGTTTCGGATCACACAGAATTCCAAGCGTATGAGGCGGCTGGTTATTTGTCCAGGCAGTGTTCCAGAAAATGCTTGAAAATCCTATTGCAACCTGCGCTCCTTTTGTTCTTCCTACTTTGCCATACGTCAGAAGCAGAACTGAACCTCCCTTTCTAAGTACCTCTTCAGTTTTTCTGTCGAGTTTGTCGGTGATAAATACTTTTCCGGTATCAGCCTCTTTATCCTCAGGATAGACCCAGAAATCCCACCTGTTTCTGAAAGGAGTATTTTCAATCAATACTTCAAGGGTAAGCTTCTGAGCTTTCGAAATTCTTGAAAGATCGAATGATAAAGAACCAACCGGGATACAATTGCCGATTCCAATTCTATCTTTTACGATTATTTCCTCATAAATTATATCCTTTTCGAATTTATAACCCGGCAAATAATTGCAGAACCATTACAATGGTTTTTCTCCAAAATGAGCTATTTCAATTTCAGGCTTTAAATATTTCATTATTTCTATAAATCATTTTCTGCATCCTTGCAAGAGGAACTGTTTCATTGCAGAACATCCTGAATTCTTCAGGAGTAATATATCCTTTCGATTCAAAGAATGGATTAAGAATTCCTACAAGTGCTGTTCCCTGTCCGGGAAAATCATGCAGCTGAAGAAGTTGAAAACCTGCAAATCCGGGTGTTCGCAGAGCTGCTTCAATATCAGCTTTATAGCATAATGCCTGCAGTTTACCGGATGCCATCAGAAAATCTTCAGCCTGATCACCCATATCATTTTCAGAAAGTGTTTCCCTGAAAATCTCAAAATTTGTTGGCTTTAAAACTCCTGTATATTTTGCAATTTCCTTAAAATCGGGATAAACACACCATTGACCTATTTCATGGCTTACAGTCGGAATCTTGTATTTTGAAACAAAATCACGATAATCAAACATTGTCTGGGGAGGTTCTGCGTTGATAATACTTTTTAATCCCTCTCCCCAGCGCTGAATCCTTGGATCAGCTGTCAGGTTATAATCATTTTCAGGGATTATCGGCCAACCGGCAGCTGAAGTATATACTCTTCTGTTATCTTTTGCTTTCCAGTATTTCAGCAGCTTTCCCAGATATTCATTCTGGTTGCTCCCTGCAGGTTCATTTCCATAGGCAAGCATACAGAATGAGGGATGATTTCCATATTCTTTAATATCCTGTCACTTTCCTCATAAATAAATTTATCAATCGACTTCCATCTCCCAGCCCGTATGTTCTCCTGATTAGCCCATGAACAGCATTCAATCTGAAAATACATCCCAAGCTTATCTGCTGCAATGAATGCTGCTTCAGGAGGACACCAGGAATGAAACCGCAAATGATTCAGTCCATAATCTTTACAGGTCTGCAAAACCTTTTCCCACGATTCAACATCAGTCGGAGGATAACCTGTAAGCGGAAAAATACAGCATTCAAGTGTTCCTCGCAGAAATATCTGTGCCCGTTTACTTCAAAATGAGTTCCGTTGTTTTAAATTCACGCATTCCGAAATCAACCGTGTATTGATCAGGTTCCCCTGCTGCTATTTTCCCTGAGAGATCACTGTCAGTTTATATAATGAGGGAGTGAATTCACTCCAGAGCTGAGGATCTTTTACCTCTGGTAATTCAAAACTGTTTGCTGCTCATTTGAATTTGTAACAATTGTTACAATTTTCCTTGTCAAGCTTTTTCGGTTGTGTCTGTATTAAAACTTTTGGCCTGAAATGACAGCTTTCCTTTGAAATCCTTTTTATCCGGATTCTTAATGCTTACAATTACCCTGGCATTTTTCTTCTGAATATCCGGATAGATCTTAACGTCATCGATAAATACTTTTGATGTTGCAATCAGGCTTATATCTCCTGTAATTCCATTCCAGTTCGACTGGGTATGATCGCTGATGCTGTGTGAATTAACTCCGACCGGAATAATCACCCTGTTATCAATTCGGATGCTTATCCTGTTTTTTCCCGGAACAAGTAAATCTGTTATATCATACTCATGGGGAGTTGCAAGGCTGTTTTGACTGCCGGCTTTTTTACCATTAACAAAAACTGTTGATTCCCAATGACATCTTTCAAGAAAGAGAACTACCCTCTTTTCATTCCAGTCTGAAGGAATTTCAACTTCCTTCTGATACCAGGCAGCACCTTTATAATATTTAACAGGTTTAAGCCAGAATGGAATTTTTATATTTCCCGGTTGACGGTATTTTTCATATTTTTTTTCAGTGAAATAAGACCTGTCGACAATATCTCCGGTCCAGTTGGTTTTAATGGTAACCTCATCTCCTTTGCCGTTTTCAGCCATCGAACCCGGCAACCTGACTGTTTCATGCAAATGATGCTATTGTACCATTTATTCATAATTCCCTGGTCAAGAGAATCAATTCTGAATTTCCATTCACCGGCAAGGGATATTTTCTCCCTGAATTTCTTGTTTCTGAGTTGACAGCCGGTTACAATCAGCAGAAGAATTAGAAGTAGTTTTTTCATGGAATGTCTGATATAGAAGTCTTTATGCGCTTGTGCATCCTGGATGTGCGGTTATGCCATTTTCACTTCAATTCATGTTCAATCTCTTCAAGCGATTTTCCTTTTGTTTCGGGAAGTCTCTTCAGGATAAACCAGAATCCGAGAATACAGATAAAACCATAAAGCCAGAAAGTTCCTGAGGCTTTAAGCAGATTGTTCAGAAGCGGGAAAGTATAGGTAAGGACGAAACATGCAGCCCAGAGTGCAAAATGTGGCAACCGACATGGCAATGCCCCGTATCCGGTTCGGAAAGATTTCAGAAAGAACAACCCAGGTTACCGGGGCAAGCGACATTGCATAACATGCAATTGCAGTCACAACCATTATCAATAACGGTAGTCCCTGAATATGGAAAAAGTACATACTCCTATAACAGCATAGATACCTGCAAGTCCACCTGCTCCCAATAAGCATCAGAGCTTTTCGCCCGAGTTTATCAACAGTGAACATACCAACAAAAGTAAAAATAAGGTTTACACTTCCTGTTATCACAATATTGAACAGAATATCCGAAACCTGTAGCCTGCATTTGCAAATATCTCCTGAGCATAGTTAAAGATCACATTTATTCCGCACCATTGCTGGAAAACAGCAATGACAATACCAATAAACAAGAACTTTTGAAATGCCCGGTTCTTTAAGCACCCGGTAATCAGCCTTTACTTTCCCTGTGCCTAAAGTCGTCTTTTATTGCAGTAAGTTCACTATCGGCATAAATTTGACCTCCATATCCGCGAAAGTATCTTGTGAATTTTTGGCATGATTTCTTCTTTCTCGTGCCAGCCATCTCGGACTTTCAGGAACGAACCACATAAGAATAAAAAATAATACTGCCGGTACAGCACAGGCATAAAACATCCATCTCCAGCCTGTCTGTCCGTTCCAGGAAGTCATTATATCCGCAGGAGTTGCACCGGAAGGAACAGGTTCAGCAATTCTCCAGTTTATCAGCTGGGCTGCCAGGATCCCGATTACTATTGTAAGCTGGTTTATTGAGACAAAACGGCCCCTCAAATTTGCCGGGGTGATCTCTGCAATATACACAGGAGAAAGGTTTGATGCGAGACCTATTCCGATTCCTCCTGTAATTCTGAAGAATATAAATGCAGTAAGGTGATTTGCAGAACCTGTACCCAGTGATGCAACCACAAACAGGCATGCTGACAGGATCAATAATTTTTTTCTTCCGAACCTGTCGCTAAACCATCCTGAAAGCCCAGCACCGCCAGGCAGCCAACCAGTGCACAACTCATTGCCCATCCCTGCATAAAAGGATTTCCTGTATATCTCAAAAAAAGGCTCGTAAAAAGGTTTTGCTCCTCCGATAACAACCCAGTCATATCCGAAAAGAAGTCCCCCCATTGCTGAATAAGGGAAATTCCTAGTCAGAAATTTCCAGTTAAAAGTTGTGTCTTTTTCTTTACTTGTCATAGTTCCTTTAAAGCCTCCAGCATAGCCACGACATTTTCAAAAGGAACATTTGCCTGAATATTATGGACAGTGTTAAAGACAAATCCACCATTATTGTTTAAAATATCGCATTGCCTCTTAACCTGGTCTTTAACCTGTTGAGGAGTTCCGAATGCAAAAACGCCCTGTGTATCAACTCCACCTCCCCAGAATACTATTTTGTCACCGTATTTTTGCTTCAGGCTTACCGGTTCCATGCCTTCAGCATTTATCTGAACCGGATTAATAATATCAAATCCCGATTCAATAAAAAGCTCCATAAAGGTTTCGATCGCACCGCAGGAATGCTTGAAAGTTTTCCAGGTTGTATTCTGATGTATCCAGTCGTTGACTTTTTTATAATAGGGCAGCCAGACTCTGTCATAGGTTTCGGGAGAACAGAAGGTTGAGTTTTGTGTTCCGAAATCGGTCCCGCATATAAATACAGTATTTATCCTGTCGCCGATAACTTCGTGAAGCTTTGAGAGGTTTTCAAGTGCTATATCAGTTTGTCTGTCATAAAGTTCTTTAATAAAATCTTCCCTTATAAGGGTGGAAATATACCATTCAGCAACTCCCCTTATTCCTTTCGGATGTTTAAGATTCAGGCCGGGAACAAGTGCAATATCACCAAGAGCGGTCCCTCCAAGTGATGCCATAACACCTTTGCCTGAATTCTGCAGCGGATTCTGCCTGTTCCTTCCAGTAGGCAAGGTCATGGTCGCGTGATCCTTGTAAATTCTTCCAGGTTATCTTCAACTTTCAGCTTCGAATCATCAATAGGTTCCTGCCTGTCAATTGCATCAAAGAAATATCCGGTTTTAGGCATCATTGCGCTTGCCGGGACTGAAATATCACCTCTCGGGATGGATCAGAATATCTCCGTTGCTGTTATAGGTATAATTAAACTGACCGGGAAACAGAACTTCCTGTCCCCAGAAGGTTTTATGCACTTTCCAGTCCCGGTTGGGAATCCCGAACATATTATTTTCTCCGTAAAGTCCGATCACATCAATATTCATTTCACGAATCAGCTCATTATCTATCTCACCAAGCATCTGGAAGGGTTCTGTTACCTTAACAGGCCTCTTTTCCAGTCCATAATACTCTCTCAGCTTTTCAACAACGCGAACATGTATACCTGTTACAGCAGTTGAGCCAAAATCAACTACGACCTTATCCGGCTGATTATGATTAATTGTCCTTTCGAAATTTTGTTTAGAGGTAGAAGTCATATCACGATAATCTCAAGTTTAATTATTGGATTCATAAAGTTAATTTTTTCTTTTCTATTCTATCAAGTTTAACTTGGCGTGATATCTTTTTTTTGATTATTCCCTTCACTTCAATTTTAAATTATTCAGGTTAATAAAAAAAGTTCTGCAATCGGTTGCAGAATTGAAAAATAATTCTAAATTTGTTAATGATATTTTGTTTGCCTGATTCTGCCAATAAAAAAATCTGTTCATTGTTCTTTCAAAGGAAATGTTGTTTATCGTGGATGCCTATGATAAAAAATATGACCAGATATCATTTGCTTGATTAAAGTAAATAGCAGAAAACAAGCTATTTGCTGTTACCGGAAGTTGATATTTGATATACTATTTTACTGACTCATTGTATTAATCCTAAAAACGTAAATCTATGGTAAAAAAACCTTCCAGAAGTACTTTGTCGGTAAAGTACTTTAAAAAGATTCTCCTGCCATTGGGGGTCATTGCACTCATGCTTCTGGCCGGGACTTTCAAAATTCATGCTTCAGAATTTACTGGTGTCACCTTTGTAACGGTTTACCAGCAAAGGACCATCACAGGTCGTGTAATCGATGCAAATGGTAATCCTTTGCCGGGAGTTAATGTCCGTGAAAAAGGGACTACCACGGGAACATTAACATCATCTGACGGAAGATACTCAATTGCAGTTTCTTCCGGACAGGCAGTGCTGAGCTTCTCATTTATAGGATATACCACACAGGACTTAGCTGTTGGTGATCAGACTGCAATAAATGTTACTCTTTCGGAAGCTGTTACAGGACTTGATGAAGTTGTGGTTGTTGGTTATGGCACCCAACGGAGAGAAGCAGTAACAGGTTCAGTGGCGTCAATAGCTGGAGATGTCTTACGCGACATCCCATCGTCTAACTTAACACAGTCCATACAAGGACGGTTGCCCGGGGTGGAATTATCGCAAACCTCAACCCGACCAGGCGCGACTTTGCAAATCCGCATCCGGGGTGCGCGCTCACTGACAGCAGACAACGATCCGTTGGTGGTGCTTGACGGAATTCCTTTTATCGGGTCCCTCAGTGAAATCAACAACAACGATATCAAGAGCATTGATATATTGAAAGATGCTTCGGCGACTGCCATTTACGGTTCACGCGGTGCCAATGGTGTTATTTTAATTACCACCAACAAAGGACAAAAGGGACAAAAGGCAACAATTTCCTACAATGGTCGTCAAAGCGTGAACAAAATTTTTGCCAAATTCCCCATGATGAACGGGCCGGAATTTGTTGCACTCCGTGCAGCTTCAGGCAGGTACACAAATGGGCCTGATGAATCCGATAATGTAAATACCGATTGGCAAGACTTGTTTTTCAGAAACGGTTACGAGACAAGTCATGATATAGGTCTTAGCGGTGGAACCACCAATGGCAGTTACAGCTTCGGCATTGGCAACCTCAAAAATCAAGGCGTTATCCCTACAAACAAATTCACCCGCTATAGTTTACGCGGTTCCATTGATCAGGAAGTAGGTAAATATTTCAAATTCGGTTTCAATTCAAATAGTAACTATAATTTGTCAGAAGGTGACCAGATAGGGTTGTACGGTGTATTAAGCATGTCGCCTATTTCCGACCCCTATAACGCAGACGGTACGTTAAAAAGATCCATACAAATGCCGTTAGATGACCAGTTTACCATCACGAGAAGTGTCGTTGAAGGATTAAAGGATGAATGGTTAAGCCAAACCAGGGGATATTCAACATACAACTCAATAAATGGCGAAGTGAAAATCCCGTGGATTGAGGGATTAAAGTATCATGTCAATCTTGGCCTGGATTTTATGCAGAATAACAACGGTAGCTACACCGCAGAGGGCATTGGCAGTAACAATCCGACAACTATATCAACTGCTTCTATCAGTAATTCGCATACCTATCACTGGATTATTGAAAACACCCTTAATTACGACCATATTTTTGCCGGTAAACATCGGGTGAATGCAGTAGCGTTGTACTCTGCTGAGCAAGGCACTGATTTCAGCTCAGGCACGCAAGCGAAGGGTATTCCCTCGCCGGATTTCCAATACTTCAGTCTGGGGCAATCTGTTGGTGAAATTACTACCAGCACTGGCAGTTATACTACAAGACGGCTTGATTTCTTATATGGGACGCGTTATGTACGAATATAGCAACCGGTATATGCTGACGGCTTCCGTCCGTGCCGATGCCTCATCAGTGCTGGCAAAAGGGCATAAATGGCATACCTATCCTGCTGTATCGGTCGGATGGAATATCAAGAACGAGTCGTTTATGCAGAGCATTTCTGTGATAGACATGTTGAAAATTCGCGCAGGGTATGGACAAACATCCAACCAGGCTGTTGGCGCTTATAGTACCCTTGGTCGTTTAAGTTCCAGAGATTACAACTTCGGCAATACTACATACGCAACCGGGTACTATGTAACCCAACTACCTAACGAAAATTTAGGATGGGAGTACTCTCAAACATGGAACTTTGGAGTGGACTTCACCGTACTGAAAAATCGCCTGTCAGGTACCATAGAGTACTATGTATTAAATACCAAAGATATTCTGTTGAGTCTTGGCTTACCCCAGACATCTGGTGTGACCAGTTACACGGCAAATATCGGGGAAACTCAAAACAAAGGTTTTGAAATTTCACTCAACGGCACGATCCTGGACAATGTCAACGGATGGACATGGGAAGCCGGCATTAACCTGTATGCGAACAAAAATACGCTGGTAGCCCTTGCTTCGGGACAAACCAGGGACGAAGGTAATGGATGGTTCGTTGGCCATAATATCAATGCAATATACGATTACGAACGGATAGGCTTATGGCAAGCAGATGATCCTTATCTGAGTATCCTGGAACCGGGCGGTAATGTAGGTATGATCAAGGTGAAATACGCCGGCGACTTCAACGCTGATGGTACACCGGCCAGAGCAATCGGAGGAGACGACAGGCAAATTTTAGATGTTGATCCCGATTTTCAGGGAGGTTTTAACACCCGCGTTGCTTATAAGGGATTTGATCTTAGCCTTATTGGGAGCTTCCAAAGTGGCGGTATCCTAGTCAGCACCCTCAACGGACCGAGCAGCTACCTCAATTTGATGACAGGACGCAGGGGGGAAATTAAGGTTGACTACTGGACACCCGAGAACACCGGCGCCAAGTATCCTGCTCCCAGCGGTGTATTAAGTGGCGACAATCCGAAGTATCTCAGCACTATGGCATACTTCAATGGTTCATACCTTAAGATGCGTAACATTTCACTCGGTTATGACTTAAGTCAAAATTTAATCAAAATCCCTGATGTTAAAATGCATGTATACTTCACCGTACAGAACCCATTTGTGATGTTCTCAGAATTCAACAAAGAAATGGGAATGGATCCTGAAACCAACTCATACGGTAACCAAAATGTTGCAACAGGTGGCTACAATAGTCGCATACTGACTGTAGGTTTTAATGCGCCTTCAACCCGAAACTTCATATTTGGAGTAAATTTGACATTTTAAAAAAGGAAAATTATGAAACACATAAATATAAAAACTATAATAGGAACAACTATATTGACGTTGTTCCTGACAGCGTGCTCTGATATTCTGGACGAACAGCCACGCAGTATTTTTGAACCCGGTTTTTTCAAAACCGAACAGGGTGTTAATGGCGGACTGACATCGTTATATGCCCACCTGCGCTACATATACGGGAATGCATACTACTATAACTCAGGTGTAACCGGTACTGACGAAGCAACATACGCCCAGAGCGCGGATGCAAACTTCAAAGTGATGGATGTTAGCGGTCAGGGGGATATTACTGCCGATGCTACCGGGGGTACCAATACTTTGTGGAACAATGCATTCCCGGCGATCAACACAGCCAGTGGCATCATTGAAAATGCTACCGAGGTTGGTCTCGATGCATCCCTGATTGCCGAAGCCCGGTTCTTCCGCGCATTCGACTATTTTATGCTGGTACAAACATACGGCGGAGTACCTTTGGATATGGGTGCAGGGGAACTGAAGTTCAACACGACCCCCGTAAGGGTATCCGTGCGCAACACTGTGCCCGAGGTTTATACTAAATGCATATTCCCTGACCTGCTGGCAGCCATAACTGATTTGCCGGACGCTGGTCGTTTAACTGGCACCGCAACGAAATCGGTTGCACGCCTGTTTTTGTCAAAAGCATACCTGACTTACGCGTGGTGGCTGGAAAACCCAAACAGCATTCCTACTTATCCGGCGAGCGACCGGACCGACCCTGACGGACATAATGCCCAGTGGTATTTTCAGTCAGCATACGATGTGGCAACTGCCGCCATTGATAATCCGGGACCTTACGGCTTAATGCCAACATTTTATGAAGTAAACGTGGGTGGAAATGAACGTAACAAAGAAATGCTGCTTTACGCCGATCATACACAGACTAGCGAAAAATATAACGGAGCAAGCCTGACGTATGGCGGGGGCGGCAACGCGGATAATTTTGCCGCCTGGATGATGACCTGGAACTACACAGAAATCAGAAGTGCCACAAATTCAGACGGGAGTGGTCCAAAAAGTTCTGTTCTGCGTGAAGCATCTCAGGATCTGGGTCGTCCCTGGACACGTATGGCCCCCACTATCGGAGCAATTGAAACCACCTTTGCCGACAAAACGGATGATTCACGGTATGACGGCACATTTACAAATGTTTACCGTGGCAACTGGCCTAAAGGGGGTGACAATACCGCATTTTATTATGGTGCAAACGGATTACCGGTGTACCCGGGTGATCCAATACTGACTTTCCTGCCCGATGAACCAGGGACGCCTATTACTTACCCAGCCGGTGCAGGTCCAAGTAATGTTGGCGGAGGAACTTTATCCGGAAGAGCCGACTATGTAATATCTCCTAGCGGCATAAGCCGGGTAACATATCCGGGTACGTGGAAAATGAGCACATACCGCACCGACAATGCCGGTGGATTAGGACAACCCAATGCTTCAGTCTGCCGTCCTTTTAATATAGCCAAATTCTCTGAATTCTACTTCATTGCGGCCGAAGCAGCTGTGAATGGTGCTTCCACTACAGCGGGTAAAACCGCGTTAGATTTGATTAATGTTATTCGGGCACGTGCAGGCATGTGGAAGTTTGACAGGTATAACAATGTTGCCAAAATAGCAGATAATAGCGCTGCTATGATCGCTGCCACACCAGCAACTATAAATATAGACTATATTCTGGCAGAACGTTCGCGTGAATATTACGGCGAAGGATTTCGCTGGTTCGATCTGGTGCGCACACAAAAATGGGCCGAAGTCGCTGCTACTTACAGAATAGCTTCAAGCGTCAAAGGAGACCATAATGCACAAACAATTACGCGCACTATTCTACCTTATCTCTATCTGCGCCCAATTCCACGAGCCCAGTTAGATGGCATGGAAATGACCACGGAAGAAAAAGCTGCTTATCAGAACCCAGGATATAATTAGTCCGATAATAGGATGGAAGAAATGTTGGTGGTTTTACAATATCAAGTTTATAATTAACTAAAAAGTTGCAGTTCAAAGTGTCCGCGACTAAACCAGCGGACACTTTTTTCTCTTTTCAACAGAAAAGAAATGATAATGTTTTAAACTTGTGAAACACACTTTGTACTTCATATATTTGCTGATTTTTGTTGGAATTACCGGCTGCAAAAAAAGTGATGACGGGACATCTAAAAGCCAGTACCAGAAAGACCTGGAAGCATATAATAAGGTCCCTGAAGGCCTTAAAGACTATTTTCCCAGCCAGGAATATTTCTATATGGGTGCTGCAATCAGTCCCGCTATTCTTGATAATTCCGATAAGGTCAAGCTTATAAAGCGTCATTTCAACAGCCTGACAGCCGATAATGACATGAAATGGTCTTCCATTCAGCCAACAGAGGGAACCTTTAATTTCACTAATGCCGACAAGATTGTTGCCTTTGCCCAGGCTAATGGCATGAAAGTAAGGGGACACTGTCTTTGCTGGCACAACCAGGTTCCTGCATGGGTCTTTAAGGATGGAGAAGCAACTGCAACCAGGGAACTCGTACTGCAGCGGCTGAATACTCACATTACAGCGGTCATGAACCATTTCAAAGGCAAAGTATATGCCTGGGATGTAGTTAATGAAGCAATTGACGACGGAGGTTCAATCTACAGAGCGTCACAATGGTACACAATATGCGGTGAAGATTATATTTTTAAGGCATTCGAAGCTGCCAGGGCAGCAGACCCTGATGCCAAGCTGTTTTATAATGACTACACGGCTATCGATCCGACAAAGAGAGATAAGATATACGATCTGCTTGTAAAGCTGCAAGCTAAGGATCTTGTTGACGGCATGGGACTCCAGGGGCACTGGAATATTAGCTATCCTGCCAGTTTTCTGATTAATGACGCATTCAACAAGTACAAATCCCTGGGACTCGAACTTCAGATAACAGAATTTGACGTTTCAGTATATACTTCCAATTCTGATCCTGAAAGTACCTATACAGATGCTCTTGCCCGGCAGCAGACAATAGCTTTTGGAAGATATTTCCTTGCGTTCCGGAATTTCAAAGACTATGTCACGGGAGTCACTTTCTGGGGATTGGCGGATGATTATACCTGGCTCGACAATTTCCCCGTACCGGGAAGGAAAAACTATCCGTTGCTGTTCGATGAGAATTTAGATCCCAAACCAGCATATTTTGAAGTAATTGATTTTCACTGATTTCCTGGATGTACAAGAACGTCCGGAAAATTTTATAAAACAAAAAGGAGGAACTCCCAGATTAAAACGCAAACATCTCAAATACACTTTATTTTTGGGGTTCCGGCATTCCAGCAGAATCCGGGATACTAGTCGCTGGATTAATGTCTGGTTATTTTACTGAGGTCGATCTTGCTGATCAACCTCAGTTTTTTTATCTTTGTTATAATATGTTACCGGATAATCACATACCTGAACCCCTTCTGTTTAATCCGCTTAAACATTACCTGCCTTATATAAGGGATTTTATCAGTAATTATATGCCGGATCACGCAAAACCGGAATTAAAGAAAGTCACACGGGAGCTGAAACATCTTGGTACATGCGTAATGGATATTTATACAGGTGAACTGTCGCAGGATTCTGTTTTCAATGAGATAAGGGAATTCCTTAAAACCGGTGATATTGAGGTGAAGGAGGCCTACAGGAAATGGACCGGAACTGATTTCAATGATTACAGGATAATCTCGCTTTCGGACGGCTCGCAATGGACCTTGAAATTTCATAACAACGAAACCAGATATGTGCATATTTTCCCTGCCCGGTCAAGTCCCCATACCTTCAGGATCAAAGCAAATACCTTAAAGTCAGCCATACTTTATGTCATAATGATTGGGAAAGACTATGTGTCTGAAGATGACCTTAACAAGGCCAGGGCTCTGGCGGGATTGTCGCCTATCAGGGAAGTAGGTGACGCTGAAGCAGTAACGGAAATGATTGAAATACTAAGGAAATAAATTTACATTTTGTAGATTTTAGAAAGACAATGAATGAAACTGAAAAATTAAAAAATCTTGTACTTGCCCCCTATATTATAAAAGCAACTGCATTGATCGGAAAGCAAAGGGGTGTGGGAGGGAACCAGTTTCGTCATGCCCTGGCGACGATGACAATCCTGTTGGACTATAAGTTCTTTGATGATTATGTGCTGCTCAAAGCTGCGGTCATCCATGACCTTTTGGAAGACGTGCCTGAAACAGATGTTAATGAATTACGGCATTTAGATGACCAGGCAAACGAGGTGGTAAATCTTGTACTGGAAGTTACCCGACCCATAGGAATGTCCAAGGCAAATTACCTGAACAGAATACATGAAAAAGGTTCACGCAACGCTAAAATACTAAAAGTGGCCGACAGGATAAGCAACCTCACTGACCTTCACCGCGATCAGTATTCATGGAAGAAAATGAACGATTACCTTGATCAGACAGAAAAGTACATACTTCCCATCGCATTAGAGGTCAATAACAATATGGCTATCGAGTTGAGGGACCTTATCGACAGGAGGAGAAAGCAGATGAATCTCCTGAATCTGCCTCATTTATTGGGGTTGTAATCCCTGTAAATCTGAAGCATACATATAATTCATCTGATTCAAATCCCGGAACATTGTAAAATGAGTCCGGTGAAAAATCCAATTCTGCCTGCATCATGATGATTCTTTGTGGCTCGTTGATTTATTAAATTTGTAACAATTTTGTAATCAGGGCTTAACAACCTTGTAATTATATTATTCCAATTTTGTCACATCAAAAACTAATTGAATAAACGTGAGGAACCTCAGAATAAAACACTTCTCCGGATTAAGTATCCTGATCCTTATAGCCATGTTACCTGGTTTGAAAGTTGGAGCACAGTCTGACATTTCATTCACTCCAAACGGGAAGCCCTTTGCCCTGGTTTTCACTAACGCCAGTTATTCTTTCAATAAAGCGGGAAATATAAAGGCTTTTGAACTGACAAGGGCTTATCTGGGTTATGAATATTTTTTTAGTAAAAACATATCATCCAGGATAAATATCGACGTAGCTGACCCTGGTGTGGGAAAACTTCAGATGACAGCTTTCATAAAGAATGCTTACGTGCAATACAAAAACAAAAAGTTTTCGGCAAGAATTGGAATGATCACTGTCGATCAGTTCAATTTACAGGAAAAACATTGGGGCTACCGTTATATTTATAAGTCCTTTCAGGATGCCTATAACTTTGGCCCAAGTGCTGATCTTGGAGCCGCTTTCGAATACTCACCATGGAAAATAATTTCTTTCGATTTCTCAGTATTGAATGGAGAAGGGTACAAGAAAATTCAGTCAGACAGTACATTTAAAACCACACTTGGACTTACCCTGAAACCTCTTAAAGGTCTTGTTTTAAGAGGTTACTATGATATTATGAAGAATAATTATGCTCAGACTTCAATCGCATTTTTTGCTGGTTATACGATAAGGAAACTCAAAGCAGGTCTTGAGTATAACATACAGAAAAACAATGGCATGATCAATGGTCACAAATTCTCAGGTATCTCATTTTATACCTCATTGGGTCTGGCTGAAAAATTCAGCCTCTTCACCAGGTATGATAATCTTAAATCGGTCATTCCTGCTGGCTCAACTAACCCTTGGAACATACAAAAAGATGGACAGCTTTTTATGGCTGGATTTGATTATTCACCAGTTACCGGCGTTAAATTTGCTCCAACATTCCTTGGTTGGTTACCTTACGATAGATTAAAATCTTTTACATCAACAATTGCTTTAAATATTGAATTAAAATTTTAAGATTGTTTAAATTAATAAGTCAATAAAACTTACAAAAATGAAGAATTCATTAATTATGTTTACAATACTTACATTCCTGGTGTCATGTAATAGCGGGGGTAGTAAGAAGGGGACTGTGAGTACCAAAAATATGGATATTACCGCTGCAGGGGCAACATTTCCTATGCCTTTCTACAATCTAGCAATCAAAAAATACACTGAAAACAACGATGTCCATCTTACTTACGGCGGAATAGGGTCCGGTGGTGGAATAAGAAGCCTGGCTGATAAAGTTGTGGACTTTGGCGCATCTGATGCTTTCCTTTCCGATAAAGAACTATCCGAAATGCCGGCTGAAATAGTTCATATACCTACCTGCATGGGTGCTGTGGTAATTGCTTACAACCTTCCCGGAGTTGATAACCTGAAGATGACACCTGAATTGCTTGAGAATATTTTTTTGGGAACTATAACAAAATGGGATGATCCAAAAATAAAAGCTGTAAATGCCGGCTTAAATCTGCCTGATCTGAAAATTGCCGTAATTTACCGATCCGATGGCAGCGGCACAACATATATTTTCAGCGATTATATGACCAGGATTGGCAGACAATGGAAAGAGAAGGTTGGAACCGGGAAATCCCTCAACTGGCCTGTTGGAATAGGAGCAAAAGGAAATCCCGGTGTTGCAGGTACAATAAGTCAGTCGGTAGGCTCTATCGGATATATAGGATCCGAGTATGCTTTTGCTCAAAAAATTCAGTACGCACTTATTCAGAATAGTTCAGGGAATTTCATTAATCCGGACATTAAAACTGTAACCGCAGCTGCAAAAGGTGTTATCCCTGCGGATACACGGGTTATGGTAACCAATTCATCTGATCCGGATGCATATCCCATAAGCGGCTTTACATGGATTATACTTTACAAGGAACAATCATATGGTGGTCGTTCACTTGCCAGGGCTGAATCGGTTATTAAATTTCTTGACTGGCTTGTGAGTCCTGATGCACAGGCAATCGCGGAAAGTGTCAATTATGCTTCGCTCCCCTCAAACGTTTCTTCTCTGGCAAAGAATATTCTCAGGACTATAACATTTGACGGGAAACCGGTACTAAAATAAATTATCAATGCTTATGAATGAATAGCGACAGGATAACAAAAACGATTCTTTTCTCTTCTTCACTTTTAGTTCTGATAATCTCTGCCGGGATTGTACTCTCTCTCATAGGGGGAACTATTCCGGCATTTAAAGAATTTGGAATTAAATTTATTTTTACTAATAAATGGAATCCGACTGAAGGACATGAGGTTTATGGAGCTTTGGCTTTTATTGCCGGTACGTTAATAACATCATTTCTTGCCTTGATTATATGTATTCCTCTTGCATTTTCAACTTCCATGTTTATTGCGGAGTATTTCAAAGACACCAGAGTCTCAGGGATCCTCAGTTCTCTGGTTGATCTCCTTGCAGGAATACCATCAATAGTATATGGATTATGGGGATTTTATACTTTGCGACCGATCATTGTAAATCTCGGATTAAGTGACCAGGGATTCGGAATATTCACCTCTTCCCTTATACTGGCAATAATGATAATACCCTATGCAACTTCATTGAGCACCGAGATAATTGCTATGGTACCTGAGGAACTCAAAGAAGCTGCATATTCTCTTGGAGCAACACGATTTGAAGTTATTTTTAATGTGATAATTCCAAATGCGCGCTCGGGTATTATTGCGAGCTACATACTCGCGCTTGGCCGGGCTCTAGGTGAGACGATGGCCGTTACAATGCTAATAGGTAATTCAAACATAGTTCCAAAAGGTCTTTTTTCGACCGGGAACACTATGGCAAGTATAATTGCAAATCAGTTTGGCGAAGCTTCAGGTCTTAAACTCAGTGCGTTGATTGCACTGGGCCTCCTGTTGTTTGCAATAACAGGTATTGTAAACAGTATAGGTAAATACATAATAAGGAAGTTTGTATAAGAAGTTAATTGAATGACAATAAATAATATACCGGCCTATATTGATAAAACCGAATTAAGGAATAAGAAAAATAAGTTATTCCTTGCTTTTGTTATTACCATGTCGGTATTAACTGTGATTCCGATTATTCTTATAATTAGCAAAATAATTATTAATGGTATCAGTCAGATTAATTTCAATTTCTTTGTGCAGACTTCCCCCGATTCGCTTCAGGCAATGACGGCAATTGCCAATAATGAAGTTATACCTGGTGGTATTGCCAATGGAATTACAGGAACATTCCTGATTGTACTTATGGCTTCATTTATGGCAGTGCCTGTGGGAATGATTATAGGAATATACCTTTATGAGAATCAGGGTCGTCGGTATTCCAATATGCTCAGGAATGTATCAGATATACTGCAGGGAGTACCATCCATTGTCCTTGGTATTATATCTTACCTGTGGATTGTTAAAAATGTCACCAAAGGTTTTTCAGCATTTGGTGGTAGTGTCGCACTCTCCATTATGATGCTTCCAATGATAATCAGGTCAACGGAAGAGACTATGAAAATGATTCCCAATGAGATAAGAGAGGCAGCATTTGCCATGGGAGCTCCGTATCATAAAGTTATAATAAAAGTCCTCATTCCCACTGCATTCAGTGGCCTTTCAACAGGAATTTTGCTTTCTCTTTCAAGAGTCCTGGGTGAGACTGCCCCATTGATTATGACTGCGCTGGGTAGCTCTGTTATAAATTATGATATCACAAAACCCACAAGTGCAATACCACTTCTTATATGGGAATTCTACAATGATCCCAATATGGTGAACCTTGTCTGGAGTTCTGCACTCTTTCTCATAGTACTGGTTTTGACACTTAATATTTTGTCGCGCAGGATAGCTGCTAAAAATAAGATCGGTAAGACAAGATGACAGAAACATTACTCAATATAAAAAATCCCGTACTTAAAGTAAGAAACCTTTCCATTGCCTATGAAGCCGGCAAATCTGCTGTCATAGGAATAAATGCAGATATTGAGAGAAAGGCAATTACGGCAATAATGGGGCCTTCAGGTTGCGGAAAAAGCACACTGCTTAGAGCCTTTAACAGAATGCACGAACTATATCCCAACATTAAAACTACCGGGGAGATCTATCTTAATGAAAAAGAAATCCATGAAATGTCAACTGTTGAATTGAGGCGGAAGATTGGAATGGTATTTCAGCGACCAAATCCGTTCCCGACAATGACCATATATGAGAATGTTATTGCAGGATATAAACTGAACGGAATCAAACTAAAGAGAAGTCAACGCGATGATCTGGTTGAGAATGCTTTGATAAATGTAACCTTATGGGATGAGGTAAAAGATTCCCTCCTTAAAAAGGGAACTTTTCTTTCAGGTGGTCAGCAGCAACGGCTTTGTATCGCAAGAGCCATAGCTTTTAATCCCGAAGTCCTTTTACTCGATGAACCTACATCGGCACTTGATCCGATAGCAACAGCACGGATTGAAGATTTGCTGGTATCCCTTAAAAAGGATTATACTATTCTGCTGGTTACCCATAATATGTCGCAGGCCGCGAGGATTAGCGACAATTCAATCTTTATGTTTATGGGAGAACTCGTTGAATATGGAAAAACCGATACAATGTTCACTAATCCTAAAGACTCCCGGACAGAAGGCTACCTGACAGGGAAATTTGGATAAGTATTAAAATCGCCATAAATATTTAACTTGTAAATTAATTTTCAAACCATGAGTACAAAAAAGGAACAATCAATACTTGATATAATCAGCAGTTTCAATAATATGGCCGACATTGTTCTTGCTCAGTTAAGCCTTATTGAAAAACTTATGATCATAAATGATAAAACCGAACTGCAGGAATTGACTTCTAAAATTAAAAAAAACGAAATTGAAATTGATAAGTATGAAGTTTCAATCAGTGATAAGTTTATAAATGCAATTGTATTATATCAACCTGTGGCGTCTGATATCCGAAAACTGGTAGCTGTTTACAGAATGACAATCAACCTGGAACGAATTGGTGACGTTGTTATGAATATAACCTATGCGATTGAAACCTTAAAGGATTCTGAAGAATATAAGGCAATGTCTGAACTTATCCTTAACATGCTCCTGTTAGGAAAAATTATGGTTGAAAAATCTCTTCTTTCCTTTGTTAATAGCGACGCTGATTATGCTATCTGGACAATTAAGAATGATTCGGTTATTGATGAAATGAATCATAAACTTCTGATAAACAGCATTTCAAAGGCCAAAATAAGTGAAAAGACAAAAGAGATGCTTCTGAGTTATGCCGAATTAAAGAATATAATTACAAATATCGAAAGGATTGCCGATCATGCTACAAACATAGCTGAAGCTACAATTTATGCTCTGAGAGGTACTGATGTCCGACATTCTGGTTTTGACAAAGATGTTCAAAACGGTAAACAAAATACAGATAACAATTAATAAAAACCTTATGGACACCAAAGGGGAAAAAGTCCTTATTGTTGACGATGAAGAAGATCTTTGTGAGATACTCCAGTTTAATCTGAATAATTCGGGTTTTATTACTGACGTGGCACATTCATCGGAAGAATCCCTGAAAAAAAATCTTTTCGATTATGATATTTTTATTCTCGATGTTATGATGGGAGCTATTTCCGGATTCAGACTTGCTGAGAAAATAAGAAAGGAGTATAAAATAAAGGCCCCGATAATATTTTTAACAGCTAAAGATGCTGAAAATGATGTACTTACAGGATTCAACCTTGGTGCTGATGATTATATTTCAAAACCTTTCTCGATTAATGAACTGACAGCAAGAGTTAAGGCTGTTCTGAAAAGATCAGAAACAGAAAGAAAAAAGAACGTCGAAGTACTAAAGTTTGGTAATATAGAACTTGATAATGTCAAGAAACGGGTATTAATTGACAATCAAAGAATTGATCTGACAAAAAAAGAATATGAAATACTTTTGCTACTGCTTAAAAATAACGGGCAGGTCTTTTCAAGAGAAGATATTCTTCACAGAATCTGGGGTGGTGATGTTATCGTTTCTGATCGTACAGTCGACGTGAATATCACCCGGATCCGGGGTAAAATAGGCAAATATGGGTCATTCCTTAAAAACAAAACCGGGTATGGATATTACTTCGAAATCTGATTCTTTAAATATTGATAAAAAATGATAGCGAGAAGTAGGTTCAGGAATAAGCTATTTATATACTATACAAGTGTTTTCTTAATTTTTGCAGTAGTCATAGTTTCGTATATGTATTATCGCGAAAAAAAGTACAGGATTGAAACATTAAATGACGAACTGTTTAATATCACAAGAATTACAAACAACTATCTTAATGCTAACAATATTTACGAAAAGGGAAATTACCACCTGGTCGATTCACTGGTAAAAATACTCCCTCAGGAGGAATTGCGAATTACAATAATCGGGAATGCTGGCATAGTGCTTTATGATAGTTATGTAAAAGACTGGTCTGCAATGAGTAATCATAAAAACAGACCTGAAGTCATGGAATCAACATATTCCGATTTTGGCACAACAATAAGAAAATCAGGCACAACAGGAGTTGATTACTACTATTATTGCAAATTTTATAATAAGTATTATATAAGAGCCGCAATCATTTTTGATATCAATATTGTTAATTTCCTTAAGACCGAAAAAATGTTTCTTGTTTTTATTTTCTTCTCCTTCATTTCGATCTGGCTCCTGTTATTGTTTGTGACGAATAAATTCGCTGAATCTGTTACAAAACTTAAAGATTTTGCTGTTAAAATTAACCATAATGAACCGTTAGATCAAAACATTGCATTCCCGAAAAATGAACTGGGAATAATAAGTGAAGAGATAATAAGTATCTACAGTAACCTGCGTAAAACAAAAGATGATCTGTCAGCAGAAAAAGAAAAGCTCTTCAATCATCTGAATATACTTAATGAAGGAGTTGCTTTTTTCTCAAGGGATAATGATAAAATATTAACAAATAACCATTTCATTCAATACATGAACATAATATCAGGAGAACTTACGATTTCATCTTCCAATTTTTTTAAAATAGCTGATTTTAAACCTGTTCTGGAATTTATTGAAAATCAAAGAAAAACAGAAGAGAAAGCTAATGGAATTCCGCGGATGGAATATCAGATTGGTAAAAATGGCAAATATTTCCGTGTACAATGTATACTATTTCATGACGAAAGTTATGAAATCATTCTGAGTGATATAACAAGCAATGAAACCAACAGAATTATAAAGCAACAGATGACTTCCAACATTGCTCACGAGCTTAAAACACCTGTTTCCTCAATCAAAGGTTATATTGAGACTCTTTTGACTGATCAGAATATTGACGCTGCAAAACAAAAGCATTTTCTTGAAAAGGCACTTGCACAGTCAGACAGGTTATCACAACTGATTAATGATATTACCATACTTAACAAGATTGAAGAAGCCGGAAGCAGCTTTAAGTTCGAAAAAATAAAAATCAATGATATCTTTTATGAAGTACGGGATAATTTTAAATCTGCCATTGAATCTAAAAAAATGAGAGTGGAAAGCGATCTCAAAGACGAATTATATGTCAATGGAAATCGGTCCCTGCTTCTCTCAATCTTTCAGAACCTTCTGGAAAACTCAATAAACTATGCCGGTGAAAACTGTTTAGTCAAAATCAGTCTTTTCAATGAAGATGAAAAGTATTATCACTTATCATTTTCGGATAATGGTGTTGGCATACCTGAAGAACATCTTTCCAGGGTTTTCGAAAGGTTTTACCGGGTCGATTCAGGCAGGTCCAGAAAAAGCGGAGGGACGGGTCTTGGACTGGCTATCGTAAAAAATGCAATATTACTCCATAAGGGGGAAATCATAGTCCGTAACAGACCAGGTGGTGGAATTGAATTCCTTTTTACACTACCAAAATAGGAAATGTTTAAAGATGCTTTGTTCGCCCGGTTCGAACGCTCTGTTTCAGAATTTATAATTGCATCATAATCAAAAAGAATAGGGTTGCCTTCAGAGCAACCCCAATCTGTGATCCCGGAGCGACTCGAACGCTCAACCAACAGAACCGGAATCTGTCATTCTATCCATTGAACTACGGGACCAGTATTTCTTGCAGAGATGACATATACGCCATCTCCTGACAAAAGTATAATCAATACACCGTTTTTACAACTTATTCGGCTTTTTTCGTTGATCCCATGCCTGATTAGATATAGAACTTGTCAATTATTGACAAAGATTTTCTATTTTCGCACTCCAAATAGCAAAAGATGGATTACAATTTCCATGAGATAGAAAAGAGATGGCAGAAATACTGGGAGGACAACAAGACATTCAGGACTACCGAAGACCTTTCCAATCCAAAAAAATGCTATGTCCTTGATATGTTCCCCTACCCTTCAGGTGCGGGACTGCACGTTGGACACCCTGAGGGCTATACTGCAACTGATATCTATGCCAGGCATAAAAGGATGAAGGGTTATAATGTTCTTCATCCGATAGGGTGGGATGCCTTTGGCCTTCCTGCCGAACAATATGCAATTCAAACCGGAACTCATCCGGCAATCACAACAAAGAATAACTGTGACACTTTCAGAAGACAGATAAAGGAACTGGGGCTGAGCTACGACTGGGAGAAGGAGATAAACACCACCGATCCCAAATACTATAAATGGACTCAATGGATTTTTATCCGGCTTTTTAATACATGGTTCGATGAAGATCTCCAGAAAGGACGACCAATTTCTGAATTAAAAATTCCTGAAAAAGTTTCACGACTGGGTAAAAAGGAGGTCAGAACCTATGTCGATTCAAAAAGACTTGCATATTTTGATAACGCCCTGGTATGGTGGTGCCCGAGTTGCCGGATAGTTTGCGCGAATGAAGAAGTGCTTAATGACGGTACGCATGAGAAGTGTGGCAACCCCGTAGAGAAAAAAAACCTGAAGCAATGGATGCTTCGGATTCCTCTATATGCCGAAAGGCTTCTGAAAGGGGTGGATGACCTGAATTGGCCCGAGGGTATTAAGGACATGCAGCGGAATTGGATCGGCAGATCGACCGGAGCCGAGGTAGATTTTAAAATTGAAGGGCTTGTTGAGAACCTGACTGTATTTACTACCAGACCAGATACATTGTTCGGTGCAACCTATATGGTAATTGCTCCGGAACATAATCTGGCCGATAAGATAACAACAGCCGATAATAAGGAGCAGGTAAAGGAATATATTAAGCTTTCTTCCCTTAAATCAGATCTCGACAGAACCGACCTTGCCAAGGAAAAAACAGGTGTATTTACCGGAAGGTATGCCATAAATCCGGTAAACAATAAAAGGATCCCGATATGGGTAGCCGACTATGTCCTTACAGGGTACGGAACAGGAGCCATAATGGCCGTACCTGCCCATGATACAAGGGATTTTGAATTCGCTGTAAAATTCCACCTGCCGGTTGTCTGTATTCAGGATCCGGATGTTACTGATCCTGATCAGAGGAATAGGATTATTGAAGGCAATGAATGCTGGACCGAAGATGGGAAGTATATAAACTCTTCTGATAAATTAACAGGTATTGATATTGACGGGCTAAACAAGGAAGCAGGTATCGCTAAAATAATTTCCTGGCTGGAATCAAAAAACCTGGGTAAAGCAAAGGTTAATTTCAAACTGCGCGATTGGCTTTTCAGCAGACAAAGATACTGGGGAGAACCATTCCCTGTAATACACTGGGAGGATGGAGAAATTACAGTTTTGGATGAGCACGAGCTTCCGCTTGAACTGCCAAAACTTGAGAAATATCTGCCCGGGGAATCAGGGGAATCGCCTCTTGCGAATTCAGAAGAGTGGCTTCAAGTTATTGATAAAAACGGCCGCAAAGGCAGAAGAGAAACCAATACGATGCCTCAGTGGGCTGGTTCGTGCTGGTACTATCTGAGATTCATCGATCCGGATAACGATAATTCAATATTCGACAAAACAAAGGAAAAATACTGGATGCCGGTCGACCTCTATATAGGCGGTGCGGAACATGCTGTATTGCATCTGCTTTACAGCCGTTTCTGGCATAAGGTCCTTTTTGATCTGGGGATCGTGTCTACTGATGAACCTTATTCCAGGCTCTTCAACCAGGGAATGATCCTTGCATTTGCCTATGAGAACGAGGCCGGAGCAAAAGTGTCTGCTGACCAGGTAGAGGAACGGGACGGTAAATTTTATGATACTAAAAATGGCTCCGAACTCAGGCAGATCGTCGCCAAAATGTCAAAGTCATTGAAAAATGTGGTCAACCCCGATGAGGTTGTGGAAAAATATGGAGCTGATTCCCTCAGGCTGTACGAAATGTTCATGGGACCTCTCGATATAATGAAACCATGGGATGACAGGAATGTAAAAGGAGTCTTCAATTTCCTGGGCAGGGTTTTCAGGTTTTTCTCAAATCATGAAAATATTATCACGGGAACAGAGGATATTGAAATTCTTAAGGGATTGCATAAAACCATTAAAAAAGTTGAGGATGATATTGAAAATCTGAAATTCAACACGGCAATCTCAGAGATGATGATTTTTCTGAACCTGGTTTACAAAAAAGAGAAGGTCGTTAAAGAAACTGCCCTCAGTTTCATTAAAATCCTGTCCCCGTTTGCCCCTCATGTCTGTGAAGAATTATGGAATCTGCTCGGAAATGATCAATCACTTGCATATGAACCCCGGCCGAACGTGATTAAGGAATATCTGAAAGAGGATTTTATTGAATACCCGGTTTCGTTTAACGGCAGGATGAGGTTTAAAATCATGCTTCCGGCTGATATGAGCAAGGAAGAGATAATCAGAAATGTTCTTGCCGACCAAAGATCGGCAAAATGGATCGGCACTTCCGTTCCGTCAAACATAATTGTTGTTCCGCATAAGATTGTGAATGTTGTAATCTAATAATAAACTACCCTCCTTTGATGTTTTCAAGGACAAAATTTACAGGTCTCATAGTTATTTTTATTTTGATCTTTTCCTGTAAGAATTCCGTCAGGGAAAATGTACAATCACCGGAGATGGTATCTGATACCACGGTTATCGATAAACCTGACAATACGGTATTAATGTATGGAATACCAATTGATTCATTCAATCTTATTTCGGGTCGTATAAAAAGAAACGGATTTCTTTCATCAATGCTGCTTGAACATGGTATAACCATGGATGAAATAGATAAGATTGTCAGGAATTCATCATCAGTCTTTGACGTCAGGAAAATGCGGTTTGGGAACAATTATACACTTTTTTGCGATAAGGACAGTGCAGCCCGTGCCAGGTACCTGGTTTATGACCATGATCCGTCAACAAGTTACATTTTCAGCTTTAATGATTCGCTTAAGATTACTCCCTATAGAAAAGATATTAAAAGGATTATCAGATATACTTCACTCACAATTGAAACTTCATTATGGGATGCCATGCTCACAGGGGGATTCCATCCTATGCTGGCAGTGGAATTATCTGAAGTATTTGCCTGGACAGTGGATTTCTTCGGTCTGCAGAAGGGAGATAGTTTTAAGGTTATCTACGAAGAAATGCTTATTGATGGTAAATCCATGGGTGTCAGCAGGATTTATGGGGCTCAGTTTTCGGGTTCGGGTGTGGTCATAAATGCTGTTCCCTTTATTCAGGAGGGGAAAGAGAGCTTCTACGACGGGGATGGGAATAGTCTGCGTAAAGCTTTCCTCAAAGCACCTCTGCAATTTTCAAGAGTAACTTCAAGATTCTCTTCGAGCAGATTTCATCCAATACTCAGGATACGCAGACCACATTATGGAGTGGACTATGCCGCACCGGTCGGAACTCCTGTTCTGGCAATAGGCGACGGACGCGTAACGCAAGCCGGCAGCGAGAACGGATCAGGAAGAATCGTAAGGATTGTCCACAACAGCGTTTATTCGACAGCTTACCTTCACTTAAGCAGGTTTGGGGAAGGCATTTCACCGGGAGCATATGTTAAGCAGAGAGATATTATTGGATATGTGGGCAGCAGCGGGCTTTCGACCGGTCCGCACCTCGATTTCAGGTTTTACAGGAACGGATCACCGGTTGATCCTCTTTCTGTTGAGGCACCACCTGTTGAACCTGTGTCAGAAGCAAACAAAGCTGAGTATGAAAAAGTTAAAACGGTCGTGCTTAGCCTTCTGAACACTTTTTAGCTTTTTTCAGGCATATTTTTTAACAGATTTTCTATTACCAGGGGAAAATACTCATATTCAAGGGCATGGACTTTTGCCGCTAGCGAATCAGGTGTATCAGATTCATCAACGCTGCACCGTGCCTGAAAGATAATATCGCCGGCGTCATACTGATTGTTAACGTAATGGATGGTAATCCCTGATTCTTTATCATGGTTCGAAATAACTGCTTTGTGGACCTTATCGCCATACATTCCCTCTCCTCCATAAAGGGGCAGCAATGCAGGATGGATATTGATCACCCTTCTGCGGTAGAGGCTCAGAATATTGTCAGGCACTAGCCATAAAAATCCGGCAAGAACAATAAAATCGATATTGTCTGATTGCAGATACCTAATAACCTTTCCCGAGTTGTAAAAATCATTGCGGTCGAAAAAAACAGATTTTATGTTAAGCATCGCTGCCCGTTTTAAAACGAAAGCGTCACGCTTATTTGACAGGACAAGACATACTTTCCCCGTTTCTTTGTTCGAAAAGTATTTAATAATGTTTTCAGCATTGGTACCCGATCCTGAGGCAAAGATAGCGATGTTCCTCATTTTATGATAATTAGCAATATAACCTTAGATAAGTTGATTTTTCGAGTCGACAAGATTGTTTCTCTGATTATCAGCACTTTATCTTTAATCATGAAGAAAAAACATAAAATCATTTGAAAAATAAAGTACAAATATATTTCTTTACAGGGTTTATGCTTATTACTAATTAAAATTAATTATTATGTCTGACATTGCCACAAGAGTAAAAGAAATCATAGTTGATAAACTTGGAGTTGATGAATCGGAGGTAACTCCTGAAGCAAGCTTCACCAATGACCTGGGCGCAGACTCTCTTGATACAGTTGAGCTTATCATGGAGTTTGAAAAAGAATTCAATATCGGAATTCCTGACGACCAGGCCGAAAGCATCAGTACTGTGGGTGATGCTATCAAGTACATTGAAGAGAATGCAAAATAGTATTGCATTTCTAATAATCCTTTTATGAGAAGAGTTGTAGTGACTGGCATGGGAGCCATAACTCCCCTGGGTAATAATTTGCAGGAATATTGGGAAGGACTTAAGAATGGAGTGAGCGGATCAGGGATGATAACCCGGTTTAATACTGAAAAGTTCAAGACAAAATTTGCATGCGAAGTAAAAGACTATAACTCTGCTAAATATTTCGACAGAAAAGAAGCCAATAAACTGGATTTATATTCCCAGTTTGCTCTTATTGCATCAGATGAAGCAATTATCGATTCCGGAATAGATCTGAATACCATTGACAAGGACAGAGTTGGTGTTTTATGGTCGTCGGGCATCGGTGGACTCTATACTTTTTATGAGGCTATCAGAGGTTACGTCCTTGGCGATGGAACTCCGCGATTCAGTCCGTTTTTTATTCCCAAAATGATAGGTAATATAGCTTCAGGGTCAATTTCGATAAAATACGGATTCAGAGGGCCTAATTTTGCAACTGTTTCAGCGTGTGCGTCATCAACACATTCGCTGATCGATGCTATCAGCTATATAAAACTTGGGAAAGCCGATGTATTTGTTTCCGGCGGTTCCGAAGCTGCTATCAATGAACCCGGGATCGGGGGTTTCAATGCGATGATGGCTATGTCGACCAACAATGAGGAGTACTTAACTGCATCCCGCCCGTTCGACCTGACAAGGGACGGTTTTGTTATGGGTGAGGGTGCGGGGGCAATTATTGTTGAAGATTATGACCATGCCAGAGCCAGAGGTGCAAAAATATACGCTGAACTGGTAGGTACCGGTATGACAGCCGATGCATTTCACCTGACAGCACCTCATCCCGAGGGTCTGGGAGCACGCAATGTCATGAAGCTTGCTGTGGCCGAGGCAGGACTTAAACCTGAAGACATTGATTATATAAATGTCCATGGCACTGCCACTCCCCTTGGTGATGTTTCTGAAGTAAAAGCCATCCTTAACGTGTTTGGAGAACACGCGTATAAACTTAATATAAGCGCAACGAAATCGATGACAGGGCATCTTCTGGGTGCCGCCGGAGCGATTGAAGCCATTGCAACCATAATGACAGTTGTTCATGATTTAGTTCCTCCTACAATCAACCTCAAGGTTCCTGATCCTGCAATTGATCAAAACCTGAATCTCACTCTGAACAAAGCTCAAAACAGGAAGATAAATACTGCTATCAGCAATACATTTGGTTTCGGAGGTCATAATGCTTCCATAGTTATAAAAAAAGCTGAATTTTAGTGTCTCTGTTCCGCAAAAGAAAAACTGGTACCTATTTGCTTGACAAGCAGGATTTTAGTTCCAGCCTCAGAAAGATTACAGGCATTCGTACTGCTAACCTCCGCATTTATGAAGCTGCATTTATCCACAGGTCGGCTTCATTTTACCTGCCTGATGGCAAAAGAATTAACAATGAAAGGCTTGAGTTCCTTGGAGATGCAGTGTTGGATGCAATCCTTTCAGATTATCTTTTTGAAAAATTCCCCGATGCCAGCGAAGGCTTTATGACCAAAATCCGTTCAAGGATTGTAAACAGGGAGGTGCTGAATCAGCTGGCAATTTCGATGGGACTTGATAAAATCCTTGTCAGTAATGTAAACTCAACCCATTCGACAAGGAATCTTTACGGAGATGCTCTTGAAGCTCTGATTGGAGCCGTTTTCATTGATAAGGGATTTAAAAAAACAAAAGATTTGTTTATCACCAGGGTATTCAGGAAGTACCTCGATCTCCCAACTATCGTGAATACAGATTCCGATTACAAAAGCCTTGTTTTCGAGTGGGTTCAGAAACACAAAACCAATCTTACCTTTACTTATAATGAAGAATATGATTTTAAACAAAAAAAATCAGTCTTCTCAACAACATTGATTATCAACAAGGAAGAGTTCGGTACTGGCCAGGGTCCGTCTAAGAAAGAGGCAGAGCAGGAGGCGGCAGGTAAAGCATGGGTAAGATTAAGAGATTTAACAGATGAACCGGTTTAACATTTTTTTTTACTAATTTTATGTCCCGTTTAAACTCCAATGAAAGGGTCCCGGAAAATAACCAGAATCCATTTATCTGTTAATGAACAGGACGAACCTTATGTGCTTGGGATAGTTACACCTGATCCCGATTACAAGATCTCCCTTAAACTGAATAAAAAGCTAAAGATATCCTTGAAGAATTCATCCCCTTTGGAAATTGAAGATAATGAAGGGGGAAAAATTGATTTCAGTAAATTCACAGATGATACTGCTGCTCCCGATTCGGTAATTCATCTTGTATCAAACCGGTCAGGTAAACATTACTTTCTGAAAAACCTTAAAAATATTGACTATATCCTGGTTCTGCATGACCCGGGAAGAAATTACAAATCAGAACAAATGGCAACCGGATTGAGGGAAATTGAAACAATTACAGCCGTTTTCACTATCGACCATAAAATCCTGAAAAACAAGAATCTGATAAATCTGATTTAATTTTTGGAAATTCTTTTTCCTCGTTTGTTCTATCCTGAAACTGGTAAAAAAGAAGAGCCGCCGGGGAGGCGGCTCACTTTTGATAACCCTAAAACTAACCTAACCTATGAAAAAAACCTCTATTTTAATAAGAATCAAATATCATGCCAAATCCGAATCAAAGATAAGCATGCTTATTGTAAAAAAAAAATAATTTATACTTAACTATTGAAAATTAACAAAATTTTAATGATATGTTAAAATTTTTACGATCCTGAATATTTCAGGGGCAAAAATTTAGATTTCTGACCTGCTTGCTGTTAAAGAAAGTTAAAGAATGGATAAATAAAATTATACAAGTACCTTTGCAAAGCGATGAAACGGAAAACAATAGTACTTCTGGCCGTATTGTTTTTTCTCGTAATTTCCGGCCTCATCCTGATACAACTCTATTGGATCAGGAATGCTATTGACATAACCGACCAGCAATTCCGTTACAATGCGAACAAAGCTCTTGAATCAGTAGTTCTTGACCTTGAAAGACAGGAGCTGATTGACCGTATTGTCGAGGAAATTGATCCTGAATCATCTGATTCGGTTACGGTAATTGTACCGGCAAATTCCACTCTGGCTAGAAGGTTAAGGGATTATAAGTCAGATTCTAAACTGTCTGAAATCTACAAGCTCAACAATCCCGACAAACCTCTCTTTATAACTGCATCAGGACAGAAAATTTACATCTCTGCAAAAGAAATCTCCCCTTTTCCTGAAGAAGAGATAACCGAACCTTCCCAACAGGTTAAAAACGCCGGAGTATCAGGTCGTGTAACAAATAAAATAGTTTTTCTTGAAAGTATAATGGAGAAAATACTTCAGACGCCTCCCGATATAAGGGAAAGGATCGATCCTGAAAAAATCAGCACTCAGCTCAGAAAAGCCCTTAATAATGTGGGAATACATCTCGATTTTGAATTTTCTATCCGGTCCGGCCGGCTGGGAACCATCTGGAGTTCTCCCGGATTTACTGATAAACCCGGAACCAACAAATTTATAATTCAGCTTTTTCCGAACGACCCTGTTCCGAGTCAGAATCAGATAGTTCTGTATTGCCTACAGGAAAAACAATACAAGTTCGAGAAGATAGGTAACCTGGGCATATTATCAGTTTTATTTACTCTTTTACTCCTGCTGCTCTCCACAGGGACATTTATTGTGATTTTCCGTCAGAAGAAGATGTCGGAAATAAGAAATGACTTTATAAATAACATGACTCACGAACTTAAAACCCCTATTTCCACAATTTCACTTGCATCGGAGATGATAGCTGACAAAACTATACCCGGCAAGAACAAAAATACAAGTCATCTGGCAAAAGTCATTTCAGATGAAAGCATGAGACTCAAATTTCAGGTTGAAAAGGTACTCCAGATGGCAATCTTTGAAAAAATGAATATGAAGCTTTCCTTTACCGGACTGAATATTCATGATATTATCGACAAGGCAGTAGCTAATTTTTCCCTTCAGATCGAAAACCGTAACGGAACATTAAAGAAGGACTTTCAGGCCACAAATCCCATAGCAATGGTTGACGAGATCCATTTTCTTAATGCTGTATCGAACCTTATTGATAATGCGATAAAGTATTCAGTTGGTAAACCCGAAGTAGTTATTTCAACCAGGAACAACAAGAAAGGTATTTTGTTAACAATTGAAGACAATGGAATCGGGATCAGGAAAGAAAACCTGAGGAGAATATTCGATAAATTCTACCGCGTTCATTCCGGTAATGTTCATAATGTTAAGGGATTTGGTTTGGGATTAAGCTACGTCAAAAAGATTATTGAAGAACATCATGGCAAAATAAAGGTTGAAAGCCTGGTTAATAAAGGAACGAAATTTATATTGTTTATCCCGCAGAATGGAGCAAAATGATCTGAGTCCCGATTCATCGGGATAAACTGTATCATGCCATTTAAAACAATTATAAAATGATGAATAAAAAGATACTGCTCGCCGAAGATGATACCAATCTTGGTACCCTGTTAAGAAACTATCTTATCGCAAAAAACTACGGGACTACATTGTTCATGTCGGGGAAATCAGCCCTGGAAGCATTTTCAGCAGGTTCGTTCGATCTCTGTATTCTCGACATTATGATGCCGGAAATGGACGGACTGACACTTGCAGCCGAGATACGGAACATTGATCCGGTTATACCAATAATTTTTCTGACTGCAAAAAACCAGAAAGAAGATATTATAGAAGGTTTCAAATCAGGGGGAGATGATTATATCACAAAACCTTTCTCAATGGAAGAATTGCTTTATAGAATCGAGGCAATCTTCAGAAGAACATCAAATATTCCGGCAAGCAGGAATGAGGAATTGTTCCGGATTGGCGAGTACTCTTTCGATAATAAAAGGCAACTCCTGACTTATCGCGACCTGACAATAAACCTGACAACAAAGGAATCAGAGCTTCTTGAACTTTTATACCGCAACAAGAACGAGATGCTTGAACGCAATTTTGCATTGAAAAGTATCTGGATCGACGACAACTATTTCAATGCAAGGAGCATGGATGTTTATATTACAAGGCTGAGAAAG
Organism: uncultured Bacteroidales bacterium; assembly: GCA_963831935.1. Classification (GTDB taxonomy): domain Bacteria; phylum Bacteroidota; class Bacteroidia; order Bacteroidales; family VadinHA17; genus LD21. The sequence continues at coordinate 243,021 of CAWHSH010000015.1, forward strand.
TACCTTAAGAAGGATCCTTCAGTCAAAATATTGAATATTCACGGAAAGGGATACAGACTTATCTGCTGAAAAAAAATACCCTGACAGGGATTAATTCCAATCAGGGTAGTAAGTTTAGGTTAGATAGAAGGGATAGTTTTTTAAGGTCCCCAAAATTTCCCGGTTCTAAAATACCAAAATTTTTTATAAACAAGCCAGATTCCCGGAAAAATCTGTATAATTATTTTAACTCCTTTAACTCCTGTGGATTACCTTCTCAATCGAGTTTAAGCACTGCCAGGAATGCCTGCTGGGGAACTTCCACGTTGCCTATCTGGCGCATCCTCTTTTTACCCTTTTTCTGCTTCTCAAGAAGTTTTCTTTTCCTCGTAATATCCCCTCCGTAACATTTAGCAGTGACATCTTTTCTTACGGCCTTAACGGTTTCCCTTGAAATTATTTTCGCGCCTATTGCAGCCTGGATTGCTATATCAAACTGTTGGCGCGGTATAAGTTCCTTCAGCTTGACACATATTTTCCTTCCAAATTCGTATGCATGTCCCCTGTGAATAAGAGTCGACAGGGCATCAACCATCTCACCGTTCAGAAGAATATCAAGCCTTACAAGGTCAGCTTTCTGATAGGCTGTGTAATAATAGTCAAAAGACGCATATCCTTTGGAGAGACTCTTTAGCTTATCATAAAAATCAAATACAATTTCCGAAAGCGGCATCTCAAATGTCAGCTCAACCCTGTCGCGTGTAAGATAAACCTGGTTTTTAAGTGTTCCCCTTTTGTCGATGCAAAGCTTCATGATTGCCCCCACATATTCAGATTTGGTAATCACCTGGGCAATAATGTAAGGCTCTTCAATGCGATCGATATTTGTGACAGGGGGCAACCCTGACGGATTATGTACATCTATTTCCTCGCCTTTTGTGGTAAATACTTTAAACGAAACGTTTGGAACAGTTGTAATAACATCCATATCAAACTCCCTGTCGAGACGTTCCTGAATTATCTCCATATGCAGGAGGCCAAGGAAGCCGCATCTGAAACCAAATCCCAGGGCAGCTGAGGATTCGGGTATAAATGAAAGAGAGGCATCATTCAGCTGCAGCTTTTCTATTGAGATCCTCAGATCCTCATATTCATCTGCATCGACCGGATAAAGTCCTGCAAAAACCATGGGCTTCACATCTTCAAATCCTGAAATTGCCTTATCACTGGGATTTTTAACATGCGTTATTGTATCTCCTACCTTCACCTCGGACGAGATTTTTACTCCGGTAATTATATAACCCACATCCCCTGCCCCCATCTCATCACGGGGATCCTGTTTCAGTTTAAGGACTCCTATCTCTTCCGCGTTGTACTCATGTCCTGTGTTTATGAATTTCACCCGGTCTCCTTTTCTAATCGTCCCGTTTACAATCTTGCAGTACGCGATTATACCTCTGAACGAATTAAAAATAGAATCGAAGATCAGAGCCTGTAAAGGGACTTCAGGGTTTCCTGAAGGCGGTGGAATACGGTTAACAATCTCATTAAGGATCCTTTCGATTCCCATTCCGGTTCTTGCACTTGCCTCGATAATGGCATCCCTGCTGCATCCGACCAGGTCAACAATCTGATCCTTGACTTCTTCCGGCATTGCATTAGACATGTCCATCTTGTTGAGTACCGGGATTATTTCAAGGTTATGATCAATTGCCATGTAGAGGTTGGAAATCGTCTGTGCCTGGATGCCCTGGGTTGCATCAACAACGAGGAGTGCTCCTTCGCATGCTACGATTGATCTTGATACTTCGTATGAAAAGTCAACATGACCCGGTGTATCGATAAGGTTCAGATAGTATTTTTCATCTCCCGATAAATACTCCATCTGGATCGCATGACTCTTGATAGTAATTCCACGTTCCCTTTCAAGCTCCATATCATCCAGTATCTGATCCTGATATTCTCTTTCCGATATTGTATTTGTTTTCTCAAGCAACCGGTCAGCCAGGGTGCTTTTACCATGGTCAATATGAGCTATGATGCAAAAATTACGGATATTGTGCTTCATCCGGGGAGTCATGAAATCAGGTGCAAATATATAAAAATTCCTTTCTGCCCCCTTCCCCCTGAAAAGGGTATTAATCATTCTCCGGTAAGAATAAAGTCCCCCCCGGGGATCTAAGAGTAAAAAAAAGCCAGGTCCGGGACCTGGCTTTTTTGGTTGAGATATTCCAAATGTATTTTATTATTAATAAGGGGGCATTCCTCCGCCCATACCCTGAGGCGGCATGGCAGGCTTTTCTTCTTTTTCATCAACGACAACGGCTTCTGTTGTAAGGAACATGCCAGCAACTGAGGCTGCATTTTCGAGAGCGACCCTTACAACCTTAACCGGATCGATAACGCCCGAAGCATACAGCTTTTCAAGACGATCGGTCTGAGCATTGTATCCGAAATCACCCTTACCTGCCTTGACAGCCTGTGCTATAACAGCGCCTTCTTTACCAGCATTTATTGCAATCTGACGCAGCGGTTCTTCAATTGCACGCTTAATAATCTCAATTCCCGTGGTTTGATCTTCATTATCTCCTTTGAGGTTTTCAAGAACCGAAATAGCGCGGATATATGCTACACCACCTCCTGGGACAATACCTTCCTCAATTGCAGCGCGTGTTGCATGGAGCGAATCATCAACGCGGTCCTTTTTGTTTTTCATTTCAACCTCTGAAGCAGCGCCGATATAAAGAACAGCAACACCTCCGGATAACTTGGCAAGACGTTCCTGCAGTTTCTCCTTGTCATAGTCGGAAGTTGTTGTTGTCATCTGCTGTTTAATCTGTGCTACCCTGGCTTTGATCATTTCCTTGTCACCATATCCATTAACAATGGTTGTGTTTTCCTTATTAACTGTAACCTTTTCAGAGGTACCAAGCATATCAAGCGTTGTATGCTCAAGCTTAAGTCCCTTTTCTTCGGATATAACTGTACCGCCTGTAAGAATGGCAATATCTTCAAGCATTTCTTTCCTTCTGTCTCCGAATCCCGGAGCTTTTACTGCACATACCTTTAATGATCCGCGAAGCCTGTTGACTACAAGTGTTGCAAGAGCCTCGCCCTCAACATCTTCAGAAACAATAAGAAGCGGTCGGCTGGTTTGTGCAGTAGCCTCGAGAATTGGCAGCATATCTTTCATTGAAGATACCTTCTTATCATAAATAAGTATATAAGGATTCTCAAGCTCAGCTTCCATCTTTTCTGCATTTGTGACAAAATATGCTGAAATATAGCCGCGGTCAAACTGCATACCTTCGACTACTTCAACATAAGTAGATGTACTTTTGGATTCCTCTACTGTAATAACACCTTCTTTATGAACTTTGCCCATTGCTTCAGCAATAAGCTTTCCGATTTCCTCGTCATCATTTGCCGAAACCCTTGCAATCTGTTCAATCTTGTTGAGGTCATCACCTATGACTTTTGCCTGTGAGACAAGATGTTTTATTACTTTCTCGACAGCTTTATCAATTCCCCTTTTTACATCCATCGGATTAGCACCGGCCGTAATGTTCTTAAGACCGACACCTATAATGGATTGTGCAAGAACAGTAGCTGTGGTTGTACCATCACCTGCAATATCACCTGTCTTCGAAGCAACTTCCTTAACCATTTGTGCACCCATATTCCTGTAAGGATCTGATAGCTCTATATCTTTTGCCACTGTAACACCGTCCTTTGTAATTTGGGGAGCTCCGAATTTTTTCTCAAGAACCACATTGCGGCCCTTGGGACCGAGTGTAACTTTTACTGCATCTGCCAACTGATCAACTCCTTCTTTAAGCTGAGCACGTGCCTCAATATTGAATTTAATCTCTTTTGCCATATTATGTCTTATTTAATTGGTTTACAATAATTAAGCTATGAATAAAATATCCGACTGCGAAATCAGAAGATAATCTTCACTATCGATCGTCAATTCCTGACCGGAGTATTTCCCATAAAGAACAACATCACCTTTTTTCACTTCCATCTCTTCATCTTTTTTGGGAGCACCGACCAGAATTATCGTGCCCTGACGAGGTTTTTCCTTTGCTGAATCTGGAATTATTATTCCACTTGCGGTTTTGGCCTCAGCTTCGTGGGGTTTTACCAAAACCTTTCCAGCCAATACTTTTCCTTTTAATTGTGCCATTTTTATTTAGTTTTAAAGTTAAACATTATTTTCCGACAGTTCCCTTAACATAATTTATGCCAAATGATAAATTGAGGTTATCCGGAGTTTTCAGCCGACATTTTATCGTTATCAGTCTGACAATTTAAGAATAATTCCGGGAAGCTTTTTTTATAAGTAAAAGAATATCAATGTACTATTCCTAAAAAATAAAGGGTGTCAGTTAATGACATTCTGACACTCATTATTGATATTCATAATATATTGCACTTAATTCTGTGGTAGAGTTTGTTGTGGCTGTTGTTGCGGCTGCTGTTGTCCTCCCTGCGGAGTTGTCGTAGTTTCATTTGGTACAGCAGTAGGAAGAGTAGGAATCGCGTTTGGATCTACTGCGTTCTGAATCGAGTTCTCAATTCTTGAACGCTCAGTGGTTGCCCCGCGGGGAATAGTGGCCGTAGCAACTACACACAACAGCAGGATCGATCCCGCAAGCGTCCATGTAGCCTTTTCAAGAAAATCAGCTGTTTTTCTTATCCCCATTGACTGGCCTGCTGATGTAAAATTGGCAGCCAAACCGCCGCCTTTTGAATTCTGCACCAGAACAATCATTATCTGAAAAACGCAGGCAATGATAATCAGGACTGAAATAAAAATATAAATTCCCATTTGTCAACTATTAATGATCGCTTTTATTTTTTCAATTTGAGTGGCAAAGTAACTACTTTTTTCCGGAAATTTCAAACATAATTTTTCATAAATATCGATTGCCTTGGAGTAGTACCCCTGATTTACATAGATCCTGGCAAGCGTTTCAGTGATAAATCCTCCCCTTTCTTCAACATATGGACGGGATAAATCCTCTGCCGGTTGCTCTGTCTTTCCCCTGCTTTGTTCAATTCTCGGATTTGCTGAAATGAATTTATCGATAAGTTCTGCTTGTACCTGCCTTTTGAGAGTTTTTGCATCTTCCTCTGATACTGGTCCTGTTTCCGAGATGGCCTCTTTTTCAGGTACAGGTCCGGATGGAACTTCAGTTTCAGATTCTTTAATTGTTGCTTCGGGGATTGTTTCATGTTCTGGTTCAGGAAGAGAATCCAGTATGGTTTCATCCTTCTCTTTACCTGTCAGTTCAGGTATGTCATCCTGTTCAGGAGCTGCGAAACCAGGATCCATGTAGAACACTTTTTCTTCAGTTTCTGCAGGTTCGGTTTCAGTAACCGGAATACTCGCCACTGGTTCTTCAATCTCTGATTCGGTTGATAAAAGGATCGACTTGCTTAAAATGAGATCAGCTTCTTCTGTCTCTTCTTCAGGAGACACTTTACCTTCGCTTTTCTCAATCTCATATATGAGATCCTCGCTGTTCTTTGCCAGTTCGATCACGGTCTGTGCATTGTCCCCGTTTTCAGTCTGGACATTTTCAACTGAATAAAACACTTCATCGTTAAAGGCTGTCAGTTCTTCAATAGCTTCAGATATCCCTGACAATACCTCATCATTTTCAGCAATGGCCGATGGCTCAGCGACTTTTTCGGGCTCATTTAAAGGTATTGATTCTGCAGGTGGCGCCTCAACATCAGTGGTTACCGCAGCCGGTTCCGGTACTCTTTCAGGTTCACTTATACCTATTGATTCTGCAGGTGGCGCCTCAACATCAGTGGTTACCGCAGCCGGTTCCGGTACTCTTTCAGGTTCACTTATACCTATTGATTCTGCAGGCGGCGCCTCAACATCAGTGGTTGCCGTAACCGGTTCTGGTACTTTTTCGGGTTCACTTACAGCTATTAATTCTGCAGGTAGTGCCTCAATATCAGTGGTTGCCGTAACCGGTTCCGATACTCTTTCAGGTTCACTTACAGATATTGATTCTGCTGGTGGCGCCTCAACATCAGTGTTTGCCGCAACCGGTTCCGGTACTCTTTCAGGTTCACTTACAGGTATTGATTCTGCAGGTGATCCCTCAACATCAGAGGCTACCGCAACCGGTTCCGGTACTTTTTCGGGTTCATTTACAGCTATTGATTCTGCACTCGGCTCTTTATCACCAGCCACTCCGGCTGGCTCTTCAGTGACCTTTTCAGCTTCATCAGCAACTGGGCCACTGGTGGAAGGCTCTGGAACCTGTTGATCGCTGACCAGCAGGGAGAGTTACAGATACAGTCTCTTCCTCATAATCCTGAAACATTTTTTTGTCTGATGTTTCAGGTGCAACATTTAAGAACTTGTATAAAACTTCCCTGTCAGCAATGTGAATTGCGCAATTCCTGAGCTGATTTTCAAATCTAACATCAGAATTATCCTTAAGGCCTTTAAGAAAAAGAAGATGAGCTGTTTGAAAATAAGGAAAGATATTGACCAGCTCATTTATCTCTACTAATAGGTTCCGGTCAATAGGTGTATTGCTTTCAATCAGTCTTAAAAAGTCGCCTTTGTTCATTGCTTGTCACCAGTTTACAAATGCCCTGTTAAAGATATCTTCCACGATCATTTCAATAATCTTTTCGGAGAGATCCTGTTCGACCTGGCTCAGGTCGGAAGAACTATCGTAATCTTCGTATCTCGAGAATGACTGGTCAAAGCTAAGATCGGGATCGGAGCTGTTTGTAAATTTGACCTTTACGGTTATTGTAAATCTGTTCATGGCAGCAGTCGCATCTGCCGATACCGTCAGAGGTTTGGTATTATAGTCAGTTATTTCGCCCTCAAAATTCGCATCGCCGAGGCCGTTAACAATATTAAGATTAGTCTGGGCTTTACATTTATCAATAAGCGCATCTGTAAGTGACTGGCTTAATCCTGGCTGAACAAGGCTAGCCCTGTTCTGGAAATACTGAATACTGACTGTTTTTAAACCTTCTGTACTTGCACCTGAGAATGAATAGGTAACTTTGCATCCGTTCAGCATTACTGATGCTGCCAGGAAAGACACCAGGGCAAAGCACCTTAAAAAGGCACCTTTATTTTTACAATTCAATCCCATACTCTTTTATCTTTCTGTAAAGGGTTCTTTCAGATATACCAAGTTCCTGAGCGGCCATTTTCCGTTTGCCATTATATTTTTCAAGGGCCTTTTTGATCATTTCGATCTCCTTGCCGGAAAGCGACAGGGATTCTTCTACTACCTCTTCTGTATCCTGAATATTGCCCCTTCCGTGACGATGAACAAAATCGGGCGATGAGGAATCCGGGACGGTAGTTACATGTTCTTCCCTCGCCGTTTCCCTGAAAAGGTTTTTAATAATTCCGGAATTTGTTTCACCGACCGGAACGTCGAATTGACCTGTTTTGATAAGATCCAGTACCAGTTTTTTAAGGTCGTTCATGTCGCTTTTCATGTCAAAAAGGATCTTATAAAGAATTTCCCGTTCGGTGGAAAATGATTTCTCTTCCTCTTTCCTGATAACTGCCGGAAGCTTTATTCCCGTATAATTGGGCAAGTATGTATGAAGCACTTCCGCACTTATTTCTCTTTCCTTTTCGATTATGGATATTTGTTCCGTGATGTTCTTAAGCTGGCGGACATTTCCTGGCCACGAATAGCCCAAAAGAATGTTTTTTGCTTCATTGCTTAATCTGATGGCTGGCATCCTGTATTTTTCAGCAAAGTCAACTGCAAATTTTCTGAATAGAAGAAAAATATCCTCCCCTCTTTCCTTCAGCGCCGGTATTTTAATAGGAACAGTATTCAGCCTGTAAAATAGATCTTCCCTGAATTTATCATGTTCGATAGCAAGGGTCACATCTGCATTACTGGCCGCGATCACGCGCACGTTTGTTTTCTGGACCTTTGAAGAGCCTACCCTTATAAATTCACCCGTTTCGAGCACCCGGAGAAGGCGGACCTGTGTTGAAAGTGGAAGCTCAGCAACTTCATCCAGAAAAATAGTACCTCCGTCGGCGACTTCGAAGTAGCCCTTGCGGCTTTCAGTAGCTCCGGTGAAAGATCCCTTTTCATGACCAAAAAGTTCAGAGTCGATAGTCCCTTCGGGGATTGCACCGCAGTTAACAGCAATATACTGCCCATGTTTCCGGGTGCTGTAGCTGTGAATTACCTGCGGAAATACCTCCTTGCCCGTGCCGCTTTCGCCCGTTATCAGGACAGAAAGATCAGTCGGTGCTACCTGCACGGCAACATCAATGGCCCGGTTTAGCCCTGCAAAGTTCCCTATAATCCCGAACCGTTGTTTTATGCTCTGAAGGTCTTTCATACAATGTTTTACGTTGGTGCGAATTTAAGACATTTTTAAAACATTGTGAAATCCTAATTTTGTAAATTCGCGGTATGAAAAAGGTGAACGGATATTATTTTGCGGGCATTATTCCGGCGCGATATGCATCATCGAGATTCCCTGGCAAGCCTCTTGCCATGATCGGGGGAAAACCGATGATCCAGCGGGTATTTGAACAGGCCTCAAAATCCCTCGAAACAGTATATGTGGCCACTGATGATTCAAGAATTTTTGATACTGTCACAGGGTTTGGCGGCAAGGCAATAATGACTTCGCAGGAACATCGGAGCGGAACCGACCGTTGCGCAGAAGCAGCTGAAGGTATTATGAAAGAAAACGGTGTAAGGTTAGATGTTGTTATTAACATACAGGGGGATGAACCTTTTATACGGCCTGAACAGATCGATCTGCTTATGTCATGCTTTAACGACAGATCCGTCGATATTGCCACACTTGTGCGTAAAGTAGAACCAGGCGAAGACATTTTCGATCCAAATAGCCCAAAAGTTGTACTTGATAAATGGAGAAATGCAATTTATTTCAGCAGGGCAGCCATCCCATTTTTACGTGATGTGAAAGAGAACCAATGGACTTACCAGCATGTGTATTACAAACACCCCGGACTCTACGCTTACAAGACAGTTACTTTGAACACAATCACCACGCTTCCTGTTAGTCCTTTGGAGAAGGCTGAATCGCTGGAACAGAACAGGTGGCTGGAAAACGGTTTCAAGATAAGAACTGCTCTCACCGACTGGGAAAGCATATGCATTGACACCCCCGATGACCTGCAAAAGGCAATAATATTCTTTGATCAATTTAAATAAAAATTTGTACCTTTAGCACAATATTTGTGAGAGGTTATCAAAAGGGTGCTTATGAAGCATTGTTTACTCGTTATTTTTATATTTATTTTTGTTATAAGTCTTCAGGCTCAGAAGGATACGGTTAGTATTGTCCGTAATTACCCTCCGAAGAATTTTATCAGAGAAACCACACCCTCAAACATAAATATTTATCCGGTTCCGGTCAGGGAGAATTCTTTCACAATCAAGACCGACAGGGAAATGACATCTGTCAAGGTTACTAATATGATTGGCCAGGATATTTTCAGAGCACAATATAAAAATCCGCTTTCTTATACAAAAGTAATCCTTATAAAACCTACCAGGGGTATGTACCTTGTCACCATTGCTTTTGTTGACGGGACAAGAATTGTAAGAAAGATTATGATAGAGAACCCGGAATAGAATAAATTCCTAATTAAAGAGTGCGGATAAGAGGGTAAGCACCCGCAATTACTTAAGCCATATTTTCCTGATAATTAAAGAACGAACATCTTTCTGATTTGTTTGTTTATACATAAGTAAAACATTTTGAGAAATGATTTATTGTGATAGCCATGGAAGAAGGGATAAATGTTTTTTCAATCAAGGATCTTGAAAATTTTTCAGGAATAAAAGCCCATACAATCAGAATATGGGAAAAAAGGTATAAAATTCTTGAACCGGACAGAACTGATTCAAACATAAGGACATATAACGAAAATGAATTAAAAAAAATACTTAATGTCGCTTATCTGAACAGGAATGGTCTTAAAATATCAAGGATAGCACATCTTAGTGAAAATGAGCTTACTAAGCAGGTAATGGCGCTCAGCAGTCAGGATGAAAATGTGGATAATACATTCCAGCCTGGGAAGATACTGATGGCTGCAATCAAATTTAATGAAGTTCAGTTTAAGGAAGCGCTGGAACCTTTTATCAGGCATCACAATATTGAGGATGCTTATATCAGATTCTTCCACCCTCTTCTCGAAAAATCCAGAATCCTCTGGCAGACTGGCAGTCTTTCAAGGGCACAGGAACAATTTGTCAGAAGTACCATCAGGCAATTAATGATTTGCGAGGATATCAATCTGAAATCCCTTGGAGGGAAGACAAAAGGATCTGTTGCTATGATAAACACCTCCGAAAACCTGCCTGACAATAATTTTCTTTTTTATAAATATGTACTAAAGAAAAGAGGTTATGACGTAATTTTTACCGGAGGCATTCTTCCTGCATCGGAGGTAATTGAAATTCACAAGATCAAATCATTCGACTACCTGGTTGTGAATTCAAGTGCCTTTGATTTTGCGAGAAAGAAAATCGGGTATTTCAGCAGTATTGGCAAATCATTGTTGATCAGAAAGATCATTCTGACCGATTTTCCCGAGATCCAGGAAAAGAAAATACCTGAAAATATCATTGTGACCAGAAGCCCTGAAGATTTTCTTAAAACTGTATCTACCCTGAAATAGGAACTATGCTGTTCGTGGTCTTTTTGGATTATCCAAGAGATTGCGGAAGTATTCCTTTTCCTTAGCGAGATTTATGCCAGGATATCTGCCATTTAGAGAGTCTATCCTGCCAAGCATGGTTTCAGCAAATTTTCTGATTTGATCCTCTGAACCTGCCCTGATCCTGTGTGAAACCGCCCTGGAAATTTTAAAACACTCCTGCCATAACTTTATTGTGCTGTCATCAAAATAGCATTGCGTAAATGCATTCCATATGTAATCCACTGCAACATCGGAAGGATGAAGCATATCATCGTCATAAAACCTGTAGTCACGCAAATCATCCATAAGCAGTTCATATGCAGGGAAATATTCAGGCTCAGACGGGTGTTTAAGCAGTTCTTCCACTGCAATGAACAAGACCGACTTGCTAACCTGGTTTCCATGGGCGCCATCCTTCCAGTGACGCACCGGACTGATTGTAAAAACTACCTTTAGTTCCGGAAACAGCGATTTGAGCTTGTCAAGCTGATCCTTCCATAAAGCAGTTATGTTGTCAACACTAAGGAGTTCCCTGGTAAATTTTGATGCAGGGATTTTATGACAGTTCGATACGATATTACCGGTCTCATTCCACCTGTAAACACGGGCAGTGCCAAAAGTTATGAAAAGAAATCTGGCATAGGAAATGAACTTCAGCGCATCTGCCGATTTCTTATTGATCTTGTCCAACAGTGCTTCAGGATCTGGTGACGAGAAATCATTATAATGGTCAAAACTGATCCAGGTACCTTCATAGTTGCACAGATCCGCGATTACATAATTGCTTCCGCCAATTATCGTGTTAAGCGTGCTGCATACGGAAACAGGATTATAAGTTGTGCCTGACGGATTGATCATGACCGGCATATGCCCCAGCTCAAATTGCTTCCCTATTGAGGTTGCAAAACACGAACCAATGAACATAACCGGATCGCTGTAACTTATTTTGCGACCTGAATAAGGAATATCGAATGTGGTCCTGAGTTCCATCCTCACTAAAACTAATTGACTAATCTGCAGCTGATCCAGTTCATTATATAATCGAAGACTTCTCTCTCTGAAAAGCTCATTATGAAGTTCATGATATCCATTTTCCCACAGCCGGAATTCAGCCAGAGTGGTCTTCGAGGCAAACTCCCTGCTTCCTTCAGATGAGCATATCTTGTCGTCACTTCCATGGATCAGGAGCAACGGTGTCTTAATCCTGGAGGCATTCTGCAATGCGTTGGCCGCTGAACTCATAGCCCCCCAAAACAGGCTCACTGAGATCTTGTCATGGATTCAAGGGATCGCTTTTATACTTATTTACCACTTCAATATCGTGTGAAATATGTTCAACAACCAGACCTGAGGGATGAACCAGTCCCGGGAATATATTTTTCATTATCCCGGCCAGCTTAATCTTTGATTTGTCAGGTTCAAATGACAGTTTAAGCCATGGTGATGTTACTATTGCCCCTTTAATTTTTGGATCCTTGCGCACCAGATAGTCCAGAACTATGCCGCCCCCCAGGCTGTGCCCATAGAGAAAAAGCGGAATTCCCGGGAAAGTCTTCTTGCACTCACTGGTTAAAATATCTATCATTTCATCAGTCAGGGCATAACTCTTAATATGTCCCCTTTTGCCGTCGGAGCAACCATGACCCGGGAGGTCCACCCCTGCAAAACCTATCTTTTCCTTGTTAAACTGCTCAGCCCAGACTGTATATCTCCGGATATGCTCGCCGAGACCATGAACCAGGATTATCACTGCACGCAGGTCCGCTCCCGGACTTATTATGAAGCCTTTCAGTATCTGGGCGTTGCTCAGTTTAATATTAAAATCCATAACCTTTTTTCTTTAAAAGTACAAAAGATGATCCGGAAATTATCTATCAGGTTCAGTCAATTTTGATAGAACAGGGAAAATGAGGTTATTTAAAAAATGGCGATATCAGGGCTTTGGATATTAACAATCCTCCACTGCTGGCCGGCAAGTTAGTATTCCCGCCAGGTATCAGAATGGTGCAGAATTAATTATTCCCGACCCAATAACTTTATTTGCCAGCAAGGAAGATGTGTATGAAGGGTAGCTCCGTCATAGAGAGACTTTAGCTTTTTTTTGAAAGTCCCTCCCACTCTGGGGGAGGGATTTAGGGAGAGGTCGACATTTATGCGAGGAATTAGGGAAGGATTAGATTTGTGTTTGGAAAGGGAGAAATAATCAAATCGTAATTTATCATCAATTTAGAACGGCCGCGAAGAGCTGACTGCAATAAACTTATTTACTGGCGGATATAAATAAACCCATTTTAGAAATATACCCGGATTAAGGGGATATTAAGATATTAAGATTTGTTTATCTTATTTTCTTTGTATATATTTGCTTGAACAATCAAAAAAACCCAATTATGACAGCTCTTGAATTCAACACCAGTCTGATAGAAATGAAGCAGAACCTCCAGAGGTTTGCTATGAGCCTGACGTTGGACCGTGATACCGCATTGGATCTGGTCCAGGACACTTATCTGAAAGCAATAACTTACAAGGAAAAATTCGTCGATTATACAAATCTTAAAGCCTGGGTATTCACTATAATGAAAAATACCTTTATAAATAATTATAGGCGTAATGTCAAGGAAAACACCATAATCGATGGCACACAGGATCTCTATTACCTGAATATGCCCCATGACAAGGGTTTCATTTCACCTGAGTCGAGCTATGCCGAGGATGAGATCCAGAGGGCAATTGATTCTTTAAGCGATGAATTCAGGATACCATTCAAAATGCATATTGATGGTTATAAGTACCATGAAATTTCCGAAAAACTCGGACTTAAAATAGGTACTGTAAAAAGCAGGATATTTTTTACACGGCAAAAATTAATGCTGATCTTAAAAGATTACGATCGTTAGTTAGTTACATAGTCAATCGGTTTTTAGGTTAAGGTTAAAGGCTGAGGTAATCAGCCTTTTTCTTTTTGTTTTATTATTATGCCTGTAACAACAAAGAGCAGGAAAAATCCTGATAAGATCCATGCCCATCTGTTGGGCATCTTCGATTCAGCCCACATCTCATAAGGTTCTGTAAGAAAATAATCTGATTTGACTGGCCAGAGGAGTACACCGGTAGAATCAATAAATCCATTGCTTCCCGTCACTTTCCCAGGCATGACTATTCTTAAAGTATAATCTTTGAAGCTCATAAATACGTTCTTTGTAACCATATTCATGGAGGAATCTGCATCTTTCCTGTATTTAAGCGCATTAGCCTCGCCAATAAATTCCCTGAGGATTGTCCCGTTCGCCCATAGACTATCGAATTTCCCTCCTTCACTCTCGATTTTTTTCACAAATTCATCTTCATGCGTTTTTAACGATTCAGCCGACAATTCTTTGCCTGCTTTCCCCTCTATCAGTTTTGTAAATTCACCAATCCATTCCGAAGCAATGCTTTTGATCCACCACTTATCTGTCCTTTTGTTGACTGTATCACTTAATGCCCTGAACTTTAGGCTGTCAGTACCATTCTTCCTCTGCTCGTTAACATTGTCAGGAGAATAGAACCAGGCAAGTTCCTCCGGCGTAAGAAAATCTGATACCGGATAACCATACAACATTTGTTTGTCAATCGTTTCTGCAAACCTGTATCCGGTATGAAACCACCTGAACTTTTTACTGAACACTGCTTTTCTCGACATTTCCCTGTTAGCGCTGCTGTCAGATTCGTAATCCATGTTTATTTCATCTGCACTCCTGAACAGTTTTTCTGCCCGCTTTACCCAGATCGTGTCACCGTTTACATTTATCTCCAGCGAATCCCGTATCGTCCATGTGTTGTCAAAAGGAACCTGAATGCCGGAAACCTCAAATTTGTTTTCCTTGTTTTTTATCTCAATCTTGCGGGTGATGGATCCGTCGGAATGAACAATATCTGTTATAATAGTCTCCGGTTCGTTACATGATGCTGTTAAAATCATGGCAGATACTATTATCATTTTTATCTTATTGATTTTCATAAACTTAAAGATTAGATTTTTTGTCCTTACTCTCAGCCAGTTTCTTTTCAATGTATTTTTTCAGAACCGGATCTTCATCAATGATTTTTATAAGATCCCTGTACTTATCCTGCAATTCATTATAAGAATCAAGCCACTGCTCAAGCTGTTTTTCTGAAATCTCCAGATCGCCGCTGGAAATCCCGTGCCCGGTAAGCTTTAACATCATCAGTTGCTTACCGATTTCATCCTTTGAAACTGATAATACTCCTGTTTCGCTGATAATTGCCCGCTTACTAATATTGTTAACACCTTTCAGGATCATGGTCTGCTGATATGCAAAAAATAAAACCAGTATCACCGATGCAGTTACGAGACTTCTTCTCACCCATCCGATGTAGATCCAGGCAAAAATATTTTCGATAAGGTCTGAAAAAGATTTTTGCCTGCTTTCAGTCCCCCTGATCCTGTTGAGGACATTTTCCTGAATAGTTTCAATCCCTTTCAGCTCAGGCTTTGATTTTTTGAGAATATTCAGAATCTTTTTATATTTTTCATTTTCTGCTGTCATTATCAAAGATATTTTTCTATCATTTCTGTAATGTGTTTCCTGGCGTAATGCAGATTCGCCTTAATCAGTGTTTTACTCATTCCTGTAATTTCAGATATCTCTTCATTTGACATTTCCTCAATCTCGGAGAGTACAAATACAGCTTTCTGCCTGGGGCTTAATTTCCCGATCATAAAATTTACCAGCCCGGCAATCTCTTCATTTTCCAGGTCGGTATAAGGCTGGTCTGAAAAGTGGTTTGAAATGATTGCCCAGGTTTTGTCATCGGGTCTTATTTCGGATTCTCTTTTTCTTTTTCTTAAATAATCATAACATTTATTGACGACGATCCTGTAAAGCCAGGTATTAAAACTGGCTGGAGAATTTATTTTATTAAGTTTCTCCCACACTGTGACCATGGTATCCTGAACTACATCCTTTGCCTGTTCTTCATCGCCCAGTATCCTGAAAGCCACTGAAAATACGAACGGAGATACTGTTTCAATAACTTCCCTGAAATTCTGCAAATTACCGTTTTTGCACTGCTCTATTAGTTTCTGGTCGATCAAGCCGATTTGAACTTTTTAATAAGACGGGATTTTAATAGAAAGGTAAAAAACATATAGTAATTTTATTGTGTAAAAGACAACAAACCACTATGCAAAAGATAATTAAAATCAGGACAGACCAAAGGAACAGCTTATATGATATTACAAAGGAAGTTACTTCTATAATAAGCGAAAGCGGGATAAGGACGGGCATTGCTTCTGTTTACGCTAGAGGGTCAACAGCTGCGGTAATGATCCAGGAAAACTGGGATCAGTCGGTTCAGAGTGATGTGATCACCTTGCTTAACAGGCTGGTTCCTCAGGGAGTCTGGGAACATGACAGACAGGATAATAACGGCGATGCCCATCTTAAATCAGGCCTGGTGGGAGCATCTCAAAGCGTACCGGTCATTGATGGTAAACCAGGGCTTTCAACATGGCAGAATATTTTCTTCTGCGAGTTTGACGGTCCACGGCAGCAAAGGGAAATTGTTATAACGGTGATAGGGGAAAAATGAGGAATTATTAATCGGCTCCTCTTGTTGCAGCGACTATGTTCCTAATTAACTGTTCATACTTCACCCTTCCGATCGCTGATCTTTCAAAAAGTTTTGAGTATTGCTCCCGGGAAAGGTTGAGCCAGTCATTGAGACTCATTGCAGCAACTTCCTCATTTAGTGTAAATTCAAGAGTTTTGTTGGGTCTGGCTTTGGCGTTCCATGGACAAACTTCCTGACATTTGTCACAACCATAAATCCTTCTTTCGAGGTGGGGTATCAGTTCATCAGGGATCGGTCCTCTGTTTTCAATGGTAATGTTCGCAATGCATTTTCTTGCATCAATAGTTCTGTTATCATTTATGGCGCCTGTCGGACATGCATCAATACATTTTCTGCAGTCACCGCAGTGTTCTTCCTTTTGAGAAGAGTCATAATCAAGATCTATATTGAGAATAAGAGTACCTATGAAAAAGAATGATCCGATGCTTTTGTTTATTATAATTGAATGCCGGCCCTGCCAGCCCAACCCGGCCTCTTTGGCCCATTCCTTTTCGAGAAGCGGGGCTGAATCTACTACAGCTTTCCCTCCAGCTTCCGGTTCGACACTTTTAATCCATCCAAGAAGGTTCTCAAGCTTTTCAAGAATCACATCATGATAATTGATCCCATAGGTGTACCTTGAAAGTACAGGTGAATCAGGATCTTTTTGAAGGTTCTCTGAATAGTAATTCAGTCCGGTAACTACAAGTGATTTTGCACCGGGAAATAGACTTTCAGGATCCAGACGTTTCTCGATATTTCTCGCAAGGTAACCCATTTTATCATTCATCCCCGCGTCGACCCAGGCTTTAAGATGCGGCCCATATTCATCGAGGGATCGTGCCTTTGCGATTCCACATAAATCGAAACCCAGATCTTGTGACTTTTGTTTTATACGAGTCGAAAGAGAATTCATTTGCAGGAAATTATAATATAATTCTAAAGAAACCCAAGTTCCAGTTTTGCCTCCTCACTCAGCATGCTTTTGTCCCATGGTGGATTGAATGTAAGTTTAAGTTCACAGTCCTTCACGCCTTTTGTTCCCGCAATCTTGTATTTTACCTCTTCGATCAGCTCGTCTGCAAGCGGACAGTTAGGTGCGGTAAGGGTCATGGTTATATGTGCAATATGATCATCATCAAGATTAATATTATAGATAAGGCCGAGATCATAAATGTTTACAGGTATTTCAGGATCATAAATGCTCTTGAGCACCTGCACTATTCTTGTTTCTATTTCGAGTTGTTCGGAAGGTTCCATTTTTTTATAATAAATTATTCCAAATTGATAAATGTCAGTTGCTTGTTGCTCATTGCTTGTTCATCCTATTTCAAATGCAACCAGAAACCAGTAACCAGCAACTTAAGTCAATTATTTTTAACCTTAAATGCCATTGCATAGAGCTTTATCTGCCTGACCATTGCAAGCAATCCGTTTGACCGTGTTGGTGACAGGTTCTGCCTCAGGCCGATCCTGTCGATGAAATAGAGTTCTGCTCCGATTATCTCCTCAGGAGGCCGTCCGGATAGCACCTTGATAAGCAGGGCAATGATCCCTTTTGTAATAATAGCATCGCTGTCGGCGGTGAAAGTGATCTGGTGACCATCATATTCCGGACGCAGCCAGACCCTTGACTGACATCCTTCAATCAGGTAGTCCCTGGTCTTGAATTTCGGATCAATGACAGGCAAGGTTTTTCCCAGATCTATGAGAAGGTTATACTTATCCATCCAGTCTTCAAATAATGAAAACTCGTCAATTATATTATCCTGAATTTCGTTTATCGTCATAACCACCCTATGAAAGCATGCTGATCACCTTTTCAATTCCTGTACCAAGAACATCTATTTCTTCAGTAGTATTATAAAAACACATCGAAATTCTGACTGTACCGTCTATTCCAAAGCGGGTCATGACCGGTTGTGCGCAATGGTTACCTGTCCGGACTGCAATTCCCATTTTGTCGAGAATGGTGCCTGCATCATACTGATGGATATCCTTCAGAAGAAATGAAATTATGGGGATCTTATCCGCTGAATTTCCGAATATCCTGAGATTTTCTATGCCCAGTAATCTTTTTGTTGCATAATCCAGAAGCATTTTTTCCCTGGCTTCTATCTCTTCCCGTCCTAATTCTATGACATAATCAAGAGCCCTTGCCAGGCCGATGGCACCTGCGTAATTCATCGTCCCGGCCTCGAACTTAAACGGAAGCTCGTTATATGTGGTCTTTTCAAATGTTACCTTTTCGACCATATCGCCGCCACCCTGGTATGGAGGCATTTCCGTCAGCCATTTTTCTTTACCGTAAAGCACACCTATACCGGTGGGTCCGTAAATCTTATGACCTGAGAATGCGTAAAAATCACAATCCAGTGATGCCACATCAACAATCCCGTGCTGTATACCCTGAGCTCCGTCGACCAGTACCGGTATATTCTCCGAATGTGCCAGGTCAATAATCTCTTTTACAGGGAGAATTATTCCCAGGGCATTCGATACCTGGGATACGGCCACTATTTTCGTTCTCGGGGAAATAAGATTCCTGAACTCTTCCAGAATGATTTCTCCGTTATTATTAACAGGAATGATGCGCAGTTTTGCATCTTTCCGCTCACAAAGCATCTGCCATGGAACAATATTGGCATGATGTTCAAGGGCACTGATTATAATTTCGTCGCCCTGCTTTATGTATTTCTCACCGAACGAAAAAGCAATGGCGTTTATTGACCCTGTTGTACCTGAAGTAAATACAATTTCCTCTCTTTTTGAGGCATTAATGAATGCTCTGACCTTTTCCCTTGCATTTTCATATGCCTCAGAAGTCATGTCGCTCATTGCGTGCACACCCCTGTGGATATTTCCATTGAACTTTGTATAAACATCTTTTATGGCTTCAAGCACACAGAGGGGTTTTTGAGTTGTTGCACCATTATCAAAATAGATAAGCGGCTTCCCGTAAACCTTTACACCAAGAATAGGGAAATCAGCTCTTATTTCGGAAATATTCTTCACCTGAATATAAATTTACATGCATTTTACCATACAGCTGGCACAGCGGGAGAGCTCTCCCTTAAGCCGCTGCATAACCAGATTATCCATACGTTCACGAAGCGGTTCAACCTTTATGTTCTGTATCACCTCATGGGCAAATCCAAACATTAGCATAAGACGTGCCTGACGCTTGTCAATTCCTCTTGATTGTAAATAGAACAACGCATTATCGTCAAGCTGGCCGACAGTGGCTCCATGGCTGCACTTTACATCATCAGCATATATCTCGAGCTGGGGCTTTGTGTCCATTTTTGCATCATCTGTCAGAAGCATACTGTTGTTTTTCTGATAGGCCCTGGTTCCCTGAGCATCCCTGGCAACATAAATACGTCCATTAAAGGCACCTGTTGCCAGATCATCAAGAACACCCTTAAATAACTGATTGCTTGTGCAATTGGGAAAGGCATGGTCAACATTTACGAAGTTGTCGATGTGCTGGAACTTATCCGCAAGATAAAGCCCGAAGGAATTGCACTCCGACCCTTCACCACCCATATAATGATATGTACTGTTGCGTACAAGTCCGCCGTGCAGGGTAATATTGTTTGATGATGCATAGCTGTTCTTTTCCTGGTGAATGAATGTATGGTTGATCTTGCACGCATTATTGTGTTCATTCTGTACCCTGATTATTTCAAAATGAGCGTTTTCTCCTACATGAACTTCAGTCACAGCATTTGTAAGGAATTTACTGGGAGAAAGTGTGTGATCGCAGATTATTACAGTAAAATCAGCTTTATCTTCTACAATCATGAGGTTCCTATGCTGATTGAAAGTGTCATCATTGGAATCGACCAGGTTTACTACCTGAACAGGTTTTCC
The DNA here is from genome assembly GCA_963831935.1 of uncultured Bacteroidales bacterium. Lineage (GTDB taxonomy): Bacteria > Bacteroidota > Bacteroidia > Bacteroidales > VadinHA17 > LD21. Next base: position 263,212 of record CAWHSH010000015.1, read on the forward strand.
GGGAACTGCTCCACGGGGCACAAATATAAAGACTCCGTCGGAGGCCATTGCAGTATTAAGGTGAATCAAACCGTCTGAATCGCTTTTGGCATATTTTCCATAATGTTTCTTAATCAAATCTGGGAATTGTCTGGCTGCTTCATTCAGGCTTCCTATAATAATGCCTCCGGGTAGCTCCCTGAGCTTTCCGTTTATTGTCGGGTAAAAGCCGTTTAACAGGACAACTCCGTGGGCATCGAGGTCTGTTACATCGCATCTGAATTCCTCTGCTTTAAGAAAATCCGATTCTTCGGGGATGAAATAGCTCTGATAATCGTGTTTAAAGAAAATATCAAGATTTGTATATTTGTATGCTTCGTTCTTCCTTGTGGGTATTCCAAGCTGGGTAAATCTTTCAAAAGCAGGTCGCCTCAATGAATTAATGAAAGAAGAGGAACCTTCTTCTATCTTCTCAATATTCCTGGTATATAGATCAGAATATCGTTCAGTTATTTCAGTTTTTACATCCATCTCAGTCCTGATTTTCAACCTCCTTTTTGATCCAGTCGTATCCTTTATCTTCAAGTTCGAGTGCCAATTCCTTTCCTGATGTTTTAACAATCCGGCCATCATACATTACGTGAACTACATCAGGAATAATATAATCGAGGAGCCTCTGGTAATGTGTGATTACAATGGCGGAATTTTCGGGCTCGTTTAAGTCTGTTTACACCGTTTGCAACAATCCTGAGTGCATCAATGTCCAGCCCTGAATCGGTCTCATCGAGAATTGCGAGCTTTGGTTCAAGCATTGCCATCTGGAAGATCTCATTCTTCTTTTTCTCACCTCCCGAGAAACCTTCATTGACCGATCTGTTGGCAAGCTTTGAATCAATTTCCACAAGTTCTTTCTTTTCACGCATAAGCTTCAGAAAATCAGATGCTGAAAGAGGATCCAGTCCTTTGTGCTTTCTGTGTTCGTTCACAGCCGTTTTCATGAAATTTACCATGCTCACTCCCGGTATCTCAATCGGATACTGGAATCCAGGAAAATACCCTCTTTGGAACGGTCCTCGGGAGCCATTTCCAGGAGGTTTTTCCCGAAATATGTTACTTCTCCTTCCGTAACCTCGACTAATTCCCTTCCTGCAAGAACTGCTGCCAGCGTGCTTTTGCCTGATCCGTTAGGACCCATGATTGCATGGATCTCTCCCGGTTTCACTTCAAGACTGATACCCTTAAGGATTTGCTTTCCTTCGATGGAAGCTTTTAAATTTTTAATAATCAGCATAATATTCTATAATGTTATTGTATAATTAAATTCTAACCTACGCTGCCTTCAAGGCTTATCTGGAGAAGCTTCTGCGCCTCAACAGCAAACTCCATCGGGAGCTTGTTTATCACCTCTCTTGCATATCCGTTTACGATCAGGCCAACAGCATCCTCTGTGGAAATGCCCCTCTGGTTGCAGTAGAAGATCTGGTCCTCTCCTATTTTTGAAGTGGTGGCTTCATGTTCCACAATGGCTGTCTGGTTGTCGACTTCGATATACGGGAATGTATGAGCTCCGCATTTATCTCCAAGCAATAATGAATCGCATTGTGAGAAATTACTTGCATTTGCAGCATTCTTTAATACTTTAACCAATCCCCTGTAACTGTTATTTCCATGTCCTGCCGAAATACCCTTTGACACAATTGTACTTCTGGTGTTTTTACCGATATGGATCATTTTTGTCCCGGTATCAGCCTGCTGATAGTTATTCGTTACAGCAACAGAATAAAATTCCCCGGTTGAATTATCCCCCCGCAGAATGCAGGAAGGGTATTTCCAGGTAATGGCCGATCCGGTTTCGATCTGTGTCCACGATATCTTTGAGTTCTCTCCCCTGCACAATCCCCTCTTGGTAACAAAATTGAATATTCCGCCTTTTCCTTCCTTATCACCAGGATACCAGTTCTGAACAGTCGAATACTTGACTTCAGCATTGTTTTCTGCGATGATTTCAACAATTGCAGCATGAAGCTGATGTTCATCCCGTCATTGGTGCCGTACATCCCTCCAGATAACTTACATAGGCCTCTTCGTCAGCAACAAGAAGTGTCCGTTCAAACTGACCTGTGTTTGCAGAATTGATCCTGAAATAGGTTGACAATTCCATAGGACATCTGACACCTTTGGGAATATAACAGAATGATCCGTCGCTGAATACTGCAGAATTGAGTGAAGCAAAAAAATTATCAGTGTACGGAACAACGGTTCCCATGTACCGTCTTGACCAGATCAGGATATTCCCTGACCGCTTCGCTGAATGAGCAGAAAATAATTCCCAGTTCAGCAAGGGTTTCCCTGAATGTGGTCTTTACTGAAACGCTGTCCAGAACTGCATCAACAGCCACTCCGGAAAGATGTTTTTGCTCCTCAAGCGGGATCCCAGCTTGTCGAAAGTTCTTTTAAGCTCCGGGTCAATATCATCAATGCTTTTGGGTGCAGCCTTTTGTCTGGGGGCGGCATAGTATATAATATCCTGATAGTTAATTGGAGGGATTCTCAGATTTGCCCATCCCGGCATTTTCATCGTCTGCCAGTGACGAAACGATTTCAGCCGGAATTCAAGAAGCCATCCGGGCTCATTCTTTTTTGCAGAAATAAGTCTTATGACATCTTCATTGAGTCCCTTCGGAATTATTTCAGTATCAATGTCCGAATAAAAGCCATATTTGTATTCGCCCGATGTAACGTCATTTATTATCTTATCCTGGTCTTTTTCCATCTTATTAATTTATGCCGTCTTAAGCTCTTTTCACCCGTTGTTGCAATAGTGAAATTTACCTTTTCATACACTCACAATTTGTTAATTTGATTAAAAAAGATTTTGAGTTTCCTTCCTTAATTATATTTAATCTAAATAAACATGCAAAAATATTAAAATTATTATGATTCAGAAACTATTCATACCTAAATTTCAAGGTACTCCCCACTTCAGAGATTGTTAAAATGCTACTCCAGTTATCACGATTTAAGACAAAAAATATTTTTATATTTGCGCCCTTTCAAATAATTAAGGAAACCGTATTAGCAAAACTATGTGTAAATCAGCAGGTACACCTCTCCGGAATAGCAGCAAAAGGCTGTTTTTATCATTGATTATTCTGTTTTTTCCGCTTTGTATTTTTGCTGCCGAGGGTACGGCTCCGTCGATAGGACCTGTGCGGATTGAGTTTATCATATTCGGATTTATTTTGCTCGGCGTTGCATTATTTCATAAACAGACATTTTGGGTTGCAGTAATTGGATTAGCAGTACTTCTTGCATTCAAGCTTCTCTTTGCGCAGGGATTTAACCTATATGAACATTTTTTTGGTACCACGCCTATGGGCGAACAGCTTATGGATAAGAGCCTGAGGCAGGGGGAATGGGGAATTATACTTAACCTTCTCGGATTGCTTCTTGGATTTGCAGTCCTTTCAAAAATATTTGAAGAGTCGCGGGTGCCTGACATCCTACCGAAATACCTCCCTGATGATTGGAAAGGTCCTTTCCTATTGCTCGTTTTCGTATTTGTTCTTTCATCGTTTCTTGATAATATAGCTGCAGCTCTGATCGGCGGTACAATCGCCCTTGTCGTCTTTAAAAACAAGGTGCATATAGGTTATATAGCGGCACTTGTGGCGGCAAGCAATGCTGGAGGTTCAGGAAGTGTGGTGGGGGACACGACAACTACCATGATGTGGATTGACGGAGTTGCCGCATTTAATGTACTTCATGCTTACGTTGCTGCAGGCACGGCTCTCATCTTTTTTGCCTGGTTCGCTGCACATCAGCAGGATAAATACCAGCAGATTCAGAAAGATGTCAAACCAGGTGTAAAAATCGACTGGGTAAAATTATTTAATGTTGCCCTTATTCTTGCCGGTGCCATTATTTCAAATATACTTTATGATATGCCCGCTCTCGGTGTCTGGATCGCTATCATGCTCGGTGCTTTTCTCCGTCCGGCACCATGGAAAGAGGTTCCGGGAGCCATTAAAGGTACCATTTTCCTTCTATGCCTTGTAACCTGTGCTTCAATGATGCCTGTTGAGGAACTTCCCAATGCTTCCTGGATAACAGCACTGGCTCTTGGATTCCTGTCTGCTGTTTTTGATAATATCCCTCTTACCAAACTTTGCCTCGACCAGGGACATTATGACTGGGGCATGCTGGCATATACCGTCGGATTCGGCGGTTCCATGATATGGTTCGGATCATCAGCCGGTGTGGCAATAACCAATAAATTTCCGGAAGGCCGCAATGTATTGTTGTGGGTGAAAAAAGGATGGTATGTTGCTGCTGCGTATATTATCGGTTTCTTTGCTCTTTATTTGCTTCTTGGATGGGAACCGGCCGATAATAATGAACATAAAATCATCAATTGCCCGGTCCCGGGCTGCCCAATGGCGCATAAAACTGAGATTTCGCTAAGCTCTGAAATGGTGGGTTATTTCGGAGTGGCGGAATAACAAATTATTTGCATTCTCTGTATTCCTTTAAAAGCTTCTGAAAAATCTCCCTGACCGGGGAGATTTTTGTGGCCCTGAACGCATTTGCCCCGGCAAAGGCATAACCGTTTTCAAAGTTCCCCTTCAGCGCATTTATAAGTGCAATAATGATGCAGTAGGGACTTTTGTCAATATCGCATGTTCTGATGCACTTAAAGGGACACTTCTTGGGTTGTTTTTTGCCTTCCCTGACCCTTTTAATAAAATTACTGATGATTGCCCGACCAGGCATACCTACCGGACTTTTAATTATTTCAATATCCTTTTCGGAAGCATCGATGTACGATTGTTTAAAAGCCTCCGATGCATCGCATTCATCGGTCGTTACAAAAATTGTTCCCATCTGAACCCCAGACGCTCCAAGTTCCATTATATTATGAATGTCTTCACCTGTGTAGATCCCGCCGGCAGCTATAAGCGGGATAGGCTGTTCATATTTTTCTTCAAAAGTTTTAAGTTCAGTTACGATCTCGGGCACAAGTTTTTCGAGTTTATAGTTGTTATCTGCAATCTGATCCTCCTTAAATCCCAGGTGGCCACCGGCTTTAGGTCCTTCAACAATAACAGCATCAGGAAGATAATTGAAATTAGATTTCCATTTTTCACAGATTATTTTAGCTGCCCTGGCCGATGAAACGATAGGAATGAGTTTTGTCAGGCTTCCTTTCTTTAAAAAAGAGGGAAGATCCAGGGGAAGACCTGCTCCGGCTACAATAATATCAACCTTTTCAGCTATGGCAGTCCTTATCATATCTGCAAAATTTGACATTGCGACCATTACATTAACACCTATCACGCCTTTTGTCTTTTCCCTTGCTTTACGTATCTCCTCCGTAAGCCCATGAATGCTTGCCTCCAGAAAATTACCAGAATAGTCCTTATATAAAAGTCCAAGTCCTGCGCTTGAAATAATCCCTACACCTCCTTCATTCGCAACTGCTGCTGCAAGTCCCGAAAGCGAAATACCAACACCCATCCCCCCCTGAATTATTGGCACTGCAACAGCCAGACTGCCAATTTTTAATTGCTTCATTGTTTTAAAATTTTGTCAAAGGTAGACTATTCCTGATACCAGCGGCCATAAATGAAATATTTAACACAGGAAAAGCGTTAAATTCACTTTATTTAACAAATGAAATACTTTATTGAACCACTCCGCTGTTGCTGACCTCACCCCTGCCTACCGGCAGGCAGGCAGGCAACCTCTCTCCCTGGAGGAGAGGGACTAAATCAAATAATATCAGCCTTTTACACCCCTTCTCACCTGGGAGAAGGGGCAGG
>CAWHSH010000016.1:0-88329 GCA_963831935.1 uncultured Bacteroidales bacterium
TATCTGGTCACTTCGGCTCTTCCTTATGCCAATGGGCCCTTGCATATCGGTCACCTGGCCGGAGTATATGTTCCTTCCGATATTTATACGAGGTACCTCCGGATGAAAGGAGCGGATGTGATTTCTATCGGCGGTTCGGATGAGCATGGTGTACCTATCACGTTAAAAGCACGCAATGAAGGCATCACTCCCCAGGAGGTCGTTGACAGATACCATTTCCTGAATAAAAAAGCTTTTGAAGATTTCGGAATTGCTTTTGATATCTATTCCCGCACATCAAACAAAGTACATTATGAAACTGCATCTGATTTCTTCCTTAAATTGTACAATAACGGTGAGTTCACCGAAAAAACTTCTGAACAATATTATGATGAGGAAGCAGGTTGTTTCCTCGCAGACCGTTATATCATGGGAACATGCCCTCACTGCGGCAATGAGAATGCTTACGGTGATCAGTGCGAAAAATGCGGCACTTCTCTGAGTCCAAATGACCTGATCAATCCCCATTCCACCATAAGCGGAAGCAACCCGGTTTTGCACGAAACGATGCACTGGTATCTTCCGCTCGATAAGTATGAAGCATGGCTGAAGGAATGGATCCTTGAAGAACATAAGGAATGGAAAACGAATGTTTACGGACAGTGTAAATCATGGATCGACCAGGGATTGCAGCCACAGGGCAGTGACCCGCGATCTGGATTGGGGTGTTAAGGTACCTGTGGATGGTGCAGAAGGGAAAGTGCTCTATGTCTGGTTTGATGCACCGATCGGATATATTTCCGCAACTAAAGAACTGACACCTGAATGGGAAAAATACTGGAAAGATCCGGAAACAAAAATGGTTCATTTTATCGGAAAGGACAATATAGTGTTCCATTGCATCATTTTCCCGGTCAATGCTTAAAGCAGAAGGATCATTTATTCTTCCCGATAATGTTCCTGCCAATGAATTCCTGAATCTTGAAGAATGACAAGATCTCAACTTCCCGGAACTGGGCGGTCTGGCTTCATGAATATCTTGAAGATTTTCCCGGCAAGCAGGATGTATTGAGATATACACTATGCTCAAATGCTCCTGAAACAAAAGACAATGATTTTACCTGGAAGGATTTCCAGGCACGAAATAACAATGAACTTGTTGCAATTCTTGGCAATTTCGTCAACCGGACACTTGTCCTTACGAATAACTACTATGACGGGAGAGTTCCGGAAAGAGCTGTAACCGACGAAAATGACAATTCCGTTCTGGCACAAATTAAGGCAATAAAGGAGAATGTGGAAGCCAGCATCGAAACATTCAGGTTTCGCGAAGCCCTGAAGGAGGCAATGAACCTGGCCCGGCTTGGCAATAAGTATCTTGCTGATGCAGAACCATGGAAAGTGATCAAAAAGAATCCGGAAAGAGTAAAGACAATTATGAGTATCTGCGCTCCAGATCACAGCAAATCTTTCGATTATACTTGAGCCTTTCCTTCCCTTCTCAATGGACAAGCTCAGAAATATGATCAATCTGAAATTGTTGCAATGGGATTATGCAGGCAGGATTGATTTAATGAAGCCTGGACATCAGATAAATAAACCGAGCCTTCTGTTCGAAAAAGTTGAGGATAGTGAAATCGAAAAGCAGATAAACAAGCTTCAACTGACGAAAAAGTCCAACGAGTCCGATTCTTCAAAGGTCATGGCCTCAAAAGATCCTGTCACTTTTGATGATTTTACAAAAGTTGATATCAGGACGGCCACTGTCCTTGAGGCAGAAAAAGTTCCAAAAACGACTAAGCTTCTGAAGCTGAAAATTGATACCGGTCTTGATATCCGCACGATTGTTTCGGGTATTGCGGAGTATTTCGAACCAGAATCGATGATCGGCAAACAGATTTCCATCGTGGCCAATCTGGAGCCGAGGAAAATCAAAGGAATTGAGTCAAAGGGAATGATTCTGATGGCTGAAGATAAGGACGGAAAGCTGGTAATAGTCGCACCGGACGGAGAAAGTCAGCAACGGGAGCCCTGTAAAATAGTCTAACGCCTCGAGATCCAGGTTCCGGGAAATTTGCCCGCTATGCTGTCTTTCTTTGAAAGTGCGGTTTCCATGTTACGGCATCTGATTGCGGTGACCCTGAAAAATCCGTTTGCTGCCTGATTTATCTCAGGATTAAAACCTTCTGCTCTAAGCTTATTGACGTGCGATATTGCATTTTCTTCCGATTTGAAGCTGCCGGTGATAACACAATAATAATGTTCTGTTAGGGGGCCCAGCTGATACTGGTTCAGCCGGAACCGCTTCCGGAGTTTCATCTGTTACAGGTTTATTCTGAACCGTTTCGGGAGGTTTTGCCATGAAACTGCTGTCGGGTATTCTAACGGCCGCTTCATCAACTGCTTTCCTGTTATTTTCAAATTCCGCCGTTACCAGAGGATTTAGTGCAGACGACTCCACTTTCATCTTAAACAGATCCGTTTTCAGGGGGATCGCTACCAGAAGCGCCAGTATGGGAATCACTATTGCAGCCCTCCACAGGTTTTTTCTGGTTGAAGAATGTCGGGCCGGTTCAAAATCAGCATGCCTGACTACACGCTTTCTGACATCATATTCTTTTAATGGCAGGCATTGGAATGACTCAAGACCGAATGAATCGAGGTAATAATTAATATTTGATTCCGGTTCGAACTGGGCATTGTTTTCCTTATTGTTGATAAATGTTCCGAGGTGATCAAACACCACTATTTCGCCTCTTGCCAGCCTGTTGTTTAAGTCTCTCGCAAATTCCTCGACGACATGCCGGGCATCGCCATAATTTATTCCGGCTACCTGTGATATTTTGCTTATAAGAAGTCCGTCATTATAGTTCAGGTTCCTGTTAAAGGATATCTTCCTTGCCGGAGGATTAAACGTCCTGGTATTTTTATCGATGCTGGCAGGAAAAAAATTTCCAATAAATCCACCAAAGCCCGGAATAATGACGCAATCGTGTCCGAACAACAATTCCCTTATGAAAGCTTTTACGTCCAAAAAAATATCTATTCGTATATGACAAAGTAAGACTATTCCAAGTGTCTGACCTAGAAATAAGCGTTGATGCTATGAACATTTTGCTAACAGCTTGTTGTTTAAAAAACGAAGTGTTTTAAAGCGGATGAGTTCATGATTGTTACATGAATTTAAGCCTTAAAAAAAGTATTATCTTAGTGGCTTTAATATAATCTTCTCGCATGAGGGAGATCCAGATGGTTGACCTGAAAACTCAATATGAAAATGTCAGGTCTGAAATTGACAATGCAATTTTTTCGGTAATAAATTCAACGACATTTATTAAAGGGCCGGAGGTTAAATTATTTGAAGAAGAGCTTCAGAATTACCTGGGAGTAAAGCATGTAATATCCTGTGCAAACGGCACTGACGCCCTGCAGATCACGTTCATGTCGCTTGGTCTGAAACCCGGCGATGAGGTAATTACTACGAATTTCACTTTCGTGTCAACTGTTGAGGTTGTTGCACTCCTTGGACTGAAACCCGTAATTGTCGATCCTGATCCCGGAAATTTAATATATCGGTACAAAATATCGGAAAGGCTATCACTCGGCGGACAAAAGCCTTGTTCCTGTTCATCTTTTCGGACAATGTGCTGATATGGAGAGCATAATGAAACTGGCATCTGAACATAATCTTTTTGTTATTGAGGATGCTGCCCAGGCAACAGGTACTGATTATTTTTTCCCAGGGGGCAAAGACCATGAAAGCCGGAACAATCGGAAATGCCGGAACCACTTCATTTTTCCCATCCAAGAATCTTGGCTGTTTCGGTGACGGAGGTGCAGTTTATACCGATGATGATGAACTGGGCAGGAAGATCAGAAGTATTGCCAATCATGGCATGAAAGTCCGTTATCATTATGGTGACATGGGCGTCAATTCAAGGCTCGACACCCTGCAGGCGGCAATATTAAGGGTCAAGCTGAAATATCTCGACAGGTATAATAACTCCAGGAGAGTAGTGGCTGATTACTATGATAAAGCTTTTGCAGGATGTGACGAAAATTATTGTCCCTGAAAGGGAAAAATACTCGTCACATATTTTTCATCAGTATACAGTCAGGGTCCTGGATGGAAGGAGAGATGAGCTGAAAAAGCATCTTGAAGGGAAAAAAATTCCCTCAATGATTTATTATCCGGGACCTCTTCATTTACAGGAAGCATACAGGTATCTGGGATATAGTGAACAGGATTTTCCGGTTACAAATACATTATGCAGAGAAGTTCTTTCTTTGCCGATGCATACTGAAATGGACTCTGACCAGCTGGAATATATCACCGGAAGCATACTGGAATTTTTTGAAACGGAATTAATAATGGAAAGAGAATATTTTGCCCACGAAACTGCTGTAATTGACAAAGGCTGTAAAATCGGGAAAGGAACAAAAATATGGCACTTCAGTCATGTCATGACTGGTTCCGAGATAGGTGAGAACTGCAATATTGGCCAGAATGTGGTAGTATCTCCGGGCGTCAGGCTTGGAAAGAAATGTAAAGGTTCAGAACAATGTATCGATTTATACAGGCGTTATCTGTGAGGATGATGTGTTTCTGGGTCCGTCGATGGTTTTCACAAATATCATAAATCCTAGAAGTGCCATTGTAAGAAAGGACAGTTATGTATCAACGCTTGTGGAGAAAGGAGCATCGATAGGAGCAAATTCTACAATTATCTGCGGAAACACAATTGGCAGGTTTTCATTTATCGGTGCAGGAGCTGTTGTTACAAAAGATGTTAAGCCTTATGCCCTGGTTGTCGGTAATCCTGCCAGGCAGACCGGGTGGATGAGCGAATTTGGTCATAAGCTGAAATTTGATGAAAACGGTATTGCCGTGTGCCCGGAGAGCGGGGAGAAATACAGAATTCAGGATGGGACCGTAACAAAAATAAATCATTAGTATTTAACCTCTTTTATTTAATATGATGGTGGAAGTAACTCCTAAAAATTTTGGTCTGATTGGTGTAGCAGGCTATATTGCTGTTCGCCATCTCAGGGCGATTAAGGACACCGGCAACAATCTCCTGGCGAGCCTCGACAGATTTGACAGTGTCGGCCTTCTTGACGGATATTTCCCGCAAAGTGATTTTTTTGTCGAGTTTGAACGATTTGACAGGCACTTTGACAAACTTAAAAGAACAGGAACAAAAATTGACTATGTAAGTATCTGTTCTCCCAATTATCTTCACGACTCCCATATCCGGTTCGCGCTTCGTCATCAGGCAGAAGCTATCTGTGAAAAACCCATTGTGCTTAATCCATGGAATGTTGATGCGCTTCAGGAGATTGAGAATGAAACCGGACGAAAAATTTATACAATTCTGCAACTGCGTCTTCACCCCAAGATCATTGAACTCAGGGACAAGATAAAAAACGGTCCGAAAGACAAAATATACGATATAGACCTTTCATATATTACCAGCCGCGGTAACTGGTATTATATTTCCTGGAAAGGAGACTTGCAGAAATCCGGAGGGGTGGCTACCAACATCGGCATTCATTTCTTCGATATGCTTACCTGGATATTCGGGGACACCACAAAAAGCATAGTGCATCTTTCACAGCCAAACAAAGCTGCAGGATACCTTGAACTTGAAAATGCGCGGGTGAGATGGTTACTCAGCATTGATTACAACGACCTGCCGGTACCGGTAAAGGAATCAGGAAAAAGAACATTCAGATCAGTTGTAATCGAAGGAGAGGAAATAGAATTCAGTGAAGGATTCGGTGATCTTCATACAGAGTCGTACAGGGAGATTCTTGATGGAAATGGATTTGGCCTCAGCGATGCACGGCAATCAGTTGTAACCGCTTTCACTATCAGGAATTCAAACCCGGTCGGTCTTGTAGGGGATTACCATCCCATCCTGAAAGCCAAACAATAAAGTATTTTGTAATAACCTCTGAAAGAAATTATAATACATTCGAACTGGAGTCTCTGATGAAAAAGAAAATACTGGTAACCGGGGGAACCGGATATATTGGCTCTCATACAACTGTTGAGCTTATTGAAAATGGCTATGAGGTGGTAATTATTGATAATTTGTACAATTCTGAGGCTGAAGTAGTTGATCATATTTATCAGATTACTGGTACCAGGCCCGAACTTCAGGTTTTTGATATATGTGACGAAAAAAAACTGGAATCATTCTTCAGAACATCTCAGAATATTACGGGCATAATCCATTTCGCAGCATACAAGGCAGTAGGTGAATCAGTTTTTAAACCACTTGAATATTACAGAAATAACCTTACGTCCCTGATCAACCTGCTTGATGCCATGAAAACACATGGGATTCCCGGTTTTGTCTTCTCTTCATCCTGTACTGTTTACGGACAGCCAAGAAAGTTGCCGGTTTCCGAGGATTCGCCAATTCAGCCTGCCACGTCGCCATACGGAAATACAAAGCGGATCGGAGAAGAAATTATAAGAGACACTACGGCCGCAAACAAGAACATAAATGCTATTTCATTGAGATATTTTAATCCCATAGGAGCCCATCCTTCGGCCCTTATCGGTGAGCTTCCAAGAGGTGTTCCCGAGAATCTTGTCCCATTTATAACCCAAACCGCCTACGGGCTGAGAGAAGAACTGAAAGTTTTCGGCAATGACTACAATACTCCGGACGGTTCATGCATAAGGGATTACCTTCATGTGGTTGATCTGGCAAGAGCTCATGTTACAGCAATAAAAAGGCTCATTGAAAATAATAACAAATCCAATTTTGAAGTTTTTAACCTGGGAACCGGAAAAGGAGTTTCGGTCCTGGAAGCAATAGCCTCATTTGAACGTGTAACAGGCATTAAATTGAAATATAAAATAACGGGACGCCGGGCAGGAGATATTGAAAAGATTTGGGCTGACCCGTCCCTGGCGAATAAAGAGCTCGGATGGAAAACGGTAAGCTCTCTCGATGATGCAATGAAAAGCGCCTGGGAATGGGAAAAATATTTCAGAAAAAACAAATACCAAATGAAAGAAGAAAAAGTAATTCTTATAACCGGAGGTGCGGGATTCATTGGTTCACATGTGGTAAGGCGCTTTGTGAACAGTTATCCGCAATACAGGATAATTAACGCTGATAAACTTACCTATGCGGGAAATCTTGAGAATCTGACCGATATCGAGACAAAAGGGAATATACATCTTTGAAAAAATAGATATAACTGACAAACAGACTGTTGCAGCTCTCTTTCAAAAGTATGGACTTGACGGTGTTATACATCTTGCAGCTGAATCGCATGTTGACAGGTCAATTACGGCTCCGGACGATTTTGTGCATACTAACATTGTAGGCACTGTAAATCTGCTTAGTGCCGCTAATAATAGTTGGAAAAACAATACGGAAGGTAAATTATTCTATCATATCTCGACTGATGAAGTTTATGGCTCACTGGGAAAGAAGGTATGTTTAGCGAAAGAGACAGCATATGATCCTAAAAGTCCCTATTCTGCTTCAAAAGCAAGTTCCGATCATATGGTGAGAGCTTTTGGTCATACATTTCGGAATCCCATATGTAATTTCAAACTGCTCAAATAATTACGGTCCTAATCAGTTCCCCGAAAAGCTTATTCCTCTGGCATTAACAACATAAAAAACGACAAACCGGTTCCCGTATACGGGAAGGGAGAAAACATCCGCGACTGGCTGTATGTAGAGGATCATGCTTCTGCAATTGACATGATTTTCCACAAGGGAAAACCGGGAGAAACATACAATATCGGTGGCAACAATGAATGGAAAAATATTGATCTTATCAGGCTTCTATGTAAAATAATGGATAAGAAGCTTGGCCGGCCTGATGGTGCTTCCGAAAAACTGATCACCTATGTGAAGGACAGACCGGGGCATGATCTGCGTTATGCAATTGATTCTACAAAGCTTCAACGTGAACTCGGGTGGTCACCAATCCCTGATTTTGCGGCAGGACTTGAAAAGACCGTCGACTGGTACCTTCACGAATACCGGTGGCTTGAAGAGGTGATTTCAGGGGATTACGAAAAATATTACGATAAGATGTATTCGGGAAGATAGGAGTACTCAGTTGCTTATCCTGGTCATACGCGCAATCAGTTCATCGCCAAGTGCGCTTTTCTGTTTTATATGTTCCTGAATTGCTGCAACGACTTTGTTTGAATTAAAATCTCCCCTGACCTGTTCAAAATCCAGTTTTTTAATTTCTTCACCGCCATCAATTCCGAATCCGGTCATTGAGGAAAGGTTGAATTCTTTTCTTGCATCTTCATACAGCATCTTATCCAGATCAATGACGCTTTTTTTCCATCTTTCCACCAAACGGATGATATCATCAGCTGTGAAATCATTAACAGTCTTGCCCTCTTCCTCCTCAATTCTTTCCCAGGCCCATGTCCATTCCCAATCAGGTAATAGGAATTATGCATCTGCCTGAATGTTTCCTGGACTTCTTCAATTGAATTTATCTTATCCGATTCAATGTCATCAAGGAGTTTGCTGACAACCTGTTTTGGCGCAATCAGTCCGGCAAGATCCACCCATTCTCCTTTGCCAATTGACTGATCAGGAGTAAGCCGTTTCTGCAATTCTTTATTGGTCTTGAAATTGATATTTTCAAGCCTCTTTATGAGGGAGTTGCCCAGGAACTTATTTATCCCTGTCTGGTAAAGTTCAATACCCCTGTCAAGTGAGGGGCCTTTAATGAGCATGTTATTATATGTGTAAGATGCAGAGACTGTTCCCGATACGGATTTGAGCCTTTTCAGCAGATTCCTGCCTTCGAACATTTTACGGATTGTATAAGGGCTGAGAAGATTAAAGTTAACCTGGTCTAGTTTGACGGGATCTTTTCTTATATCACGGGATGGCCATTTCTGGGCGTCTCTTATCGTTCCAACACTTCTGAGGTTTATTCCCGGAACAAGAATGCTCTCATCGTTGCTTTCAATCAGATATGAAAACGGGAGCGATGAGGTATCCATGTTTTTGTAGTGACGTCCCATCACAAGCGTATAAGGCCCTATCCTTGCAGGCCACAGAACATACGAATCGCTCGTGGTTTTGGAGCCCCGCTCCATAATTCCCTGGTGTATCGGACCAAGCTTATACATATGGTTGCTCTGGTTCGATCCGCTTCCTGCATTCATAAACGAAAATATCCCAGCAATAAGGAGGGTCGATTTATGATGGGTAACGGTGTAGGGACCGGCGAAAATTGAACATGCTTCACCGTGATAACCTCCGCAGTTGGCAAAGAACAGTGAATTTTCAGCAGAATAGTGTTTGGAAAGAACGCAACCCTGACCGATAAAACATTTGTCTATGAGGGTCGATTCGGATACAGTCGATCCGGAACATACGATAAAATGTTCCATGATTACTCCGGGACCTATAAAAACCGGATCCTCACTACAGCAATTTAAAGTTCCTTCATTCAGGCTTATGGCTCCCTCGATATGTGTACAAGGTCCTACCTTTACATTCCGGATTGAACGGCAGCTGCAGATCTTTGATCCCTTACCAATAGTTCCTGTGCCGGAACTTACCGACCTTGAATAGTCGGTTACCATCTGTTCGATTTTTTTTACTGCCTTTATGCGGTGGCGGTACAGAGCTATTATATATGCCTGATGAGCCGACAACCGGTCCCATATCTTTACCGATCTTCCTCCTGTTTCATTCAATACTGCAACTTCTGTTCCGTTCCCGAAACTTGAAATGCCTTCACAGTGGATCTTTCCGCAGTTTTTAATTATCACATTTTCTTCGATCGTGTAATTCGCAATATAGTCTCCGATATTGCTGATAAGGGCATTTGAGCCGATTGTGCAATTATGTATATGGGCATTCGAAATGCCGGATTTTACACTCACTCCCGAACCGTCTGTATGAAGCTTATCGAAACTGCCAAGCTTAATATCGCCCGAAAAAGTCACATTAATACATCTTGCAGGATCAAATCCTTCGATAACCCCTACCCTGTTCCAGTCATCACAAATGCACCCGTTCGAAGTCAGTTTTTCAATCTCTGTTCCGGTAAGATTCCTGAATTTGGCATTTGAATCCATATTATGTGGTTTATTGGTTTTATTCGACGGTTACTGATTTTGCAAGGTTCCTTGGCTGGTCAACATTACATCCTCTCAGAACGGCAATATGGTATGAAAGAAGCTGAAGCGGAATTACTGCAAGGATTCCCGAGAATGCCGGAAGTGTTTCCGGGACCTCAAGTACATAATCAGCCATTTTTCTGATCAATTCATCCCCTTCGGTGACAATGGCAATCACATTGCCTTTCCTTGCCTTGATCTCCTGAATGTTGCTTATTATTTTTTCGTAGGTATCATCTTTTGTTGCGACCACGACAACCGGCATGTTTTCATCGATAAGCGCAATGGGTCCATGCTTCATCTCAGCTGCCGGATAGCCCTCCGCATGAATATAGGAAATCTCCTTGAGCTTCAGGGCTCCCTCAAGAGCAACGGGAAACAGATATCCCCTTCCCAGATATAGAGCATTTCTTGTCTCCTGGTATTTTCTGGCAAGGTCAAGAGCCTGATCATTGACCTTAAGTGCTTTTTCTATTTTTGCAGGTATTGAAACCAGTTCATCAACCAGTATCCTGTATTTTTCGGGAGATATGACGCCCTTTAAAAAACCTATTTCAAAAGCCATCATTGCAAGTACCATGACCTGGGTGGTAAAAGCCTTTGTTGATGCAACGCCTATTTCAGGTCCGGCATGAGTATACACCCCGGCGTCGGTTTCACGGGGAATGCTCGAGCCAACCACATTGCAAATTCCAAGAACTTTAGCACCGCGTTCCTTTGCCAGCTTTACTGCCGCAAGAGTATCCGCGGTTTCGCCGCTCTGGCTGATGGCAATAACTATATCCCCTTTTTTAATTATGGGATCCCTGTACCGGAATTCAGAAGCATATTCAACCTCAACAGGTATCCTTGTATATTCTTCAAATATATATTCTCCAAGCAACCCTGCGTGCCAGGAGGTACCACAAGCCACGATAATGATTTTTTCCGACTGGGAAATTGATTCAAGAACACTATGAAGGCCTCCAAGCATTATGCCGGAATGATCCGGTAAGACCCTTCCCCTGAATGTATCATGTATAGCCCTTGGCTGTTCGTATATTTCCTTAAGCATAAAATGAGCAAATCCTTCCTTGTCAATCTCACCGATCTTCAGGTCCACCTCTTTTACTTCAGGCTCTATGTTCCCCGGCCGGACAGTTTTAAGAACAAGTTCATCTTTTTTTATAATGGCAATATCATCATCTTTCAGATAGATCACCCTTTGTGTGTATTCAACAATTGGAGTTGCATCCGAAGCAATAAAATTTTCGCCTTCGCCGACACCTATCACCAGGGGGCTTCCTTTTTTGGCAGCAAAAAGCCTGTCGGGTTCCTTTGAACAAATTATTACAAGCCCGTAGGCTCCCTCAACCCTGTTGAGCGCCAGAGTGATCGCCTGTTCGGCGGTAAGGTCTCCCTCGAGATACAGATGTTCGATAAGATTGGCAAGCACCTCAGTGTCAGTCTGGCTGTTAAACTGTATACCCCTGCTTTCCAGATGTTTTTTTATAAGGGCATAATTCTCAATAATTCCGTTATGGACAACAATAAAATTTCCTTTATATGAAACCTGCGGATGAGCATTCAGCTCATTTGGCTCTCCGTGTGTCGCCCATCTGGTATGACCCATCCCGGCTGTTCCGTTAAAGTCGGTCTTGTTAACCATTTCCTCCAGGTCATTTACCCTGCCTTTACACTTGTATATCCTCGTTTCCCCGTTTATAATTGCAAGGCCCGCAGAATCATAACCACGGTATTCCAGCCGTTTCAGGCCATTAATTATTACTTCCCTTGCAGGCCTGAAACCAATATAACCAACTATTCCGCACATAAGGATAATTTTAAGGAAATGATATTAACTAATTTAGTATAAGTTAAATAAAACAACGGAGAAGCGGTTTTAAATATTGCAGCATTCCTGAAAGTCAGATTTCAGGAGAGAATCTTGTCATAGAAATCATTATACGCATCGATATAATGCGATTCATCCTGATATGTTAATACCGGTTTGTTCAGGGTGCCGATGAATTTTGATAATTCTTCATTAATTTCTTCGCTTCCGATTATGATTGCATCCGAATATTTTATGGCGAGCTTTGAAACACTTATGAAATCGGGCTTTTTGACAAGCTTCAGGCTTTCCCCGTCAATCCCGTCAAATCTCAGCTTATCGGCAAAGGTTGGTCTGAAAGGCGCCTTAAAGTCATTATTGTAAACAGAATAAACAATTTTATAATCGTGAAAAAGCGGATCATCATTGTAAATGCTCCTTAAATATACGGGGATAAGCGATGCCATCCAGCCGTGACAATGAACAATGTCCGGGGCCCATCTGAGTTTTTTTACGGTTTCAATTACGCCCCTGGCAAAAAACAGTGCCCGCTCGTCATTGTCTTCAAACTCTTTTCCCGATGAGTCGGTAACGGTATGCTTTCTCTGGAAATAGTCGTCATTATCAATAAAATAGACCTGCATGCGCGCGGATTGAATCGAGGCAACTTTTATGATGAGAGGATGATCGGTATCATCAATAATAAGGTTCATTCCAGAAAGCCGTATCACTTCATGAAGCTGGTTTCTTCTTTCGTTGATGCTGCCATACCGCGGCATAAAAGTACGTATCTCCTTCCCTCTTTCCTGAATACCCTGCGGGAGATATCTTCCTATCCTGGATAATTTTGTTTCACCTAAATATGGAGTGATCTCTTGTGAAATGAATAATACCTTCTTGCTTTCCATTTACCTGCCTGGATATACCATTCCGTAACAAGCTGCAAAGATAATAATAAAAAATGACAAAATTATCAATACACATTTATATGGAATTGCGATGAAAAGCCCGGTTGTTTAGCCCCTCCGGGATCAATATATTTATTAATTTAGATTCCCATCAAATTTCTGAAATATGAAAGTAGTCAGTACCATACAAGAATTGCAGGAAATTCTGAAAAGCACAGGTCTGACGCCTGTGGGTTTGGTCCCGACCATGGGGGCACTGCATAAAGGGCATCTGTCACTGGTGAATAATGCAGTGACATTATGCCCTGTGGCAGTTGTGAGCATTTATGTAAATCCAACACAGTTCAATGATAAAAACGATCTGAAGAATTACCCCAGGACGATTAATGAAGATCTGGTCACTCTCAGGAAGGCTCTCAGGAAGCAAGACCTTGTATTTACACCGGATGATAAAGAAATGTACCCCGTTGAAGATAAAAGGGAATTTCATTTCGGGAATCTTGATAATGTTATGGAAGCATTGCACCGGCCCGGTCATTTCAACGGAGTTGGGCAGGTGGTTTCAAAACTTTTTGAAATTGTAAAACCGGACTTTGCTTTTTTCGGCCAGAAGGATTTTCAGCAGCTTGCAGTAATAAGGGAACTTGCAAGACAAAAGGAATATGCTGTTAAAATCATTGGTTGTCCGATAATCCGAGAGGAAGATGGCCTCGCAATGAGCAGCAGGAACACTCTTCTTGATCCCGGAATACGAAAGAAAGCCGGCATCATTTATAAAACAATTTACCGGGCTTCTGCCATGATCAGGGATCATGATATCCCTGAAGTGGAGGATTACGTAATAAGAACCATCGAAAACCTGGAGGGATTCAGTGTCGAGTATTTCAACATTGTGGATGATAAAGAACTTAAACCGGTTACAACCAGAGCACAATTTAAAAAAGGCATGAGGTATTTTGGCTGTATCGCCGTCAAAGCAGGAAAAATAAGACTGATAGATAATATTGAAATTCCATTGTAATCAATCAAAAGGATACTTAAATTTGCGGGTTATTTAATTTCACGGAGTTAAAATGTTTATAGAGGTATTAAAATCTAAAATACATAAGGTAACCATAACCGGGGCAAATCTGCATTATGTGGGAAGTATTTCAATTGATGAGGACCTCATGGATGCATCGAATTTAATTGAAAATGAAAAAGTACAGGTCCTGAATATGAGCAATGGAGAACGTCTCGAAACATATGTGATCAAAGGTAAAAGAGGGTCTGGCGAAATTTGTATGAACGGGCCGGCAGCCAGAAAAGTAATCATCGGTGACGTTGTTTTAATTATGTCATTTGCATCCATCGATTTTAAGGAAGCCAGGTCATTTAAACCGACAATAATTTTTCCTGATACCAAAACAAATAAACTGATCTAAGTTGAGAAAAGGCTTAATCCAGACCTTTAAGTTTATTGTATTTCTTATTATCGGAGTTACTCTTCTCTGGCTCGCATTCCGCAATGTTGAATTCAAAAAGCTTGTTGAGGGTTTAAAAGAAGCTGACTATAGGTGGGTACTTCTTTCAATTCTTTTCGGATTCTTTGCTTACCTGAGCAGAACCCGCCGCTGGATAATACTTATCAATCCCCTGGGTTACAAGCCGGGTTTTTCAAATACTTTTTATTCGATGATGACAGGTTATCTCGCAAACCTGGCATTACCGAGAATAGGTGAAATAACCAGGTGCGTGGCCCTCGGCAAGAAGGAAAAAATCCCTGTCGACCAGCTTATAGGAACCGTTGTTGTTGAACGGACAATTGATTTCCTCTCGCTCATGGCAATAATGATAGCTCTCATCTTTATGAGGGGAGAACAGATAAATCAGTTCCTGAAAGTCAGCATTTTTATCCCCCTCCGTGAAAAGGTCTTCTCCCTGTTTGGATTTACCTGGATAATATGGGTGATAATCATTGCAATAGTTTTTCTCTCAGTTTTCTTCCTGATTAAATACAGAAAGAAATTGCGGAAAAGCAGGTTTTTTTCGAAGACGTTCGACCTTGCAAGAGGGGTGATTAACGGACTAAAAACTATAACTAACCTCCAGAGAAAGTGGGAGTTTATATTTCACACAGTTTTTATCTGGATAAACTATACCCTGATGACCTGGGTTGTGGTTTTCGCCATTGAACCAACATCTCATCTAACGCTTGGAGACAGTGTTTTTCTCCTTGTAATCGGAGGACTGGCAATGTCTGCTCCTGTGCAAAGCGGACTTGGGGCATTTCATTATATTATTTCAAGGGGATTGGCTTTTGTCGAGGGAGTTAAAATTGAAGACGGTCTTATTTATGCTTTCCTCACACATGAATCGCAGATGTTGTTTATTATTATAGTCGGTATTATTTCATTTTATATGATTTACAAAACCCACAACTCCATAAAAGGGGCTAAATCAGAACAAGGAATTAACTCTCCTTCAGGAGGATCGGGGAGCGGGTTGAAAGAACCTTCAAGGGAAACTGAAAAAAAATAACTCTTAATAGCCCTCTCGGGTGGATGGGGGTAAACTACTATGTCAAAAGCCAAAACCGTCTTTATCTGTCAGAACTGCGGTGCCGAATCACCAAAATGGATCGGCAGGTGTCCGTCATGCAAGGAATGGAATACCTACCACGAAGAGATCATAGCCCCGGCATCCCCGCGTGAAAACGCTTTTGTTCTAAGCCAGGAGAGAAGGAAACCCGAACTTCTGAATAACATAAGCTCAGATGAACATAACAGGCAGAAAACCGGGATCCCCGAACTCGACAGGATACTTGGAGGAGGAATGGTTGCAGGTTCGCTAATACTTCTGGGAGGGGAACCTGGCATAGGCAAATCGACCCTTGCCCTGCAGCTTGCCCTGGCCCTTAAGGATAAAAGCATTCTCTATGTATCGGGAGAAGAGAGCGAGGAGCAGATCAGCCTCAGGGCAAAAAGACTCAGGAAATCAAATCCGCTTTGCTATGTCTACAGCGAGACTGAGCTTGAGAGCATTCTCGTTCAGGCTGAAAATATAAAACCCGGATTAATAATCATTGATTCCATTCAGACTATCAGGACAGGAATTCTTGAGTCAGCCGCAGGATCCGTCACGCAGGTGAGAGAATGTGCCGCACAGCTTCTCAGGTATTCAAAAATCACCGGAATTCCTGTTTTCCTTATCGGACATATAACCAAGGACGGAACTCTTGCAGGCCCCAAGGTGCTTGAGCATATTGTCGATGTAGTCCTTTACTTCGAGGGTGACAACAATTACATTTACCGGATACTCAGATCAGTTAAAAACAGGTTCGGGTCAACATCCGAACTTGGTATTTTCGAGATGATGGAAAGCGGACTGAGGGAAGTTGCCAATCCTTCAGAGATGTTCATTAACCAGCACGACGAACCACTCAGCGGAATATCAATTGCAGCGACGGTCGATGGAGTCAGGCCATTCCTGATTGAAACCCAGGCACTTGTCAGCAGTGCTGTTTACGGTACACCCCAGAGGAGCTCAACCGGGTTTGATATAAGGCGCCTTAACATGCTGCTGGCAGTACTCGAAAAAAGAGCCGGATTCCGGCTTGGTATAAAAGATGTATTCCTGAATATTGCCGGTGGAATAAAAGTCGAAGATCCCGCAATTGACCTGGCAATAATAAGTTCGGTGCTCTCTTCAAACCTTGATATCCCGACAGAAAGAGATATTTGCTTCTCGGGTGAAGTAGGACTTTCCGGCGAGATCCGTCCCGTTTCAAGGGTCGAACAACGGTTAAGGGAGGCATCAAAGATGGGGTTCAGGAAGATCTATATTTCCAAATATCAGAAGAACTTTTCCTTCAAGGGAACTGATATTGAAGTGATACCTGTAGGGAAGGTGGAAGCGCTGGTGCGTTCACTTTTCAGCTGAAGGGACGACTCACGACTCACGATGCAGGACGCAAGGCTCAAGGTTCAAGAAGCAAGGAAGAATATTTTAAATCCGTGTGTCGTGCGCCGTGTGCCGTGTGCCGTATTAATATCTTTCCCTGAGGTAATCCCCTTTTCTTGAGCTTTCCCTCTTAACCTTGTCGCAGTCAAGCTCAATATTGAAATTCGAAGGACGTTCGAATTCGTCGGCTTCCATTATACCAAACTGAGGATCGTTATAAACCTTTCTGAGGAATATTGCAAATATCGGAAGAGCCATCTGGGCTCCCTGTCCTTCGGTAAGTGTTTCAAAGTGAATTGCCTGATCCTCCCACCCGCTCCAGACCCCACCAATAAGATTGGGAGTCACTCCCATGAACCACCCGCTGGCATGATTCTGTGTAGTCCCGGTTTTGCCACCGATCTGATTCAACAGCAAATAAGGCTCCCTTCTGAGCCTGTTTCCCGATCCTGTCAGCACAACCCCCTGAAGGAGATCAAGCATCAGGTAGGCTTGCTCTTCACTTAGGACTTCCTCAATCCTGGCAGTGAATTTTGAAATGATGTTTCCGTTCTTATCCTCAATCCTGGTAACATACATGGGACGCGTGTATACTCCCCTGTTTGCATATGTGCCATATGCCCCCACCATTTCTTCAAGTTTTATATCCGAAGTACCAAGGAATATTGAAGGAACAGGATCGATAAAGCTTCGGACTCCCATTTTTTTCATAAGGTCAGTCACTGCGGATGGCCTGAATTGCTGCATCAGCCACGCAGAAATATAATTCTCCGACTGGGCAAGCCCCCATTTGAGGGTAACCATTTTGCCATGATATTCTTTCGGTCCTGAACTTCTGGGGATCCATGGAACAGAGTCTCCGGGTAAATCAAAAGACCTGGGGATATTTTCAACCTCATCGCATGGAGTATATCCATTCTGCATTGCAATAGTATAAAGGAAAGGCTTTATTGTGCTTCCCACCTGCTTTCTTTGCTGGGTAACAGCATCCCATTTGAAATACCTGAAATCAGGCCCGCCAACATATGCTTTTACATATCCGTTATGGGGATCTTCAACAAGAAATGATGAACGTATAAAGTATTTGTAATATCTGACAGAATCGTAAGGCGTCATTATTGTATCCCTCTCCCCCTTCCACGAAAAAACCTTCATGGGGACCTTGGTATTGAAGGCAAGCATTATTGAGTCCTCCGGAACACCTCTTGCCTTCATGATATAATACCTGTCGCTCTCCATTACCGATCTCATTATCAGCTCCTCAACCTCTTTTTTTGTAAGGTCGTTGGAATAGGGAGGATTCCTGAAAGTCTTTGCACGTTTGTAAAAATCAGGCTGCACTTCCTTCGAAAGGTGCTCCGTAACAGCTTCCTCAGCATATTGCTGCATGCGTGAATTAATAGTGGTGTATATCTTCAGCCCATCCTTGTAAACATCATAGTTTGATCCGTCAGGCTTTCTGTTCTTGTTGCACCATCCGTAAAGCGGATTATTTTCCCATTCCCACAATGCATCATCATATGAAGATTCCCTGACATACTTGCTCCTGTCAGGTTCAGTCCTTCTCATTGTGTTCCTCAGATATTCCCTGAGATAGGTTGCAGGCCCGGTATTGTGATCTTCAAGTCTGAAATCAGTCACTATCGGCAGCTGCCTGACCGAATCCGCAATATCAGGATGAATATATCCGTATTTAGCCATTTGTGAAAGGACAACGTTTCTTCTCTGAAGCATCAGGTCATAGTTTCTCATGGGATTATACCTGGTCGATGCCTTGAGCATGCCTATCAGAACTGCTGCCTGTTGCAGATTAAGGGAATCGGGAGTAGTATTAAAATAGACTCTTGCAGCTGACCTGATCCCGATAGCATTGTAACTGAAGTCAAATTTGTTGAGATACATCGTGATGATCTCTTCCTTTGTATAGCTTTTCTCCAGTTTGACAGCAGTCTGCCATTCCTTGAATTTTGAAATGCCAAGTTTGAGTTTCTTTACAAATGCAGAAGTTCTTGCCGTATCCCTGGGATAAAGCTGTTTTGCAAGCTGCTGGGTAATTGTACTCCCGCCGCCTGTCTTCTGTCCAAGGAGAATTGTACGTACAAACGCCCTGCCCAATCCGCGGATATCAATTCCGGAGTGCCGGTAATACCTTATATCTTCTGTGGCAATAAGCGCATTCACAAGGTAAGGCGATAATTTGGCGTATTCCGTCCATGTCCTGTTCTCAATACTAATCTTCCCAAGAAGCACACCATCTTCTGAATAAACTTCAGCGGCCAGGTTGTACTCAGGGTTTTCAAGCTCCCTGAATGAGGGTATCGGCCCCAGCTTTCCGTTTGAAATAAGTATGAAAAGAATTATAACTACAACAAACGGGAGAGCGAATAGTGTCCAGAACGCAATAAGGTATTTTTTGTTGGGTGAATCACCTTTCATTTCCTGCATGGGTTTGGGCCAAAAATAGTAATTAATAAAGAATCTTAACGGTTTATTTTGAAGTTTGGTACCTAAATTACTTACTTTGTCGTGTTTTTAAAAAAGTGTAAATTCATCCGATATGATCGAAAATCTTGTGATTGTTGAGTCGCCCGCAAAAGCAAAAACCATAGAAAAATTTTTAGGAAAAGATTTCCGGGTTATATCAAGTTTTGGGCACATACGTGATCTGGCCAAAAAGAATCTGGGTATTGATATTGAGAATAATTTTTCTCCCGAATATGAAATTCCTAAAGAAAAACTAAAAGTTGTAGGTGATCTGCGTAAAGCTGCAGCTGAATCTAAAAATATCTGGATCGCATCCGATGAGGACCGGGAAGGAGAAGCAATTGCGTGGCATCTTATAAATGTCCTCAAGCTCGATCTGCCGACAACCAGAAGGATAGTCTTCCATGAGATCACCAAAGATGCAATCGCCAATGCGGTGCTCAATCCGCGCCAGGTTGACATGAATCTCGTTAACTCGCAGCAGGCACGACGCATCCTTGACCGGCTTGTTGGATTTGAGATCTCACCGGTACTCTGGAAAAAAGTACAGCCCTCTTTGTCTGCAGGCCGGGTTCAGTCTGTGGCCGTGAGGCTCATAGTTGAAAGGGAACGGGAAATCATTGCATTTAAAACTGAATCTTCATTCCGCATAAACGGGCTTTTCAAAATTGACCTGTCGGACTCAGAAAATAACATTATCAGGGCTGAAGCATCAAAAAGGTTTCCCGGCGAAAAAGAAGCATTAAAGTTCCTTGATCTTTGCAGTACATCTGAATTCAGGGTGACCGCCATCTCGGTCAAACCCGGAACCAAATCACCTGCTCCTCCTTTTACAACATCCACCCTTCAGCAGGAAGCTTACCGTAAGCTTGGCTTCTCGGTCGCCCAGACAATGGCTGTTGCTCAGAAACTTTATGAGGCAGGAAAGATTACATATATGAGAACTGACTCAACCAATCTTTCGAAGCTTGCACTGGCAAAATCGAGGGAAGTAATTTTATCGGAATTCGGCGAAAAGTATTCCAGAACCCGGCAGTTTAAGACCAGATCAAAGGGGGCGCAGGAAGCTCATGAGGCGATAAGGCCTGCTTATCCTGATGTTCTCACTATTACAGGGAATCAGAATGAGAAAAAACTTTACGAGCTTATCTGGAAAAGGACAATAGCCTCCCAGATGGCTGATGCAGAAGTAGAAAGAACAACCATTTCAATAGGAATGAGCAATTCTCCCGTATTATTCCAGGCGGTCGGTGAGGTTATTAAATTTGACGGCTTCCTTAAAGTATATGCTGAATCGACAGATCTTGAAAATGGGGACGAGGAGAAATACGTTATTCCGGCAGTCAAAAAAGATATGCTGCTTCATTATGACTCTATTTCGGCAACACAGAAATATACAACCCCTCCGCCAAGATATACCGAAGCCAGCCTTGTTAAAAAGCTTGAAGAACTGGGGATCGGTCGGCCTTCAACCTATGCCCCGACAATATCAACCATTCAGAACAGAGGTTATGTTTCAAGGGAAGACAGACCGGGAGAAAAACGTCAGATCACTGTAATCACCCTTTCAAAAGGGAAAGTTTCAACGGCACTGAAAACCGAATCGGCCGGAAAAGAGAAGTCCAAGCTTTTTCCGCAGGATATAGGAATGATCGTGAACGATTTCCTGATTGGAGAATTTCTCCGATATTGTCGATTATAATTTCACTGCCGAAGTCGAAGAGCAGTTTGATAAGATTGCTGAAGGTAAATTGAAATGGACTGGTATGCTCGACAAGTTTTATTCACCTTTTCATAAGACGGTGGAAAATACCCTTGAGAAGAAAGACAGGAAAACCGGCGTCAGGATACTTGGAAATCACCCCGAAACCGGTGAACAGGTTTCGGTGAAAATGGGCCGGTATGGGCCCGTTGCACAGATCGGAGAATCGGGTAATGGCACCAAACCCAGGTTTGCAAGTCTTGGTAAAAATCAGCTTCTGGAAACCATCACCCTGCCGGAAGCTTTGAATCTTTTCCGTCTTCCCCGTTCTCTGGGAGTATATGAAGGAGAGGAAATGATTGTTGGTCGGGAAATTCGGACCTTATATAAGAGTACAGGAACAAGTTCTATTCTTTGAAGAAAGGGGTTGATGATCCATATACTGTCACCCTTGAAAGAGCCCTTGAAATTGTTAAAGAAAAAGAGCGAAAGTCGATAAGAAAAAAGTCCTGAAGGATTTTGGAGATATCAGGGTACTGAACGGACGATTCGGACCATATCTGGTTATGGATAAGGAAAACTTCAGAATTCCGAAGGGAACTGAAGCAGACAAGCTTACAAAGGAGGATTGCATCAGGATCATAGAGCAAAGTAAAAAAACCAGGAAAAGTTCAGAATAACATATGTTCAACCTTAATGAATATTTCAATCCCGTCAGCATCGAAAGACCTGCATATTGTGAACCTTACCGGCAATGCTGCCTTTCCCCATAATATCAGCATCCACACCGAAAACAACCCTATAAATGATATTAGCGGATTCAAGGTAGCCATACTAGGTGTGCCTGACGGAAGGAATTCACCTGATCAGGGTTCGTCAATGGCCCCTGATGCGATCAGGGACGCAGCTGTACAATCTGGCAAAAATTCCCGGTAAGATAAAGATCATCGATCTGGGCAATATGAAGCAGGGCACCACTTTCAATGATACCCTTGCCGGCCTTACGGATACACTATGTATTCTCCTCAGGGAGAATATTTTTCCCCTGATAATGGGAGGGAGCAGTGCACTTGTTCCTGCAATCGACAGGGCGCTTTCGCTGCTGAAAACGAGATATACCCTTATTGCAGTTGATCCCAGGATCGATTACAGCAATGAGCCTGAAAAGCCTGATTCATTCAACTATCTGAACAGGATCATCACCGATCATAAAAGCACATTCAGACATTATATTAATATTGGATTCCAGACCTACCTGAATGACCAGCAGGTTCTTAACCGTTTTAACAAGCGCCATTCAGATCTTGTAAGAATAGGTGATGTAAGGCAGGCGATATATCTCACGGAACCACTTTTCAGGGATTCGGATTTTGCCGTATTCGATATTTCCGCAGTAAGGCAATCGGATGCTCCCGGAACTGCAATACCATCACCAAATGGTTTTTACGGGGAGGAGATATGCCTTCTGGCAAGATATGCAGGGATTTCGGACAACCTGAAGGTCTTCGGGCTTTTTGATGTTTGTCCCGAATTGGATATCCGGTTCCAGACTATTGGTCTCGCAGCTCAGATCACTCTGGTTTTTCCTTGAAGGTTTTTCACAGAAACAGTATGAGACCCCTGAACTTAGCAGCAGTAAATCAGGACGATTTATAAAATATCACGTCAGGGTCACCGATCTTGAAGATGACCTTATCTTCGTTAAAAGCAATCTGACTGAACGATGGTGGTTTGAATTCAGTGATGAGAATGAAGGTAACATTTATGTTGCCTGTTCCCACGATGATTATCTCAAGGCCAACAGGAACGAGGTACCTGATAAATGGGTCAGGGCAATGAACAGATTAAAGTCCTGATTGTTCCAATAATTGCACGGTTTTTGCGTTTATAAAACAGTGAAGGAAATATTCCGTTGTGAATAAAAGAAACGGAATGTTTATTAGTATTAAATAATAATCTGTCCGTATTTATACTTTTAAGTTTTTTATTACTTTTAGATTTCAATAAATGGGCTAATTCCACCATACAGAAGTGAAAAAAACATACACAACATTTATTATTTTAGTGTTGATTTCTTATCCATGCTTGTCCCAGCAGGATCCACTCACAAGCAATTATATGTTCAACACTTTAAGTTACAATCCGGGTTATGCAGGTACCTCAGGAATGATATGTGCAACCGCGATGAACAGGCAGCAATGGATCGGATTCAAAGGCGCTCCAACAACAACTCTTTTTAATATAAGCGCTCCCGTTTCACCTTTTAAAATAAACAGCGGTGTAGGACTGGTCGTCGAAAACGATAATATCGGATTCGATAAAGATATCAATCTGTCGCTTATATATGCATATATTGCTGAAATAGGTCAGGGGAAGCTGGGTATCGGAATAAATGCAGGCATATATAATATGACTCTTGATCCTGAATGGCAGATCCCAGACGGAGATGTATTCACTCCTCCTTCCGGAGATCCTCTCATACCCGAAACCAAGGAAAGCGTTGTAACATTTGACGCCGGTCTGGGCGCCTATTACCGGACGGATAAATATTACGCAGGCCTTTCAGTAACTCATATTAACCAGCCAAGGGTTAAATTCACCAAAGGAGTGTCATATATAAGCAGACATTACTATATTACAGGTGGTTACATTTTCCAGTTGCCTAATCCTTCCTTTGAATTGCTGCCTTCGCTTTTTGCTTTAAGCGATGGTAAAGTGATACAATTTTCTGCAACTTCTTTGCTCAGATACAATAAAAAGGTTTGGGGTGGCGTTTCTTACAGACCCGGTGATGCGGTGATCGGAATAGTAGGGATTGAGTTGTTTAACGGTATCAGGGTTGGATATGCCTATGATTTCCCGTTATCTGATGTAAGAAAAAGCACAAGCGGGTCACACGAGTTCATGGTAAATTATTGTTTCGATCTCAGCCTGGGCAAAAGTCCCATGAGATACAAGAGCATACGATTTTTATGATTTTAAAAAATAACATACTTGCAATACAAAATTTTATAAGACTATGAAAAAGGTAATCCTTTCAGCTTCGATAATACTTTTGCTGTTTGGCTGTAAATCTTCTAATACGGGAGAACTGACAGGGGTAGCCGGCAGAAAGAATTTCTTTGAACCGGAACCTTTTGAAATGGCTTTCATCCCCGCCGGAAGTTTTACTATGGGCCCCAGCGACCAGGATGCCGTCTTTGCACAGAACGCCATTTCAAAGACCGTTACTGTTGAAGCATTCTGGATGGACCAGACGGAGATCACAAATAATAAGTACCGTCAGTTTGTATATTATGTACGCGACTCTATCCTGAGAACCAAGCTTGGGCGATGCACAGGTTCCCGACCGTGATTATTTTGTTGTTGACCGGGAAGGCAATGTGATCGAGCCGCATGTTATCAACTGGGAAGAAAAAATCGATCCTAAAGAAGAGACAACTGCTGCTGTCCTCGAAGAAATGTACTATCCTCCTGAAGAAAGATTCAGCGGGAAAAAACAAATTGATATCAGAAAACTTAATTACACTTACTTCTGGGTTGATTACCAGCAGGCTGCCAAAGCAAAATATGTTAATGACTATGCCAATAACACCTGGAAATATGTGGGACAGGTAATCGACCGGAATGGCAATGCCACTCCTGTCAGAGGACCGTTCATCCTTTATCAGGCATGATACGCTGAATATCTATCCTGACACCCTTGTCTGGATCAGGGATTTCACTTATTCGTTCAATGACCCTCAGGCAGACCTTTATTTCTGGCATCCCTCCTTTGATGATTATCCTGTGGTTGGTGTTTCATGGCCCCAGGCAGCCGCATTCAGCAGATGGAGAACAGACTATATGAATACTGCGCTCAGAAAGGATGGCGTGGCAGATGTTCAGGCATACAGGCTGCCTCTTGAAACCGAATGGGAATATGCTGCCAGGGGAGGCCTCGACCTTTCGATGTATCCCTGGGGCGGTCCATATACCCGTAATTACAGGGGATGCTTCCTTGCCAACTTTAAACCTTTGCGTGGTAACTATATTGATGATGGAACTGTATATACTGCAAAAGTAGGTTCGTATGAACCAAACGAATACGGATTGTTCGACATGTCCGGGAACGTTGCAGAATGGACATTATGTGCATATCATCCCGACGCATATATCTTCCAGCACGATCTGAATCCAAACTATGAATACAATGCAAGGCCACAGGATCCGCCAATATTGAAACGCAAAGTTATCAGGGGAGGCTCCTGGAAAGATATTGCATATTTCCTTGAAACAAGCTCAAGGGATTATGAATACCAGGATTCAACAAAATCCTACATAGGTTTCCGTAATGTAAGATCTTATATCGGAGTAAATCAATAATTAAAATAACTTTAAAACAACCAGTTATATGAACCTAGCAGAAATAGTTCAGACCAGCGGATGGAAGAGTTTTATGGCCAAGCTCTATGGTATTGGTGCTTCTATCGTCATTATTGGTGCATTATTTAAGATACAGCACTGGCAGGGTGCAGGAACCATGCTGACAATTGGTCTTTGCACGGAGTCAATAATTTTCTTCTTCTCTGCATTCGAACCGCTCCACGAAGATGTGGACTGGACACTTGTATATCCTGAGCTTGCAGGGATTCAGGAAGAAGAACCGGGTGCCGCCCGTGGTGTTGGTGGTGGCGGGTATGGTGCTGCCGGAATTGGCGGAGGCGGCGGAGGAGGTTCTCTTGCCCTTTCAAAATTTGATGAAATGCTTGAAAAAGCAGATATTACTCCTGACCTGTTCCAGAAACTGGGCGTTGGTATGAAAAAGCTCAGCGAATCAACATCAAATATTAATGCAATGGGAGATGTTTCTGCAGCTTCTGCAAAATATATGAACACTATCCATGCAGCAAATGATTCCCTTGGACGGTTATCCGATTCATACCAGAATACTGCTAAAATTCTTAATGATACAAATTCGAATTACGGGAAAATAGCTGATTCACTTTCTCATGATTGAGACGGGTGGTAAATCATACCAGCAGCAATTGGAATCGCTTAATAAGAATCTTTCGGCACTTAATGCCGTTTATGAACTTCAGCGCAAGGATGCAAATGATCATATAAAGGAATCGGAGTCACTCTTTAAAGGGATCCAGACTATTGTGAAAGATCTTGCTGACTCATCAGGTGACACTAAAAAATATCGCGATCAGATCACAAAGCTCAACGACAACCTGGCAGCATTAAATAATGTGTATGGAAATATGCTTGCTGCAATGAATGTTAAATAGCGTGACATTTTGTTAAAAAACTAAACTAACTGAAAAATGGCTCACGAGAGGCTATCACCACGGCAAAAGATGATCGGTATGATGTACCTGATTCTTACTGCCATGCTTGCACTTAATGTGTCAAAGGAAGCCGTTGAAGCTTTTAAAAAAGTCGACAAGAGTCTTACCACAACCCTTGCAAACTATGTTGTCAAAAATAACGCAATTTACGCTGAATTTGACAGGGCAGCAGCAGAAAACCCCACCAAGGCAGGGAAATACAAAACACTGGCTTATGAGGTAAAAAACCGTGCCGATGAAATTTTTAATTATATCCAGGATCTTAAAGTTGAGATAATAACCACAGCCGAGGGTAAGGAAACCGAAGCTCGTTAAAGGGAACGAGATATTTATTGATAAAGTGAAGAAGATCGATGAACCCAATGTGCCTTCACAGATTCTTATCGGATCGAACGAAAAAGGCAAAGCTCACACTCTTAAAGCACTGATAAACGACTACCGGGAATTCCTTATTTCGACACTCGACGGGAAAAATCCTGACGCCGAGGACGCTCTCCGCAAAAGTCTTAATACTGATGACGGGAATGATCCTGACGGACAACCTTCATCCTGGGAAAACCTGACTTTCCAGACTATGCCTCTGGTTGCAGTTGAAACATTATTATCGAAAATGCAGGTTGACGCCAGAAACGGCGAAACGGAAGTACTCAATTACCTTTATCTCCCAGATAGATGCTGCTGCATTCAAACTGAACAAAGTGGCACCTGTAGTTATCCCCACCTCAAACTATGTTGTGGTTGGTGGCGACTATGAAGCAAAGGTTTTCCTGTCAGCATCAGATACAACCCAGTTGCCGATTGTTACTGTCAATGGCACCGATCTTCCGCGGGATAATGCCGGTCGCGGCATTTATAAAGTGCGTGCTTCCTCAACAGGTACCAAAACCTGGGGTGGTGTGATTTCACTTAAAGCTCCTGACGGAACGACAAAGTCGTATGACTTCAAATCAACTTATAATGTTGATGTACCGAATGTGGTCGTTTCCCCGACTGCCGTGAACGTTATGTACAAAGGTATCCTGAATCCAATTGACGTTTCCGTGCCCGGTGTCAGCCCCAATAATATTAGAGTCAGGGTAGTTAACGGAACGATAACAACCCAAAAAGTCAAGAACGCCAAAGGCCAGAACTACAGAGGAAACTGGGCTGTAAATCCGTCAGCTGTAGGACAGAATGTCCAGGTAATTGTTTCGGCAACGGATGCAAGCGGAAAGGCTACTTCCTACCCTCCTATTGAATTCAGGGTTAAACCTGTTCCACCGCCTATTGCCGTATTTGCCGGAAAAAGTACCGGTCTTATTGCTAAAAATACTGCAGCAGCTCAGGCAGGTGTTTTTGCTACACAACCGGATTTCGATTTTGACCTCGTTTACAAAATCACTGGATTTACTGTACTTTATACTGAAAAAGGATCTGATTTTGAAGAAAAAAGTTCAAGCAGTGCACTTACCCCAAGGCAAAAAGATCTTATCAGCCGGCTTACCCGCGGCAGGAACCTTTTTATAAAGGATATTACCTGCCTTGCCCCCGATGGCAGATCGTTGGAATTGAACCCGATAATATTAAAGATAGAATAGTATAATAAACTGTAATAATATGAATAAGAAAGTCTTTTTTGGAATTATCGTCCTGGCAGTTGGCTCAATGGCGAATGCACAGTCGTTTGGCGATATTTACCAGAAATCAATGCCGGAAAACCAGAAGATAAACTATCCATATCTGAGAGAGGCTGATGTGATCTGGTCGAAGAAAATATGGCGCCTTGTCGACCTGAGGGAAAAAATAAACCAGCCGCTCTATTATCCGACCAAAAGTACACAGGATGGGAGGAAGAGTCTTATCAACATTCTTCTTGAAGAGATAAGAGCGGGACGCGTCAGCGCATTCTCACCACTGGATACAAATATGCCAACCACTTACGGTGAAATTGAGACCAATATGGGAGCAGGACAGAAAACTGAAACAATCCAGCTAAATGCCGAAGGTGCCACAAAAGACTCTGTAATCAGTCATGCCGGCAAAACCTGAAGAGGTAAAACAGCTTATGATCTACGAAGAATGGTATTTTGATAAAAAGTTATCTAAGCTCGATGTCAGGATCATTGGTTTGGAACCTTACTGGATGGGCTATGACCAGACACTGGGACGTGCTCTCAGAAAACCGCTGTTCTGGGTCAAGTTCGAAGATGTGCGCGATGTGCTTGCTAAAAATGAAGCTTTTCTCGTCAGACAATGATGCACAGAGGATTTCGTATGATGATCTCTTTATGCAAAGAAGGTTCGGTAGCGTGATATTTGGGCCGAATCGAATGTTTACGACGACAGGCAGATCAATGATTACACTGTTGGTAAGTATACACTGTTTGAAGCCGAACGCATCAAAAACGAACTATTCAATTTTGAACATGATCTTTGGGAATACTAATAATCCTGAAAAGGCTGCTCCAGCAGCCTTTTTTTATGCCCACCCCTGAAAGGGGCTAAACCTATTGGTATTTTTCTCCGGTTGCTTTCTTCACGTCATCAAGGTAATGCTTGATGTTCTGTTCTTCTTCCTTCTTTACGATCAGCAGTACATCCTTTGAATCGACAACAATAAAATCCTTTAAGCCCTGGACAACAGCGATCTTCCCGGGAGAAACATTGAAGATATTCCCACGGCTGTCATAGGAGAATACTTCACCGCTCACCATCGAATTGCCTCTTTTGTCGACTTCCGAATGTTCATGAAGGCTGCTCCATGTTCCGAGATCCGACCACCCGATGTCGGTGCACATAACATAAACATTGTCCGCCTTCTCCATTATCCCGTAATCGATCGAAATACTGCGGCATTCTGCATAGGTTTTACCTATGAATTTGATTTTCCTGCTTTGTCCCGATAGATATTCCTTGCCTTCCTCAAAAGCGGAAAACATTTCAGGCAGATGCTTTTCAAATGCTGCCATGATTGATTTGATGTTCCAGATGAATATTCCTGAGTTCCAGTAGAAATCCCCGCTTTCGAGAAACACTCTTGCCAGCTCAATATCAGGTTTTTCAGTGAATGTTTTAACTTTCAACAGATTATTAAAGCCTTTAACAGGCTTTTTCTTATCAGCCTGTATATATCCGTATCCTGTTTCAGGCCTGTCGGGCTTTATTCCAAGAGTCAGAAGTGCATCGTTATTTTCAGCAAATTCAAAGCTTTTCTTTATCACTTCGACGAATTTATCTTCTTTGATGATCAGGTGATCAGCCGGTGTTACGGCAATAACCGCCTTCTCATTTTCCTTCATTATCCTGAATGTACCGTAAGCAAGGCATGGGGCGGTATTGCGCCTGAAAGGCTCCGCAAGAACGTTGTACCGGATCTATATCCAGTTGATCTGTAACAAGATTTTTATGTTCGGCACTTGTTACAATAAAGATATTTTCCTTTTTGCATATTGAACTGAACCGCCTGTAGGTTTGCTGCAACAGGGTTTCACCTTTTCCGAGAATATCGAGGAATTGTTTTGGCCGTTCACGGCGGCTCAATGGCCAGAAACGACTACCAACACCACCAGCCATGATTATCACATACCTGTTGTCCATCAGCAAAATATTATAAATGATTAATGTTATGCAAATATATAACTATTTTGTCCATTCCTGTTTTAAACCTTTGTGCAGGTATTACGTTAAATATTTGTAATTTTAGACTCTTTGATAATTTATAAATGTTCAGATTTTTAACGCAATTCGGGCGGTATTTCCTCCTTCTTAAAAAGGTTTTTTCAAAACCCGAAAAACCGGTCGTCTATTATAATCAGACTATGCGTGAACTGGTATATCTGGGGTTGAATTCGGTTGGCATAATTACTATTATTTCTTTTTTCATGGGAGCAGTAATTACGCTGCAGACTGCCTACAACACTGAGAATCCGATTTATCCGACTTACCTTATCGGTCTTGGTTGCCGCGATTCAATAATCCTTGAATTCTCATCCACGGTGGCAGCACTTATCCTGGCAGGAAAAGTCGGATCAAGTATTGCCTCGGAAATCGGGACCATGAGAGTTACAGAACAGATTGATGCACTTGAATCGATGGGGGTCAATTCAGCTTCGTACCTGATACTTCCCAAATTGATTGCAACCCTGCTGTTTAATCCTTTTCTGACACTTATAAGCATAAGTGTCGGAATTTTCGGAGGATGGATTGCCGGAACAGTCTCGGGAGTTATTACTTCTGAAGACTTTATCTACGGGATCCAATATGCATTTATTCCTTATTACATCACGTATTCCCTTATCAAAACCCTTTTCTTTGCATTTATAATAACCAGCGTATCTGCTTTTCAGGGATATTATGTTGAAGGAGGATCGCTTGAAGTCGGCCAGGCCAGTACAAAAGCAGTCGTTTATCAGCAGCGTCCTTATCCTGCTTTTTAATGTAATCCTCACTCAACTTTTACTGTCATGATACAGGTCAGTCACCTGAATAAGTCATTTAACGGACAAGCTGGTTTTAAGCAATATCTCTGTGACTTTTGAGCCCGGAAAAACCAACCTTATAATCGGCAGGAGCGGATCAGGCAAAACGGTTTTGCTTAAATCAATAGTCGGACTTCACGATATCGACAGCGGTGAGATCTGGTACGATGAGATTCTTTTCAGTAAACTTGATTTTACCGGGAAAAAGGAAATAAGAAAGGAGATTGGAATGCTCTTCCAGGGAAGCGCTCTTTTTGATTCGCTTACTGTGGAACAGAATGTCAGGTTTCCCCTCGACATGTTTACCGATAAAAGTGATGAGGAAAAAGCAGAACGCGTAAACTTCTGCCTTAACAGGGTGAACATAATAAACGCAAACAAATTATTTCCTTCAGAATTATCGGGCGGAATGAAAAAAAGGGTGGCAATTGCAAGGGCAATCTCATTGAATCCCAAATACCTTTTTTGCGACGAGCCCAATTCAGGTCTTGATCCACTGACCGCTATACTGATCGACGAGCTCATCAGCGAGCTCACCAAGGAGTACTCTATGACTACAATTGTAAATACTCACGATATGAATTCGGTTATGAAGATCGGCGAGAAGATTGTATTTATAAGCGAT
This sequence comes from uncultured Bacteroidales bacterium, assembly GCA_963831935.1. Classification (GTDB taxonomy): domain Bacteria; phylum Bacteroidota; class Bacteroidia; order Bacteroidales; family VadinHA17; genus LD21. Next base: position 31,385 of record CAWHSH010000016.1, read on the forward strand.
GGCATTAAATGCTGGGAAGGAAGCAATAATGAAATCCTCCACTCCGATTGCGGATTATTGAATGATTTTGTATTTGCAAATGCTCTGGCAAAGCAGCTCAAATCATCATTAAAATAATTCCCATTCCTGCTATTCCCTCAATCAACCTCCTCGTAATCAACATATTCTCCTATTTCCTTGGAGACTCCTTTTGTCTTTGTCTCGTTCTTCTGATCCTGCTCAGGTTTCCTTGATGAGATCTCCTGCTCGGCAAAATATCTTATAAATGACCGTGCAAGGAGATATATTATTATGCCTATCAGAACGAAACGGATAAAATATGTCATTTTTCAAAAAGTATTATTAAATAATTATTTCTGCCTGTCTCGCGTATTTGTTCTTCCCGTTGCCGAATACAAGGTTTATCCCGAATCTGGTATTTATGGTGTTCCAGTTAGCCGGCAGAACAATTGAATCACCTCTTGTTCCGGCTCTGCTCCATTTCAGGGGTACTTTGTCGAACAGAAAATAGAACTGTGCAAATCCTGCTCTGGCTGAGAGACCCAGCCCCAGATTATTGTAGTAATGGTTACACATTGTGTATGCCAGGGTTGCCGAAAAAACATCGCCCAGTTCCACCTTTCCCGACAGCGTCAGTGCTTCCTTTACCTGCTGCCCGATTATTCTGCTGTACGATAATATTCCGGCCGAAAACTTGTCTGTAAAAATATACTGGCCTCCGAATGACAGGCCAACCGGTAGTTTTGTTGTAAAAGGTTTCCTGACGTCTGCCATTTGAAATGCATTTGAAATAGAATCTGCCATGTTTTTTGTCAGATCGTCGATAGTAGCCGATCCTTCATAAATATCCTGAAAATCCAGACCACGTAACTCTATATCGGCGTGAGCCACGAGATTGCTGATATCAGATTTCCACCTGATAAAACCTATATCCGTAATTGCTGCAGAAAAAACAAGGTTATCCGTGACTGAATATTCGGCTCCAAGATCCAATCCAAAACCAGCATTCCTCATATTGAAGATAGACCTATATTTACCATTATCAGGATCAAACCTTTCTTTAATGAGTTGAACATCTTCTATCCCGCCATCGGAATTTCTGATGAAATCAACAGGAGCACTGATGTCAATAGCCATATTTGCATAAAGGGTATTGGAGTAATCGCTATTCACCGTAAGATCCAATCCGTAGTTTTGAAGCGATCCGGCTACAATGCCTGACAGGAGTTTGGCCTTGGCTCCAAAGCGGAGTTTTGGAGTGATGTATTTTGAAGCTCCCAGTCCAATTTCGCGGTAGTAAGTAACGTCAGCCTTTATGTCTGAAAGATCCAGTGTCTGTCCGACAAATTCCTCATTCCCAAGGAATGCAAGCCGTATAAGGTCGCGGGGACAAACCAGATTTACTTCAGCGTTATCAATGATATCCAGAAAAACATACAGATCCTTCCCGGCTGTTATTCCAACACCAAGAAGCTGCACCGATACTTTTGGCTCGAGGTAATTCAATTTCTTTATCCTGCCAAGGAATTTATCCCTGTCGAAATTCGGGTCAAGAAATGGAATGGATGATTTTGATATCTTCAATCCTTTCGAAAATACATCTGAAAAGTTGAAAAAGTTATTTGTTACATTGAGATTGAAGCCAGTTAAGCCCGGAAGACCCACATAGATCGAATTTGTTGGCCTGAATGCCGGATTCAGAAGATGATTCTGCGGCAGGTTCATGAAATACAGAACCTGACTGTTCTGAGCTGAAGAAATTGCGCAGGCAAACAGCAGCAGAGTTGACAATATTGATCTTACAACGATATTCATCTGTTTATAATTTTTTTTAATGGTCAGATGGAATATCCATGAATAATCATTTCGGTTTATGATTTTACTTCTTAATAATGGATATTTCATAGTTTTTATTTTAAGGTTGTGTCTAATTTATAGTTGTACATGAACCTGTCAGTCCCTCCGACAATCAGGTTCCATTCATTACCGGATGAAAGCTTTCCGATAGAGAACATTGAAGCTCCCCTGAGAGGAAATCCCTTCATTACTTCTCCTTTGCTGTTAATCAGGTAAATAAGGTTTTTGTTCATGTCAAAAACACCTATTTTCCTGTCTTCGGAAGAAAAGATGAAATTGATTGGTCCCCCAAGTTTATCCGAGCTGAAATCCCTCGAAAACATTTCTTTCCTGTCCTGGTCATAAAGGTACAGAACACCCTTGTCAATAAAAACATATTCGCCAAAACCATCGCCATCTACGTCAAAAAAATCGAAGGAATGGTCAAAGGAAAACTTCCTGAGGCTGAATTTCCTGACATTTCCGCTGAAATAAATATACTGGATTGTTCCGTCAGGAGAGGTACAAACCAGGAAAGGATCCGACCCTGGTACAAGCCTTAATGTCGATCCTCGGGCTTTTGTAACTGCTTCCTTTGGTTTAAGCCTCTCCTTGCCTGAACGGTCAAGGAAATATATTGAGTATTCATCGGCGACAACAATAAAGTCTTTACCCGATACCCTGCAGAAGTTTGCCTCAGCTGTTACAAAACCTGCTGTTCTGAACGGTTCCCATCCTTTTACCACACTGCCGTTCTTTTCGTACAGGTAGACACGTTTATCCTCCCCTGCAACAATAAGCCTGTAAGTGCGGTTGTTGTCGTAATCAAAAAGTGCAAGGGGATTTGAAGCCGGGGATCTTAACCTGACAGGATATCTTTCAACATAATTTCCGTTCCTGTCGAGGAGATGAAGGTTGTTTTTCCCGGAAAAGAGCAACTGGTATTTCCCGTTCCTGTAATAGTCGATCATATAAACCTGACTGATGATCCTCTCTCTAAGTGGTACCTTCCACAAAACCCGGCCTGCTGCATTAATAAGATAAGCATTGTTCTTGATATCCTGGACGAATATCTCCCTGGCACCTGTGTTATGATTGGTGAAAAAGAAAGGTTTTATTCCTGCAGTAGTATCGAGCAAGGTTCCCCATTCAGTGGAGGACTCCTCAACTATCTCATCTTTATATCTGATCGACAGACTGTTATATAGCATACCGTTTATAGGAGCAAGCTGAAATCCGACAGACTGGATTTTATTTATCGAATTTTTATTCGCTGACAATCCCGGGATAACATCCTTATCAAGGAATGTCGAGAGGTAATCGGTTATCCGCGATGGAACGCAGTAGAAAAGATATCCTGCCCTGCTTGGCAGCGTCTTTTCAAAATCACGGTACAACATATCGTTTGCAAGGGTCTTGTTCAGAAGATTATCGTATAAGAAACGTGAGATTGTGATATATGAAGTCCCGGTGATCATATAGTTATCGTGGAAGGTATAAAAAGTGTCCAGGAATCCGGGGGCAAAATCAGGCCTGAGGGCAGAAATCAAGACCTGAAGTGCCAACGAAGTAAACAGGTATCTGAGTCTGGTCATCCGGTCTGAAATAGTTGACTGAAACCAGTCCCCTCAGGTTTTCAAGAAAGATGTTTTCGCACTGAACGCGGTTTTTCAATTCATAAATAACCAGGGTGTTTTCACTGACCGGATTGTTTCTGAGAGCAATATAGGCTTTGGTTATTTCCTCACCCAGGTATGGTTTAAGACTAGCCGCAAGATTATTAATAATATCCGGAACCGGGGGCGTCGGTTTCCTCACAGGAGCTTCCGAAGAATAGGCTACTGACTCAAAAAGGGCTGTTTCAGCCGGAAGAACTTTGCTGGTCTGAAATTCAGCCGGTTGTACTGCCTTATACCCGTAAAGTATTTCTGATGGATCGGTGCTTTCTGTATAACCACTCAGTGAAATGCCGTCATCATTTATAAAAATATCACCACCTGCACTTCCTCCGAGTTTTGCTATTTTGTCAGTCAGGGATAATTCGCCGGATTTGAACATCGGTCCGATCGCTTTGGCAAGGTTCCCGAAGAGAATGAACAGTTTGTCTTCCTTTTTCCCTGAAGACAGGTGTATGCGGGAAAAACCAGGAGCATTCCTGATATCTGTTTCAGGTGCATTCTGATTAAAGGCTCTTTTAACAAGCTCCCTTGATGTGCTGCAGACCAGTAATCCTGAATTAACCGTGATAAAGACAGTATCTCTTTTGTTATCGACACTGTATGGAAGCCCAAGCACCCGTTTTCCATTTATTTTATGTTCGGTGATCCCGTTAAAGGCGGAAGCAAGTAGTGCTTCCCTGACCTGCCTTAAGCTTATTTCAGCCGGGATCGCCTTGGATAAAAGGGGTATCAAGTTTTCCCCTGGCCGAAGGTGAAAGGAAATCAGGGCAGTTCCTTCCTGAATTAATTTTTTATATCCGGGTTTATTAATCTGGTCAGCAAGATATTTCAATTTTGCACTGAAACGTGAGAATTCCTTTAATTTTCTCAATCTCGGAAAAAATGCCTTTTCCGGTTGTTACAGAATTAAGCAGGCTCTGGATATCGGTGGTCTCAATTATCAAGGCAGGCATCAGAACTAACAACCTTAAAAGGATCGGTAAACAGGACTTTGCCTGCTCTGTCGAAGAAAATACCCGAGTACAATCACGCCTGCGACCAGGATGATCACCAGAATGAATGCTACGCGTTTGCCCACTTTTATTTACTATGATTACTGACCTTCAAAATTAAGAATTATCAAGGTATTGTTATAGTTTTGGCACGTAATTTGTTATTTGTATAGTACACAGGCAATCTCAAACATATACTTGATCCTTCAAGGTCAGCCAGGTCAAAAGCCTGGCTTTCATTTTTGTCTCAGAATTCTTTATACCCTATTATCTCCCGCACTTCCCTGATGGTCCTGGAATGCGCTCTCTCTTGCCTTCTCCGCTACCCTCCTTGACTACTTTCGCCAGGTATTTGTTGTCAGCAAGGATTACATTTATCCTGTCCCTTATCGGATCTGTGACCTTAATAATATCTTCTGCAAGCTGTTTTTTAAGATCACCATACCGGATCTGGCATGCGGAATGCTGATCTGTGAAATATTTAACAGTTGATGGATCTGAAACGACTTTCATGATTGTAAACAGGTTTTTTACCGGTTCTGAGGGTTCCTGACCTGGTTCCGTTGGTCCGGAATCGGTAACTGCTCTCATAACCTTTTTCCTGATCACATCCGGAGTGTCAGCCAGAAAGATCCCGTTTCCTTCGCTTTTACCCATTTTTCCTGTCCCGTCAAGACCCGGGATTTTAATAAGCTCCTGCCCGAAATTATAAGCATCAGGCTCGGGAAAATAGTTTACCTCATAAAGTGTGTTGAATCTCCTGGCAAATCGTCTTGTCATTTCGAGATGCTGTTCCTGGTCCTTTCCGACAGGTACCTTGTGTGCCCTGTGAATAATGATATCGGCAGCCATAAGGACCGGATAGGTTAGGAGTCCGGCATTTATATTGTCAGGATGCTTTCTGATCTTCTCCTTGAATGAAGTTGTTCTCTCAAGTTCGCCGACATAGGCAACCATGTTAAGAAGGAGGTACAACTCGGTGACTTCGGGCACATCACTCTGGATGTAGACTGTTGCAATTTCAGGATCGATACCGCAAGCAAGATATTCCGCAAGCACCTGTTTTATGTTGCCGTGGAGGTTATCGGGTTTTGGATGAGTTGTTAATGAATGATAGTCGGCGATAAAGAAAAAACAATGATTCTCTTTCTGCATCTTAAGAAAGTTCCTCAGCGCTCCGAAATAATTTCCAAGATGCAGGTTTCCCGTCGATCTTATGCCGCTCACTACAGTGTCCATTGTAATCTTAAATAAAGTCCTCCGCAAAATTAAGAGTTTTTCGTTACCGTTTTAAGAAAAACTGACACAGAGGAAATCCGGCATTGCCTGCCGAAGCTTAAGCGGAGGCTGGAGTATCACAGAGAGTCACAGAGGTTGTTCTTTGTGTTACTCTGTGTGAACCTCTGTGGGACTCAGTCTACCTGCATGCAGTTCCTACCCCTTTTTGGGACTTTTAAACCCATCCCCAACCCCTTATTCTGGGACTTTTAAACCCATCCCCAACCCCTTCCCTTATTCCTAAGGGAAGGGGCTATATAATTGTTATTTAATGTTTTACACCCCTTCTCTTAGACTTAAGAGAAGGGGACGGGGGATGAGTTCAAAAATCAAAGAGAAGTGGTCGATCCCTGCCTGTCGATTAGGCTGGGATGAGTTTTGAATAAATAAGTAAATGTTAAATAGCTGAATTTCTAGAAGCATTAAACAGATTGACAAAGAGTCAGAAAAACTGCCTAATAAATTTGACTTTAATAAATGATTTTCTTTGAGGATTATAATAGAAATGTTTAATTTTATTTTCGGAGTAAACAATCTATGTCTCGTATTTTCTACAAGAATTACAAGGATATTACCTTGTTGGCCAGAAGATTAAGAAAAGAACCGACACCCTCTGAAAATCTTTTATGGATAGTGCTACGTGGAAGGCGTCTGCGAGGATTCAAGTTTCTGAGGCAACACCCTATATTTTTTAGAATTGATAAGAATTGGGTAGAATTTTTTATAGTAGATTTCTATTGTTCAGAATTGAAACTGATTATCGAGGTAGATGGCTTAATCCATGAGTATCACAATGAAGAAGATAAAGAGCGAGAGTCAAAACTGAAATCTAGAGGATTCTCAATCATGAGAATCAAGAATGAGGAACTTTCCGAAATGAATTCCGTTATTGGTATCATTCATAAAACTGTATACGAACTGGCAAAACATTGTCCTTGTTAATTGTGATTGTAAATAACTTAAGTATTAATTTATATGAGAATCTTAATTTATTTTAAACCTTTTATTGGTGAATTTTAACCTATCCCCAACCTCTTCCCAGCAGACTGGCTCCTTCACTAAACTTGCCTACCAGGCAAGTTCTTAACGCTCGGCCCTCTTATTTCTAAGGGAAGGGGCTATGTAATTGTTATTTAATGTTTTACACCCCTTCTCTTAGACTTAAGAGAAGGGGTCGGGGGATGAGTTCAGGAATCTCAGAGAAGGGGTTGGGGGATGAGTTTTAAAATTAAAGAGAGGAGGTTGGGGGATGAGTTAAGAAATAAAACAGAAGGAGTCGGAGTCTGCTTGCCGGTAAGCAGGGTAGGCAGGGCAGGCAGGTCTGTGACACTCTGTGTGAACCTCTGTGGATCTCAGTGCAAGTTTTTAGATAAATTTCTAAAAATGAGTTTTCCCCGGAAAATTGTACCTTTGCATTTTCTTAATAACAGAGGCCATGGAATCGACAAGACAGAAAAAAGTATCAAGACTTATCCAGAAAGAGATGGCCGACATCTTCCTGAGAAAAGGCAGTGAACTGTCTCACGGAAAAATGATTTCAGTTACAAAAGTGAGAATGAGTCCTGATCTTTCATTTGCAAAAATATATGTCAGCATCTTCCCGTCAGCCGGACAGGATATCATACTTAAGGGAATACTCGACCATTCATCCAGGATAAGGTTTGAAATGGGACTAAAAGTAAGAAGGCAGCTCCGTATTGTGCCCGAAATAGCCTTCTTTATTGACGACAGCCTTGATTATATCGACAACATCGACAGGCTGCTGAAATCCTGAAGAAATGCATTACGACCCCATCAAAAAAACACTGGGACGTTTTTTTTCAGGTCCTCTGTTCATGAGGAAAATCTTCTATTCGCTGCTCGATCTGCTTTTACTCAGGACCTGGCACGTAAAAAGAGCTCTGAGAAAATTAACCGGGGAGCTTCCGGAAGATGCATCAGTGCTTGATGCAGGGGCAGGATTCGGACAATACACCTGGAGGATGAGCAGGATGAACAGGAAATGGAAAATCAAAGCCGTGGATATTGATCAGGAACATATTGCCGGCTGCAAAAAGTTTTTCACAACAGCAGGACTGTCCGGCAGTATTACCTGTGAAATGCATGACCTTACTGAGCTTAACGCATATGAATTCCTTTGATTTAATTTTATCAGTAGATGTAATGGAGCATATAAGGGAAGATGAACTGGTCTTCAGGAATTTCAGCCGGGCGCTGAAACCCGGGGGATACCTTCTTATTTCAACACCATCTGATCAGGGGGGATCGGATGTGCGCAATGCAAAGGAACACTCATTTATCGATGAACACGTAAGAAACGGATACGGTGTAAACGAGATCTCGGAAAAACTTGAACATGCAGGATTCAGGAACATCAGGACATCCTACACTTATGGTGTACCGGGCAATATTTCATGGCACCTGTCAATGAAATATCCTGTGAAGATGCTTAACTATTCAAAATTATTTTACCTCCTTGCTTCCTTTTTACTACCTGATCTTCTTTCCTGTTGCATTATTTCTTAATTTTCTTGATGTTTCCTTAAACCATAAATCCGGAACCGGTTTACTGGTACTGGCAAGCAGGTAAAACGTGAAGCTATCCCTATATATAGCAAAAAGGTACCTCTTCGCAAAAAAATCGAGGAATGCAATAAACGTCATCTCCTCTGATATCGGTTGCAGGAGTGACAGTAGGCACCATGGCTCTTATAATCGTTCTTTCAGTTTTTAACGGACTTGAAACCCTTGTACGCTCAATTTTCAACACATTTGATCCTGACCTGAAAATCACTGCCTGCTGAAGGAAAAACATTTATTCCGGACACTTCACAACTTACACTGCTCTCAAAAGTGGATGGGGTAGCCTGTTATTCCCTTTGCGTTGAGGAAAATGCACTGCTCAAGTATGGCGAAAAGCAATATATTGCCACAATAAAAGGAGTTGATGATAATTATGTCCGGGTTACGGGCATTGACAGTTCAATGTGGGATGGAAAATTCAGCCTCAGGTCCGAACAGGGAAGACCTTATGCGGTTGCCGGGAATCGGGATTGCCAATTACCTGGGTCTGAGAGTCAATTTTATAACCCCGCTGATGATCTATGTACCAAAAAGGTCAGCCAGCACTGAGCTGAATGCTGAGGATGCATTCGTGCGGAAGTACATCTTCCCCTCAGGTATTTACCAGGTTGAGCAGGAATTCGATTCCAAATATGTATTTTTACCTATCGATTTTGCACGGGAATTGCTTGAATATAATAAAGAAGTAAGCTCAATTGAGATTAAATTTGACGGCGTGTCAAATGAAGCTGCGATTCAGAAAAATGTTACCAGGATCTTTGGAAAGGGATTTATTGTTCAGAACAAATATGAACAGCAGGAGATTTTCTATAAAGTAATGCGCTCCGAGCGGCTGGCAATTTTCTTTATCCTCACCCTTATCCTCATCATTGCATCTTTCAGTATAATAGGCTCCCTCACCATGCTGATAATTGAGAAAGAGAGGGATATTGAAATACTTAAGAGCCTCGGCGCTGACAATGTCCTGATAAGGAAGATTTTTATCTTTGAGGGATGGCTGATTTCCATAATCGGGGCTTTAGCCGGTATTGTTCTCGGATTTGCAGTCTGCTGGTTGCAGCAGACTTACGGAATTGTGCGGCTCCACAGCGAATCGCTGATTATGAACGCTTACCCGGTTGTAATGAAGGCAAAAGATTTTATTATCGTACCGGCAACAGTTCTGCTTATCGGATATTGGGCAGCATGGTACCCTGTGAGATTCCTTACAAAGAAATATCTTACAGTAAAATAAAAGAACAGACTACTATTACTGATATGAGACGATATATTCTTCCGGTCCTGATTACCTGTTCGTATGCTGGCCTTTTCGTGTGCCGGCAGGAAGAATAAAGCTGCACATAAAGACATCATTCCCGAAAAGGATCTTGATCTCAATACTTACCGATGTTCATATTGCCGATGGTCTTCTGGCACTTCCTCAGATTAATTATTAAATATTCAACAGGCGATACCCTCTCTTCCTATATAGATATAATTGAAAAACACGGGTATACAAAGGAGCAGATGGACCGGACCATGAGATTTTACTTCATCAAACGACCAAAAAAACTTGTTAAGATCTATGACAAAGTGCTCGGGACCATAAGTGAGATGGAATCCAGGGTCAACAAGGAAATACCGGCTTTTTATGGAGCGAGGGAAGTGAATGTCTGGCCAGGGAAACCTTCTTATTCGTTACCTGCACCCCCCGGTAAGGATACAGCCTGGTTCGATTTTCCGGTCGACTTTGCCGGAGTATACAACCTGAAATTTACACTGACCATCTATCCCGATGATCAGTCAGTTGATCCGTACGGCGGTGTTTATTTCCTCCATACCGACAGTGCAGGCAATGATAAAAGAATCTATTTCCCGCAGATTCCTTATTTAAAGGACGGATTACCTCATAATTACGACCTTTTACTGAAACAGGATCTTCCCGCACCTCTCAGGACTCAGGGGCTGGTTTGTTGACCAGGAAAACCAGGCACCCTTTATTGAAAGGCATGTCATTGTCGAAAACATTTCCCTTTCAAGGAAATTCATTTAAATATGAGGACCTTTTCAGCTCAATATATTTTTACCAATACCGGACCTCCGTTAAAAAGAGGTCTTATCACAGTTGGTGAAGATGGTACAATAACAGGTGTTAAAGATACCGGAGGAAATCTTCAGGAAAAGGAATCAGTTGAGTTTTACAATGGAATAATACTTCCCGGATTTGTAAACTGCCATTGCCATCTTGAACTTTCATATTTAAAAGGCCTTATTCCGCGTGGTTCAGGGCTGGCTGAATTTATCAGGCTTATCCGGGAATCGAGGGAATCGTGTGCGGAAGCGATGATCTCTATCAATTTCATTGGCTGATAATGAAATGGAAAGCGATGGTGTGGTGCTTTGCGCCGATATCTGCAATAATGCTTCCACCTTCGACATAAAGATCAAAAGCAGGATAAAATACGTGAATCTCCTTGAGGTTTTTGGAATTGATCCTGAAAAAGCTTCCCGGCGGATGGACGAAATACTGCAATTATCACAGATTGCCCAATCATCCGGAATGCCTTACTGGATTGTACCTCATTCCCTGTATTCACTTTCCCTTCCTCTCCTCCGGCTTCTCAGGTCAAAAACAGGATCAAACAAAATCACCTCTATCCATTTTCTGGAAACTCCTTCAGAGATCACTTTCCTGGCAGATCATAATGGACCGATCCTGGAATCATATAAGAAATCGGGCCTCGGTAAGGGCAGGCTGGAAACGGTTAGTAATCATGCTCAGGGGAATACTTGAGGAAATAACTTCTTCCGGAAATCTGATCCTGGTCCATAATACTTATGCTGACCGGGAGATAATACAGCGGGTTAAAAACAGAAGGAATCTTTTCTGGTGCCTTTGCCCGAATTCAAACCTGTATATCGAGAACCAGCTGCCTCCGCTCGACCTTCTGATGAGAAGAAAACTGTGAAATTGTAATAGGTACCGACAGTCTTGCTTCAAATGACCGGCTTAAGCATTCTTGAAGAACTTAAAACTCTTCAGAAGGTCTTTTCCGTCAGTCAGGCTTGAAGACCTTATATACTGGGCAACGCTGAACGGTGCAAGAGCCCTTGATGAGGAAGAAACATTTCGGAACAATACAACCGGGCAAAAAACCCGGATTGCTGCTCCTGCAGGATGTGGATCTGCATGAAATGAAGCTGCTTCCTGAAAGCAGGATCACAGGCTGATTTAATCCAATCAATCAAATCATAATTTGTACTAATTTTGGCATGTTTCTGAATAAATAAGGTATGCCTACATTTTTGTTTGATAAAATTATTTTCGGGCCGGTAAAAAGCAGAAGGCTGGGGGTTTCACTGGGCATAAATCTTTTGCCGGAAACAAAGAAATTATGCAATTTCAATTGCATCTACTGCGAATGCGGCTGGACATATAAATCAAAAAAACAGGAAGCGATCTTCCGTGCACGTGAAGAGGTTTACAGGGCCCTTGATCAGAAACTCTCCAGGATGAAAGAAAAAAACAAGCCGCCTGATGTTATTACTTTTGCCGGAAATGGAGAACCTACCCTTCACCCTGATTTTCCCGGGATAATAGATGATTGCATTGAACTCAGGAACAAATATTTTCCGCAGGCGAGAATTGCAGTATTGTCCAATTCAACAACGATAACACTACCGACATATAAAAGATGCCCTGCTAAAAGTCGACCAGAATATCCTTAAACTTGATTCCGGATTTGATCTGACCGTAAGAGTTCATAACCAGCCAGGGGTAAATGTAAAGGTTAGCGGAACTTATCGAAAACCTGAAGAACTTCAACGGTCAGCTGATAATTCAGACCCTTTTCCTCCGGGGATCATACAAGGGGAAGAATCATCGATAATACTACTTCCGAGGAAATTGAAGCCTGGCTTAAAGCAATAGAAATGATTAAACCTTCGGAAGTGATGATTTATACCATTTCGAGGGATACGCCTGAAGGCGGAGAGCTGAAAAAGGTTCCCCTGCCGGAGCTGAAACGTATTGCCGCTATGGTTAAAAGACTGGGAATCGAAACCCAGGTATCGGCCTGAATCTTGAATAAGAAAAATAATATACTGATCTGCCCTCTTGAATGGGGCCTTGGCCATGCAGGACGTATGATCCCGCTTGCCAGAAAACTTCAGGAGGCTGGTAACAGCGTTTTTATAGGCACCGGAAATGAACATCAGCATATTCTTCAGAAATGAATTACCAGGATATAAAATATATTGATTTCCAGGGATTTAAACCAGATTATTCACGTTTCCTGCCTCAGTATATTTCACTTCTGCTGAGAATCCCCGTTCTTCTATTTCACATTTTACCGAACATTTCCGTCTCAAAACGATCATCAGGGAAAATAAAATTGATATCGTGATCAGCGATAACCGGTTCGGCCTCTGGAACAGGAGAATAAAAACCGTTTATGTAACTCATCAGCCGCTTATTCCATTTCCGGAAAAACTGAAATTTTTTGAATGGACCGGTATTTTGATTCCACCGCTTTTTCATAAAAAAATATTCTTTCTGTTTTATCCCCGATCTCCCGGGTGAATTAAATGTATCAGGCAGGCTCTCCCATGCTGTGAAGCTTCCTGAAAATACAAGGTTTATTGGAATCCTCTCCAGATTCAGTATAGTGCTCCCACGGCGGAAGGAAAAGAAATTTGATTTCACCCACAATACCGTTATGCTTTCCGGTCCTGAACCTCAGAGAGGAATCCTTAAGAAAAAACTTGTTGAAATTCTGAAAGACAGGGAACCTCCTACTGTAATCCTGGAAGGGAAACCGGGAATTTCCGGTGATGCAGTCCGGACCGGAAATATTATTTCATACAATCACCTCTCCTCAGGCGAAATGCAGGAAATGATAACAGGAAGCAAGTGTATAATCACCCGTTCGGGATACACTGTTATAATGGAGCTTATCAGCCTGAATCGCAGCGCATTGCTCATCCCTACTCCCGGACAGACTGAGCAGGAATACCTTGCAGAGTACCTTTCGGCAAAAGGCTGGTTCACAACTGTTTCGCAAAAAAGTCTCGATCATGGACTGGTACTGACTACCCGGGAGGCCGGTTAATAACGTTGAGATGATAACTGAAAGCAGGATTTTGCTGGAGAAAGCCCTGGATGAACTTCTAAAATAATGCAATAAACAGTCCCAGTCCGAACAAGGCCGGTAAGGTACCCAAGCCAGACCTGTGAAGGATTATGGAAATTAAGCCTCAGGCGCGAAGAAAGGATAAGACCTCCTGCTATGATCACGGCAGCAAGATACCATGTGAGAGGAGTGTACATTTTTATTGACAGTACAAATACTACAGCAGCAAGTGCACCTGCTCCCACGGCATGAACTGATATCTTCCACCAGAAGTTGATAAAGGTAACAACGACTGACAGTATTGATGTGGCAAAGAAGAAAGATTTTATCAGGAAAGGAACCTGAAACCTGAAAATAATAAATGAAGTTGTGCAATAAAGGATTGAAGCAGTAAGAAGAGGGATTATCCTTTCGCTTCTTTCTTCAATTCTATAGGAGGTTATCACATTCCTGTACCTGAAAAAGGGGAGCAGTGTGAGAGGGATAAGGACATTGTTTACCAGTACAATAATAAAAAGGATCCTCTTTACCGGCAAAGGCAGATATCCCAGAAAAGTAGGGGCTGAAAACAAAATCAGCAGTCCGTACAAAGGCATGAGCAAAGGATGGAAAACAATGGTGATAATTTTTGCCAGTCTGTCAGGGATATTTTTATAGCTTTCTTCAGTCATTCAGGATGTGTAAAAATTATTTCTAAAGAACGGTCAAGTATTCAACTTATTACACACCTTAAATCTCCCTTCGCAACCGGGCTACCGGAATATTCAGCTGTTCACGATATTTGGCAACGGTTCTGCGGGCAATCTGATATCCCTTTTCCTGAAGTATCTCTGTGAGCCGTTCATCAGTAAGCGGTCTTCTTTTCTCCTCATTTTCAATACAATCCTGTAGAATCCTTTTGATCTCCCTGGTTGATACTTCTTCTCCGCTGTCGGTCTGAAGTCCTTCGGAAAAGAAGAACTTCAGGGGCAATATCCCGAAATGTGTCTGAATGTATTTACTGTTAGCCACCCTTGAAACAGTTGAAATATCAAGTCCTGTCATTTCAGCAACATCTTTAAGGATCATCGGTTTAAGCTTGGTCTCATCCCCGTCGATAAAATACTCTTGCTGGTATTCCAGTATTGCATTCATTGTAAGAAGAAGGGTATTTTGCCTTTGTCTGATGGCATCGATGAACCATCTGGCCGAATCGATTTTCTGTTTCACGAACATGATGGCTTCCTTCATCTCCTTCTTCTGCCCCTTTTCCCTGATATAATTGTGAAGCATTTCATTATATGCTGAACTCAGCCGGAGTTCAGGAAGATTCCGTGAGTTCAGGTGAAGATCAAATCCATCTTCAGAAAGTTCAAGGATAAAATCGGGAATAATCGGTTGTGAGGTTTTTGCAAATGAATCGCTGAAAAGACTTCCGGGTTTGGGATTCAGCTTAAGGATCTCATCAATTGCCGATTTAAGCTCATTTTCAGGTATTCCGAGACGGGCAGTGATCTTATCATAATGCCTTTTGGAGAATTCGTCAAAATAAAGATCAAGAACGGTGTAGGCCGTCTTCAGTGATGGCTGTGAAAGGTCTTTAATTGCCAGCTGGATCAGAAGGCATTCCCTGAGCGATCGTGCACCTACCCCGGGAGGATCGAGATCCTGAATAACAGCAAGGACCTCTTCGAGCTCCTTCTCGGTTGTGTTGACATTCTGAAGAAAAGCAAGATCATCAACAATATTTACGAGTTCTCTCCTCAGGTAGCCGTCTTCGTCAATGTTGCCAAGTATGTATTCCCCAAGGATTTTTTGCTGGTCAGTCAGGTCTCTCAGGCTCAGCTGCGATTCGAGATATTCATGAAAGGATGATCCGACCGAAAACGGAATTTCACTTCTCTTTTCATCCTCCTTGCTGTAGTTGTTTGTCTGGAGACGGTAGTCAGGAATTTCGTCATCTTCTATATAATCATCTATCGTGAATTCTTCCTGATCCTTGTCCTTTTCATCAAACTGTTCTTCCTCAGCTTCTCTCGTTGCGCATTTCTTCGTCTTCCTCATCCGAACCTTCTTCCAGGGCAGGATTTTCTTCAAGCTCCTTTTTAATCCGTTGTTCAATCTGCAACGTGGGAACCTCCAGCAGCTTGATCATCTGGATCTGCTGCGGCGACAGTTTCTGGAGCAGTTTCTGCTGGAGCTTTTGTTTTAACATCCCTTTCGGTTAATGAATATTTGTCAGATCAATTATCTAAAATTCAGCGTTTTTAGGGGTTCTTGGAAACGGGATCACATCCCTGATATTCGACATCCCGGTCATAAACAGGATCATTCGTTCGAAGCCCAGTCCGAAACCGCTGTGGGGAGCAGTGCCGAATTTTCTGGTCTCAAGATACCACCACAGATCTTTTTCAGGCAGTTTCAGTTCCCTGATCCGGGCAAGCAGCTTATCATAATCTTCTTCTCTCTGCGATCCTCCGATTATCTCCCCGATTCCCGGGAAAAGCACATCCATTGCTCTCACAGTCTTTCCGTCATCGTTCTGCTTCATGTAGAAAGCCTTGATCTCCTTTGGATAATCAATCAGGATCACAGGACGTTTGTAGTGTTCCTCAACAAGATATCTTTCATGTTCAGCCTGAAGATCCTTTCCCCACCCTACAGGATATTCCCAGTTCCTGCCGGCTGCAGTCAGAATTTTCACTGCTTCGGTATATGTAATTCTCGCAAATTTATTCCCGAGAACAAAATTGAGCCTTTCAAGCAGTCCTTTGTCAATCATATTATTAAGGAAAGCAAGATCATCCCCGCAATTTTCAAGAGCATACCTGATAAGATATTTTACAAAATCCTCAGCCAGATCCATATTATCGTCCAGATCGTAAAATGCCATTTCCGGTTCTATCATCCAGAATTCGGCAAGATGCCTTGGTGTGTTTGAGTTCTCGGCCCTGAAAGTAGGCCCGAAAGTATAGATTTCGCCAAGAGCCAGAGCACCAAGTTCTCCTTCGAGCTGGCCGGATACCGTAAGTTTGGTTTCTTTCCCGAAAAAATCGTTACGGAAATCAATGGTTCCCTCTTCATTAAAAGGCAGATTCTTCAGATCGAGGGTTGTAACCTGGAACATCTCACCGGCACCTTCTGCATCGCTTCCGGTTATTATCGGCGTATGGAGGTAATAGAATCCCTTATCATTAAAATACTTATGTATTGCAAAGGCCATTGCATGTCTTATCCTGAAAACTGCGCCGAAGGTGTTGGTCCTGAAACGAAGATGAGCATGTTCCCTTAAAAATTCCATTGAATGACCCTTTTTCTGAAGGGGATATGTTTCAGCATCACTGGTTCCGTACAATTCAATTTTTTCAGCTTTGATCTCAACATTCTGTCCCTGACCCTGTGATTCAATAAGTTTTCCGGTTACAGCAATACATGCTCCGGTGGAAATCTCCCTGTAAAAGATTTTCATCAAAAGAGCCGGCATCGGCGACTATCTGAATATTATTAATTGTTGATCCGTCATTAAGAGCAATAAATACTATATTCCGGCTTCCCCTCTTTGTTCTTACCCAACCCTTGACAAGAACATCGCTACCCACATCCGGAGAAGATAACAGCTCCTTAACCTTTATCCTTTTCATAATTTAAAACAATTGGCATGAAATTTCCCCCCCAAAAATAGTAAATTGTTGATCTTTAAATTCCATTCAGTCTTCATTATTTCAGCAAATTTCCATAATAATTTCACTGCAAAAGAGTTATAATAAAGATCTTCTGGATTTATGTAAACTGTAAATGACTGCATGTTCATTTGTTTAATCTTGCTACTTACTGATTTGATAATTAGGAAAATCTGAATAACTTTGAGTATATAATCTACAACTCATAACTGCTATGGAAGAAAACAAGAAACTGATAATCGTGCCATGGGACTTTACGCATGTCGCCGAACATGCATTAGCTCATGCAGTAAAGATTGGCCGTATGATTGGTAACGATGTTTGCCTTTTGCATATTGTGGATGCTGACATAAAGGTCAAAGCTGAAGGAGAAAAAAGAACTCTTCTCAATCATGTCGCAGAGGATTCCGCCAGAAAATACGGTATCAACATATCTTCCCAGGTAACAAAGGGAAGTATTTTCAGTGAAATTGCCGAATTTGCAAATTCAAAGGAGGCAAGTCTGGTGGTTATGGGAACCCATGGCATGAAAGGCATGCAGAAACTGACGGGAAGCTGGGCGCTGAAAGTTATTGTCAAATCAAAAGTCCCGTTCATTGTTGTACAGGATCCGCCTGCTGATCAGGAGAGGTATCATAATATTGTTTTTCCTGTTGATTTCAGTTTTGAGAATAAGGAGAAAATGGGTATGGCTATTTTCATGGGAAAATATTTTGACTCAAAAATCCATATTCTAAAGACTGTCTCAAAGGATAAAAGCCTTTCGAAAAAGACCAATATAAACATGAATTTTGCCATCAAATACCTGATTCAGAATAATATAGAGTATGAGATTCACGAGGTTCCCCACGGCAAGTTTGCCCAGAATACTATCGACTTTGCCCAGAAGATACATGCCGACCTGATTCTGATAATGACGACAAAGAATATTACAATGGCCGACTATATTCTGGGAGCCTCAGAACAATATATTATTGCCAACAGCTCCAAAATCCCTGTATGCTGCATCAATCCGAAGGCTTCATTTGCGAAGGTAGGGCAGTTTATGTACGGATGATTGCCTTACGTTTATCTGATGAACAAGGTGGCTAAATAATAAGTCACATTAATCATAAAGTTCGCAAAGTTTTTGCAATACATGTGAAAGCATGAATTGGACTTTGAATTATAGGCGAAATATCAAAAACTAACACAGAGGAAATCCGGAGGAGCACAGAGAAACACAGAGGTTCATCTCTGTGCAATCTCTGTGGAACTCTGTGTAAGTTCTTAAATTCTTTGCGGTTGAAAGATTTAGACTAATAACAACTCCTATTTGTTTCTTTCCTGTTCATTGGTTTTCGCAAGCGAAACCAGTCCCCCTATTACACCAAGGTTCATTGAGTCGAGCGCGGAGCTGGGAACGATCACCATCGAGCCTTTTTCCTTCAGATCCCTCATAAAGCATATTCATCCCGCGAAGGTGCAGTGCAATCGGATTATCGGCGTATTGTTCGCTTGCTTTGGCAAATTTTTCTGCAATTTCGGTCTCAGCAGTACCAAGGATAACCCTTGCTTTCCTTTCCCTTTCAGCCTGGGCCTGCTTGCTCATGGCATCCGCAAGTGCCTGAGGTATAATGATGTCCCTGATACCTACGGTCTGGCAGGTTATCCCCCAGGGATTTGTGTTTGCATCCAGGGTTTTCTGAAGATCTTCGGCTATCTTCTCCCTGTCCTGAAGCAGGTCGGCCAGTTCGTGTTTTCCGATTATGTCCCTGAGATCAGTCTGGGCAATAAATGAAATTGCCTTTACATATTCCTGAACCTCAAGAGCAGCTTTTTCCACATCCCATACAGTCCAGTATACAACTGCATCGACATTTACGGGCACTGTGTCTTTTGTAAGTGTTTGTTCAGCCCTGAACTCAGTGACCCTGACCCGCTGATCGATATAGGAGCTGATCTGATCGATTATGGGAATTATAAAGAACAATCCCGGACCTTTCAGGCCGTTGTATTTTCCCATCCTCAGCACAACAGCCTTTTCCCACTGGTCCGCAATCTTTATTGAGCTGCCTGTCAGAAATGAAATAACGACAAATAATACCGCAAGCGGTATCCCGATCATTTGAAAATAATAAAGGCCGGCAGTTATTGCCAGGAGGATTAACACCACTGTTACTGAAACAGGATTGGAATAGCTGGTTGAATAACCTGTTGTTTTCATTTTTTGTCAAGTTTTTGTAATTCGTTGATTATTTCCTCTGTTGAAAATCCATAGCTGAAAGCAATAGTCAGAAATTCGTTGCATATGCTTTGCAGCTTTTTGCTCTTTTCCTTTGCAGGAATGGAGATGTTTGTCTTGCCTATAAATGTGCCGGATCCCTGCTGGGTTTCCAGAATGTTCTGGATCTCAAGCTCCTTATAAGCCTTTGTGATAGTGTTAAGGTTAACTTTAAGTTCTACTGCGAGCGCCCTCACCGTAGGCAGCTGTTCTCCTGCCTTAAGGTTCCCGGACGCAATTCCGTATTTTATCTGGTCAATTATCTGACGATAAAAGGGAATGCCGGTTTTAGGATCCAATACAAATTTAATCATAAGGAAAAGAATGGTTTAATGGTTTAATGGTCGAATAGTTTAATAGTTAAATAGTTGAATATTGTATTAATATATTATTGTATTATACTATTATTAGTATAGTTTATTATTATACTAGTGTATTAGTACAATATTAAAACATTTTTTTATAACTTCCAAGTTTTTTGAAGGTTTTTAAGAACTTACACAGAGTTCCACAGAGGATTCACCGAGTTCCACAGAGTAAAGGCCCCCCCTTGGGGGGGTTGGGGGGTTGATTGAACTCACACAGATAAAGCCCCCCATTTGTGTGTTTGACCACGGAGTGGCACCGAGTTACCCGGAGTTGCACTGTTTTAAATCCGTGAGACTCTGTGCGAAACTCTGAGAACTCCGTGGTTAAAGAAACGAAGCTTTGTATAAGATATCACGATATATTATCTTCGTAGTTTTACCTTAACGAAGTAATTTTTCAATGTCAATCACAGTTCAGGGTGTTACCAGGTTTTACGGGGAACAGAAAGCCCTCGATAATGTCTCCTTTGAGATCAGGACAGGGGAAATAGTAGGATTTCTTGGTCCCAACGGCGCCGGTAAGACCACCATGATGAAGATCATCACAGGCTTTATACCAGCATCTTCAGGAACTGTACTGGTAAATGGCATTGAAATAGGAGACGGTTCAAATGAAGTTAAAAAGAAGATCGGGTATCTCCCTGAAAGCAATCCCCTTTATCCCGAGATGTATGTAAGGGAATACCTTGGATTTGTTGCCTCATTGTACAAATCCGATTCTACCCATAAAAAACAGATTGACAAAATTATAGAGATGACCGGTCTTGCCCCTGAGCAGAAGAAAAAGATCGGTTCACTGTCAAAAGGATACAGGCAGAGGGTCGGCCTTGCCCAGGCACTCATCCATAATCCGGAAATACTTATCCTTGATGAAGCAACAACGGGACTTGATCCGAACCAGATAGTTGAGATAAGGAATCTCATCCGGGAGGCAGGAAAGGAAAAAACGGTGATGCTTTCAACTCATATAATGCAGGAAGTTGAAGCAATCTGCGACAGGGTGATAATAATTGACAGGGGCATCATCGTTGCTGATGACGAGAAAAAAAATATCTATTCAAGGATCAGGCAGCCAAAACAGGTAATAAATGTCGAGTTTGATAAGGAGGTTGATGAAAAAATTCTTCAGGAACTGCCATTTGTGGATTCCGTGAAAAAAGTATCGGCAAACTCATGGCTCCTGGAATCATCTGGAGATCAGGACATCAGGCCGGCCATTTTTTCTTTTGCCGTCAATAATAATCTCACCGTGCTGTCACTTCAGAAAAAGGAAAGCAACCTGGAAGAGATCTTCAGACAGCTTACAGGCAACTGAGTTTTGTTTTATCGATTTTTTTTATTTGCTTTGCAGGTCAGGATCTGGTGGAGAAATTTGAGCTGATTGCAACCACGGGAAAAAATGCTAAAATGCCGACACTTCCTTTATTCCAATCAATCAAAAATCCACCTTTTATTAGTTTTTAAATTTTAATTTTAAAATAATGGGATATTTATTTACTTCCGAATCTGTTTCTGAAGGTCACCCCGATAAGGTAGCCGATCAGATATCAGATGCATTGCTTGATGAATTTCTTCGCTGGGACCCCGAATCGAAGGTCGCCTGTGAAACTTTTGTAACGACCGGGCTCGTGCTTTGCGGCGGGGAAGTACGCACTGAAGGCTGGGTGGATGTGCAGGAGACTGCCAGGAGGGTGATCCGAAACATAGGTTATACAAAAGCAGAATACCGTTTTGACTGTGACTCCTGTGGTGTAATCTCAACTATTCATGAACAGTCGAGTGATATCCGCCAGGGTGTGGTCCGCGAAAAACCGGAAGAGCAGGGTGCCGGCGATCAGGGTATGATGTTCGGCTATGCCTGCCGTGAGATGGACAATTATATGCCCCTGAGCATCGAACTTGCACATATCCTTCTCCAGGAGCTTGCAGCCATCAGGCGCGAAGGCAAACATATGAAATACCTGCGCCCCGACAGCAAATCGCAGGTCACCATCGAATACGATGATAATAACAAGCCTGTACGTATCGATACTATCGTTATCAGCACCCAGCATGATGAATTCGTTCTTCCGGAAAACAAATCGCACAAGGCTGAAAAAGAAGCTGAAAAAGAAATGCAGGATAAAATTACAGAGGACCTCCAAAAGATTTTAATACCCCGCGTTAAGAAAACCCTCCCTTCAAGAATTCAGAAACTCTTTAAGGCTGATCTGAAACTGCTTGTCAATCCGACAGGCAAGTTTGTGATCGGCGGGCCTCACGGAGATACAGGCCTTACAGGACGGAAGATCATCGTGGATACTTATGGTGGTCATGGCGCTCATGGCGGTGGTGCTTTTTCGGGAAAAGATTCTTCAAAGGTTGACAGGTCGGCAGCATATGCTGCGCGTCACATTGCCAAGAACCTTGTCGCGGCAGGCGTGTGCGATCAGGCTCTGATCCAGGTTGCTTATGCAATAGGTGTTGCCAGACCTGTCGGGCTGAATGTCAATACCTTCGGCACGGCTAAAGTGAAAGATGAAAAGGGTGAGATCCTATGTGACGGAAAGATCGCCTCAAAGCTTAATGATATGTTTGATCTGCGTCCCTATTCGATAATCAAACGATTCGGGCTGAAGAATCCGGTTTTTTCACCGACATCAGTTTATGGCCATTTCGGACGTGATTACGAAGAAAAGGCAGTTGAGGTTTATTACGAAGTGCCAGGCAGCAAGCCTGTAAGCGTAAATGGCAACGGGAAAAAAGTCTACACCAAAAAAGTAGAATTCTTCGCCTGGGAAAAGCTGGATTATGTTGATAAAATCAAAAAGGCATTTAAAATTTAAAGTGCACTTCAAGCCTAAATTTTGACCTCTCCCCGATAGCCCCTCCCCCGGAGTGGGAGGGGCTTAAATCCGAGCAGTTTAAGTCCCCCTCTCTCATGGGAGAGGGGGATTTAGGGGAGTGAGGTCGATTCAACCGGGCAGGCAACTAGGGCAAAAGTTCAAAACGCGGCCTTCACAATCCTCGCAATATTATCCGAACGCCCCAGGGTATAGTAATGTATTCCCGGAACACCTTCCCTGATAAGATCTTTCGACTGCACCGTAGCCCATTCAATCCCAACCTCCCTGGCATCATTGTCGGTCTTGCATTTCTGAAGTGCCAGTACCAGGTCGTGAGGCACATCAATATGGAACGTCTGTGGCAGAAGGTTTATATCGTTAAGTGCTGTGATCGGTTTCAGCCCCGGTATTACCGGAACCTTAATGCCAAATTTTCTGCAATCATCCCTGAACCTGAAAAACCTGGAGTTATCGAAGAACATCTGTGTTACAATATAACTGGCTCCCGATTCAACCTTTAGCTTAAGATTCTCCATATCAATCTGCCTGTTGGGAGCTTCAACGTGCTTTTCAGGGTATCCTGCAACTCCTATGCAGAATGAGGTGGGAGCGGCATCTTCAAGCGTTTCCTCAAGATATTTCCCCCTGTTCATGTTTGCAATCTGCTGAACCAGTTCCCAGGTGTGTGTGTGGCCTTCCTTTTCAGGGATAAACGTGCGGCTTCCTTTCTGGGGGTCGCCCCTGAGGGCAAGTACATCATCAATCCCGAGGAAATTCATTTCAATAAGCACGTTTTCTGTCTCCTCTTTCGAAAATCCGCCGCACAGGATATGCGGGACCACGGGAATGTTGTACTTATATTTTACTGCAGCAGCAAGGGCAATAGTTCCCGGCCGTTTTCTTACAACCCTTTTTTCAAGCAGGCCATCAGGACGTTCATGATAAACTATTTCATTACGATGAGTGGTAAAATTAATATAAGCAGGATTAAATTCCATCAGCCTGTCAATGGTCGCGTAGACCCTTTCAATGCTGTGCCCTTTGAGGGGCGGGAGTAATTCGAAAGTGAACAGCGGACCCTTCGCGTTATTGATCTTATCTATCACACTCATATTATCAGTTTCATAAGTTAGGGGCAAGCCACCTTGCAGCTTCTTCGACAGTCATATTTTTACGTTTGGCATAATCTGCCAGCTGGTCCTGCCCTATCCTGCCCACATTAAAATAGGTGGAGGCAGGGTGGGAAAAAATATAACCGCTTACAGCAGCCGGTGGTGTCATGGCAAAATTCTCCGTCAGACCGGCGCCGGTAAGTTTTTCTGCATCAAGAAGGTCAAAGATAATACGTTTTTCAGTGTGATCGGGGCAGGCAGGATAACCCGGAGCAGGCCTGATTCCCTTGTACCTGATCCTCAGAAGGTCTTCGACACTGAGATTTTCATCAGCAGCATAACCCCAGTAATCCTTACGTATCCTGTTCATGAAGATATTCCGCGGCAGCCTCAGCAATCCGGTCACTCAGTATCTTGATCATGATCCATGAATAATCATCATTCTTGTATTTTACCTCAGCATCTTTACTGATAGCTGCTGTCACCACAAATGCTCCTATATTATCCTTCAGCCCTGAGGATTCAGGAGCTATGTAATCGGAAAGTGAAAGATTAGGTACACCGTTCTCCTTGCGTTCCTGGTTTCTTAAGAACCTGAATACTGCTTTGACATCATTTCTTTCATGATCTGAAAAAACCTTTACATCATCACCGTCCGAAACAGCAGGATAGAGGCCAGATACGCCGTTGGCTTTAATAAGCTTATCTGCAGTAATTTCCCTGAGGAATTTTTGTGCATCGTCAAATAATGATTTTGCTTCCTTCCCTTTTACAGGATCTTCAAAGACAGCAGGATATTTCCCGTTCACTTTCCAGGCATAAAAGAAAAATGTCCAGTCGATGTATTTTACAAGTTCATTCAGATCAAACTCCCCGATCGGGTGAAGGCCCGGTTTGTTTGGTTGAAATATTTTCTGCGAAGTCCACTCTGTGGCAAGCTTGTTCCGTCTTGCCTCCTCTATCGGGACCAGAGAACTTTCCGTATGGCGGGCGTTATGATCATCACGTATCTTCCTGTATTTTTCCCTGACAGTATTCACATAGGAAGTGTTATCAGCAGCAAGAAGGGAGGAAAGAACTCCCGCAGCTTTTGATGCATCTTTTACATGCACAACAGTATTTGAATACGCCGGTGCAATTTTCACCGCGGCATGGATTTCGGAGGTTGTTGCGCCTCCGATAAGCAGCGGTACCTCAACCTTTCTCCGCTGCATTTCAGAAGCAACATGCACCATCTCCTCGAGCGACGGGGTTATTAATCCGCTGAGTCCTATAAAATCAGCCTTTTCATTAATTGCTGTATCGATTATCCTGTCCGCAGGCACCATAACGCCAAGATCAATTACCTGATAATTATTGCATGCCAGGACAACACCAACAATGTTCTTGCCGATATCATGAACATCCCCCTTGACAGTTGCCATTACTATCTTTCCGGCTGATTTCTTTTCCTGTCCCTCACTTTCCTTTTCAATATAAGGAGATAGTACAGCAACGGCCTTTTTCATCACCCTTGCGCTTTTTACCACCTGCGGAAGGAACATTTTGCCCGATCCGAAGAGATCTCCCACCTCGTTCATTCCTTCCATCAGCGGACCTTCGATCAGTTCAATCGATCGTTTGAAGAGCGGCCTCGCCTCCTCAATATCCTGTTCAATGAATTCGTCGATACCCCGTTTAAGGGAATGCCTGATGCGGTCAAGAACCGGAATAGAGCGCCATTCATCAGCCTTTTCTTCTTTCTTTCCTTCACTTTTAAGACCCTCGGCGAATTTTACAAGTCTTTCGGTTGCATCCTTCCGCCTGTTTAAAACAACATCCTCGGTAAGGATAAGAAGATCCGGCTGTATTTCGGTGTACACCTGCAACATACCCGGATTGACAATCCCCATATCAAGACCGGCTTTTATGGCATGATAAAGAAATACTGAATGTATTGCCTCCCGAACCTTGTCATTGCCGCGGAACGAAAATGAAAGGTTACTTATTCCACCGCTTACTTTCGCATAAGGCAGATTCTTTTTGATCCATCTGGTTGTCTCGATGAAGTTAACGGCATAGTTATTATGCTCCTCAATACCTGTTGCTATCGCAAGAACATTCGGATCAATTATAATATCTTCAGGCGGAAATCCTGCTTTTTCAATAAGAAGACGGTATGACCTTTCCGCAACAGCGATTCTTTTTTCAAAAGTGTCGGCCTGGCCTTTTTCGTCAAACAACATAACAACAGCTGCCGCCCCGTATTTTCTGACTTTACGTGCGTGATCAAGAAAGGCTTCTTCTCCTTCCTTCAGACTGATTGAATTTACAATCGATTTACCCTGGATGCATTTCAGTGCCGATTCAATCACATTCCATCTCGAGGAATCGATCATCAGCGGAAGTTTAGCAATATCAGGTTCCGACATAACCAGATTGACGAATTTCACCATTGCCTTTTCAGAATCGAGCATTGCTTCATCCATGCATATATCAATAACCTGGGCTCCTCCTTCGACCTGGTTTCTGGCAATTGCAAGAGCCTCGCCGTATTTTTCTTCCTTTATGAGACGGGCAAATTTTATAGAACCGGAAACGTTTGTGCGTTCACCGATATTGACAAAGTTGGTCTGTGGAGTTATTATCAATGGCTCGAGTCCGCTAAGCCTGGTATACCTGTTGATCTCAGGTTTAATCCTTGGTCTGTACTGTTTTGCTTTTTCAGCAAGCTTCCGGATATGCTGAGGTGTGGTTCCGCAGCATCCGCCGATTATGTTAACCCATCCCTCCTTCATGAAATCTTCTGCCACAGAGGCCATGAATTCAGCTGACTGGTCATATTCCCCGAACTGATTCGGTAAACCTGCGTTGGGATGGGCAGAAACCCAGAATCCTGCTTTTGCCGACAGTTCCTCGACGAACGGTCGGAGCTGTTCCGCACCAAGTGCACAGTTAAGCCCAACACTGAACAACGGAAAATGGGAAACAGAAATCAGGAACGCTTCAAGGGTCTGGCCTGTAAGTGTTCTTCCGCTGGCGTCAGTAATTGTTCCCGAGACCATTACCGGAAGCCTCATCTCTTTTTCTTCAAACACTGAGTCAATCGCAAAAAGGGCAGCTTTGCAATTCAGGACATCAAATATTGTTTCGACAAGAAGAATATCAACACCGCCGTCAATAAGTCCTCTTGCTTGTTCCGAATATGCTTCAACCAGCTGGTCAAAATTAATTCGCCGTGCTCCGGGATCATTAACGTCGGATGACATCGATGCAGTTCGGTTTGTCGGTCCCAGGGTCCCGATAATGAAATGATTCCCGGGCTTATCTGACTTTTCAAACTCTGCAATAGCCTGAGCAGCCAGTTTTGCAGAATGGAAATTCATTTCATACACCTGATTTTCCATTCCGTAATCGGACATTGAGATCCGGTTCGCGTTGAAGGTGTTAGTAGTAATGAGATCTGCCCCGGCTTCAAGATATTGACTGTGGATATTCAGTATCACCTCAGGTTTGGTAATTGAGAGCAAATCATTATTGCCTTTGAGAGATTTGGGATGATCTTTGAATCTCTCTCCGCGAAAATCCTGTTCCTGAAGCTTATGCTTCTGGATCATTGTCCCCATTGCACCGTCAAGGACAAGAATGCGTTGCTGGATAATATTTTCAAGTTTCTGGTTCAAGTTGTTATATTTTTAGTTAACAAAAATTTTTAAAAGGGAGGTTTTTTAACCACGGGGTTACACTGAGTTCTCACGGAGTAACACGGTTTACTATTTCTGGTCAGCACCTCGTGTCTTACTCTGTGTAACTCCGTGTTACTCTGTGGTAAATGGATTTTGAATTTAATTTCTTCATATTTTCTCGTTAGAACTCCCTTAGGAAAAACTTACTTAATTAATGTGAATAAGTACTGGAACTTAAATTATTTAATTCCTTTTTTTCCCGTATTTACAATAAAAACATCCATACTCCGCAATTGTTCCTTTAGTCCATAAAGAGTTTCAAGATTCACAACTCCAATTACATATTTGTACAATTTACTGCTAAAGTATTCCGAGACTTCTTCAAATCCAAACAATTTTCTGTCCTTTTCATTTTTGTACCTCAAATATACTTCCAGCTTAAAATTCCTTGTATAATTTGAAACCGTTCCCTGCTGGTACTTTTTATATTCATACCTGTATCCATACGAGTTTGCAGAGATATCAGAAAGAACGGCACTTCCGGTAGCATGACCTCCTGCTCCCTTCCCGCTAAAAAATTGCTTATCGGCAAATGCTGCTTCAGTTATCACTCCATTATATTCGTTATCAACATTATACAGGTATTTATCAGAAGAAATAAAACGTGGCAGCACAAAGCTTGTGATCGTATTTTCATTGGTCTTACCTACAAAAGGTACAAGCTTGATTTTAAAACCTTTCTCTTTGGCATACCTGATATCAAAAGTTGAGATTTTACTTATTCCGTAATGAAATACTTCTTCAGGCTCAAGGAACAAGTCCATAAGCATGACCGGTTATAATGCAGAGTTTATATTTTGCATCCCAGCCCTCTACATCAAGGGTCGGATCTGATTCTGCAAAACCCAATGACTGTGCTTCTTTTAATGCCACGGAATAGTCCATGCCTTCGTTATGCATCCTTGTAAGAACATAATTTGTTGTACCATTCAAGATCCCGCGAAGCGAGTGCAGCAATTCATTGTCATAATACTCCTCCAGGTTCCTGATAATAGGAATACTGGCACCGGCAGAAGCTTCGTAAAGAAGTGATACCTTATGCTTTTCCTGAAGAGCGACAAGTTCCCTGAAATGTTTTGCCACCATCACCTTATTGGCAGTCACAACATTCTTTCCGCTTTTCATTGCAGTGGTAACAATTTTGAAAGCTTCATCTGCATCATCAATAAGCTCGACTACAAGGTTGATTGACGGATCGTTGAGAATGTCATTTTTATCGAAAGTGAAATTCGACATAGGTAACCTTCTTTTCTTATTACGATCCTTTACACAAATCCTTACAATGTCGGCCTTGAAACCTGTGCTGCTGTTCAGGACATCATGCAAACCCTGGCCAACACATCCGTATCCGAATAAACCTATTCTTAACTTTTCTCTTGTCATCTCTTTAAATTTTAACTGTTTTTGTCCAGAAATTGCGCACGACATCAGTAACCAGTTTTGTTTCGACCAGAAATCCGTCATGTCCATAAAATGAGTCTATCTCCACGTATTCTGCATTTTCAGTATTTGATGCTATTAATTTCTGTTCCTCTGTCGGAAAAAGAAGATCTGATTTTATCCCGACACATAGTACTTCTGCCTTTATGTGTTTAAGGGCATTGATCACGCCTCCCCGGTGCCTTCCGATATTATGTGTATCAGAGAGGCAGGTAAGGCACCAGTATGAATAAGCATTAAATCTGTTAACCAGTTTTTCTCCCTGATAAGCCTGATAAGAAGCTGCTTTGAAAGAAGTCAGCTTGTCATCGTCATCCTCCTTTTGAGTCTGATTATAGGCGGCAACGGTCCTGTAACTGATAAGTGCAATCGATCTTGCAGCTTTGAGACCTTTTTTCCCGCCTTCAGGATCACCGTCAGAAAAGGTCGGATCAGCTTCCATTGCAAGCCTCATTGATTCGCTGAAGGCAAGCGCCCATGGTGTTTGCTTTGCCCCGGAAGCCAATAAAATAAGCCGTTGTATCAGGTCAGGAAACATAATTGTGTATTCAAGAGCCTGGTAACCGCCAATGGATGCACCAATAATGGTATGTATCTTCCTTATTCCAAGATGGTTCCTGAGTATTTCATGAACATTTACCAGGTCACGCACCGTTATCAGCGGAAAATTCCTGAGCCATGGTTTACCTGTTTCCGGATTTATTGAAGCCGGTCCGGTAGTTCCATAACACGATCCAAGGACATTGGCACAAACAATAAAAAACCTGCCCGGATCAAAAAGTAATCCTTCTCCAACCATTCCCGGCCACCACGCTTCAACATCAGAGTTGGCGGTGAGTGCATGGCATATCCAAATCACATTGTCAGCATCACTGTTAAGTGTCCCATACGTGTTATAAGCAATCTCCAGCCCGGGAAGCACACTCCCCTGTTTCAGTTTTAAACTGCTTTTCAAATTTTAGTGTCTTCATATCAACTGTTTGAATGCCTGTTCAAAATCATAAATAATATCATCAATATGTTCTATCCCTACAGAGACCCTGAATAGTCCGGGTTCAATTCCGGCAGCCAGCAGGTCTTCTTCAGAAAGCTGTGAATGGGTGGTCGTTGCAGGCTGAATAATAAGGGTTTTTGCGTCGCCAACATTTGCAAGATGGCTCACCAGTTCAAGGTGTTCAACAAGCTTTACGGCTTTCGATTTTTCTGCTTTAAGCACAAAACTCAAAACTCCGCCTGCTCCCTTTGGAAGGTATTTTTTGGCAAGCTCATGATGTGGATTATTTTTCAGTCCCGGATAATTTACTTTCTCAACACATGGTTGAACCTCCAGCCATTCTGCAAGTGCCTGTGTGTTCTGCACATGTCTTTCCATTCTCAGCGACAGCGTTTCGAGTCCCTGCAGAAACAGAAATGAGTTAAACGGGCTGATTGCAGGTCCGAGATCCCTCAAACCTTCAACCCTGGCCTTAACAATAAATGCAATATTACCTGATGGTGAAGACTGCGAGAACAACTCCCCGAAAATATATCCGTGATAACCCTCGGCTGGCTCGGTAAAGGCCGGAAAGTTTCCCGTTGTTCCAGTTAAAATTGCCGGCGTCGACTATTAAACCACCAATGCTTGTACCGTGGCCGCCGATCCATTTTGTAGCTGATTCCACGACAATGTTTGCACCGTATTCAATCGGCTTGCACAAATAACCGCATGCTCCAAATGTATTGTCTACCACAAGCGGCAGTCCATATTTTACTGCAAGCTTTGAAAAGTCATCAAAATCCGGTATGTTAAATCCCGGATTGCCGATCGTTTCAACATAGATGGCTTTGGTATTGTCGTCTATCAAACGCTCAAATGATGATGGATTCAGATCGTTTGCAAAGCGTGCTTCAATCCCGAAATTGGGTAAAGTGACTTTGAACTGGTTGTGAGTACCGCCATACAGAAAAGGCGAGCTGATAAAGTTGTCTCCTTTCCTCATGATGGTTGTAAGAGCGATAAACTGCGCTGCATGTCCTGATGAAACAGCAAGTGCCGCAACACCACCTTCAAGGGCCGCAGCTCTTTTTTCAAAAACATCGGTTGTAGGATTATTCATCCTGGTGTAGATATTTCCCGGCTCAGTTAGAGCAAAAAGATCTGCAGCGTGTTTTGCATTCTTAAAAACATATGATGATGTCTGGTACAACGGAACAGCTCTTGATAAAGTATCTTTATCGGGTTGGTGCCCGGCATGTACCTGAAGTGTTTCAAAATTTATTTTTTTGTTATTCATTGTGTATACTATTGATTAATAATATTATAATGGATCACAATGCATATGAATCCTGCAATTGTTATGATCCTCTGATAAACTTAAAAGGTGATTACTTCCAGAATAGGATCGTTACATGCACATGCGCATAGGCATGAGCGGCAGAAGGAGTTTGTTGTGGATCAGATGAAATGTTTTCATTGTTTCCGTGTTTATTTTTATCATCTCCCGTTTTTCCGGGATTAGGTTTTGGCACCGTTATCCGTCAGCTGACGGGTTGGTTGCCAGGGTTTCTCTGAGCCTAATCTCTCCGCCCTTCTTAATAAAAATCAAACGCTCCTGAATGGAAGGAATATTTGATTTGTGGATGCAAATATATGAAGGATTTTTTAAAATACAAAATGTGATATTATGTACTCACCCCCAAACCCCTGAATGTTTTGCCCCCAACCCCCTCAGGCGAATTGACCTCACCCCAACCCCTCTCCCAAGGGAGAGGGGCTTAAATCCTGATTATCAATTTTATACTCCCCTTCTCACTTCGGGAGAAGGGGTCGGGGGATGAGGTCATTGTAACTGGTGTAGTATCAAACGAGTGGGCTTAGGGGGTAAGAGCCCCTACAGGCTGCTGACCAGAAGCGTCAGGGGGTTGGCGGGCAGAATAGTGCAATTTTTAAACTATTTTTGCCTTATATATCAGACCTCAGATGCAAAATAGTTTTACGATCTATAACAGCCTTTCAAGGCAGAAGGAAATATTTAAGCCGCTTCATCCGCCATCAGTGGGTTTATATGTTTGCGGACCAACCGTTTACAGCGATGCCCATCTCGGTCATGCCCGGCCTAATATTACTTTTGACCTGCTGTTACCGCTACCTGATGCATCTTGGATACAAGGTAAGGTATGTCAGGAATATCACCGATGTCGGCCATCTCGAAAATGATGCTGATGAAGGCGAGGACAAGATCGAAAAAACTGCACGGATTGAACATCTCGAACCGATGGAAGTGGTTCAGCACTATATGAATACTTTCCACAGGAATATGGATCAGCTTAATACGCTTAAACCTTCAATCGAACCAAGAGCTTCCGGACATATCATTGAACAACAGGAATTTATACGGCACCTCATTAAGAACGGATATGCATATGAGGTAAACGGTTCGGTCTATTTTGATGTCATAAAGTACAGCAAAAAGTATAAATACGGAAAGCTATCCGGACGTGTGCTTGAAGAGCTTCAGACCAATACCCGTGAACTTGAAGGTCAGGATGAAAAGCATAACTCTTTTGATTTCGCACTGTGGAAAAAAGCCACACCGGAACATCTTATGAAATGGACCTCCGAATGGAGCGAAGGCTATCCGGGATGGCATCTCGAGTGTTCAGTGATGGGCATAAAATATCTGGGTGAAGTTTTTGACATTCACGGAGGAGGGATGGACCTCCAGTTCCCGCATCATGACTGCGAGATCGCACAATCAACAGCAGCTCTCGGAAAAGAATCGGTGAGATACTGGATGCATAATAACATGATCACCATTAACGGGCAGAAGATGGCCCGTTCGCTTGGAAATTTCATAACACTCGATCAGCTTTTCAGCGGCGAGCATCCAACGCTTGACCAGGCTTACAGTCCGATGACTGTCAGGTTTTTTATCCTCCAGGCACATTACCGCAGCACTGTCGATTTCTCGAATGAGGCTCTGAAGGCAGCGGAAAAAGGATTCCAGAGACTGATGAAGGGTATTGAGACACTGAAAAAACTTAAGCCTTCCGACGAGTCCACGGTTGACATAAACGAGCTAAGCAGGAAATGCTATGAAGCGATTGATGATGATCTTAACAGTCCGGTCTTGCTCTCCTACCTTTTTGAAGGAGTAAAATATATTAATTCTGTCAGTGATGGTACCGAAAAGCTTAGCGACTCAGACCTGGAATCGCTGAAAAAGCTCTTTATTACATTTGATTTTTGATATTCTGGGACTTAAGGATGAAGCTGAAAGCACCATTGATGAAAAGCTGACAGACGATCTGATTAAAATAATTGTCGAGCTGAGGCAGGATGCCAGGAACAATAAGGATTTCAACACGTCCGACAGGATAAGGCAGGAGCTTAAAAAGGCAGGGGTTATTCTGAAGGATCTGAAGGATGGGGTGAGAATGGGAGAAGGAGTAGCTTTTGAAACGGGACAAAAACCCCCTATGATCCCCCCAAGGGGGGATAAAAGACTGCATTTTAATGATTTGGGTAGATGATTTACACAGGAAACAGGAGGTTGATAAAGAAGGCAAGGGAGTTAAGGAGCCAAATGACACTCCCGGAAATTTTATTATGGTCTAAAATAAGATCAAAACAACTAGACGGTTATAAATTCAGAAGACAGCACCCAATATTCGATTATGTTGTTGATTTCTATTGTCACGAATTAAAACTCATTATTGAAGTTGACGGGGAGATACATTTTCGAAAGGAACAAATTAGTTTTGATGAGAATCGTGATAAAATACTAAAGATCAATGGCTATCATATTTTTCGTTTGACCAATTTCGAAATTCAAACCGATTTAGAAACATCGGTCAATAAACTGAGATCTTATATCTCCACAATTTTGTCCCCCTCTCAGGGGGAACTAGCAGGGAGGTCTTTAAAATGAAGGATGTGTCTATGAAACACAATTTTGTCCCCCTTCAGGGGGACCACAGGGGGTCTTTAAAATGAAGGATGCGTCTATGAAACACAATTTTGTCCCCCTTCAGGGGGACCGCAGGGGGTCTTTAAAATGAAGGATGTGTCTATGAAATACGATTTTGTCCCCCTTCAGGGGGACCGCAGGGGGTCTCCATACAAATCCTCAGTTATCTATATCGGCTCCATCCCCCTCGGAGGCACCCACCCCGTCCGAATCCAGTCGATGACCAACACCAATACTCTGGATACCAAGGCTTCAGTAGCCCAGTGCATCAGGATTATTGAAGCCGGTGCCGATTTTGTGCGGCTTACGGCACAGGGTATCAGGGAAGCGGAAAACCTGGCAAACATAAAATCAGAACTGCGGAAAGGCAGGTTTTGATACTCCCTTGATTGCTGATATCCATTTTAATCCTGCAGCAGCTGAAGTTGCAGCACGGCTTGTTGAAAAAGTGAGGATCAATCCGGGTAACTATGCTGACAAAAGGGCAACTTTTATAAAAGTCAGGTTCTACTGAAAAGGAATACAGCGAAGAACTTGAAAGGATACATTCAAGACTCCTGCCTCTGATAAAAATCTGTCAGGAGAACAATACGGCTGTAAGAATAGGAGTGAATCATGGCTCATTATCCGACAGGATCATGACACGTTACGGCAATACACCTGAAGGCATGGCTGTTTCGGCAATGGAATTCATCAGGATCTTCAGGGCTGAAAATTTCCACCGGCTCGTTCTCTCAATGAAGTCGTCCGATACAGCTGTGATGATCAGGGCAACAAGGACACTTGTAAAAATGATGACGGATGAAGGATTTGCCTATCCGCTGCATCTGGGTGTTACGGAGGCGGGAGAAGGTGATGAAGGAAGAATCAGGTCAGCTGCGGGTATAGGGGCACTTCTTTCTGAAGGTATTGGCGATACAATCACGTGTATCATTGTCAGAACCTCCCGAAAATGAGATGCCGGTTGCCAGAGAAATATTGCATTTCCTGGCCGGATCAGAAGGGCGTGTTTCAATACCTTCGAAAGAACTCAAATTCAAAAAAAGAGATATTTCCTATAAACCCGAAGTATTAAGTTTTGAAAATGGCAGATTTATAAAGGAAGACGGCAATCCATACGGATGGAAAGATCAATACTTTCAATGCAGGATCCCGGCCTTTGATTCCCGCACCGGTCAGGGAATAAATTAATTCTGAATCCGGTTTTTTCAGAAGATGATCCCGAAAAACTGGCTATTGATGCTGCAACATTGCTCGGGAAATACTTTATCACAAAACAGGCTGACGGGATCTGCATTTCAAACAGGGGAAAGGTTCAGGGCGGATCACCTGAAAAAGCTTTCATTTTCAATACTACAGGAGACAGAAGCCAGGATAACAAGGACGACCTATCTTTCCTGTCCAACCTGCGGACGCACAAAATTCGATCTGCAGGAGGCTGTAAAGGAGGTTAAAGCAGTAACAGGACATCTTGAAAGGGCTCAAAATAGCCGTTATGGGATGCATAGTAAACGGACCGGGTGAGATGGCAGGTGCGGATTACGGGTTTGTCGGAACCGGTAACGGAAAAGTCAAATCTACAGGGGAACGGTACCGGTGCTCAAGAATATTCCAAGGGAGATGGCAGCTAAGGAGTTGGTGAAGTTCGGGGAGGATTTGAAATAAAATTAACCCACCGTCATTTAACGACCTCTCCCCAACCCCTCCCCCAGGAGGGAAGGGCTATAAATCAATATTTCAACGGATTACTCCCCTTCTCTCCTGGGAGAAGGGCAAGGGGATGAGGCGGATTTTCAGACGATCTTATAATCCAGCTGCTTCTTCTGAAGATCAGCCTTAACCACCTCAACATTAACCCTGTCGCCCAGGGTATAAAGATTACCCGTGCTCCTGCCCTTAAGGCAGTAATTTTCCTCATCATACTCGTAGAAATCATCAGTCAGGTCCCTGACACTGACCATCCCTTCACACTGGTTTTCTATTATTTCAACATAAATGCCCCATTCTGTAACACCTGAGATAACTCCTTTGAAAACCTGACCTGTTTTGTCGCTCATGAATTCAACCTGCTTATACCTGATCGATGCTCTCTCGGCTTCAGTGGCAAGCCGCTCCATCTTCGATGAGTGATCGCACAGTTTTTCATATTTCTCCTGGCTTCCCGGGATCTTCCTTATTCAGATAAGCAGTAAGAAGCCGGTGCACCATCATATCAGGATACCGCCGTATGGGTGAAGTGAAATGGGTGTAATACCTGAATGCAAGTCCGTAATGTCCGATATTGTTTGTTGAATAGACAGCTTTTGCCATCGACCTGAGGGCTATGGTTTCAATAATATTCTGTTCATTACTGTCCTGCAACATCCTTCATCAGCTTGCTCATGGCTTTCGGAAGGTTGTTTTCATCCTCGGTAAGCTTATAACCGAACCTGGTTATAAAATGTCTGAAGTTACTGATCTTTTCAGGGTCAGGTTTATCGTGGATCCTGTAAACGAACGTCTTTCCCCTGAGTTTTTTCCCGACAAACTCTGCAACTCTTCTGTTTGCAAGAAGCATAAACTCCTCAACAAGCTGGTTCGCGGTTCCCATATCACGGAACCTTATGCCAAGAGGTTTTCCTTCATCATCAAGGTCAAACTGGACTTCTATCTTCTCAAAGAAAAAGGCTCCTTTGGCAAATCTTCTTTCCCTTAACTGCTGTGCAAGCCTGTTGAGCAGAATCAGCTGGTCCTTCATATCTCCTTCACCGGAATCAATTACTTCCTGTGCCTTATTATATGAAAATCTTTTGTCGGAATTGATTATGGTTCTTCCAAACCATTCATTAAGGACCTCCGCCCTTTCATCCAGCTCAAAGACAGCCGAATATGTAAGCTTATCCTCAGACGGACCCAACGAACATATATTATTTGAAAGACGTTCGGGAAGCATTGGAACCACCCTGTCGACCAGATAGACTGATGTTGCCCGCTGTTTTGCCTCAGCTTCCGTGAGAGAACCCGGTTTAACATAATGCGTTACATCAGCAATATGTACCCCGACCTCCCAGTTGCCGTTCTCCAGCTGCCGCAATGACATTGCGTCATCAAAATCCTGGGCATCTTCGGGATCAATTGTGAAGGTCGGAACATCCCGGAAATCCCTCCGTTCCCTGATATCTGCATCTGTTATTTCACCCGGGATCTTCTCAGCATCCTTTTCTACTTCTTCAGTAAAATGGTATGGCAGTTCAAACTCGGCAAGGATCGCATGCATTTCTGTTTCATGCAATCCGGGTTCGCCAAGCACATCAATTATCTCCGCAACCGGATTTTTCGATTTGGGATTCCAGTCAATGACCCTGGCAACTGCTTTCTGTCCCTGTTTTGCCCCGTTTAGTTTTGATGACGGGATGAAAAGATCAAACGGCATGTTCTTATTATCAGGTATCAGGAAAGCAAAGCTGGGCATGATCTCAACAGTCCCTACAAAAGAAGTTCTCCATCTTTCAATGATCTCCACGACTTCTCCTTCGGGTCTTGCACCTTTCCGTTTTGCATACAGCAGTACTTTTACCTTATCGCCATGAAGGGCAGTCTTAAGATTTTTTGCTGCTACAAATACATCATCCTCAATATCATCGGATTTAATAAAACCATAACCCATCCTTGTAAGATCAACTGTTCCCGTAATATATCCCCTCGGTGAACTTTTTGTCCTGTACTTGCCCTGGTAAACCTCCTGAATTGTCCCTTTTCCGGCAAGCTCTTTCAGAATTTCAGAAACCATCTGCTTCTCCTGCGGATCGTTTATATTCAGTCTTTTGGATATCTGCCTGTAATTAAATGTCTGCTGCGGATTTTTGGAAAGTAATGCCTGTATTTGTTCAGTGGCTGATTCTCTTGAAATTCCCGCTTTCTTCTTCCCCTTACCCTTCTTACCCATATTTTTTAGTTTTTGCGAAGGTAAAAAAATGAACTGTAAAATTTTATTACATTTGATATATAATCAGATCCCTATGACAGATTTAAAGTCAGTCCCTTCACATTCACCAAATATTGTTACACGAAAAACCGGCAATGAATATGTCCTTGTTCCTGTTGCAAATAACATTGCCGACATGAACAGTGTTTATACCCTTAATGAGACCGGTGCATTCATCTGGGAACTTATTGATGGCCGGAAAAACATTGAGGAAATAATCAAAAGTTTGACGGAAGAATATGACATCGATTATGAATCGGCCTCGGAAGATGTCCTTTCATTTATTAATAATATGAGTAATTATCTCATCATCAACACATAAAACAATATTTTAAAGATACAAGCGTTAATCTTCAGAGTGGCTTTTATAATTGAAAATAATAACTCTGAAGATTGCAAAACACATTTTATTATAAGGAAAGCAGCCTGGGCCTTTATTCCCTGTGGAAACAAACAGAACCATGCAACAGGATGAGGAATTATAATCTCAATATTGCCGGTTACAGGATCAGGATCGAATCTTCAGATGACGGACCGGTGCTTGCACCTTCACAACGGTTCCGCATGAGTATTGTTGAGGAGCCCCAGTATGATATCTGCATCAGGGTTCATCACGGAAGCGTGAAGCCGGGTGAAGATGCTGAAAGATTGTTTGTTGCTCCTTATTTTGTTGAAATTAACGGGTACAAGATAAACAAGAGTGAAAATTTCTGGAGTGTATATAAGCAGAACGGACATTTGTTATTAATTACCAGCTTCCCTGATTCTCCATCCAGGAAGGCAACGCTCAGGTTTTCCCTTGCGCTCAGGGAATGGGATCTGTGGATTGAAAATGCCGGCTACGAAACCGATCCTCTCGAATATCCGCTCGACGGGCTTATTCTGTACTACCTTACAGCAATAAATGCCGATATAATGATCCATGCATCAGGAGTCTATTACAATGGCCACGGATATCTGTTCAGCGGAGTTTCAGGAAAGGGCAAGACAACAATGGCCATGCTCTGGGACAATGTCGGAGCTCAGGTTATCCATGATGACAGGCTTATCATCAGAAATATTGACGGAGTTTTCCGGATGTTCAACACTCCTGTTTATAAAAATGATGTGCCGCGCAGTGCCCCGATCGACAGGATCTTTCTGATTGAGCATGGCGATGAAAACCAGATGATCCCGGTAAGGGAAGCATCTTCAGTCAGCCAGGTGATTGCAAACTGCATTCAGCATAACTACAGTCCCGATATGATTGCCAGGTTTCTGGGTTCCGTTTCACTGATGTGTTCAAAGATCCCGGTGGCCAACCTCACTTTTAAACCCGACAGGAGCATAATCGAATATATCCTCAGGAATGAGTAAAAATCACCTGTCTCATACTCTTTTAAAAGAAATCGGTTTCAGACTCCTTGCTGAAGGAACAACTATCAGGGTAAAAGCCGAAGGCTTCAGCATGTATCCTTATATAAAGCCCGGCTCAATAATTCATATTGAACCTGTGGAACCGGATTATAAGCTTCAGCCGGGTGAGATAATTGCATGGAAAAGGGAATCGGGATTTGTGGTTCACAGGCTTGTCAGGATTTATAAAAGTAAATACCAGAAGTATTTCGTTACCCGCGGCGACAGCATAATGGCTGAGGATGAACCTGGTGCTCTTTGAACAGATAGCAGGGAGGGTGGTAAAGGTTGAATTTCCTGAAGGAAAAACCGTGCCGGCTGATTATTATCAGAATAAAAAGCCAAATTATTGCCTTAACAGATTTTTGGTAAGGATTATTTCGCAATTTTACAGGATTAAAAAAGATTTTGGGGATTTAACCACCCAACCGTCAAACTGGGTAGGTTATACCCCCAAACCCCCTGAAGGGCAGGCGTGCTTTATGAACCTCCGCCAGACCCCCCTAAAGGGGGGCAATTAAAAGTAGAAATTAAAAACCCCCTTTAGGGGATAGGGGGCGGACGGTATGAAAGGAAAAATCAGGCTCTTCAGGAAATCTCTTAAGCTTGTATGGGAAAGCGCCCCGGGATGGGCGACCGTGAATCTTATAATCTCTGTTTTCCAGAGCTTCCTGCCACTCGCCCTTGTTTATCTTATCAAGCTTCTGATCGATAAAATTACAGCAGAAGTCTCTTCATCACCGGCGGAGCCTTCAGGAAGTATCATCTGGATGATCATTGCCGTAGTTATGGTTTATTTTCTGGATGAGGTTTCAACCGACTTTGGAAATTTTGTCCGGAAGAAGCAGTCGATGAAGCTTGAAGCATATATGTACGGACTTCTTCATTCCAAGGCTGTCAGGCTTGATCTTATAAATTTTGAACACCCCGGTTATTTTGATTGCCTTTCACGGGCAACCTCCGAAGCTCCATGGCGGCCCAACAGCATCCTGAACAATCTTATTTCGATGTTCCGCGGATTGCTGTCGCTTATGCTTATGGCCGGACTGCTTCTTACACTGCACTGGGGACATGGCTCTTCTGCTTGTAGTAGTAAATATTCCGGGTATCTGGCTCAGGCTGCACTACGCTGAGATCCTTTATAACTTCCAGAGGGAGCAGACACCGGAAGCAAGAAAATCGGCCTATTTCAACTGGCTGCTTACAGGAGACAGGCCGTCGAGGGAGATCAGGCTATTCGGACTTGGAGATTATTTTATTTCCCTTTTCAGGAAGTCATTTTTTAAGCAGAAAGAAGAAGAGATAAATATTATAAGGAAAAGGACACTTATTGAAATGATCTCGGATATTGTCAAGGCTCTGGCAATTCTTTTCCTGCTTATTTTCATCGCACGTCAGACAATAAGCGGCAAGCTTACGCTTGGACAGATGGCAATGTTCCTGCTTGCTTTCCGTCAGGGGATGACCTATATTAAGGATCTTTTCAGCTCTCTGGCAAGCCTTTATGAGGATGGTCTGTTCATCGGCGACACCTTTGAATTCCTGAATCTTAAGGAAAGTGTTGTTGCACGACCTCCTGTTTCAGTTCCCGGAGAACTTAAAAATGAAATCACGGTTGAAAACCTTTCATTCACGTATCCGGGGAATCAGCAACCATCAGTCAAGCGAGGTTTCCTTCAGGATCAAAAAAGGAGAAATAATTGCTCTTGTAGGACCAAACGGAGCAGGAAAGAGCACGCTGGTAAGGCTTCTTACACGTCTTTATGATCCCGATTCAGGATCGGTCAGATATGACGGCATTGATATCAGGAACATGGATCCGGAGAAATACAGGAAGTTCTTTTCAGTCGTTTTCCAGGATTTTATGTTGTATAACCTCACTGCCGGGGAGAATATCAGGATGGGCAATATTGAAACAGGTGAAGATCGCGGAAAGTTAAGAGAGGCAGCATCATCAGCAGGTGTTGATGATTTATTAAACAAACTCCCCAAAGGATATGATACTGTTATCGGAAATCTTTTTGATGACAGCCGGGAACTCAGCTGGGGCGAGTGGCAGAAGATAGCGCTTGCAAGGGCGTTGTTCAGGGAGGCTCCTGTTCTTATCCTCGATGAACCATCAAGCTCGCTTGATGCAGATACCGAATATGAGATCTTCAGCAGGTT
Organism: uncultured Bacteroidales bacterium; assembly: GCA_963831935.1. Classification (GTDB taxonomy): domain Bacteria; phylum Bacteroidota; class Bacteroidia; order Bacteroidales; family VadinHA17; genus LD21. Next base: position 72,730 of record CAWHSH010000016.1, read on the forward strand.
CCGGGAGATTGTTAAGGGACGGACTTCGATTCTGATTACCCATCGCTTTACCAATGTGACCTTAGCCGACAGGATCATCGTCCTTGACAAAGGAACAATAACAGAAACCGGTACCCATGAGGAGCTGATGAATCGAAGGGGGATGTACTATAAGATGTACACGAAGCAGAGCAGCAGGTTCAGGGGAATAATGTTTTATGTATTATGTATTATGTACTATAAAGTTCTGAAGTTTTTGCAAGTCATTAGAATCGGCTATCGCTATTTGCGAATGACACCACTTTTTGATTTCCCCGGGGGGTTTTAACACCCTCTTTGTGTTTCCCCCCAGGGGTTTTGACACCCCCTTTGTGTTTCCCCCCAGGGGGTTTTGACACCCCCTTTGTGTTTCCCCCCAGGGGGTTTTGACACCCCCTTTGTGTTTCCCCCAGGGGGGGAAATGAAACCCAGTATATGCAATCAGCTTTATTGTGGATTCCGTATTTTCGCCCCCTTGGGGGAGATGCCGCGAAGCGGTAGAGGGGGTGATCATCCCCTCCAGTGATTAATTTTCATGACCCCATTATCGCCTCTATCTGGCATTACGCACTCACTCACCCTATATTAAACAAACTTGCATGCACAGTCATTGCGAGGAATCCCACGTCAGCGGGATGACGAAGCAATCCTTCAAAACCGTGCACCCAATTTGATCCTCCTTATCGCATGCCGCATGTCGAAAACCCCATACCTTATTATTATATATAAACCTTAAATCAAAAAAAAAATTAAAATTTTTTAAAAATAATTCGATTTTTTCTTTTTTCTGGCCCCGGGGATTTTTAATATTGTTGTTGCAATGCAATATTGATGAAGGTTGGGAGTGAGGTTTTTGATCGTCTGCTTTAGATAAAAGAGCATATGAAAGTTAAAAAACTCACATATAATCAAGGATTTACCAGGTTCATGGTAAACATGAAGAACTCTGATACTTATTTTGTTTAACATAACTTGATCACTTAACGTTTTCTGTGGAATAAAAACATTTTGTCTCACTGCATTAAAAACCTCGTGCCTATGGAAAAAAACTGACACCTCGCCCCGGGGGATAAAAGCAGTCCATCCCCCGGACCTGAAAACCGGGCTGCAAAGAAATAAAATAACAAGAGGGCTTATACCCCGTATGTTCAATTCAAAAATCAATTTTAAAAATGAAAAACCTAGTTTATGCTTTAGCAATCTGCCTGTTGGTGGCAGGTTGTGAAAAATATGAATCCGGGAATATAAATCAGGATCCTGTCAGCAAACGACAGCTTACCGGACCTGAAATGACACTAAAACAAAACCTTGACCAGGCTGCAAAGATCCTGGCAGATGTTATTCAGGATGGTGCAGTGATGAAAGAGATGGCGGTTATGTATGATGAAAACAGAACGTTTTACAGCCTGCCTTTTAAAGATCTTCTGGATGTGGCCAAGAGTACCAGCAGCTCATTCAGGAACCTCAGGGAGAAGTTTCTGGATGGATGTACCTCATCTGAATCCAAAGGCGGCTGGAGCGATCTGGCAAACTACCTGGCAAAGAATGACTGTTATATTTATTGTCCGTACCCGTCAAGCTTTTACCCGAAAGGAACAAATTCCTTCACCGTGGCAGCTCATCCTATTGATAATGATATTGAAAATATTGGCTATCGCTTTGAAGGCAAAAAGATGAAGGAGGTAAAAGTTAACGAAGAGTATGCCGATAAATACCAGGTGATCCTAATAATGCCGAAGGATGAAGACAATGATGATCTTATAGGATTGGAGATTAAGGATACACCTGCATCAAAAGGGGATCCTGTTTATGAGGTGAGGATTGGAAAGATACGTTGCGCAGATTATTGTGGTGGATTGTTTGAGGGGACACTGGAATTGAGAGTTATCAAGAGGATATCCAGAATATAACTAACAACAAGTGAACTAAAGGTAACTTTTACTACTGTAATACCAATAAATTATCCGAGAGATCTATGCAAAAGCAGCAATTAATAATTGGACTGTTCATTCAAACGGAGGTTGGTTTACGTCAAATATTCTATGGGATTCAAATTGGAGACCAGCAAAGACACAGCAATGTATCTTAGCCTATGAATATGATAAAGTTAATGAAGTCATCGGTAGGTGCTACAGTCGGATACAAAAGATGACAATTTAAGCCCAACAGTGACCGTAACTGCAAAGACAGCTTACAGGGGATTTTTTAGGATTAGTTGAATGGGACAGGGATTGGTTTTATGCAACAAATACAAATCCTGGTTCTTATGATGAGAGTAAAAGATGGATGGACTGTCAGAAAAACTTGTCCTGTATTTAAATTAACTACCCCTCTTAGGACAATTTATTAGGTTAATTAGGGATGGTGAAAGGAAACAAAGCCAAGATCCGCAGAGTTCGCAAAGGGAACGCGTAGATCGCAAAGTATTGAAAATAATGGATTTAACTTTGCGTCCTTTAAAAACTTTGCGCACTTTGCGGTTAAAAATGACTTTTTAAGTGGCACCAATAGATTTATGAGAAATTCAAGTATCAAATTAGTTTTTACAGCGATAATTTTTATTGGTTTATCCTCCTCTTTAATAGGAGCTGATTCATTAAAATATTGTATTTCCTTTAATTATTACAACGATTTATCAGATACATATGATGGAGGAACCTTGTTTTCAGGCGATTTAAAGATTTCCAAGTCCTGGTATGGCGCAAGTATTACCTTTGGTTATTTTCAGTCACATTCTACATTTAAATATCAAGTTCTTATTGAAGAAATTAATAGATCTATAGAAATACCATTTGATGAAATTTCTATAATGAAAACAGGTTCACTTTCCTTGATGATGATACCAATTCAAAGCAAATTTATAAATGCTGATTTTGTATTTGGGGTAGTATTAAGTAGAGCAAAAAGCTTCCAGTTTCAAGATGTGGAATATAGTTATTCTTTTCAGGACAACAAGTTCACTTATTTATACAAGATTATGAGCTTGTAAAAAGAACTCATTTTGGTTACCAGGTAGGCATTAATATTTCATTTTATTGTTTCGAAAAAATTCGGTTTACAGATTAATTCAAGAATTCAGGATCTAAGCAATGGAGGAACCTTCTTTTTTGTTGGAGGAGGATTATGTTTTCAGACTTTAACAGTTTTCTTATGAGATATTTAATATGTACAGTAATTATTCTGAGTTTCCTGAATCTTAACACCTTTTCACAGGAAAAGAAATTCACAATCCGAACCGGCGCCGGCTATTATGCCGATGTAATGGGAATGTACGATGGTCCCATTATCTGGCTGGAGGGTGGATTTAAATTCAATACAGGATTTTATTTGAATGGCAGGGTGTCGATTGCATCTGTTGACTGGAACATGACGTGAAGGTTTCTTTGAGAGTTATAAGACAATGGCAATAAGGCAAATGGCAGATCATAACTTTTTCAAGAGCCATTTAAACTTGCCGGTCAGCATTACCTTGAACCGGGATTAGGATTTAAGCTGAAACGGGAATACAATTTCTTATCCTGATCTGACAATATCAGGAAATTCGGATGGTCAGACATATGTATATACCAGGTACAGCAAAATATTTTATGAAATCGGCTTTACCATTTGTCTCGATTATTATTACCAGTTCGCAAACAATTTTTATCTGGGCCTGCGAGCGGATTCGAATGTGATCTGGGCGCTGGGCTTTGAAGGGTTGACGTTTTCGCCTTTATTTGGTTTCCGGTTCTGATAACATATTATGTATTAAAATCGATCGATGATATGGATTATTAAGAACTTACACAGAGTTCCACGGAGAAAATACAGAGTTACACAGAGAATCAATAGATTAAACTCTGTGGGTCTTTGTGCAACCTCTGTGAATCTCAGTGTAAGTTTTTAAAATTCTTTGGCAGAGTTCCTGAATTTTCAGCCCAACCCATATAATATTGTTCTGCCGTAGCAAGTTATATATGAAACAAGACTTTTATGAAGAGATTTATTTATCTGGCCATTCTTCTTGTTTTTATCATTTCCTGCGACAGGGAACCCTCAAAAAATCAACTCCTCGAACCAAAGATTGACGGACAGATATTATTCCTTCAATGGTTCGGCAGTCAGGTATACCGATTATGTTAACAGCATAAAGACGGCTTACGACTACCAGGTCTTTAATCACGACAGGCATTCATTCCTGATCGACGCCTATGATGAAACATTCACCAAAGTCGTTTTCTCATTTCCGGCATTCAGTGCACAATACATTATCCAGCTTGAAGGCGGGCAGTCAAAAACATATCAGGCTGTTTCCGGCCAGTTCCGGATACTGGGGCAGGGTAACGGAAATCTCAGGGGAGAATTCAGCTTTAAAGCCAAAAACATCCTGAATGCATCTGATTCCGTAATGGTAACGGAAGGGTATTTTGATATATTTCTGAATACAAGTGACAGGACCTTTCCAAAATAGTAATTCCCTCATATCCCTTTTTTATTCACCACAGTGTTGCACGGAGTTGCACTGTGGAAAACACGGCTTTTCCCTCTGTGGAAGCTCTGTGACTTCTCAGTGGAACTCTGAGTAAGTTTTTCAAAAGTATTCTCCCGCAGATCCCGCAGATTTTCGCAGATTAAATTGCTTAAGGCATGGAGCAAAGCTGAATTTGCCGTCAAGCCTTAATGCCGTTAAGCCATTGCGCCTCCCCGAAGGGGACAAAAAATGTCCCCGGAAGTAAAATCAGCTAAACTCCCGGGGACTCGCGGGTCAGGTGACCCATTCACTCACATGGAGCACTCATCAGACACAAGGAGTGGTATTGCAGCGAGGAGTGCCAGCCCTGGTTAAGATGTGGAATGTCCCTGGTATTAATAATATTCATTCTCATTAACATACGACTCTATAATCTGACAATACTTTATTCACTGCCCGTCTTGCCTTATTTCACTTACTAACCTTTTTGCAGACCTTGGACTTATCCCCAGCCGGTCAGCTAAATCTTCAGGAGAACCAGTACTTTTTAAGTCAACGAGCTTAAGAATCCTGACTTTCAGATTTTCTCTGTAAATCTTGACATAATTTTCGAAACTTTAGTGACGGACCATTGACCTTAGACAATTAAATATAATCATTATCTTCCTAATTACCAAATGATTTAGTAATTTTTTTATGCTATTTGCAGAAATAACTTTCAGGTAATAATTCAATTGATAATTTATTGCTCCGACTGGTAATTTTTTGACAGGTGTTTCAGGAATCTGAATTTTTGAAAAGGCCAAAAAATGACTTTTGTCATGCTGGTTCGATCTCTAAAGGAGGAAATGCTATCATAAAACATGTCTGACCGAAGCGAAAATACCGATCGAAGCTTCACGACATTGAAGATCCTCGCAGCAAGCTACGAGGAATCTTCGATCCCAATTTGGTATTTTTTTATTTTAATGCTCGCTAACCCCGCAGCAAGCAGCGGGGAATGCGCTCGCTGGGATTCATGCAAGTTGAATTCCATACGAGATGATCACCCCCTCTACCGCTTCGCGGCATCTCCCCCCGAGGGGGCGAAAATACGGAATCCACTATAAAGCCGATTTCATGTACTGGGTTTCATTTCCCCCCCTGGGGGGAAACACAAAGGGGGTGTCAAAACCCCTGGGGGGAAACACAAAGGGGGAGTCAAAACCCCTGGGGGGAAACACAAAGGGGGTGTTAAAACCCTTAGGGGGAAATCAAAAAAGAGTGTCATTCGCAAATAGTGATAGCCATTTTAATGGCCTGCAAAACTCCGTGAAACTCTGTGGTTAATGGATTTAAGACTTCCGGAAAAGAAAAAGCCCGTCTCTTCAACGGGCTTCAGTCTTTTATCAATATTTATTTTATGATTACCTTTCTCTTCCTCCCCTTCGCCCCTGCCTTGCTCTGCCGAAGCGGCTACGCGAAGGCGAAGGGAGAAGGGGCCGGGGGTTGAGGTAGACCCCCTGCAGGCTGGCACATGCCGACTGCATAAACATCCCCCTAACCCCCTTCAAAGGGGGAATTCCAAGGCTTTAATGCAGCAACGTCACATTCCCCACCATCTTGAACGGCTTGCCATCGGCATACTTGCCTTCGACATACCATACATAAACTCCCTGCTGACACAACTCTCCCTTGTAGTAACCGTTCCACGGGATATTTATGTTGTCACTCTGGAATATCAGCACTCCCCACCTGTTGAAGATCTGAAGCTTGTAATTCAGCACCTTCTGGCGTATCGGAGGATAGAAGAACTGGTCAACTTCAATACCGCCTGTAGGCAGATCAGAAAGTTCGATCGGACCTGTCTTGTTCGGCGTGAAGACCGTCGAGAACCTGAGCTCACCAACCGGCATAACCGTTACTGCGGGAGCCAGCTTGTACATGTCGCTGCAGCCATTTGCAGAGTATGCCCACAATGTGATATCAAATTCTCCTTCTTCCATATACCTGTGGTAAGGTTCCTTGACCTTCGAGGTATCACCGTCCCCAAAGTCCCAGAGGTATGATTCTGCACCCTGACTGAGGTTGAAACATCTTATCCTTTCATCATTCACATAAACCATCGGCGGGGTAACTTCAAAATAAGCCTTCGGTGATGCATAAGCATTCACAACCTGCGATTTCATCGATGTGCCGCCCGGACCTGTAACAACAAGCTCAATCCTGTAAGTACCCGGTGTGAAGTAGGTATATGTCGGATTCTTGGCTGTTGAATGGCTTCCGTCACCGAAATCCCACTGGTAGGTTGTGCCCGGAACATCAGTGTTCAGCGATGTATTGTTTATATTCACATACAACGGTGCACATCCCGACGGAATTGAATCGAACCTGGCAACCGGTGCCGGCGGAACAACACTTACACTGTGCTTAACACTGTCGGAACAGTTTGCATTGCTTGCGATAAGCGTAATAGTGTAGGTTCCGACATTGGTATAAGTATGAACCGGATTCAGTCGCTGTCGAAGTTCCATTGTCACCAAACTTCCAGAGCCAGTTCCAGGTGCCCGGATTCGTCGTATTGGTGAATGTGACCGGATTACCCGCAGCATTGAATACCTGGGTTAAAGGTACAGCAGTGAACTGTGGTATCGGTACCGGCATCACTGTAATATCAAATGTCTTGACATCAACACAATTATAGAATGAGGTTGTTGTCAGTCTTACGGTATGAACAACCGGAGCTGTTGTAAGGTTGGTGTACAAATGAGCTGATATGTTGGTTGCATAACCCGAAGCTCCGTCACCATACTCCCAGAAGTACCTTGTTGCACCCGGCAATGCCGTAAATGTTATCGAATTGCCGCTGCAGATAATTGTCACGTTCGGCGTGAAGGTTGCATCAATTTCAGGATAAACAGTGATCGTTGAGGTGAAATCAGCAAAGCAACCACCGGCTGACCTGACACTCAGCTTGACATTAAAATATTCTATCGAACCAGCCACACTGTTTACAAAATTATGAACAGGATTTGCATTCAGTGAATCGAGAGGCGAACCATCGCCGAAATCCCACCACCATTTTGAAATACCTGTCATATCTTTCGTGAATGTTACAGGCAAGCGGAGTGCATCCGTAATCAGCATCCTGGGTAAACTGAGCATCCGGACTGTCAACTGTAACAGCAACATCATCATTTGCAGTACAGCCACGGCTGTCGGTTACCCTGTAGTTAAGGTTATAGGTTCCTGTAATCAGTGAATTGAAGGTCGGTGACTGGATAAAGTAATTATTCAGAGGACCGACATCTCCTGTCCAGCGGTGCTGGGTATAAACACCCGAACCACCGGTCGGATTTCCATTTATCACAATCGGAACACCTCCGCAGGCTGCTATCGGATCGACAGCGCTGAAGTCAACAACAGGATTGGCATTGACCGTCAGGGTTGCAGCATTTGAATACGTTGTTGTACAGGCTGATATCAATGCCAGACGGTACTGGTTGCCATTCAATGCAACCGGTGCGTTCATTATTGAAAGCTGTTGTGTGTTGGTGCCTATATAGGTTGCATTATCGGTAAGATTAGTCCAGACACCTCCCGTGAATACCTGCCATTGCAGTGAATTATAGCCTGTTCCGTTTCCAAGGAATGAGGTTGAACCATTTTCACATATTGTTTTTGCAACAGGCTGAAGCGTCACAACCGGCGGATTAATAACCCTGAGCACTGCAAAATTTGTATTTACAGGTGCACCGCATGTTCCGGTGGCTATTGCCCTGAAGACCCAGTTATTGAATGCTGCCTGGGCATTTGTAATTGTAAGGATCCTTGTTGCTGAACCGCTGAAGTTGGCATCATCAACAGAAAGAACAAATCCTGCCCCTTTGTTTACATACCATTTCCATGTTACATTGGTTCCCGTTGCATCAGCTTCCATAACGGCATTATTGCCAAGACAAATTGTAGAATCTTTAGGATGAAGAGTTATTTCGGGAGCTGTATTGACAGTAAACACAGCATCGGGTGATGTTACATTGGTTCCGCAACCTGAAACAACAACATGATAAACATATCCGTTCATCGTCCTTACGGTATTGAATATCTGAAGCGTTGGTGTCATGTGCACCGAAATATGTACCGCCATCCGCAACAGGATTGAATCCTGATCCTTCATCTACATACCACTGGTAGGTCAGATTAGTTACCTGCAGCAGCCACGCTGAATTTTGCAAGCGTGAATTCACATACTGCAGGAGAAGGTGTAAATGATACTATTGAGGGAAGAGTGCTTACAACAACTGTTGCTGTTCCGTTCAGATTAGGTGAAGGACTCACCACTTCGCAGTTATTGGCATCCCTTACCCTGATCAGGCTGTATGTAGTTGTCACAGCAGGTGTTACAACAATATCTGTTCCGCTCACATAATTATTCACAATGCCATGATTGTCAATTTCAACAGTGAACGGACCTGTACCTGCCAAGCATATTGACCCTGATCACAGAGCTTTGTCCGGGACAGATCGTTTCACCTCCGGTAAGGAAATGCAACCGGACGAGGATTAACAAGGATCTCGACAACATTGCTGTAAACCGGCATGCAGGTACCTGATGTAACCATTCTCCTGTAATACAGGGTGTAGGTTGCACCTGCAGGTGGAGTATACTGATTCAGTGTAGCACCTGCAATATTTATAAATGGTCCGGCAATATTTGTCGACGACTGCCACTGGAAGTTATATGCTCCCGGACCACCGGTTGGCGGAGAGCTTTCTGTGAGCATTGCAGGATTATCCCCGTAGCAGAATACCTGGTCGGCTGATATTGTTCCGGGATTCAGAACTGCCGGCTGGGTGATATTTATGGTTGCCTGGGCTGAACATCCGTTGAGATCGACGACACTAACAGTAATTGAACCTGCGCCTGCATTGAAGAATGTCTGGGAATTGAATCCCGGAGCAGCTATTGTTCCGCCTGTTGTATTTGAAACAACAAGGAATGTATAAGGCATTGTTCCGCCTGATGCGTAGAAAGTGCCCATTCCGTCCATATCTCCGAAACAGTCGAGAAGTATATCTCCTGTTGATGACATTGCAAGTGCAAGCGGTTCTGTGATCACCAGGTTAGGATAAAGGATCACCGAGCATGCAGTATTGTGCTGCATCGCGTATCCTTATATCATAGGTACCGGGTACAAGGTTGTATGAAGTTGCCGGATAGCCTGCCATGATGTGCCTCCGTTTATCGAGTATTCATATGTACCGTAACCTCCTGCCGGAGATGATATGGTTATTGTTCCGTCATTATTGCCACTGCATGTAACATCTGTTTTTGCTATTGTTGCAGAGAGCATGCCCGGCTGGGTAATGATGTATGCATTATTCAGGACAATTATACATCCTGTATGTGCAGCATCCCTTATAAGTATATTATAGGATCCGGGTGTTAAGCCTGTAAAGCTTCCTGAAGCCTGCCATGAACCGCCTCCGTTTATACTGAATTCATAGGTCCCGTAACCGCCTGTTGCACCGCTGATGGTTATTGTACCATCATTCCCGCCAAAGCATGAAACATTGGTGCTGGCAATATTTGCAGCAAGAACTGCCGGCTGGGTTATTACGAGTGCCGGATTGAGAGTTACAACACATGCCGGATTGGCTGCATCCCTGATCCTTACATCGTAAGTTCCGGGAGCAAGATTTGTAAAGTTGCCGAATCCCTGCCATGTTGTTCCTCCGTTAACAGTGTACTGATATGCTCCGTAACCGCCTGTTGGACCGGAAATTGATATTGATCCGTCATTTGCACCGAAACAGGTGACATTTACAGGTGTGACAGTCGCATTCAGAATTGCAGGTTCTGTGATCACCAGTGCAGGATTAAGAATGACAACACATGCTGTGTGGGCTGCATCCCTTATCTGAACATTGTAGGTTCCGGGAGCAAGTGCTGTGAAGCTGCCTGATGCCTGCCATGAAGCTCCTCCGTTAATACTGTATTCATAAGTGCCGTAACCTCCCATCGGTGATGAGATGGTTATGGTTCCGTCATTTGCCCCGTTACAGGTTACATTGGTCCTGTTGACATTGGCTGTAAGCAGCTGAGGCTCTGTTATTCTCAGCGAACCATTCAGTATCACGATACAAGCCGGTATGTGCTGCATCCCTTATCTGAACATTATAGAATCCGGGAGCAAGGGCTGTGAAAGCTGCCTGATGCCTGCCATGTGGTTCCTCCGTTTATACTGTATTCATATGTTCCGTAACCTCCAGTCGGTGCGGTTATGGTTATCGTTCCGTCATTTGCACCGTAGCATGTAACATTTGTACTTGCCAACTGTTGCAGCCAGCTGCCGGCTGGGTTATAACCAGTGCCGGATTAAGAACTATCTCGCATGCAATATTGGCTGCATCCCTTATCCTGACATTATAGGTGCCGGGAGCAAGGAAATTGAAGGTACCTGAAGACTGCCATGTGGCTCCTCCGTTAATCGTATACTGATATGTACCATATCCGCCGAGCGGATTGGTTATTGTTATTGTACCGTTATTTGCACCAAAACAGGTTACCATTGTCGGTGTAACTGTTGCTGAAAGTACCGCAGGCTCTGTAATTACCAAGGCCGGATTAAGAATAATAACACATCCTGTATGTGCCCTGTCCCTTATCCGTACATTGTATGAACCGGGAATCAGGTGATGAGAAGGTACCTGATGCCTGCCATGTTGCTCCTCCATTGTTGCTGTATTCATAGGTACCGTAACCGCCTGTCGGACTTGTAATTGATATTGCTCCATTATTTGCACCGAAGCAGGTAACATTGGCTGATGTTACAACTGCATTCAGAACAGCAGGTTCTGTTATTGTCAGACCCGGATTCAGAACTATTACACATGCTGTATTGGCTGCATCCCTGATCCTTACATCATAGATTGCCGGAGCAAGTCCTGTAAAGGTTCCGGATGCCTGCCATGATGTACCACCATTTATTGAATATTCATATGTACCATAGCCGCCTGTGGGTGCAGTAATAGTTATAATTCCATCATTTGCACCATTGCATGTAACCATTGTTGGTGTTACAACAGCATTCAGTACTGCCGGCTGTGTTATCTGAAGTGCATTGTTAAGGACTATCACACATGTGGTATGTGCAGCATCCCTGATCCGGACATTATAATTTCCGGGAACCAGTGCTGTAAATACTCCCGATGCCTGCCATGAACCTCCTCCGTTGATACTGTATTCGTAAGTGCCGTAGCCTCCTGTCGGATTGGTGATCGTTATTGTTCCGTCACTTCCTCCGAAGCAGGATACATTTGTTTTTGCAACAGCTGCATGAAGAACTGGCAGGTTGAGTAATTACGAGCGCCGGATTCAATATAACAGTACAGCCGTATTGAGCTGCATCCCTTATCCTGACATCATATGTACCCGGGGCAAGATTGGTGAAGTTATTCAGACCTGACCAGCTTGTACCTCCGTTTATTGTGTATTCATATGTACCGTAACCACCTGTCGGATCTGGTAATTGTTATAATACCGTTATTTGCACCAAAACATGTAACATTTGTACTGCGTAACTGTTGCATGCCAGTACTGCAGGTTCGGTTATTACCAGTGCCGGATTAAGGACAATAACACATCCCGTATGAGCTGCATCCCTTATCTGAACATTATAATTTCCGGGAGCAAGTCCTGTAAAGTTGCCTGATGCCTGCCATGAAGCTCCTCCGTTAATACTGTATTCATAGGTGCCATAACCGCCTGTTGGACCGGAGATAGTTATCGTTCCGTCATTAGCACCGTTGCAGGTAACATTGGCTGATGCAACATTGGCTGACAGAACTGATGGTTCTGTAATCCTTAGCGAACCATTCAATGTTACTATACATGCTGGATGTGCTGCATCCCTTATCTGTACATTATAGAATCCGGGGGCAAGTGCAGTAAAGCTGCCTGATGCCTGCCAGGTAGCTCCTCCGTCAATACTGTATTCATATGTTCCGTAACCGCCTGTCGGATTGGTAATTGTAATTGTGCCATCATTTGCACCAAAGCATGTGACATTGGTGCTGGCTACTGTTGCAGCCAGTTTCGCAGGCTGCGTAATTACCAGTGCAGGATTAAGAACTATCTCACATGTAATATGAGCTGCATCCCTTATCCTGACATTATAGGTGCCGGGTGCCAGGTTATTGAAGGTGCCGGATGTCTGCCATGAAGCTCCGCCGTTTATTGTATATGCATATGTACCATACCCGCCCAGAGGATTGGTTATTGTAATAGTACCGTCATTGGCACCGTTGCAGGTAACATCTGTGCTTGCAACTGTTGCCGAGAGAACGGCAGGCTGGGTAATGACTAATGCAGGATTGAGGATGATTACACAAGTCGGATGTGCCCTGTCTCTTATCCTTACATCGTATGAACCCGGAGCAAGGGCAGAGAAGGTCCCTGTCAGCTGCCAGGTTGCACCTCCGTTATTGCTGTATTCAAAGGTTCCATATCCTCCTAAAGGATTTGTAATTGTAATTACTCCGTTATTAGCTCCAAAACAGGTTACATCGGTTGATGATACGACCGCGCTCAGAACTGCCGGTTCTGTAATTGTAAGTCCCGGATTAAGCACTATTTCGCATGCCTGATTGGCAGCATCCCTTATCCTTACATCATAAGTTCGCAGGAGCAAGTCCGTTAAATGTACCGGATGCCTGCCATGTTGTTCCACCCGTTGGTACTGAATATTCATAAGTTCCTGAACCGCCTGAAGGTGCTGTTATTGAAATGATACCATCATTTGCGCCGTTACAGGTCACCATGGTTGGAGTAACTGTTGCCTTCAGTATTGCCGGCTGGGTGATGACCAGAGCATTGTTCAGTACAATTATACAGCCAGTATGAGCTGCATCTCTTATCTGAACATTGTAGGTTCCCGGACCAAGTCCCGTAAAGCTTCCTGATGCCTGCCATGCACCTCCGCCGTTGACTGTATATTCATAAGTGCCATATCCGCCAGTCGGATTGGTAATTGTAATCGTTCCGTCACTGCTTCCAAAGCAGGTGACATTTGTACTGGCAACAACTGCATTAAGCACTGCCGGCTGGGTAATGACCAGAGCAGGATTAAGTATCAACAGTGCACGCAGTATTGAGCAGCATCCCGCATCCTTACATCATATGTTCCCGGAGCAAGTCCGGTGAAATTGCCTATTGCGGACCATGTAGTACCCCCGTTTATTGTATATTCATAGGTGCCATAACCACCTGTCGGATTGGTTATAGTAATAATACCATTATTTGCACCAAAACAGGAAACATCTGTTGTTGCCAACTGTTGCTGCCAGTACGTGCAGGTTCGGTTATAACCAGCGCTCCGTTCAGAATAATAATACATGCCGGGTTAGCTGCATCCCTGATTTGTACATTGTAGGTTGCAGGTTGCAGGCTGGTAAAGTTACCTGATGCCTGCCATGCTCCTCCTCCGTTGATGCTGTATTCATATGTTCCGTAACCGCCCAATGGATTGGTGATAGTTATAGTTCCGTCATTTGCTCCGTTGCAGGTCACATTGGTTTTTGCCACATTTGCCGAAAGAACCGGCGGTTCGGTAATGCTTAGTGAAGCGTTAAGAGTAACTATACATAGTGGCTGTGCTGCATCCCTTATCTTGACATTGTAAAATCCCGGATTCAGTGATGTGAAATTGCCTGAAGCCTGCCATGTCGCTCCTCCGTTAATTGTATATTCATATGTTCCGTAACCTCCTGCAGCGCCGCTGATCGTAATTGTACCATCAGCTGCTCCGAAACATGTTACATTTGTTTTTATTACCGTCGCACTCAGTGCTGCGGGCTGGGTTATTACCAGGGCCGGATTCAAAATAATTGCACAGGCAGGATGCAGTGCATCTCTCATCCTTACATTATATGTACCCGGGGCAAGACCTGTGAAATTACCTGATCCCTGCCATGAGGCACCTCCGTTTATACTATATTGATAGGTTCCGTAGCCTCCTGCAGGTGAAGATATTATTATTGTACCGTCATTGGCACCGTTACATGTTACATTCGTCCCTGTAGCGACAGCACTCAATGCCGCAGGTTCGCTGATTACCCTTGCCGGATCAAGAATCACAACACAGGCCTGATGTGCCCGGTCTCTTATCCTGACATCATACGAACCGGCAGAAAGTGAAGAGAATACAGGTGAATCCTGCCATGCCGATCCTCCGTTGATGCTGTACTGGAATGTTCCGTACCCTCCGGCTGAATTTGTTATTGTAATAACACCATCATTGGCTCCGAAACATGTAATATCAGCATCAATTACCATTGCCATCAGGGCAGCAGGTTCAGTGATCTGCAATCCTGCATTGAGGATTATAACGCAGGCTGTATTTGCTGCGTCCCTGATCCTTACATCATAAGTGCCGGGAGCAACATTGGTGAACAATCCTGAGGCAACCCAGGTTGTTCCGCCATTGATCGTATATTGATATGTTCCGTAACCTCCTGAGGCTCCAGTTATACTTATTGTTCCGTCATTAGCACCATTACAGGTCACATTTGTTGAAGCAAGAGTTGCTGTAAGAACAGCCGGCTGTGTTAAAACAAGGGCACTGTTCAGTACTATGTAACATCCTGTATAAGCGGCATCACGGATCTGGACATTATAAGTGCCGGGAGTTAATCCGGAATAGCTTCCGCTGCTTTGCCACGATCCGCCTCCGTTGATGCTGTATTCATATGTACCATGCCCTCCCGAAGGTGCAGAAACCGTAATTGTACCATCGGTTGATCCGAAACATGTAATATTTGTCCTGTTAACCGTTGCTGCAAGCACCGGCGGCTGGGTAACAACCAGTGCCGGATTAAGAATGATCACGCAGGCAGTATTGACCGCATCACGTATCTGAACATTGTAAGTTCCGGGTATAAGGTTGGTGAAATTGCCTGATCCAAGCCATGTTGTTCCTCCATTGATAGTATACTGATAGGTTCCGTAACCACCTGTCGGATTCGAGATTATAATCGATCCGTTATTCGCACCGAAACATGTTATATCTGTTTTCGTCAGCGTAGCACTAAGAACGGCTGGTTGTGTTATGACAAGTGCCGGATTCAGCACCAGTATGCATGTCGGATTGACC
>CAWHSH010000017.1:0-14799 GCA_963831935.1 uncultured Bacteroidales bacterium
AAGATCGGAATTCTGGGCAAAGGTGTTAAGCTCTTTCTGAAGATCGAGGAAGGCCTCATCCATATCCTTATTCCAGTTGTATTCGACTGTTATTACGGCTGAGCCACCCCTGGAAACTGAAGAAACCTGTACCACGTCGCTCTGGCGCATTGACAGGGATTCGATCTGATCGACATAGTTCTTTTCTATTTCCTCCGGGGGTTTTTCTCCGGCTTTCAGTTCAATGTAGATCTTGGGATTATTCAGATCCGGAAAAAGATCCGTGCCAAGCTTGCCGAAGGAGATAAAACCCAGAAGGAGAATACCAAGCACCAGCATGAGAACCGTTACCGGGTATTTTACAGCAAATTGTGCAATACGGTTCATGTTGACTATTTAATGATTTTAACCTTCGACCTGTTGCTTAAAGTCTCAAAACCGCTGATTACCACACGCTCATTCTTCTGCAGTCCTCTTATTACTTCTGCATCAGTAATGTTTTCAAGTCCGGTATCGATGATCCTTTCGGCAACAACTCCCCGGTCGACGACAAATACTGTCTTACCCCGCTGGCGTGAGAGGATTATATTCTTTGGTATTACAATTACCGAATCTTTTAGGTTTGTGATGATATCAGCCTTGACAAACATACCAGGGCGGAGGAGATAGCTCTGGTTGTCAATTGAAATTGTGCCTTTGAATGTTCTTGTGTCAGCATTTATTGCAGGTGAAAGCTGTGTAACATTACCGATTATAGTATCTTCGGGTATTGTATAGTTTGTAAGCAGGACAATTTGCCCCGGCTTTATAACGGAAATATACTTCTCGGGAAGCTGGACATCCATGTACATTGTTCTGTAGTCCATTATCTTAACAATTGTCAGACCCGTTTCGATCTGGGTGCCCTGGGTATGGTATGGCAGATCGACTATAACACCGTCAATCGGAGCAACGATCTTAGTCTTTTCAAGTTGCAGCTTTGACGTGACAACTGTTGTCTTGGCATTTTCGTAATTAATACCGGCCGTCTTAAGTTCCTTAAGTGTTACTCCCCCTTTCTCATAAAGTGATTCCTGTTTTTTCAGCTCACTTTCCATAAGTTCCATGTTGAGCTGGTTTGTCTCCATCCTGACGGAGTTGACATATTCCTGATCCTCAAGCCTTGCTATGAGCGCTCCGGTTTTCACCCTGTCGCCTAATTGCCATATTCTTCCGGTCGATGGATTTTTCTCAAGAAAATATGAAGCTGATATTCTTGATTTAAGCTCTATTTCACCTTTCGGGAATGCTGTTCCGGTTGTATTTACGAATTCCCTGATCGACCTTAGTTTGAGTTCTTCGACTGAAACAGGGATTTCAACATCTGCCGTCAGATTCTGATCCTGGTTCCTGCAGGAGGGCAGGAAGTACAATGCGGCAACAACAAACAATATGCTTTTTTTCATCTCTACATTATTATGTTATATTATTTTTCCAATGACATTACAGGAGTGACCTGTTCCTTCTTTTCAAAGTCGTAAAGAGTTTGGATCTTAAGGTTCAGCAGCTCAAGCTTATAAGTAATCAGAGAATTTGTAAAGGAAAGCTGTTTTTCCGAGAGCTGGTTCTGGTAAATATTAAGATCCATACCGGTAAGATCCCCGTTCCTGTATCTTTCAAGATTCAGGTCATAGGTAAGCTGGGCATTAATAACATTTTGCCGGGCAATACCGATTTGATTCTGCAGGTTTAGCAGGTTCCTGTAGACTTTTCTAATTCCCGAGAATGATATTATTCTTCTCATCTTCAAGCGAGACATTTGCAGATTCAATTGAGGCTTGAGAAGCTCTAATCCTTGATTTTCTTTCCCCCCAGTCCCACAAAGGAATTGTCAGTGATAAAGATACCTCTTCGTTATCAGTGGGATTTGCATAGACGTCACCAAGTTTTTCATTATCTCCGAACAATCCGATCGATAATCCGAGGCTTCCTTTAAACTCATTCAAGGCTTTGGTCTGGATCAGGTCGAACTGTGAAGATTCAACCTGTATTGCTCTCTGCCTTATTTCCATCCTGTTTGAGAGTCCCTGATCAATGGCAAAGGAAATATCGACCTGAATTGTATCCACAGCTATATTTGGCAGAACAATCAAATCGTCATAGAGGCTCATCCCTATCAGCAGTTTGAAATCATCCTTGGCATTCTCGAGTGAAACCTGTTTGTTTTCAAAATCCGATTTAGTGGTTGCCAGGTTCAGTTCAGCCTGAAACATCTCGTCGCGAGCAGAAATCCCCGCATCAACCTTAGTTTTTATTACCTCATAACTTTTCTGCATATTCTGGAATGCCTGATTGGAAATATCGAGGCTCTGTTGCTGCTGATACACATAGTAAAATGCCTGGGCTACTTCCCTTTCAAGCGATAAAAGCTGGACGGCATAGCTGATCTTTGAATTCTCAAGCGCAAGCTGGAGTTCCTTTAACTGCAATTTGGTACGGTTATATGTAAAAAGAGGCTGATCGATATTCAGTGCAAGATTATTACTGAACCCTTTCGTTGTGGTATTTGAATATTCACTATATGAATCTGTATAACCAAACCTGTTAACAAGGGATACTCTGGCATCTGTAAAAACTATAGGCTGGGTAACGGTAAAGAGGCCGAAGCTCTCGGTGGTTTTTACCGAGTTCCATTTTGAAATCAGATCGTTGAAGGATCTGATCTGGCTGTAGCCAATGGGATTAACCGATAAGGAGAAATTTGATTTAAGAGCAGCGTTCTGAGCATTAAGGTTTTCCTGGCTTCGTATGAGGCTAAGCCTTGTTATCTTCATCGCCGGGCTGTTTGACTCGGCAATGGTCAGAGCTTGCTCGAGAGTGAGACCCTGCTGAGGAAAGCCGGGGAGAGGAGTAATAAAACATATTAAGATGAGGATCGCGGTTTTTATTGTAAACTGTCTCATATTCATTTTGTTAGATCTTGTTCAAATTCGTTTGTTTTTAATTCGCCTTCACCCACTTTATTGCATCGCCTATCACCATTTTCCCAGATGTTTGATTGGTCAGTTCAACTTTTGCACTATCTGATGAAAGGTAATAACGCCCAAGCATATTCCATCCTGCTTCTGCATTTTCGTAATCTACGGTGATTTCTTCCATTCCTTCATCATGATATATTTTATAATGCATATCCTTATATACATTTTCACCTTCCGGTTCACCTCCCGGTGGCGGAGGAGGCGGAGGAGCCCCGGCTGATACACCTGTTCGAACAAGCATTTTGTCGCCTGTCTTACCTATATAACAAAATATATCATAATAGCCTGGTCCGTCAATCTTTGTCTTCCATGTAACAGATCTGTCACCCTTGCTGCCACGGGTATAAACTGAAGAACGGATATATTTCCCGTAATAAGAAGACAGAACAACAGGCTGCCAGTATTCGGGAGCCCAGAACATGTTGATTTGTTCATACTCATTTCCCCTTTTGTTATTTATTCCCAGGAGCTTCTTAAGAGGACTCCGGGTCAACTGGTTGCCTCTGTCAAATCCCGGATCTTCATTATCTACAATCAATTCCCCGGGATATGAAAAGGGAGGTAAAACAGCAAGTTTTTCTTCTCCATCTGTTTCCTTCGCATTGTTTTTGTTTTTTTTGATATTATCGAGAGGAAGAGTTATTTCACCCGGAATATTCCTTGCACAAAGCGAATTGATCAGAATTTCCCTGGGTTGTGCATCAAGTATAGTATCTTATGTTTTTTGCTTCTCCCGGCCCCAGGAGAACGATTTTTGAAATATCTGATGCCTCCATACCCCGGCCCTGCATCGATATAGTGAAACTTCCTCCCCCTCCCGGTCCACCCTGATATACTCCAGTCATCTGCTGTCCAGGCCGTCCTCCGTTCGCCGGTCCTGAATGAGATATTAAATATTCCGGCTACCGGTTCCGGATTTGATGCAGTAAATGTCACCAGATACCTTACCCTTTCTCCGACTACAATTTCAGTAGCCTGCAGATCAGTAAAAAGAAATCCCGGCTGCTCTTTCCTGTTGAACCAGTCGTACAGGTAAGGATAAAACTCAAAGCCGAATCGCTCCTGCATATCTTTATTGAAAGTCAAAAGATCGACACTCTGAAATTTATGGTCATCAATATATTTCCGGAACCATTCGTTAAACTCATTAATACCGGCTTTAGATCTGAAAAGGTTAAAAAGATAATCGCCCTTTACTGTAACTACAGCCCTTATTGTGTCACTCTCCGGATTTTTTGCCAGAATATTTTTGAAACTGGCATCCTTTAATATCAGGTTTGCCCTGTCATTTTCTGAAAGATCCCGGGTCATACCCCTGAAGCCACCAGTCGGAGAGGTCTGTTTCTGGAGATGAGATTCAAAAACAGCATTTATTACCGGAAATTCGGATGAATGGAAGTTATTCTTAAAGAAATAAAAACTAGGACCTAATCTGTAGCGTACCGGTTCATTGCGAGCAACACCATTTGTAAATCTGAAATTTTCGCCGCATATGAAAGTATTCCTGATGAAATCGTTAAACAATCTAACCTGCAACTCTTTATCAGTTATTACCTGATTGTTTCTGGCCATTCTTTTTTTCTGACGGGTAAACCGTTTGCGGAATCCTGCATTTGAAATTGTAGATAATTTCTCGGGCAGCAGGACCAGTGACGGCTGTAACTCTGCCCGCGTTTGTGTGCTCATCTTCGGGTAAGAGAAAAACTGAACCGGCACTTCAAGAAGACAAAGGGTCTTGAATGGGTATTTTGTGGAGAAACTCGTTTCCAGATCGCGCATTATCCCTGAAACGAGCTGATTAAGTGTGTCTTTAATTTCCGAAAGGTCCTTTTTATAATAATCGTGACCGGAAAAATAATAAGTGATGTATCTGACAGAATCGACGGTCAATGTATCCGACCTGTAATCGCCTATAGCCAGAGTAAGTCCGGTGAGAGGTGACTGAGGAGAAAAAACATAAAATCCATCCTCAGTTTTCATTTTTCCCTGTGCGACCGGGGTCAGCTTTGCCACTGGTTTTGACCCGGAGGGTGTAGTTTGTAAAATCAATCTTAATAGTTGCCGGATTTGATGGATAAAAGTTCAATCCCGGTACAGGATACCAATGGGATTCGGGCGTTAACAGGACATAATTTTCAGTGAGGAATGCCTGCCGTTTGTTTACGTTCAGCATATTGCCAATCCTGTAAGGATTCTCCTTTATATTATCAGAATAATTGGGGAAGCAGAAGGATTCGTCAATTGATCCGTTATAAAAAATACTTATTGTATCTGACTGTCCCGGCAGGAGAGGTTGCGTGGGATCAATTTCAATAATGTGATTTGTCCTGCTGTAATTCAGCTCTTTACCTCCGGATGTGACCCTGGTTACCTTGAGGTAGGGATTCAGGGAAAACAGATATTTATCCAATGCCTCTTGATTATTATTTAAGAAGTCAAGTTCAGCCGAGGCATTAAAAGTATTTTTATTTTGCAGAAATTCTATGGAAGCATCTTTAAGGCTGACAAAACTCCGGGTTTCAAATTTTCTGTTTGCATCGATAACCAGCTTCTTCTCATCAATATCTTTTTTATAATGGGAGTAAGTATTGAAGGCACATACCAGCGATCCTGACAGGAAAATGATCATAAATACAACCGATAGTGAAGATTGGAGTCTTGATTGGGGCAAACGCTTGAATAGAAGAATTGTAGCCAGCACAAGAGATAAGCCAAGGAAGAAATATATCAGCCTCTGGTTTAAAATCTTATTTATATCATCGAAACCTATCACACCTGATTTAAATACCGGAAGTCCGAATGCCATATAATCGAAAATCGATCCGGCCCTGTAGTACAGCCAGAACATGTTAAGTGCAGCAATCCCAAGTAACACAAGAAAGGTTATTGCCTGGTTCCTGATCACAGACATCAGCATGAATGCCAGTCCGAGACTGAAAACAAGAGTGGGTACACATATTATAAGGAGGTATGAAATGTACGCTGACAAGTCGATCGTCATGCTTTTTGAGATTATGTTAATCAGGAGGCCAATAAGCAGAATAACGATATCAAGACCAAGGAACAGCCTGAGTATTCCGGCCGATTTCCCCATGATATACTCAAAATTTGACATTGACCTTGTGTACAGCACCTCATTTGTATCAACTTTTTTGTCTCTCTTGAGAAAATCAGAAGCAAGGAATATTACAACAATTGCCTGTCCGATATTTAGAAGGTACAGGTTTATCAAAGGCAATGAGGAAGATATTGATACAAAAGCCCATTCTTCATCCCCGATGGGAGAAAAAATACCAATATTCATTATTGTGAGTATAAACAGTGCCCCTATGGAAAAGAGTCTGAAGAACCAGCTTCTTCTCAGGATCTTTGCTTCATACTTTGCAACTGTTCTTATGTTGTGGAGAAATGCCATATTATTTTCATAAGAATTTATTCGGATAGATCGGCTTTCAGCTTATGCTCCATATAATAGACGTAAGCGTCCTCAATGTTTGGAGTGATTCCGGTATAACTGAATTCCGGCATGTCATCGGAAACTATCTGGACCTCCCAGCCGTCTTCAACCGGAATTGTGGAAATCACGTTATAGAGTTCCTTTGCCCGGTCGTACTCATTCTGGGACAGATTCAGCCTGAATACATGTCCCTCCGCCTGCTTAACGAGATTTTCCGGTGATCCCGAAAATACAAGCTCTCCGCGATTAAGCAATGCCATTCCCTGGCAGGTTGATGATATATCACCAACAATATGGGTTGAAAGAATGATTGTAACATCATTCTGGCTCAGCTGGGAAAGAATATTCCTGAACCTGATCCTTTCATCAGGATCAAGACCGGTTGTCGGTTCATCCACGACGATAATCCTTGGATTCCCGATCAGTGCCTGGGCTATACCCAATCGTCGTTTCATACCTCCCGACAACCTGTTTGCCTGCCGGTCGCGCACTTCGAGCAATCCAACCTGGTCAAGAAGCCTGTCAACTTCCAGAAGCCTCTCTTTCCTGTTTCTCATTCCTGCGAGCGATCCTGAATAGTCAAGGAATTCCCATGTTTTAAGTGATGTAAAGAAACGAAAATCCTGTGGCAGGTAGCCAAGCATGCTTCTTAATATCTTCCGCATTTTCTGAATATCTTTCCCGTCTAACAGTACTGATCCTGAGCTTGGTTTCATCAGTGTGACCAGAATGCGCATCAGGCTTGATTTCCCTGCACCATTAGGTCCTAACAGGCCGAACATACCTGTTCCGAATTCAAGGTTTATATCCTTTAAGGCATGGTTGCCATTCGGATAAATTTTGTTAAGTCCCTGAATTTCAATCTTCATACCTCTGTCATAAGTTTGGTAGTCTTATTTGGTTTAGACTCTATAAAGACGTTAAAAATTTCAAATGTGACGATAATTGGCTGTTTTTTTTATTATATGACCCACCAGTAGCCCACTCCATGGTGGTAAGCTTTAAGTTTACATTAGTTCTCTGCTTCTTTTCCCCCAAAGTAATACAAAGAAATATGTTATAATAATTGTCCAAGTTAAAATTTCAGAATATGTCGAAATAAGAGGAACTTGAAATCTGTTATCTCAATCAAAACAAATTCATACTTTTGTAACCTAAGAATTCCCGGGGTGGTCTACAAAACAAATAAAAGAAAAATAATCAATGATCCCGTTTACGGATTTATTGGCATACCCTACGATATTATTTATGACATAATTGAACACCCATGGTTTCAGCGACTGAGGAATATCAAGCAGCTTGGCCTGACCAGTTTTGTATACCCCGGGGCAAATCACAGCCGGTTCCAGCATTGCCTGGGAGCTCTCCATCTGATGGATATGGCTCTGAAGACCCTGAAAAGCAAAAATGTAGATATCACACAGGAGGAAGAAGAAGCAACCCTGGCTGCAATCCTTCTTCACGATATTGGCCATGGTCCATTTTCCCACGCACTCGAAACATCAATAATCAACGGGATAACTCATGAAGACCTCTCATTGCTCCTGATGAAGAAGTTTAATGAGACCTTTAACGGAAAGCTTGACCTGGCAATTGAGATTTTTACCGGGAACTACAAAAGGAAGTTTTTCCATGAACTGATCACGGGACAGATGGATATGGACAGGCTGGATTATCTCAGGCGTGATTCCTTTTTTACGGGTGTTATTGAGGGGTCGGTAGGTTCTGACAGGATAATCAGGATGCTTAACGTGGTGAATGACAGTCTGGTAATTGACGAAAAAGGAATCTATTCGCTTGAAAAGTTTTTGATAGCCCGGAGACTTATGTACTGGCAGGTTTATATGCATAAAACAGTTATTTCATCCGAAAGCCTGCTGGTAAATGTACTGAAACGCGCCAAAGAACTTGCTATGAACAACACTGATCTGTATGCAACCCCCGCTTTGAGATTCTTCCTTTATAACGATATTGGTCCCGGGGACCTTGACGGTTCCGAAGGCTTTCCACCGGGTCTGGTTGCTTTTCATTTTACTCGTCTCGACGACACAGATATACTTGTCTCTGCCAAGTACTGGGGTGATCATTCCGACAAGGTGCTGTCAGATCTGTCGGGCAGGCTTGATAAGCAGGAATCTTTTTGCCATTGAACTTCAGAATGAGCCTTTTTCAGAAGGCAAAGTAATGCGGCTGAAAGAACTTGCCGGCAAAGCTAATTCAGACTTCATCTGAATTAACCGAATATTATGTTTTCACAGGAACAATTTCCAACCTGACTTTCGCTCCTTATGCTCCTGAGGTAAGGATACTGCTTAAAAACGGAACCACAGCCGATATTACATCGGTATCGGATATGTTTGATCACAGGATGCTTTCCGAACGTGTTACAAAGTATTTCCTGTGTTATCCCAAAGAATGCGTTTAAAACAATATATATTATGGAATTTAATGCCGCAACAATAGCCGGATTTCTTAAAGGAGAGATTGAAGGGGATCCGGAGGTAAAGGTCAATACGGTTGCAAAGATCGAAGAAGGACATTCGGGAGCTCTCTCATTTCTGGCAAATCCAAAGTATGAACATTACCTGTACACAACAAAATCATCAATTGTTCTTATAAATAAGGATTTTATTCCGTCAGGTAGAGTTGAAGCAACGCTTATAAAGGTTGAAAATGCATATGATGCATTTGCATCGTTGCTTCGTCTTATCGATCAGTCCCGTCCCAGGAAAAAAGGTATCCACCCGACAGCAGTAATCGAACCGACTGCAAGTGTTGGAAAGGATGTGTATATAGGTCCCTATGCTTACATAGGAGAAAATTGCATAATCGGTGATGAATGTTCAATTTATCCGCATGTCTTTCTGGGTGACAATACCATTATCGGAAAGAATTGCACCTTATTCCCGGGTGTAAAAATATATCACGACTGCAATATAGGGACGAATTGCATCATTCATGCCGGAACGGTTATCGGAAGCGACGGATTTGGGTTCGCACCTCAGTCAGAGAGTGAATTCATGAAAATTCCGCAAATCGGAAATGTGGTCATTGAGGATAATGTCGAGATCGGTGCCAATGTTGCCATCGACAGAGCTACAATGGGTTCAACTGTTATCCGGAAAGGTGTCAAGCTTGATAACCTGATACAAATCGGGCATAATGTTGAGATTGGAGAAAATACGGTAATGGCAGGTCAGACTGGCATCGCAGGATCAACAAAGATCGGCAGAAACTGTATGTTTGGAGGGCAGGTTGGCATTGCCGGTCATCTTAAAATAGCCGATGGGGTAAAAATCGGAGCAAAATCGGGAATTCCCGGTGATGTCAAAAATGAGAATGCAATATTGTTCGGTTATCCTGCATTTGAGCATAAAGATTTCATCAGATCATTTGTTGTTTTCAGAAAATTACCTGAACTGAAATCAAAAATTGAGGAACTTGAAAAACTCATTGAACAACTTAAGCATAAATAGATTGTCATAATAATAATCCTGAAATGCACATTCAGTGGTATTAATTTATTTGATTGTTCGGTTTTTTTTGATTTTTTTGTACCCGAATCTGAAATTATTGGATAAAAATCAATGAGTGAGAAACAAAGAACGCTGGCAAAAGAGGTCAGCCTGACGGGAAAAGGATTACATTCAGGAATAGGGGTTACTTTAACTTTCAAGCCAGCTCCGGCCAATTATGGTTACAAGTTTTGCAGGACCGATCTTCCGGGGAAACCCATGATAGATGCTTTGGCTGAGTATGTTACTGATACATCAAGAGGCACGACGCTGTGCCAGAACCATGCCTCGGTTGCAACCATCGAACACGTCCTTGCGGCATTGCATGGATTACAGGTTGACAATGCAATTATCGAACTTGATGGTCCGGAGGCACCAATAATGGGAGGGGCTGCCTCGGCATTTACCGAGGCTATGAAATCGGTGGGCTTTACCGAACAAAAGGAAGAAAGAAACTATTTTATTGTCAAGCAAAAAATAACATATTCGGATGAAGAGCACGGGGTTGACCTTATTATTTATCCCGATGATCATCTGAGTATTAATGTTCTTATTGATTATAATTCAAGGATACTTGGCAATCAGTATGCAATTCTCGATTCAATTGATGATTTCGAGGAAGAGATAAGCAAAAGCCGCACTTTTGTTTTTTTCCATGAGCTCGAACCTCTTCACAAAATGGGACTTATCAAAGGAGGCGACCTTGATAATGCAGTCGTTATCCTGGAAAAAGAGGTTGAACAGGAGGAGATCGACCGTATTTCAAGGCTTTTTAACAGGCCTGGAATAAACAAACACACTGCGGGCATCCTTAACAATACCGAGTTACGTTATTCCGAATGAACCGGCCAGACATAAACTTCTGGATATCATGGGTGATCTGGCACTCGTCGGGCAACCAATTAAAGGAAAGGTCGTTGCCACACGGCCTGGTCACTTTGCCAATACAAGGCTGGCAAAACTTGTCAGGCAGGAAATTAAAAAAGCACATTCCAAGATTAATATACCTGTTTATGATCCGTCCATACCTCCTGTCTATACACTCGCGGATATTAAGAAACGACTGCCTCACAGATACCCTTTTCTCCTTGTTGACAAAATAATTTACCTTGATGAGAATACTGTTGTGGGTATTAAAAATGTCACTTTCAATGAACCTTTTTTTCAGGGCCATTTTCCTGATGAACCAGTGATGCCGGGAGTTTTACTGGTTGAAGCTCTTGCCCAGTGCAGGAGGATTACTGGTTTTGAGTACGGTTAAGGAGCCGGAAAAATACTCTACCTATTTTCTGAAAATCGATAAACTTAAATTCAAGCACAAGGTTGTCCCTGGTGATACCATCATTCTCAAGATGGAACTTATTGAACCGATAAGGAGAGGAATTGTTTCCATGTATGGACAGGCATTTGTTGGAAATCATCTTGTTACTGAAGGAGAAATGGTTGCTCAGATAGTTAAAAACAAATGATCATCCAATGATTTCAAATTTAGCATTTGTTCATCCAAAGGCAAAATTAGCCAGCAATGTTACTGTCGAACCTTTTGCATACATAGATGATAATGTGGAGATAGGTGAAGGAACATGGATAGGTCCAAACTCAACTATTCTAAATGGTGCCAGAATCGGGAAAAACTGTAAGATATTTCCTTGTTCGGTTGTATCGGCAATTCCACAGGACCTGAAGTTCAGGGGTGAGGCGACCACCGCTGAAATAGGAGATTCGACAACCATACGTGAAGGTGCAACCATAAACCGGGGAACTGCAACGTCAGGGAAAACCATAATCGGTAAAAACTGTCTTATTATGACTTATGCTCATGTTGGCCATGACTGCAACATCGGGAATAACTGCATACTGGGTAACGGGACCGGTCTTGCAGGGGAAGTCAGGATTGACGACTGGGCTATTCTGAGCGCCTCAACACTGGTACACCAGTTTTCAAGAATAGGAGGTCATGTAATGATAGGAGGTGGTTCAAAAGTGAGAACAGATGTGCCGCCATTCATCAAAGCCGACAGAGATCCACTTTCGTACCTGGGAATCAATTCTGTCGGATTGACCAGACGGGGTTTCGAGAACGAAAGGATCAACGAAATTCACAACATATACAGGGTAATTTATCAGAATGGGCTGAACGTTTCACAAGCTCTCGACTGTATTGAGCATGAATTCAGACCATCACCCGACAGGGATTATATACTTTTATTCATCAGAAAGTCCGAACGCGGAATAATAAGGGGGCCAAGATAAGTTCCCCTATGCTTTTTCCCAACCCTGAGCCTTAAGCTCAATTTCAGCCCCATTTTCAACAACCAGAAAATAGCCCTGGTCAGGTGATGTCATATGGCCGATAAGCCTTACTGAAGAAATACTCCTGATTTTACCGGTATTTTCGAGAGGAACCGTAAAAAGCAATTCATAATCTTCTCCGCCGTTAAGAGCAGGGATAGCAGGATCGAGTTTGAATTCTTCTGCTGCCTTAAATGTCTCTGTGTCAATGGGGATCTTATCGTAAAAGACCTTGCAGCCAGTGCCTGAAAGCCTGCAGATATGCAAAAGATCGGATGCAAGTCCATCGGATACATCAATCATCGATGTGGGAATAATTCCCGGCAGCCTTCAGTTCGTTGGTCACATCTGCCGGGAACTCCGGCTTTAACTGCCTTTCAATTATATACTCATAACCTGTAAGATCGGGTTTAAAGGTTTGGTCCTTATCGAACAGTTTTCTCTCCCTCTCCAGAATCTGAAGACCCATATATGAAGCCCCGAAATTTCCGGTAACACATATCAGATCATTTGGTTTGGCCCCGTCCCTTCTTATTACACTGCCCTTTTTGACATTCCCGATAGCCGTGACACTTATCGTCAGTCCTGTAATGGAGCTGGTAGTATCGCCACCGGCCAGATCGACCTTATATTTTTTGCAGGCAAGATAAATTCCTTCATATAGGTCATCCAGGTGCTCGACAGCAAATCGGGAGCTGATCCCGAGAGCAATAAGAACCTGGCCGGGAATGCCGTTCATTGCATAAATATCGGAAATAGCTCTTATAACAGCTTTGTAACCAAGGTGTTTAAGCGGAGTATATACCAGGTTGAAATGAATACCCTCAAGTAAAAGATCGGTTGTAACGAGAGTAAGATTCTCCCCGGAATCAATAACTGATGCATCATCGCCTACACCTGAAAGTGTACTTTTATTATTCGGGACCGCTTTATCAGTAATATGTTCAATCAGACCGAATTTTCCGAAGTTCCCGATCGGTGTATTTTTATTTTCAGTGTCGTTCATTTAAAATGAATTTCGCTTCTAAATCTGCTGATAAAATCAGCGAGATCTGCGGGAGATAACAGAACCTTTTTATTTTCCCGCAGATTCCGCAGATTCCGCAGATTAAGAGGTTTATTGTCTAGATTCTGACAATATCTCTGCCGAAATGGATTTATCGCAACTTCAGTGAGTTTGAAATGCTGTATTCCAAACGGAATTCCAATAATTGTTATGCAAAGCAAGACGCCAAAGAAGGCATGAGTGATCGCAATCCATATTCCGCCGCAAAGCAACCACAGAACATTCATGAATATGTAAAGGCAACCTGATGCCCTCGACTGTACCCTGCTTGTGCGTCCGAATGGCCAGATCGCCAGCCAGCCATCTTGAGCGTCTGGAGACCAAATGGTATCCCGATAATTGTTATCATAAGTATCAGGCTGCCGATAAAATATTCAATCGCAATGATGATTCCACCGAATATCAGCCATATGAGGTTGCCAAGAATTTTCATTTTTGTACAGGGTTTTACTCCAGTATCACATTTTTATCCTTTGGATACTTTACTGAATAGGTAAGGATCAACTGCTTGTTTCCTGGGGTTTGATATTCAGATCCCACTTTATTTCCCCTGTTTGTGAATTATGTCTGCCTCCGGATAATTCTACAGCATCCACTTCAATTCCGCTGTTTGAAGAAACAGGTATCTGATCATTCACAGCGATCCTTACAGGGGTCGATTTATTATTTCTTACAGTTATGAGAAAAGAATATGTTTCAGTTTTGTTTGAGCCCAAAACCTTCCTGCTGGTGAAGTCCTGCCTTTTCTCCCTTCTGACAAGGATGCTGTTATCAGTGCCGAGCGATATTGTTAGAGTGTCTGTTAACTGGTTAACATTAAGATATGATTTGCCGACGAATGTGTTTTCAAAATAAAGGGTAGCTTCACCGCCGATAAGACTCTGTTTGGCCCAGTCAGTTATATTTCCGGTAAGGTAAGCAATGGGTGACAATCTTGGGAATGGTCACGTATTTGTAATCAGCAGGGGATTAGTGCGCTGTATTTCGATAGTCTGCACTTTACCATCCGATGAAATTGAATATGGAGTGGTGATATCAAAAGTTACGGTTGTCTCCCCGGTTTTTTTCTCAACCGGAACAGGCATAGCTTCAGCCATTACAAATGCCTCAGGAACTTCAGCTTTTTTATCCATCGTTGCCATTTCAGGCATCTGGCTTCTTTTTACTCCGGAGGCAACACCTCTTATTCTCGGGACCGGGACCGGAACATAATAATCAATAAACCATGGATTGAGTACAGGAACATCACCGGCAATCCAGGGTGTGGCATTTGAAAAGCTGAGCTTCACATCCTTCCAGGTCACTCCTGTATTCTGGAAAACATTAGCTTTATAGAACAATGTTACTGGTTTTGTTATATCATCAACGCGTATGTCATATGACGGATACCACCCTGCATTAGTCACAACGTAGCTGAATGTGAGTTTTCCTGAAACAGGTTTTTCTGACGAGACCGTTACAGCGATTTCTCCC
>CAWHSH010000018.1:0-56849 GCA_963831935.1 uncultured Bacteroidales bacterium
TCCACTGGTCGAACCTCAGATTGTCGATCAGGATAAAGAATAGCGGTTTCCCTGCCTGGACATTGGGAAATATTTTCTTCGAAAAGAGGGAGGGCGATAGCACCGGCTTTTCCACGGCATCAGGGTCAAGCCATGAGAGATAATTATTGGTGAGATATTTTACAAAAGCGTTATTTGCGTCATTCTCCTGCATCTTAAGAATCTGAGTCATTCCCGGATCGGTCGATTTTTCAAGTTCGGTTTCCCAGAAGGTTATCTTCCTGTAAAGATCGGCCCAGTCTGAATGAGTCCTGGCCGACATGATCATATTCCCTATGTTGCCGAACTCCTGCCTGTAGTTTGTCGTTGTCTTTTCGGTTATCAGCCTGCGCTGTTCAGTGATCCTTTTTATCACCAGCAGGATCTGGTTTGGCTTTACAGGTTTGATCAGGTAGTCTGCCATCTCCGATCCAATAGCTGCTTCCATTATCCCCTCCTCCTCATTTTTGGTAATCATAACCACGGGAATGTCAGAGCGGACTTCTTTTATAAGGCGAAGAGTCTCCAGGCCACTTAATCCCGGCATGGTTTCATCAAGAAAAATCAGATCATAAGGATTATGACGTACAAGGTCGACTGTATCTATTCCGTTAGTGCATGTGTCGACCTCGTAGCCTTTTTCACGGAGGAATAATACATGCGCCTTCAGGATCTCAATTTCGTCATCCGTCCACAAAATTTTTATTTTTCTCATTGGTGTTCTCTCGAATAGATCCTGTAAAATTACCTATTCTTTCTTCGTGTGAGGTTATTTTCGCTAAAGAAAAGGTAATAACGCTCAGGATTTTTATCAACTTCGAGCGCTTTCAGGTTATCGCTGTTTATCAGGAAGGTCATTACCCTGGCTCCTGATGGATTTCTGATAAGCTTATCTGCCTTGAAAGCATCATAATATTCCCATGCCTGGGTATTGTTAGCAAATCCCGAAACCATTATCCTGACATAGTTGTTATTAATCAGCATCCCTTCGGTCCGGTAATTCTTGTTTGTATAGTTATCAATATTATAACTGATTACATCGAATGATGCCTGGTTCACATTAAATGCAGGATCCATAATGATCACGGCAAATGAATACAATGAAGATGTATCGGCTGTAAAGATCTCTTTTGCAATTTCCTTGTCCTCTTCTATTTTCAGCTCGGGCAGTTTCTGGGTCAGGTAGGAGCTGAGCTCTGCTGCCTTTTTAGCCTCGTCAGTCCCGGGCCACTCTTTGATCACCTTGTTAAGTTCCTCCTTAAAATCCCTTTCATCGGATACCCTGGCCACTGAATAAGCACGCAGCAACATGAACTTTGGAGCAAGGTTTCCCTGAGGATGAATAGTGATTGCACTGTCGCAGAGAGTAATTGCCCTGTTATAATTTTCGCGGCTGTAGATATCATATGCTTCTTCGTAAAGTTTTTCATCCATTTTACTTTCAGCCATTCTTTTATTGAAATAATCGGGATCTGAAAGAATTCTGGAAAACTCGCTGTCGGGAAATTTTTCCAGCAACCGCTGCCGGGTGATTTCCGATTTCGGATTATTTTCTTCCTTGTATACTTTGTAAAGCTCGTAAAGTGTTTCAGGAACCAGTTCGTTTTCAGGGAAGCGTGACAATAATTTTTCATACGATTCAGATGCTTTCTGCAGGTCCGTTATCTTTTCTGAAAAGACTTTTCCTGCATTGAAATAGGCATCTGCAATCTTTTCATTGGAAACGGCAAGAAGTGAATCGTTCAGAGGGAGGTTTTTAAGATAAAATTCAGGCTTTTTGTAATCCATTACAGCCACAGTCGTGTCAGGGCCGTTGTTACCGTTTTCTTCCTGGCCGGCAGCCGCCTGCTGGACATTAACTCTTGTCCTGTTCGACCTCCTCCAGTTATCCTCCAGCCGCCTGTCGCCCCACCTTCTCCTGAATTCTGTCCGGCCAAAAGTCAAAGCTGCCTGGTTATAAAAATACCACTTGCCTTCCTGGGAAATATTGGTCTGGAATCTTCTTTGGTTTTCATAATACTGGCCTATATTAGCCCTGTCGGCATATTCAGAGGTTTTTCCTTCGCTTTCATCCTTGATTATTTTTTCAATTATTCCGGCAATAAGTGTTCCCCTTTCGTTTTCTGACATTGAAGCAACCTTCTGCAAGCTGTCTTCTCTCTGGATAACAGTTAATTGCGCAACAAGTGAATTAAGATTTTGCGATTTGGTCTTCAAATCTTTATAGTCGGGGTATTTCTGATCAAGGAAATAAACAGTGCTGTCATAATACATCCCGGCTTTTATATAATCAGGTTTACTGTAGAAATAATCTGCCAGGGCGAGATATGATTTACCTTTCTGATTCTGACTGCCGAAACCGGATGATGCCGATTTCTTGTAGTAATCAAGCGCCTCTTTCATATTGCCCTCTTTCTTCATTAAATTTCCGAGAGCATAGTAGATCTGATCCTGAAAATCCTTATTCTTTGAGTCTCTCAGCATCTTTTCAAGCTCTCTTTTGATCTCCTGAGGATTTCCGGAATTGACATCAAAGACTCCGGCGATATTTATGCGTGCGTTAAATTCGACATCATAGGGCGGATGCATTTTAACGACATCCCTGTAGAGGGAGGTAGCCATTTTAGCATCACCGGCACGTTCATACAACTGAGCAAGGAGATAGGTGATTCTGTATTTGGTTCTTTTCCCGCTTGAGTATGCCATTGATTCCCTGAGCGGTTCGACAGCTTCCTGGAACTTTTTCTGTTTTATAAACAAATCAGCAAGAGTTGAATAATAGAAAGTTTTCAGAGAATTTATTGTTAAAGAAGCGGGTTCAATTTCATTTAAAAGCCTGCCAGCTTCAATATAGTTTCCCTGTTCACAATCGATCCTTGCAAGCCAGACCGATGATTCTGTCTTTATTTCCGGATCATTTGCATTCGTGATGCAATAACTGAAAACCGAGGCCGCTTCGTTGAATTCATGCTTGTAAAACCGGGCTTTGGCTATAAGAAAATAGCTGTCGTCGACCCACTCATTGAATTCCTTTTGTCCGAGCAGAGCTTTTTCCTTTTCCGTGAGCTCTTTCTTTGGCTTGAATTCGGGTCTTGCTGTTATCGATTTCAACGAAATAAGCTTCGATGCCTTCTGAATTGCTTTTTCCATGTCGGAAGAGCAAAGCGAAACGGTTGAAGGATCACTGTTTTCAAATACCTTTAAAAGTTCCGAGAAGTCATCCCTGTAACCGTTATTTATTTTGAGAAGGCCATTCTTGAAGCTCTCGTAACCGTTGAAATAAATATTGAATCTGGAAGTCAGTCCATGATAAAACCTTGTTGTGGCTGTGTTTTTTTCCACGGAACAATCTGACAGGATCAGCAATAATCCGGCAATAGCAAGTAATTTATATGATGATCTCCCTGCTGACAATAAGTGAACTTTATTACTATAAACTTACTATACCTTGGTATAGTATTTTAAAGTTTGTAAAAATTGGTATGCTGCTGTTTGTCAGGCTGAAATAACTCTTTTTATTTCCGGTACTTCCTGCATAATTGCCTGTTCAACCCCTGCTTTAAGGGTTTGGAGGCTGAACGGACAGCCATTACAAGCTCCCGTAAGTTTTACCTTCACTGTCAGGTCATCTGTGATTTCAATCAGATCGATATCGCCTCCGTCATTCTGGAGATAGGGTCTTACTCTTTCTAAAGCTTTAATGACCCGTTCTTTTACACTTTTAGTATCTGCCATTTTTTTCATTATAATATGTTGTCATTGTTTATTGATTTCCACTTTTGTTGTTGGTTTGAGATCCCTGTTCCTTTTGTTCACTTTTTCCACCACTTCACCGGCCAATGCTATAAATGCTTTTCCGGTTTCTGAATCATCGAGAGCAGCCGGATGACCTGTATCACTTCCTTCACAGATACTTTGGACGAGAGGTATTTGTCCAAGCAATGGCACATCCATTTTCAGTGAAAGAGCTTTGCATCCGTCTTTCCCGAAGATATAATACCTGTTGCCGGGAAGTTCTGCGGGAGTGAACCATGACATGTTTTCAACAAGGCCAAGCACGGGGACATTAATCCGTTCATTTCTGAACATTGAAATGCCTTTCACCGCATCTGCAAGCGCAACCTCCTGCGGGGTGCTGACAATGATAGCTCCCGTAACCGGAAGTTCCTGAACAAGAGTAAGATGGATATCGCTTGTGCCAGGAGGAAGGTCAAAAATAAGATAATCAAGCTCTCCCCAGTCTCCCTGAGTGATAAGCTGCTTCAGGAATCCCGAGGCCATTGGCCCTCTCCAGACAACGGCTTCCCCGGGATTAACGAAAAAGCCCGGAGATAATACTTTCACCCCGTATTTTATCAACGGCTTTATGAGGTCTGTATCCCCCTGGTGGACTACTTCAGGCTGGTAATCCTGAGCACCAAACATCCTTGGAACCGATGGTCCGAAAACATCGGCATCCAGAAGTCCGACAGTCAGATTCTTCATTGCCAGGGCAACTGCAAGGTTTACGGCAATCGTTGTCTTCCCTACCCCTCCTTTCCCTGATGAAACAGCAATTATATTTTTTACACGCGGTAAAATATCATTTGTCTTTTCCCTGCCTGCCGGTACACTCATTCCCGGTTTGACTTTTATCTCTTTTATTACTGCATCAGTACCGAGGGCTTCTTTTATTGCTCTCGCCACTGAGCTTTTAATTGAAGTAATAAAGGGATCATTTGACCTTTCCGGTTCAAGAGTGACCGAGATGCCGTCTTCACCCGATTCAACGTTGGAGATCATTCCCAGCGCCACCAAATCGATTCCTTTTTCGGGATGGATTACTTTAGAAAGGGCCTTTAATATTTGTTCTTTAGTAAACATGTTGACAATTAATGTATTATGAAAATGTTGTTATTTTTATTTAAATTAAATTTAAACAGGGTGCAATTTTACCAATTTTTTTTGGTATACCAAAAGATCAATGCAATTCTAAGGAAGGATCCCAGAATTTCTCCCTGAAATTCAGTATTTTATCATTTTCGATATAGAAACCTTCATTTTCAAGAAGCTGCTGCATTGTAGACGTATTGCCAAAATGGAATTTTCCGGTCAGTAATCCGTCGCGGTTAACCACTCTGTGTGCCGGGATGTATTCCGGTCTTGTATGTGATACATTAAGCGCCCAGCCTACCATTCGTGCTGATTTTCCCGTTCCCAGGTAACGGGCAATCGCTCCATATGAGGTAACTCTTCCGTAAGGTATCAGTCTTGTTACTTCATAGACCCTGCTGAAAAAATCATTATGCTTCGATCTTGTCCCACCCATGACAGATGACTTTATCTTTTATCCAGTCTGAATGCCAAATAATTAATTGTCAGATCCTTCTTTCAGAAATCCTGTTTCGTAATGGGTTCTTATTGAAAGTATTTTATCCAGAATCTGTTTCGTTGCTGTCGGTCTTATCCGGAACAGAATAAACATTTTTTAAAGCATCTCGTGTCAATCACGCTTACTGAATAAAGATCATTTGTTGAAAAAAGCAGTTCAAGTCCGTTATCTGTAACCAGTTTTTTCGTGTAGTTAAAGAGTTCTGTATTATCGGTTTTAAGGTGAATTATACCATTGTTCTTCAGGAAATTGCGATATATATTCAGGAACCATGGGCATGTCAGCCGTTTGTTCGAATTTCTTTTAGCCGGATGCGGATCGGGAAAAGTGATCCATATTTCGTCGACCTCGTCACAGGCGAAGAAGCAATTTATAAATTCTATTCTTGTCCTCAGGAAAGCTACGTTTTTCAATTGTCTCTCGCTTGCAGTTTTGGCTCCACGCCACATCCGTGCTCCCTTGATGTCAATGCCGATGAAATTCCTGTCGGGAAAAATATCTGATAATCCTATCGTATATTCTCCTTTACCGCAGCCAAGCTCAAGAACAATGGGATTTTCATTTCTGAAGATCTCGCTTTTCCACTTTCCTTTTATCTTGATGATCCCTCCCAGCCGGCAGTCCGGCGGGCTGAATAACGTTATCCAGAGTTTCGAGTTCAGCCCAACGCAGAATCTTGTTTTTCCCCACTGCCGAGATATTATTTAACTGTTTTTTCCACTCTCAGGCCTATGTCGTACACGCCTTTCAGATCTTCAATGCGCATGCCATGCTGGATATTAACCTGGTAGGTACCCGAAACAGGGAAGAATACATTTGATTTATATGGAAGTTTTAGCTCATGTATATCGCCGAATCCTTTGCCGTACCAATTCCCCTTTTCATCTGCAAGTTCATACTGGAGCGTATCGGTCACGCTTTTCCCGTCAGGAGAAGAGGTGGTTACAAACAGATAGATATTCCTGAAAGGGTATGATGTTCCGGTTCTGATCGTAAAGAATATATTATTGCTGTTGACAGTATCTTTTACCGGGAACCGGAAGACCGGGATGTCGGTCAAGCTTCCAGATTTTACCTGACATTTGCACCGAGTCGGTAAACACAACATTTCTGCCGCATGCCGCAAAAATGGAAATAAGTAACAGAAAAAACAATAATCTATTTGTTCCTTTTATCATTATATCTTCTGTTTTTCCTTTTATGAGAATGCTTGTGATGCAAATTCTTCGATTCGGGTATGTCAAAACGTGTAAGGCTGTTGTTTTTCAACAGATCCTGCGACACAGGAGTTAAATCGTAGGATTCATCAGGAACGAGGAGTTTTTCGGGCTTTTTGCCATTTCTGTTCATTGCCTGTATTTCCCTGACTCTTTCAACCGGAACTGCGGTGAGGTTGGTTGGAGAGTGAGGATCGGAGGTATACCAGTAAATGTTTTTATGGACTTCCATTTTCTGGAAGTATGCGGTAGAATCAGCCAGTTCGAGAGGTACCTCCCTGGGGGGGAAGGACCGTCTGAGCATCGACATAGCAGTCAAACTCAAAGTTCAGGCAACATTTCAGTTTACAGCATTGTCCTGCAAGTTTCTGGGGATTCAGGGATAATTCCTGGTATTTTGCATGTGTGGTTGTTACCGAAATGAAATTGGTAATGTGGGTAGCACAGCATAATTCCCTTCCGCATGAGCCTATGCCGCCTATTCTTCCGGCTTCCTGACGCGCTCCGATCTGGCGCATTTCAATTCTTACCCTGAATTCCTCAGCGAGGACCTTTATTAGCTGCCTGAAATCAACTCTTTCATCTGCAATGTAGTAGAATATGGCCTTGGTTTTATCTCCCTGATATTCAACATCTCCTATCTTCATGTTGAGCTTTAGTTCCTCGGAGATCTGTCTCGACCTCAGCATTGTCGGGATCTCAAGCTTTTTTGCTTCATCCCATTTCTGGATATCAACGGCTTTGGCTTTCCTGTAAACTTTTTTCAGATCATCTGATGCCGGCTGGACCTTCAATTCTTTCAGCTGCTCATTTATTAAATGTCCGATCATTGAAATCCTGCCGATATCGTGACCGGGGGAAGCTTCAACGGCAACGATATCACCTATTTCAAGCCTGAGTCCGTTAACATTCCTGTAAAATCCCTTTCTTGTATTTTTAAAACGGACCTCAACTATATCATTTTCTCCCGGCACGCAAGTAATATCTTTCAGCCAGTTGAAAGAATCCAGCTTATTGCATCCGGGTTTATATGTCAGATCAGGCAGATGTATCTCCTCACCATGCTGCCCTGATAATTCCTCATTGTCAGTCATTAAAAAATTCTTCTAAATAAATAGTCCCGCAAAAATAGTGAATAAATGCATTAATTTCAAGAATACAGAAATCGGTCACCTGATAATAAGGCGCGTGATCTTAAGGCCCAGATCAAGAAAAACTATTTTAGCATTTCCATTGGCTTCGATATGGGAATATGCCAGGTTGAGCTCGTCAGTGATTGTGTAAATATTACCATGGTTGATAAATGGATGGAATTTTGATGAGAACTCTGCTTCCTGCCCCGTCATAAACACCAACCTGTTTTTCATCTGGTCCAGGGTAAGCATAAGGTTCTCACGTATAAGCCGCAAGGCAAAGGCAATAAAGGTTTTTTGGGCTTCCCTGCCGATTGAGGCCATCTCTTCCGACCATGTGATAACTGAAATTATATCCCGTTTCCATGCAAATCTCATAAGGTTCCTGAAGCGGTCGAGGTTAAGAAGCGAGGAATCTTCATTCTCACATAATTCAATGGCTCTAATAATGTTCCCGTTCGCGACCCTGGATATATCAGTGGCTTTTTCCTTTCTGAAGCCAAACCGGTCTGCCAGGTAATTTACAATGTCGTCTGTATTAAAAGAGGGGACTTTTATGAGCTGGCAT
The DNA here is from genome assembly GCA_963831935.1 of uncultured Bacteroidales bacterium. Lineage (GTDB taxonomy): Bacteria > Bacteroidota > Bacteroidia > Bacteroidales > VadinHA17 > LD21. Next base: position 8,308 of record CAWHSH010000018.1, read on the forward strand.
CTCGAAAGAATTGTGGGGATGATCTTGTCAGGCTCATCAGAGACAAGGAGAAATAAAGTCTTTTCAGGCGGTTCCTCGATCATCTTCAGAAGCTTGTTGGCAGTTGCCAGGTGCATCTTTTCAGGAAGCCAGATGACCATTATTTTAAAATCAGATTCAAAAGCCTTCAGGTTGAGTTTTTTAATTATTTCTGATGCTTCCGAAGCAAAAATAAGCCCCTGGGCATTACCTACTTCTATTGAATCGAGCCACTTGTTCAGGCTGAAGAATGCCGAACTTCTTACAAATTCCCTCCATTGTCCGATATAATTATCACTTACCGGTTCGTTCATTTTTTTATCCTTGATCACCGGAAATACAAAGTGAAGATCGGGATGGATCATTTTTTCGTATTTGACACACGATTTGCATTTTCCGCATGAGTCATGAGGTGTCCTGTCTTCACAGCTTATATACTGGGCATAAGCCAGGGCGAGTGCCAGATTCCCGCAGCCTTCAGGCCCGGCAAACAGCTGGGCATGACTCACCCTCTCCCGGTTTACTGAGCTGATGAGCTTGCCAATAACTTCCCTCTGTCCGGGTATATCCGAAAACCTCATTTATCAATTATAAATAGTTGCTGGTGATGCCTATAAAGCTGCCAGCGCTGCATCATAGTCAGGCTCGTCGCCATGTTCAGGAACAAGCTGCGTATATACTACCCGGCCTTCCTCATTTATTACAACAATACTGCGTGTATAGAGACCTGCTAACGGGCTATCCACAATTTCAATACCATATGATCTTCCAAAATCTTTATCACGGAATCCTGATAGCGGAATCACATTGGTTATACCTTCAGTCGTACAAAAACGACGATGGGCAAATGGAAGATCTTTGGAAATGGCCAGTACAACAACATTTGTTTTACCTGCTGCCAGCTGATTGAACTTTCGGACTGATGTTGCACATGTTGATGTGTCGAGACTAGTAAATATATTGAGAATAAGCTTCTTTCCCCTCAGCTCAGAAAGCCTCAGGTCAACAAGGTCTGACTTAACAAGCAGGAATTCAGGTGCAATGGAGCCTTTTTGCGGAAGATCGCCGTAGGTATTGGCTGGTTTCCCCTTTATTGTAAATTTTGCCATAACTTTTTTTTCAAATTTAATCAATCTTTTAAGAAGATGAAACATTTAAAACAGAGGGTTGGTTCATTTACGGGTGGTTAGCCAATTCTCTATTTCCTCTGTGGTCCTCAGTGGATCCTCCGTGTCCCTCTGTGTAACAAAAAAGCCCCCATAAGAGGATTGGGATTTCCAAAAAAAATGTAGGTTTGCAGAAAGAAGAATTATTAAGTTATTAAAAATATACCATCTATGAAAATGATTCAGGACTTCAATTTTAAAGGAATTAAAACCATTGTCAGGGTTGATTTTAATGTACCGATCGACAAAAAAACATTTACTGTAACTGACGATACCCGTATCAGGGGTGCTCTGCCCACAATAAGGAAGATATTAAGTGATGGCGGCTCAGTTATCCTTATGTCTCATCTTGGCCGTCCTGAAGGAAGGATGGAGAAATATTCGCTGAAACCTGTCCTTCCGGTCCTGGAAAAATATCTTGGCCAGAAAGTGCTTTTTGCAGACGATTGTCTGGGTGACACGACAGCTAAAATGTCGGCTGCCCTCAAACCTGGCGAGGTTATGCTTCTTGAAAATGTCAGGTTCTATCCCGAAGAGGAAGGTAAACCGATCCTCCCTGAAACTGCAACGGATGAAGAAAAGAAAACAGCCAAGGCAGAAATGAAGGCTAAACAAAAGGAACTTGCCAAAAAACTGGCCGGTTATGCTGAGGTCTACGTAAATGATGCATTCGGTACCGCTCACAGAGCCCACGGAACAACCGCTGTGATCGCAGATTATTTTCCAAAGGACAAGATCATGTTCGGTTTTCTCATTAACAGCGAACTGGCGGCAATGGATAAGGTACTGAATAATGCCCAGCATCCGTTCACTGCAATTATGGGAGGGGCAAAGGTCTCGGACAAGATTATGCTTATCGAAAACCTGCTCAACAGGGTTGATAATCTGATCATTGGAGGAGGAATGACCTATACTTTCATAAAAGCAAAGGGCGGTAAAATAGGGAAATCGCTCTGTGAAGAGGATAAACTTGACCTTGCATTGAAAATCATCGAAAAAGCTAAGGAAAAAAATGTGAATCTGTACCTTCCGGTTGACAGTCTGAACGCTGATAAATTCGAAAATGAAGCTAATACAAAAATCACAGCTGCAGATGCTATCGACGACGACTGGCTGGGACTTGATATTGCTGACAAAACCATCAGGTTGTTCTCGGAAGTTATCGAAAAATCAAAGACCATTCTCTGGAATGGTCCTATGGGGGTTTTTGAAATGGAAAAATTCTCAAAAGGCACTACAGCTATAGCAAAAGCTATTGCATCAGCTACCTCCAAAGGAGCATACAGCCTGATAGGGGGAGGTGATTCGGTGGCTGCAATCAATAAAAACGGGCTTGCCGACAAGGTAAGCTATGTCTCAACCGGAGGTGGAGCAATGCTTGAATATATGGAGGGAAAGAAGCTTCCCGGAATCGTGGCAATAAGAGGAGAGTAAGAAATTTTAACCACTGAGTTACACACAGTTTCACGGAGTTACACAGAGTAAATCATTTAACAGAATAAGCCGTGTTACTCCGTGCTGACTTCGTGCGACTCCGTGGTTAAGTCCTCTTGGTGTTTCCCTTCGATTCATAGATGACCAAACCTCACTAAATTTGGTTATATTTGCAGTTATCATGAAGAATAGTTTACCCATCATATTGATTTTTTTGTTATTCCTTCAGGTTTCCTGTAAAAAAGATAAGATTCCTGAGACCTCAGGCACTGCTACCATTGACAATACCACGCTGCTTGCTCAAACCTATTATGTTTATGGATTCCTTTTTTCAGAAGCAAAAAAAGTTTCGACTCTTGATACTCCTCCTCCTGATATAACAGTCGATAATGACGGAACCAATTTATTATTGCAGGCAAATAATCTGAGGAACTCTTTTTATAATGCCGGGGAATATAATGATGCAGCTTCTGCTGCTACAGCATATAATAACCTTAAATCAGCAAGCGTTCAGGAGACAGCCTGGACAGGTCTGGCATATCCGTTAAAAGTAAATCAGGTCTGGATTTACAGATCCGGAACAACCAATTATGCAAAGTTCAGGATCATTTCAACAATTGCAGAAGTCCGTTCTGGCAGAAACTATGCGGAATGCACCTTCGAATGGGATTATCAGCCGGACGGAACTTTAACCTTCCCGGGTAAATGACAAGTGGTTTATCTGAGCAGATTTTTAGTGTAAATAATCCGGAATCCTTTTCTGAAAAAGCCTTTGAAATATTCAGGTTTCAGGCTGATAATAACCCTGTTTACAGAGATTTCATTTCCAGGCTTGGAAAATCAAAGGACCATATAAAAAGCCTTACAGAAATTCCTTTCATGCCCGTGGAATTCTTCAGGGACCACACCGTGCTGGTTGAAAACCTCTCAGCTGAAATGATTTTTGAAAGCAGCAGGACCACACGAACATCTCCCGGACGCCATTTTGTCCATGATCTGAAGATCTATGAGGCCAGTTTTCTGAATACTTTCAGGCTTTTTTACGGAGATCCTTCTGAATATCTTATTACGGCGCTTTTACCGTCGTATTCCGAAAGGGAAAATTCGTCACTCATTTACATGATGGACAAACTGATCCGGAAAAGCGGAAAAAAGAACGGCGGGTTTTATAATAACAATACAGGTAAACTTACCGAAACTCTTCAAAAGGAAAAACAGGCAGGAAATCAAATCCTCCTGCTGGGAGTAAGCTTCGCCCTTCTCGATCTGGCCGAAAAATATTCACCCGATCTTTCCGGCATTATTGTTATGGAGACAGGAGGAATGAAGGGGCGAAGGAAGGAGATCACAAGGGTGGAGCTGCATGAGATCCTGAAACAGAAGCTCAATGTGCCTGTTATCCATTCGGAGTATGGTATGACCGAACTTTTAAGTCAGGCATATTCGGCAGGAAACGGCATCTTCAATTGTCCTCCATGGATGAAGATAATGGTACGGGATCCCCATGATCCCCTTTCAGTTATTGATGAACCGGAAAGAACGGGAGGGATCAACATTATTGACCTGGCAAATCTATATTCCTGTTCCTTCATTGCCACAGGAGACCTGGGAAAGCTGCACACTAACGGCAGTTTTGAAGTAATTGGCAGGTTTGACAACAGTGATATCAGAGGCTGTAACCTGATGGCAGAATAAAGTTATGTTCAGGCTTGATTTTTAAAAATCTGCAGATTTACAGGTAAACTATTCTGTTTTTCCTCGCGCTTTCATAAATTGAAATTACAATTTCTACTGCCTTACGGGCTTCCATGGCATCAATTGCTGGTGCATGGCCGTTATCAATTGCCTTAATAAAATCGAGCAGCTGGCGCAGGTGTCCAATATCACTTATTGCCCTGGGATCAGAAACACCACCTCCGGATTTGTGTCCTCCGGAATACCTTTCCCTTACCTTCTGATCGGTATCTCTTTCCTCATCGAACTTCCAAATCGCAATATTTTCCTCTTCAATTATCACGGAACCATTTGTACCAAGTATTTCAATCTTTCGATAGAAGCCGGGATTTATTGCCGTTGATGCTTCAATTACGCCGAGTGCTCCGTTCACAAATCTAAGGGAAGCAACTGCAGAATCTTCAACCTCCAGATTAGTGTGACCGAGGCAGCCTGAGAATGCGCTCACGGCATCAACTTTTCCCATGAACCATTGCAGCAGGTCGACTGAATGGATCCCCTGGCTCATGACGGCACCGCCGCCGCTTAGTCTCATGCTGGATCTCCATTTAACATCTTTATAATATTCCGGGGTTCTGTGCCATTTAATATATGCGTCACCCATTATGAGGTTGCCAAAACGGCCTTCTTCAACTGCTTTTTTCAGTTCAATGTTCACCTTGCTGAACCGCATGGGGAAAATGCCGGCAACCATCACCCTGTGCTTTATACCCGCATCAATTATCCTGTCGCATCTTTCCAGTGTGATCTCAAGAGGCTTTTCAATAATACAATGTTTACCGGAATTGATCGCCTGGAGTGCCGGTTCGAGATGCAAACCTGAGGGAGTGCATATACAAACAATATCTATTTTGCTGTCGTCGCACAGTTCATCGGCGCTCGCAAATGGCTTACAATTATATTGCTGGCTGAATATTAGAGTTTTAAGTGGATTGATGTCAAATATTCCTACCAGTTCCACATCCATAATGGTTTTAACAGCTCTTGCATGAACCTCAGCAATTGCCCCTGCACCGATTATTCCAAAACCATGTTTCATGTCTTATTCATGGCTTGCGATCCTCATTTTTTGTTTTCTTAAGAACCTGTTCATACGAATGATCAATCCACGAAAACACCATTTTATCCGGGATCGTCCCGTCAAGGGAAACACTGTTCCAGTACTTTTTATTCATGTGATAACCCGGAGTAACAGCCTGATATCTTTCCCTGAGTTCCAGCGCCAGTTCCGGATCACATTTAAGATTCAGGCTCAGTTCTCCCTCAAGATTTACCAGAGCAAATATTTTCCCTTCGACTTTAAATACAAGTGTTTCATCATCGAACGGAAAACTTTCGGTAACATTGTTTTTGGAAATACAGTATTCCCGAAGTGATTCTATATTCATGAACAGGTTGTTATCTTAAGGTAGGGTAGAAAGCACCCTCAATATGGTCGATCTCTAATTTTCCTTCCTTTGAGACGACGGAAATAATATCAAACCGGCTCTCCTTGCTTATGTCGAATCTTCTTATGTATCCGTCGGCGGCATAAATTATAGACTTTTGCTTTTCCTTCGTAACAGCTCCTGCAGGTTCAAGCAGAAAATCCTCCGTCCTTGTTTTTACTTCGACAAAAACGACATAATCTTTATTTTCAGCTATTATATCCACTTCATGTTTGCCTGATTTCCAGTTTCTGTGCCGGATCTTGTAGCCTTTTCCTTCCAGGAAACCGGCAGCGGCTGCTTCCCCTTTTTGTCCAAGAGATTGTGATTCGCTCATATAGAATTGATTTACAGGAAAAGGGCAATTATATTTCTATCAGCTTATTTTTAATTGCATAAAGGATGAGGCTTGCTGTGTTTTTGGAATTTGTTTTTCCGAGAAGGTTTGCCCTGTGTTTATCAACCGTTCTTTTACTGATAAAAAGTGCCCCGGCAATTTCCTGGTTGGACAGCCCTTCACATATTTTCATCAGTATCTCTTTTTCCCTTTTCGAAAGGTTTGCTGCTTTGATTTCGTTCTCCCTGTGTTTGAATTTCTGGATAACATGGTACAAAAGTTCCTGCGAGAAATAACTGCCTCCTTTTCTGACTGTAAGAATAGCCTCCTTGACCTCTGCAATATCCGAGTCTTTTAAGATGAATCCCTTTACCCCGGCATCAACCATTTTATAATAGTATTCCTCTTCGTCGTACATCGAAAGAGCAATTATACTTGATATCAGGACAAATTTTAAGTCCTTTTTTTGTTGCCTCAATGCCATCCATTTCGGGCATATTTATATCCATGAGCGCGATATCAGCTTTTGTATTTCTGAGAATATTCAGGAATTCTTCTCCGTTTGAGGCCTCTCCGGCGACTTCAAAATCGGGGAACGCATTAAGCAATATTTTAAGGCCATTACGAAAAAGCTGATGATCGTCCGCGATTATTATTCTGATCTTTTCCATTTACCGGTTCAGTCAATGATTTTTATAAGAGCGCTCGTCCCTTTCCCGGGGGTACTCTCAAGTATGAAAACGCCGTCAACCGATCTGACACGGGTTTCAATATTCGATATACCCATTCCTTTGGTATCTTCCTCTCCTAATGATGAAGTGTCAAAACCCCGTCCGTTGTCATAAAACTGCAAGGTAATAAATTTTTCGTGTTTGTTTAGCTCGATCTCAATCCTTGAAGCCCCTGAATGCCGGATGGAATTGTTTATCAGTTCACATGCGGCCCTGTACACAACCACTTCCTTTTCACTTTCCAGCCTTTGATTCTCCATGTTCGACTTGAAATCAATTTCAATGGCTTTGGTCTGGTTTATTTTAGCCGTAAATGCCGATAGTGCGCTTGCCAGTCCGAAATTCGACAATACATGAGGGCTGAGGTTATTGGAAATATCTTTTAAAGTATTGATCGCCTCGTTCACCAGATAATTGGTATTGTTCAGGATGTCCGTTCCCGAAGGATCCTTGATCCTTTCACTTAAAGCTGAAAGTGACATTTTAACAGTCGACATCAAAGGTCCGAGTCCGTCATGGAGATCTTTCGCAAACCTCTTCCTCTCATTCTCTTCAGTATTGATTATGGCATTTATTACCCTTTTCTCGGTCCTGAGACGGTCAATCTCAGCACGTTTAAGTGAATAAAACAGTTCGCGCATCAGGATCACGCCGGAGAATATCATAACTGAAATCATCACTCCCGTCCATTGGTCAACCATTTGCCAGGTATATGACGGAGATCCAAGGAAGTATTCAAAAAGCTGGAAAATCAGACGGGCAGCCATGAATACGAACGACAATGAAAGAAGTATCCATGAAAGCCGGTATTTTGTCAGCTTCATGAATCTCAGGGCTATTGATGCAGCAATGATTTGCAGGACAACTGATATGATCAGAGCTATTAACCTTACCATGGTATATCAGGTATTATAATACAAAAGTAGAAGTAATTCTTAAAAAGGCCTAACGGCTCAAAGGCATAAAGGTGCAATGGCAAGGCATTTTATTCCATTTTCTATAACCAATGCAGTATTGCGCCGTTACACCTTTTTATTACCTTTGGCATTGTCAACCGAATTCTATGAAAGTCATATATACCATTGGAATCCTGATACTTACCTTTGTCATCCGGCTGGCTTCCCCTTTTAATCCGAAAGCCCGCTTATGGATAAGAGGAAGAAAAAACTGGGAAACCTTGCTAAAGAATAAAATAAATCCGGCTGATAAGAATATCTGGATCCATTGTGCATCGCTTGGAGAATTTGAACAGGGGAGACCGGTCTTGGAGGCACTTAAAAGAATAAGGCCGGGATATAAAATTATCCTGACATTTTTTTCACCTTCAGGTTATGAAGTATCCAAAAACTATGAACATGCTGATCATGTTTGCTATCTGCCTGCTGACACACCCCGCAATGCAGCAAAATTCATCTCACTGGTTAATCCTGCATTCATGATCCTGGTAAAATATGAATTCTGGAATAATTACATCCTGACGTTGTCGGATAAAAATGTACCGCTCTATCTCATTTCAGGCATTTTCAGACCGGGTCAGCACTTCTTTAAATGGTATGGTACCTTTTTCAGGAAGGTACTATCCTCATTCAGCTATTTTTTTGTTCAGGATCAGGAATCAAAGGATCTGCTCGGGGGAATCGGGATTAATAATATAATGGTTGCAGGCGACACCAGGTTCGACAGGGTTGTCCAGATTGCCGAAGCATCCATGGATATACCGCAGATTAAGGTTTTCAGGGGAGAGGAGAAGCTGTTGCTGGCGGGAAGCAGCTGGCCGAAGGATGAGGAGATAATTGCCGGGTATATCAACCGGTTTCCGAAGAAAATGAAATGGATCTTCGCTCCGCATGAAATAGATCTGCAAAATATTGAAAGGCTCGAAAAGCTTTTAAGGACAAGTGTTGTGAGGTTCTCGAAATTCTCTGAAGATTCAGCTGATGCACGTGTGCTGATCATTGATAATATAGGAATGCTTTCGTCTGCATACAGGTATGCAACAATTGCCGAGGTGGGAGGCGGATTTGGCAGTGGCATTCATAATATACTTGAAGCTGCCTGCTGGGGAATCCCGGTGATTTTCGGGCCCAATTACCAGGAATACAGGGAGGCAACAGATCTGATAGAACTGGGTGCAGCGGAATCCTTCAGTACTTTCAGGGATTTTTCTGGGATTCTTGAAAACTTATTGTCAGATGAAAAACTGTATTCGGAATCAGCAAAAACAGCAGCCAGCTATGTAAAACAAAATACCGGAGCGACAGGTAAAATAATGGCAAAAATAATCCCTCAAGATATGAACAGCGATCTTTAATAAGTTGTTTAAAACTAAACCTGAGGTGTTTAAAAGGCTTCATATAAAGAGATGTAAATTGTTGCTCCGGATCTGAAGAAAGAACCTGTCCGTAATGATCAAATTTTTAAATAATTAGAATAATTTAACGTAACATTTATTAATCCTTAATCCTTAATTTATGATAAAGCAATTGAAAAGAGTTCTGATGATGCTCCTGTTCCTGCCGGTTTCATTTATGATATTCGGCCAGGGATCAACAACATCAGAGCTTAAAGGGAGAGTTCTTGACAGTTCAGGCCAGCCGCTTTCCGGTGCAGCTATTGTTGCTGTCCACGTTCCGTCAGGCACTCAGTATGCCACATATGCTGATGCTGCAGGAAACTACAGGATCCAGAACATGAGGGTAGGCGGGCCATATACGGTTAAAGTTACATTTATCGGGTATCTGTCAAGCAGTTATACAGATGTCTACCTGAAGCTGGGTGAGAGTTATGTTCAGAATGCAACTCTGACCCAGGCGACCACGAGCCTGCAGGAGGTAGTTGTTTCCTCCACCGCAAGAGGCTCCATCTTAAGCTCGGAGCGCTCAGGAACCCAGACAAACATTAGCAGCCGTGATCTGGCCACTCTGCCTACGATCAGCCGAAGCCTGACGGACTTTGCAAAGCTGACTCCGCAGTCTCAGGGTAATTCGATTCTTGGACGCGATGGCCGGTTTAATACGATCACAATCGACGGTGCTGCATTCAATAATAACTTTGGTCTAAGCAGCAATCCGTTACCCGGAGGAGAGGCCCAGCCTATTTCCCTCGATGCAATTGAGGAAGTCTCTGTTAGCATTGCCCCGTATGATGTACGTATGTCGCAATTCACGGGAGCCAGCATCAACGCGGTAACCCGCAGCGGGGATAACACATTCAAGGGATCAATATACACATATCAGCGTCCCAAAACATTTACAGGGAACACTGTTGATGGTGTTGATGTTACAGGTGCCAATTCAAGGAGTTTACAGAATTATGGTTTTCGCATTGGCGGTCCCATTATAAAGAACAAACTGTTTTTCTTCGTAAGCGGTGAGTATGAAAAGGTCCTGGTACCCGGTGTTGACTGGAAACCAAGCACCGACGGAGTAGCAAATTCTGATCTGAAAATCTCAAGAACGACCGAAGCTGATATGGTAAGAGTAAAGGATTTCCTGTTGTCAACCTATAATTATGACCCCGGGAAATACAAGGATTTTGATCCTTTCCAGAACAAGAATACGAAAATACTTGCCCGTGTTGACTGGAACATCAGCAAGAACCACAAATTTACCCTGCGTTACAACGATGTTGTCGGTACTTCCGATCAACAGACAAACTTTAATAGCGGACCGCCGAATAATGCCCGTAATTCAGGCAGGATAAGCAGCCAGTCGCTTGCCTTTTCAAATGCTTTCTACGGCTTTAAAAACACTGTACGGTCACTTACCGGTGAACTTAACAGCAGTTTCGGATCGAGATTTTCCAACAAGCTTCTTGCCAGCTATACTTATATTCAGGACACCCGTACAAGTAATTCAAGCCTGTTCCCGTTTGTTGATATCTGGCAGGATGGAGACCAGTACATGTCGTTCGGCTATGAGCTTTTCACATTCAATAACGATGTAACAAATAAAACATTAAGCCTGACTGATAATTTCACAATTAACCTGAACAAACATGCTATAACAGCAGGCCTTGCATACGATCGTCTCTATTTCTACAATTCATACATCCGTGAAGGCACGTCATATTACCGATACGGCTCTGTTGACGATTTTATAAATGGTGCAGATCCGATTGGTTTTGGGGTAACATACGGATATAACGGCAACGATGCCCCGGGTGCGATTCTTACCTTTGGAATGGCAGCAGGTTACCTTCAGGATGAATGGCAGATCTTCCCCAGACTGACTGCAACCTATGGGATCCGGTTTGAAATGCCGGTTTACCTCGACAAAATGCAGGATAATCCGGCTATATCGGCATTAACCTTTGCTGATGGTTATAGGATGCACGTCGATGAGTGGCCTAAATCCCAGTTATTGGTTTCACCCCGGGTCGGTTTCAACTATGATGTACTTGGCGACCGTTCCCTCCAGATCCGTGGCGGATCGGGAATATTTACAGGCCTGCTTCCTTTTGTATGGTTCACCAACCAGCCTACAAACTCGGGACTGTTACAGGTTCCTGAAATAGGATGGGGACCCGGAAATGCAAACCTTGCAGGACTTGAATTCCATGCTGATTACAAAGCATTTATTGCAAGCCGACCGGATCTGTTTCCGCAAAGCCCGAGCACACTACCAAGTGGTTCTTCCCTGGCTGAGGTCAGCAAAGATTTCAAATTCCCCCAGATCTGGCGTTCCAACCTCGGAGTCGATGTTGAACTTCCATGGAATATGATATTCACAGGCGAAGCAATCTTCTCGAAAGATATAAACGCTGTAAAACAGATAAACGTAAACGAAGCAGCTCCTGCAGGAACAATAACCGGACCCGATAACCGTCCATACTGGACAACCAATAAAGTGGTAAGCTCAGTGGCAAGCGCAATGGTCCTTTCCAATACGCACGAAGGATACCAGTTCTCCCTGACAGCGCAACTCACTAAAAACTTTACAAATGGCCTCTCAGGTATGTTTGCCTATACCTATACAATGGCAAAAGACATAACAGCAAATCCGGGTTCATCAGCTTATTCAGCCTTCTCGTCCAACACGGCTGTGGGCAGCCTGAACAACCCCCCTCTCAGCTTCTCTAACTTTGCCACTCCTCATAAACTCATCGGTGATATTTCTTACCGTGTAGAATATGCCAATCATTTTGCCACAACATTCTCGCTTGTTTACCAGGGTTACCAGACAGGACGCTGGTCATATATTTACTCAAATGACGCAAACGGGGATGGTATTTCATCCGATCTTATGTATATACCTAAAACTCAGGATGAGTTGCAGTTTACAGATTATAATGGCATGATAGCTGCAGATCAGCAGACTGCGTTCTGGAATTACCTCAACCGGAATAAATACCTGAGCAAACATAAAGGCGAATATGCTCAACGTTATGGTGAAGTAAGGCCCTGGATACACAGGTTCGATGCCAAACTGCTTCAGGATATTTTCACCAACTTCGGCGGCGGAGACCACAGGTATACACTGCAGGTCAGTGTCGATTTCCTGAATATTGGCAACCTGCTGAACGATGCATGGGGAACGTATCCGTACAACCCTCTGGCAAGCTATGAAAATGTCCGTCCGCTCAGAGTTAATAACAGGGGCAATGCAACCGCAGCTCCGGTCTATACACTTAATGCAACATCACTTCCGGATTTTACGGCAAAAACGACTATTTCAAAAGACGTCAGTACCTCAAGTACCTGGGGCTGTCTGCTCGGTATAAGGCTTATTTTTTAAATACCTGATATTTGATTACATGAGGGTGCCTTAAAAATTAGAATTTTCCCTTTCTGCATTTTTTAAACCCTATCCCTTCCCCTTAAGTCTAAGGGGAAGGGTATATCAATTTAAATTACAGGCACATATACCCTCCCCTTATTTTTTAACTACCCTTTATACACATCTTTTATATTTAGGGAAATACAAATCATTTACATTCCAGCATAATAGAAGATAATAATCAAATACTAAAAGTACTGAGTTTTAAATTCTGGAAAGCGAAGTCTTATATTGTTTTGGACTAGCCTCCTCCGGCAGCCTTTGTCAGGAGCCAGCCTGGAAGGCTGTAAGTCCAATATCCATGGTTACATCCATGGTAAGATAGCTATTTGTTTTCAACACCAGAGGTGTTGAAGAGATTCAGATAAACAAATACTCTTCTTTAAAATCAACGCCATGTTCATTTAACAATTCAATCAATTCATCCTTGTAAGATATTGTTTTATGATGTTGAGCCTGATTCTTTACATAATTAATCAGTGAAATCTTACTTGAAATGTGATATGTAAATCCAGAGTATCCAACCTGCCATCCCGAAAAACTATTGAATAAGGTTCTCTCCCTCAATATCAGTGCATGACTGGCTTCTTTTATATCTTTTATAAGATAAGCCGGACCAATTACAGGATGAATGTGTGTAATAATATGTATATGATTAATTGCTCCTCCGACAATATAGGAGTGACAGGATTTCTTTTTCAGTATTCCTGCTATATATCCAAACAAAATATCCTGGTTATTCGATGAAATAAATGGCCGATGGTCTTTACTGCCAAAAACAAGTTGATATAAAAATTGAGTATAGGTTGATATATTTTCCACTTTTAGCACGGGAATAAATTTAAAAAAATAATCTCAAATTAACAACTTCAACCCGCTCCGGGGTTGATAAAATAAATACTCATGTTACCCCGGATGGGACCGAGCGTTTAAAAATAGCCCAGTGGGCTATTTTAGCGACGGGGCCAGCTTGCAGTGGAGACTTTTGTGGTGTTACCGGGGATATTGGACTTTTAGGCCTCCGGCCTGGATCCCCCAAAGGACTTCTATTTTAATAATGTATATATCAATATGTTATTGAAATGTGTATAAAGGGTAGTATTTTTTAAGGGGAGGGTTAGGGAGGGGTTACAAAACTTCAAAAACTTTAATCCCAGACTTTTGAGACTACCTTCTTTTTTCCCTATACCTGAGAGTCAAATTATTTATTAAAATTATTAAATGGCAGATTATAATGATTTTGCATCAGCTGTTTATCAATTAACAAGGCAATATTTTATTAAATAGTTGATAATCAATTAATAAATATTGGTTAATAACTATGCAGGCAAATGTTAATAAACTTAAAAAATTTGTCTTGCATTCAGATATGTCCTTATCTAATTTAGCAATTACCCGCTTTAAAAATCAGTGGTCGTTTAATCGCAACATAATCAAAGATTAACAGAATTATATCTTGTATATGGAAGAATTATTTGTCCAGGACCCGGCTATTGCTCCCGAAAAGTTAAGTGAAAAATCAGTAACTGAAAACAGAAAAAAAGAAAATGTGAAGGAGGGAAATAAACAGGTGGAAAAGAAAACGGGGAAAATCACTTATTCTCATGAAGAGGCTGTTGAAAACAGTATTCAGTACTTCAAAGGAGATGAACTTGCTGCAAGGGTATGGGCAAACAAATATGCATTGAAAGACTCTTTTGGCAACATATATGAAAAGACCCCCGATGATATGCACCGGAGGATTGCCAGGGAGATTCGCAGGATTGAAATGAAATATAAGAATCCTCTTCCCGAAGAACTGATTTACAATGTTCTGAAGGATTTTAAATACATAGTTCCGCAGGGCGGACCGATGACGGGTATCGGAAATGATTTTCAGATTGCTTCATTGTCAAACTGCTTTGTGATAGGCAATGACGGGACTTCTGACTCATACGGCGGAATCATGAAAATTGACCAGGAGCAGGTTCAGCTGATGAAACGCCGGGGAGGAGTCGGCCATGATCTTTCCCATATCAGGCCAAAAGGGACTCCGGTCCTGAACAGTGCACTTACCTCCACAGGTGTTGTCCCGTTTATGGAAAGGTATTCAAACTCTACCCGCGAAGTTGCACAGGATGGGAGGCGTGGCGCCTTGATGCTTTCAATATCAATTAAACACCCCGACAGCGGGAAATTCATCGACGCAAAACTTGAAAGCGGAAAAGTTACAGGCGCAAATGTTTCAGTGAAAGTGACCGATGAATTTATGAAAGCTGTTGAATCGGGTGGGACTTTCAGGCAGCAATATCCGATCGTTTCAGACAATCCGAAATTTGTCCAGGAAATCGATGCAGCCGGGCTCTGGGGCAAGATCATACATAATGCCTGGAAATCCGCTGAACCCGGGGTGCTTTTCTGGGATACGATAATCAGGGAAAGTGTTCCGGATTGCTATGCCGATCTGGGCTTTGCTACTGTATCGACAAATCCCTGCGGTGAAATTCCGCTTTGCCCGTACGACAGTTGCCGGTTACTGGCAATAAACCTTTACAGTTATGTAAATGACCCGTTTACAAAAAATGCAGTATTTGATTTTGAACTTTACAAGGAGCACATTGGCCTGGCACAGAGGATGATGGATGACATTATTGACCTTGAACTTGAAAAAATCGACGCAATACTTGCAAAGATCGATGCTGATCCCGAGTCGGATGAGCTTAAACATGTGGAAAGAAACCTCTGGAGAAATATCAGGAAAAAATCCGGGGAGGGCAGAAGGACAGGTATCGGTATTACTGCTGAGGGAGATATGCTTGCCGGACTTGGACTCAGATACGGAAGTGATGAAGCCACAAATTTTTCGGTGGAAGTGCATAAAACACTTGCCCTCGAAGCATATAAATCTTCAACATATCTGGCAAAGGAAAGAGGTCCCTTCACTATTTACGATTCTGAAAGAGAAAAGAACAATCCCTTTATCCTCAGGATGAAAGAGGCAGATCCGGTGATGTACAATAACATGGTCAAATTCGGCCGCCGGAACATCGCCCTTCTTGACTATTGCCCCCACAGGAACCACAAGCCTGATGACTCAGACCACATCCGGGATTGAACCTGTCTTTTCAGCATTTTATAAACGGAGAAGAAAAGTCAATCCAAACGACAAGGATGTAAGGGTTACATTCAGAGATGAGGTCGGTGATTCATGGGAAGAATTCAACGTTTTCCATCATAAATTTGTCGACTGGCTCAGGCTGAACGGATATGACAGCAATGAGGTGACCAGGATGAGCGATGAGGAAATTGAGGGGATTAGTTGCCAAATCACCTTATTACAAGGCTACAGCAAATGATGTCGACTGGCTTGCAAAGGTCCGCATGCAGGGCGCTATTCAGAAATGGGTCGATCATTCGATAAGCGTTACCATAAACCTTCCTGCCGATGTCAGGGAAGAACTTGTCAGTGAACTTTATCTTACAGCCTGGAAATCGGGATGCAAGGGAGCAACTGTTTACCGCGACGGTTCCAGGAACGGTGTGCTGATAGCAGGAAAGAACGAAATACGCACGGAGAGGCCAAGACGTCCTAAAGTGCTGGATTGCGACGTGATCAGGTTCAATTTCAACGAAGAAAAATGGGTGGCTTTTGTGGGACTGAAAGAGGGAAGACCCTACGAAATATTCACCGGACTGGCAGATGAGGAGATCTTCCCTATCCCGAAAACAATTATCAAAGGGAAAATCATCAAGGTCAGGATGGATGACGGCAAAACCCGGTACGACTTTCAGTACACCGACAAGTATGGTTATAAGAAGACTATCGAAGGACTCTCGCATATGTTCAAGCCGGAATTCTGGAACTATGCAAAGCTTATTTCCGGTGTTCTCAGGCATGAAATGCCTATACAGGATGTTGTCAACCTTGTTCAGTCGCTGAAGCTCGACAGCGAATCCATAAACAACTGGAAGAACGGCGTTGAAAGAGCACTGAAAAAATACATACCCAACGGGACAAAAGCAAAAGGAAAATGCGGAGAGTGCGGCTCAGATAACCTTGTATATGAGGAAGGATGCCTGATCTGTAAAGACTGCGGCTCCTCGAAATGCGGATGAACCTAACCCCTGACAGCTCTAATAAGCCCTCTGCGCAGCCAGGGGGCTTTTATTTTCTTATCATAATAGTTGATCATATAGCCCTTTGAAAATGAGATCTTAAAACCATACCTCAGAAGTTGTTCAGCAAAATCTGTTTCATCATTGTTTTTATGGTAAGTGCAAAGAGCGACCTTCAGAGGTATATTGCTCTCAAAAACCGGCCTGCAGCCATCAAGGACCTTTTGTTCAGCACCGTCCACATCTATTTTCAGAAATGTGACATCATTGTTGTTTTTTGAAAAATGAATCGAGGCTTATGTGTTTTTTATCATCCGAACCGCCGACATATTTCGGAACAATCTCGATTTTGTCTTTCCAGGGAGCAAATGTTTTCCCGAGAGCTTCGGTCCATTCCGTGGTCATATTCAAAAAGATAAACCTTCCTGACTTTCTCAATTACTGAAAGGGAGAAATTTCCCTCTGCTGCTCCGATATCTGCCAATACATCATCACTTCCCGGGGAAAAATCATCAGTGATGTACCTGTGGGGACTGCCGGCATCCTGTTCCTTTGAAAGCTCGGAATAGCCTTTTTGAATCCTTTTCTTATTCCATCTTTTTTTAAAATAGAGCCTTTTGCCATCCTGGTTTACATACTTCATGCCTGTTTCAGAATCAGAAAGAACTTCAACATTCGACGAAAGGTACATATTCTGAAACGGGTAGGGAAAGATCGATACAGGATTGTTCATGAGATAGTTAATCACTTCCTTCTGATCTTCATTAATTTTATCATCGGGAATATCAGCAAAATGTGCAAGGATTTTTCTTCTCAGGTTCTTTTTAAGAATCCTGGTCCGTAATGGTTTTGGTACCAGTACCCGGTATACTGAAAAAAGAATTTTATTCATATTGAAGTTTAGAGCCTGAGTATTAAATCTGCGTAAATCAGCGGAATCTGCGGGAAACATAAAAAATCTCCCGCAGATCCCGCAGATCATCGGTGATTATTTATTTGATCACTTTCAGTTCCTTTCCGGTCTTTTTAAAAGCAGCTATAGCTTTATCGAGGTGTTCCGTTTCATGGGCTGCCGAAAGTTGCACCCTGATCCTCGCCTGGCCTTTCGGGACAACCGGGTAATAAAAACCAATTACATATATCCCTTCTTCGAGAAGCTTTGCCGCAAAAACCTGTGAGAGTTTCGCATCGTAAAGCATTACAGCACAGATAGCAGATTTTGTTGGTTTGATATCAAATCCAAGCTCCTTCATTTTCATTATGAAATACTCAGAATTACGGTGAAGCTTATCCTGAAGCTCATTGGTTTCAGTCATCATGTCCACCATTTTAATACCTGCTGCAGCAACAAGCGGCGGTATTGAGTTGGAAAACAAATACGGACGTGATCTTTGTCTGAGGAGCTCAATAATTTCTTTTTTCCCTGTTGTGAAGCCACCGATAGCTCCACCGAAAGCTTTTCCAAGTGTACCTGTGATGATCTCAATCTTCCCCCTGAGGTTGAAAAGTTCAGTTACCCCACGGCCGGTATTGCCTGCCACCCCTGCTGAATGGGATTCATCGACCATGATCATTGCACTGTATTTCTCGGCAAGGACAGCTATTTTGTCCAGCGGGGCCACATTCCCGTCCATTGAAAAAACACCATCGGTGACAATAAGCCGGTATCGTTGCGCCTGCGCAATCTGAAGCTGTTTTTCAAGGTCCCTCATATCGGCATTTTCGTACCTGTAGCGCTGGGCCTTGCAGAGGCGGACCCCGTCGATTATTGAAGCATGGTTGAGTGCGTCGGAAATAATTGCATCCTGGTCCGTCAGCAAGGGTTCGAAAACACCACCATTGGCATCAAAACATGCCGCATAGAGAATTGTATCCTCCGTGCCGAAAAATTCGGCAATTTTCTCCTCAAGCTTTTTATGAAGATCGGTTGTCCCGCATATGAATCTCACAGACGACATCCCGTACCCATGATCATCAAGTGCAGCTTTTGCTGCCATGATCAGTTGTTCATTGTTTGATAATCCCAGGTAGTTGTTGGCACAGAAATTCAATACCTTCTGCCCCGTATCAAGTTCTATTTCAGCTCCCTGCGGGGAGATAATGATCCTTTCATTCTTATACAATCCGGCTTCTCTGATTTCAGACAAAGTCTGACTCAGGTGTTTTTGAAAATTGTCGTACATGGCTTTATTTTTATATAGGACTTTAGTCACTTAATTTATCAGGCCTCTCCCTCTAAATCTCCCTCTCCCGAAGTGAGAGGGAGACTTAAGATTTTGATCTATGAGCCCCTCCCACACCGGGGGAGGGGTAAGGGGGAGAGGTAAAATAGGGCATAGAGAGGATTCACATAAAGGATTAATCCCAGTTTAAAATTACTTTTCCGCAATTCCCTTCCTCCATCGCATCAAAGCCTTTCTGAAAGTCATCAATATGAAATCGATGAGTGATGACCGGATTCAGATCTATGCCCCCGATTATCATCTGTTCCATTTTATACCAGGTCTCCCACATTTCCCTTCCGTAGATGCCTTTAATGGTGATGGCTTTGAAAATAATATCGCTCCATGGCACTTCAAAATTTGAGGGTAACAATCCGAGCAGTGCAATGCTTGATCCGTTGTACATGTTGCTGATCATCTCGATGAATGCTTTTGGTGATCCTGACATTTCCAGACCTATATCGAAGCCTCTCATTCCCAGTTTCCTGACTGCATCAGATATTTTTTCTCCCTTTGATGGATTTAGAGTCAGCGTTGCCCCCATCTTTTTTGCAATTTCCAGACGGTAATCGCTCAGGTCGCTGGCTACTATAAATCTTGCTCCGGCAAATTTGGCTATTGCAATTGCCATGCTTCCGATAAGGCCGGCTCCGGTGATCAGTACATCTTCTCCAAGGAGAGGAAATGACAGCGCAGTATGAGTGGCATTTCCGAAAGGATCCATTATTGCAGCCCACTCATCAGGGATCCTGTGGTCGAGAGGAACGATATTTGAGGAAGGGATCTTTACATATTCTGCAAAAGATCCGTCGACATTTACTCCAATACCTATTGTATTCTCACATACATGTTCTTTCCCGCGGCGGCAGTTCCGGCAATGACCGCATGCCAGGTGTCCTTCACCTGTGACCCTGTCGCCTTGTCTAAGATTGGGCACACCCGCCCCGATTTTATCAATATAACCCATGTATTCGTGTCCGATTACCATTGGGGTTTTAATAGTCCGCTGTGCCCAGGGATCCCATTCATAGATATGCAGGTCGGTTCCGCATATAGCTGACTTGCTGACTTTGATTATTACGTCATTAAGCCCCGGTTCCGGCACCGGGACCTCCTGCATCCATAATCCCTTTCCGGGCCTTGCTTTCACAAGGGCTTTCATAGTCTTCATGAGGAATAGTTTAAAGTGCTAAATTAACATAAATAAGTGTTATTGACCGGAGAGAAATGTCATACTGAATTGATTTTAATTGTTTGCCGCTGACTCAGCTTCCTGAAACGTTTTAAGGATCAGAATAATTATCCGTAAGGTTTTCGAACAACATAATCTGATTCTTCATTTTACGTTATATAACACGTTTGTTATCTTTACGTAATTTTTTTAAAACATTATTACTTAACATGTCGCAGGTAAGAGTTCGATTTGCACCAAGTCCGACAGGTCCCTTGCACATAGGCGGAGTCAGGACCGCTCTTTACAACTATCTGTTTGCCAGGAAGCATAACGGCAAATTCATACTGAGGATTGAAGACACTGACCAGGCAAGGTTTGTTGAAGGGGCTGAAGAATATATTACGGAAGCTCTTTGTTGGTGCGGAATAGTTATCGATGAGGGGATAAATGAGGGAGGTGAATACGGGCCATACAGACAGAGCGACAGAAAAGGCATCTACAAGCAGTATGCCGACATGCTGTTTGACAGAGGTCATGCTTATTATGCCTTCGACACTCCAGCAGAACTGGAATCACTTAGGATAAAATCGGAAAAAGAAGGAAAGAAATTTATTTATAATGCCGAAGTCAGAGGGAAGCTTAATAACTCAATCAATTTAAACGATGTTGAATGGAATGCAAAGCTCGACCGGGGTGATCCGTATGTGATCCGTTTCAAAATGCCTCCTGATGAAGAAATAATTTTTGATGATCTGATCAGGGGAAGTATTGCTGTAAATACAAACACGCTTGATGATAAAGTCCTGTTCAAGTCGGATGGCATGCCGACTTATCACCTTGCACATATCGTCGATGATAACCTGATGAAGATAAGCCATGTTATAAGGGGTGAAGAATGGCTCCCTTCACTTCCCCTGCACGTAATGATTTACCGTTCTTTTGGCTGGGATCCACCGCTTTTTGCCCACCTGCCTCTTCTTCTGAAGCCTGACGGGAAAGGTAAGTTGAGCAAACGTGACGGCGACAAAATGGGATTTCCGGTATTCCCCCTGTTCTGGCCTTTCGGTGAGACCGCAAGAGGTTTCCGGGAAGACGGGTACTTTCCTGAAGCTTTTATAAATATGCTGGCCCTTCTTGGCTGGAACCCGGGTACGGAACAGGAGATCTTTTCAATGGATGAGCTGATAAATGCCTTTTCTTTCGAGAGAGTGGGTAAGTCCGGATCACGCTTTGATCCTGAAAAGGCAAAATGGTTCAATCATCAGTACATTCAGAGGAAATCCAACAATCAACTGGCTCTTGAATTCAGGGAAATCCTCAGGGCTAAGGGTTTTCATATCGACATAGTTCGCCTTGAGATCCTTATCGGACTTGTCAAGGAAAGAGTGAGTTTTGTAAAGGATATCTGGGAGCAAACCGATTTTTTCTTTAAAGCTCCGGAAGAATACGATCAGGAGGTTATAAAGAAAAGATGGCAGAATAATACTCCGCTGATTTTACGGGAATTAGCGGATGTTATTAAGAATATTTCAGATTTTTCTCCAGCAGAGATTGAAGCGGTTGTCAAAGAATGGATTGAAAGTAACGGATACAATACCGGTGTAGTAATGAATGCTTTCCGGCTTGTTGTAGTAGGAGCATCCCGAGGTCCTCATATTTTCGATATCATTTGCTGGATCGGAAAGGAAGAAACCATTAGACGCATCGAAAAGGGGCTTACCGTAATCGGAGAAAAACAGCAATGAATCTTCCCGGCCCAGATGATTACATAGATATACACAACCATCATGCCGTGTCCTCTCCGGGCGTTTTTACGGTTGATAGCCTGATGGCCCACGAAAAAGTGCAGCCCGGGGACGAAAGGGGAATAGCATATACGGCAGGCATTCATCCCTGGTTTCTCGATGACCACAACCAGAAACAATTACTTGAATATGTTAAAAGCATTGCCGT
The DNA here is from genome assembly GCA_963831935.1 of uncultured Bacteroidales bacterium. Classification (GTDB taxonomy): domain Bacteria; phylum Bacteroidota; class Bacteroidia; order Bacteroidales; family VadinHA17; genus LD21. The sequence goes on from CAWHSH010000018.1 coordinate 30,376, forward strand.
CAATTCGTACATTATTGCCATTGGCGAAGCAGGTTTTGATAAGCTTAAGGGACCTGCGGTTGAACTCCAGAGACTGACATTTGAGGAACAGGTAAATATTGCAAATGACAACCGGAAACCGGTTGTCATTCATTGCGTAAGAGCATGGGATGAACTGATGGCTGCCCACAGGAAACTTAAACCGGCAAAGCCCTGGCTTGTGCATGGATTCAGGGGAAAAAAGGAACTTGCCCTGCAGCTTATTTCCCGCGGAATGTATCTTTCATTCTGGTTTGATTTTGCTATAAGGCAGGAATCGGGAGAGCTGCTCAGGTCATTGCCAAAATCCAGGATATTTCTCGAGACCGATGGAGCCGATGTGAATATCAGGGACATTTATCAAAAAGTCTCTGATGATCTGGCTGTGAGCGTTGATGAGTTAAAGAAGGTCATTCTTGACAATTACAGGATGCTTTTTATAAAATAGTCATATGGAAGAATGGCTTTCAAGAACGGAAATGCTTATCGGTGAGGAAGGACTGAACAGGCTTAAGAATTCAAATGTTCTTGTCGTCGGGCTGGGGGGAGTGGGTTCATATGCAGCTGAGATGTTATGCAGGGCAGGAGTTGGAAATATGACCATTGCTGATGGTGATACTGTTCATCCCTCTAACCGCAACAGGCAGCTTCATGCGCTTAAAAGCACTGAGGGATCCGGCAAAGCCGGATTGATGGGTGAAAGGTTATTGGATATAAATCCTGCCCTGAATCTGACGGTAATTCAGGAATTTCTCAGGGATGAAAGGATGAATGAGATCCTTGGGACAGGCTTCCATTATGTTGTTGATGCTATTGATACGCTGTCGCCGAAAGTCTTTTTGATTTACAGGTCGGTTTTAAAAAAATATCCGGTTGTCAGCTCAATGGGAGCGGGAGGAAAATTCGATCCGGTGAAAATCTCAATATGCGATATTTCCCGTACAACCGACTGCCCCCTTGCAAGGTTGCTCAGGAAACGCCTTCACGGGCTTGGGATAAAGGAAGGAGTAACAGCTGTATACTCTCCTGAAGTCATCGATAAAAGTAAAGTCGTGCCTTATAAAGGTGAGCAGAACAAAGCATCGGTTGTAGGAACAATTTCATATATGCCGGCAGCTTTCGGGATCGCATGTGCATCAGTGGTGATACGCGATCTGGCCGGAATCCCTCGGTAATACCAGCGCTCTGTGTAACTCTGTTCATCCTCCGTGGAACTCAGTGTAACAATTTTATTAAGAAAAACTTACACAGAGTCACACAGAGAAATCACAGAGTTACAAAGAGGCATTTCTCTTCCTGAAAATGAAGTAAACCGGAATTCCCACAACTACGGTCATCAATGCCACTGATGATTCCAAAGGTCTTTCGAGAAATGCAAGCACCAGAATAAGCACTCCTGTAGTTATATATATTATCTGGGTTACCGGAAATCCTTTTAATCTGACAGATGGAGAATTGCTTTTCCTGAGTTTCCAGACTCCTGCTACCGTCATGATTGGAAAAATTCCAAGTGCAAATCCCATAAATGTGAGCACCTGTTCGAATGTCCCAGAAACAGCAAGGATGGCTGCAATCAGGCCCTGAAGAATGATTGAGTTGGAAGGAACCAGGAACCTGGGATGGATCTTCGCTACAGATTTGAAAAACAATCCGTCTTTCGCCATTGAATAGTAAACCCTGGGGCCGATAATAATGAATGCGCTTAAAGAGGAGAAGAGGGCAAAGGCGATAAGAATTGAAAATAATATCTCAGCCGGTTTCCCAAACAGGTTTCCCATTGCAAGGCCCCCGATGGAAATTACTCCCTTCATGGATTCAGGATCGGTGCTGTAAACGTACAATATATTGATACCCAGATAGAGAATAATAACTATACCTGTTCCGTAAATTAGCGACCGCGGGAGGATCCTTGCAGGATTCCTGATTTCGGCCCCCAGATAGGTTGATGCATTCCATCCGCTGTATGCAAACATTATCCACATAAGCGACAGCCCGATGGTTTTCCATCCGGCCAGGCCTGTCGGAAAGCTGCCGCCTTTTCCAAAATTGGAAATATCCCCATTACCCGATGACAAACCGGCTGTTAAAAGAACAACGATAAGAAGGACTTTCAGCAGCGTAAGCACATTCTGTATTCTGGCACCATATTTTATTCCACGATAATGGATGAATGTAAAAATAACGATAACGGCAACGGCAAGAAGTTTCTTTGTCAGCCCGGGTCCCATTATTCCCGAAGTCTGAAGCCATGAAGTCAGGCCGGGTAATGCTCTTGAAAAATACTCGCTGAATCCAAGGGCCGAAGCTGCGATTGGTGCCGAAAAACCAACCATAAACGAGACCCACCCGCTAAGGAACCCAAAAACAGGATGATAAAGCCTCGAAAGGAAAAGATATTCACCACCGGCTCCGGGCATGGCTGCCCCTAATTCACCATAGGAGAGAGCACCGCAAAGTGCAATTATTCCGCCCGCTGCCCACAATACCATCATGAGAACAGGATTGTTAAGCCCTGTCATCAGAAGACCTGAGGTCGTAAAAATGCCTGCCCCGATCATGTTGGCGACAACAATATTGGTTGCAGGAAACAAACCCAGTTTTCTCTGCAGTTTTTCCTCAGTCATATTTAAGAAATGTTATTTTTCGGCTTTTTTATAGCTTATTGAGACTCCACCTCCTGCGCTGTTGACAGTTGTCTCGTAATTCTTGAGGCTCTTTACATATTCGAGAAAGACCGCCTGCCCTCCGTATCCTCCGTAACCGCCCCGACCCCTTTCTGTAACATTGTGGGCTGTGAAACATCCACCGACTTTAAGCTTGGGATCAATGTCAACGAAGTAATTTTTATACCAATCCTTGTCTGCATCGCTGAAAACAAAATCGAAGGGTCCCTTGAGCTCCTTTACCAGTGTATGCGCGTCTGCAAGCCTCGCGTCAATATATTGTGAGACACCTGCCTTCCTGAAATTCTCAACAGCAGTCTGGTACCTGCCTTTGTCGATCTCAATCGTGATAAGCTTCCCGCCGGTCTTACTTAGAGCCCATGCTATCCATATGCCTGAATGACCGGTAGATGTACCGATCTCCAGTGCAGATTTATAGTTGCCTTTAATGATAATGTCATAAAGCAATTGACCATCAACCCATGGAATATTCATGTCATACCATTGACGGGCGTGTTCGTTCAGGAAATTCCTGACTTTTTCGTCAAGGGTGGTATCTGATTTTGTTTGCTGAGCCATCGAGGTTTCAACACATGGGACTGCGATTAAAAATATGTTAAGAAGAATTGTTGCAGGAAGTGTCTTTTTCATTATTCTAATAATTAATTGATAATTAATGCAAAGCTATAACTAATTTAAAGCTATAATTATTTGCCGGCATCCATAAAATTTTAATCTTGTTTAACATATCCCTGTCATCTGTAACACGATTTCATTTCTTTTTATATCTTACCGGGAATTATCGGTAAAATAACTATTTTTCTTTTCATTCCTGTATGGATAAAGAATCAAAAATAAATTATGTAAACATAACAATTTCATTATTAGCTTTGTTCTTCGTTGCTATTCATCTTTATTTTTCGTATAATCTTGAATATCAAAGGGACGAGCTGCTATACTTCTCCCTCGCCCAGCACCCTGCTTTCGGTTATGCAACAGTACCCCCCCTTACCGGATGGATTGCATGGCTGATGGAAAATATTTTCGGGAATTCTCTCTTTGCAGTAAGGATCTACCCTGCAATCCTTGGTGGTCTTATGGTTCTGCTTGCATCTGCAATAGCAAAAGAGCTCGGAGGATCAGGATATTCCAGAATACTGGCCGCAACGGGTCTGATAATTTCTGTTGTTGCGCTCAGGACATTTCTTCTTTTTCAGCCTGTATGCACGGATCTATTCTTCTGGACCCTCATTTTTTACCTTATAATAAAATATATAAGAACTCAATCCGGGAAATTTCTTATTCTTTTCGGAATAGCAGCCGGATTTGCTTTACTTAACAAGTATCTTATCGGCCTGTTATTTGGCATAATATTGATAATTATCCCACTAACCCAGCACAGGACAGTCTTCGGGAAAAAGGCGCTGTGGTACGGCATAATTGCAGGTATCATTGTATTTATGCCAAATCTCATCTGGCAGATAATACATGGATTTCCGGTATTCAGCCATCTTGCAGAGCTGGAAAGGACCCAGCTTGTCAATGTTGACAGGGTGGCATTTCTCAGAGAACAGCTTACGATTCCCGCAGCAGCTTCGATCCTGACAGTCGCAGGGATCATTTATCTTTTAACCGGCAGAGATGCCTGGAAATTCAGGTTTATTGCAGTCATTACAATAAGTGTGATAATTACACTTATGTTGCTGCGCGGAAAAAATTATTACACGCAGGGAATTTTCCCTGTGTTGATCTCAGCAGGGGCAGTGGCATGGGAAAAGCTGCTCAGAAGATCCTGGTTAAGAGCGTTGTTTATAGCTTTTTTAATAATTGTTACAATCCCGATTGCTCCAATAGGTGTCCCTGTATTTAAGCAGAAAGAGCTTGTGAACTATTTCACATATATCCGGACAAGGTATGGTATGGATTTCGTGACCAGGTTTGAGGATAATTCAATTCATTCATTACCTCAGGATTACGCAGATATGCTTGGATGGGAGGAACTCACCCGGGTTGCAAATGAGGCATGGCAGAAGATCGCCGATAAAAAAGCAGCATTTATTTATTGTGAAAATTATGGCCAGGCCGGGGCAATTACAGTTATCGGAAAAAAATACGGATTGCCTGAGGCAGTCTGTTTCAGTGAAAGTTTCAGGTACTGGATCCCGCGGAAATTTGATCCGGATATAACATCGGTGGTTTACATTAATGATGAGCTTGGGGAGGATGTCAGGCAGGGCTTTCGGGAGGTCACAAAAATCGGAAGTATTACAAATCCTGATGCAAGGGAGTACGGAACTTCTGTTTACCTGTGCCGTGAACCTCTCGGGAGCTTCAATGAATTCTGGACCCGAAGAATTAATGAACTTTAGTTAGGTATTAAAATATTTCAGCAATGACAATTCTCAAAAGAATCCTGAAGATCATTCTGTTACTGGTAATTTTATTACTGGTTGGTTTGGCCGGGATTATAGTTTATGCTCTGATATCTGATTATAAACCTGAATCCAAAGAAATAATAGCAGTTTCAAACAAGCCGGATATACTCCCGGGTATAGCTGGAATTTCACTTTTAACCTGGAATATCGGATACTGCGGACTTGACAGGGGAATGGATTTTTTCTATGACGGTGGAACTAAAGTTGTAACCCCGAAGAAAAACTTCGTTGAAAACATGAATGCAGTAAAAGATTTTCTACGTCGTAATGACAGTATTGATTTCATCCTTATCCAGGAAATCGATGAGAACAGCCGGCGCAGCTATCATTTCAATGAGTATGATACAATCAGTAAATCCCTGAAGGCATTCTTCCCGTTTTTGGCCAAAAATTACGATGTCTTTTTTGTGCCGGTCCCGCCAACAAACCCTATGGGCAAAGTATTATCAGGCCTTGCCACATTCAGTAAATACCAGCCCTCATCATCGACACGTTTCTCATTTCCCGGGGAGTATGGTTTCCCAAAGCAGCTTTTTATGCTCGACAGGTGTTTTATGGTAAACCGCTATCCGCTGGCAAATGGAAGAGAGCTCCTGATTATCAATACCCATAACGAAGCCTTCGACCCGGGTGAAATCCGTAAAGCCCAGATGGCTTATCTCAGGGAATTCCTTCTTTCTGAATATGGGAAGGGCAACTATATCATTGCCGGAGGTGACTGGAATCAGTCCCCTCCCGGTTTTCAGCCAGAATTTGCAGTAAATAAAGTGAATAAGGATCAGATGATGATCGATTCCGATTACCTGCCATCGGAATGGAAATGGGTTTATGACAATAAAGCCCCGTCAAACAGAACGGTAGTTGCAGCATATGATCCGGAAACAACAACTACTACTGTGATTGACCTTTTTCTGCTTTCCCCGAATGTTAAAATTGAATCAGTTCAATGCATAAATCTTGAATTTGAAAACTCTGACCATAATCCGGTGAGAATAAAAGTAAAACTTATTAGTAAAATTGAGTGAATAAAACTGACATTAGAATACCGGTCGCATGTTGCATGTTGCGAGGTTACAGGTTGCAAGTTGGATATTCCATTTAACAACATGAAACGTGCATCCTGCATTCTGCAACACCATATAATTTGTAGGATTTTTTAAGTAATTTTGAATAAAATATCATAACCAAATTAAGCAGACCATATGAACTTTTCAGATTTCATCAAGAATAATGGTAAGAGGATCAGCAAGGAGCATTACATTCATCTTGTCCAGGTTTCGAAGGCCGACGGAAAGATCAATACGACGGAGCGTGATCTCCTTCACAGGGAGGGAAGAAAATTCGGTCTGACCGATCCGGAGATAGATAAATTTATTGAGTATGAGATAAAAAATAACTATGATCCTCCATACAGTCTGGCCGATAAGTTCGAACATCTGTATAACATTGCTGAAATGATACTGGCGGATGAGGTTATTACTGAAGGAGAAAGGAGATTACTGAACCGTTTTGCAATTGAAGCCGGATTCAGTGACAAAACGATCCCGAAACTTATCGATTTGCTGCTGACCGGCATCAAAAAAGGAGAGGATGAGGAAATACTGTTTCAGGAATTCAAAAAGAAAATTCTTTTCAAAGACTGATTGATCAGGGTGCTGGTTACCAGGTCCTTGTTTCAGGTAAGTGTCTGGTTAATAATACAATTTTATAATAATCACCATAATGTCAGCATAATAACAGCTGCCAGTAAATAATAAGCAGCAAGCAACCGGCAACTATTTTTCCGATTTGATATATTCTGTTCTATTTCTATTGACTCGCTTTTAAAAATTGTTTAACTTGGAATGTTAATACCTGATATTTAACCAAAACAAGTTAGAGATGAAAATCCTTTTTACAGGATTTGTCGCATTTGTTATCTGGTCATTCTTTTCAACCTGGCTTTTTGTTGACATTTTACGGCCTTCGCTGAGAAAACCCGAAGCTGTGCAGATAATTCCTGAAACCACCAACAATGTGGCCGATTCGTTAGCTAGAATTTATGCGCTGATGCCTAAAGATCTAGTGATCCCCTATGGATTTGACAAAGCCAAATTCACGCCTGATCCTCAGCTTGAAGCAAGCCTGCCTGAATTTAAAAGCTGGCTCGATAAATACCCCGGATCGATGATGCTTGTAACAGGCTATACTGATCTGGTCGGGACTCCTGAATATAATCAGGCCCTCGGACTGGAAAGAGCACAAGCCGTACAAAAATACCTCGAAAGCAAAGGACTCCCCTCATCGAGAATGATAGTCACTTCCAGGGGAGAGGAAGATCCTGTTGCAGGTTATATAACTGCTGAAGAGCGGGCAAAAAACAGAAGAACAGTAATTGCAATCAAGAAATAAAATACATACACATGAAATCAATATTAATACTCCAGACAATGTCACTGACAGCTGCGGTTGTCCTGACGATAGCTCTGCTTCTTGTGGCAGGATTAATAGGTTATCTGACAGCATGGTTTTATGCAAAATCGATCTACACTCCGATAATCAAAAAGCTTGAAGATGAAAAGGCACAGCTGAACAGGGAAATAGCCGGATTAAAAGATGATATAAGCAAGCTTAAAGGCACAATCGCAGATCTGAACAAAAAAGTAGATGATCTCGACAAGGATGTTGCCGAAAGGGAAAAGCAGATATCGGCAAAGGTGGATATTATTACCGGACTGGAGAACGAATTAAAAGAGCTGAAGAAGAAAATTAAGGTGTGATCTAAATAATCTGAAGAAATCAGCGAGATCAGCATTATCTGCGGGAAACATTCTTAATCTCCCGCAGAACCTGCGTGCACAGATATGGCTGTGTCAGAGCTTATAAAGTAGTCATTCGCACCCCGCGGTGCGGATTTGGCTTTGCCGAGCTCGCAAAAGTAGTCATTCGCACCCCGCTGGCGCGGATTTGCAATCCGTGCCCTTTTGCTCGGTTGCAATCCATACCCTTAAAATATCTTCCTATCAGCGATGCCTCATCCCTTGCCACATCCTGAAATTATCCCGGATGGCCGGACCAGCATGATATCCTCCCGGGTGCTTTTTCATCCCCACAATCTTGTTGCCTGTTCCGTTATCGACGACGCTCTCCTTACCGTTACCAACAACAGTGCAGTCCATTGAATTTTCACCAAGAACAATATCAGCGGTCGACGGAGTTAGTCCGTTAAAGTTGTTTCCAAGGATAAGTGCATTTTTTGCTACTCCGGGACCGAGAAGCTCAAAAGTCAAAGGATCGTAGACTGCTGCACCATCAACATAAACACCAACACTTCCTGTTCCTATAAAACGATTATTTCTTATAATACCATCAATATTATTAGTCATGCTGATACCTGTTCCACCGTCGGACAATCTGAACAGGTTATTCTTTATAATTGAAAGTGATGGTTGATAAATATCCGGTTTGGTTAGTCCCCAGGTATCATTGACAACCAGGGAAAGAACTCCGGGCAACGAATTAAAAACATTATCAGATAAGGTGTATTGGCATCTCTTAAATGGAGTTATGTTGGTAATGTATCCCCAATCAGCATCATCAATCCAGATATCCAGGATAAGAGAATTTGTGAAACTACTATTCGTAATATTTATCCTGGTATTATAATTGGCAAGGCAAGCAAGACCGTATCCACAGTCGTTAGTCTTAATCCTGTCGAATGTACCAATCGCATCTTCCCCCAGAGAGAAAAACTCAGGTCCCTGATAACAGTGTTCGAAAAAGCAATTAACCACTTTATAATTACCTTTCGTCAGAATCTATGCCTTCGACAGGTGGCCACCAATATGCCATACCGATCCAGAGAGGCATCAATACGTTAAAATCGGCACCAAGGTATCCATCTTCAGGATCAAGTTTTCCCCCTACGAAATTCACATTTCTTATGGTAAAATTCATAAATTTGGGATTCTCCTTCTGGAAATCTTCATCATAATTATTTATTACCAGGAGAGATGCTAAAACTTTGTTGTAATATGAATCTACATCTGAAATCAGAATACCATCCCCTGTTTTAAATGTGAGGTCGGAGATAATTACATCACCTCCGATAATTCTCCACCAACAAGGTAAAAGGTTCCTGTCATCAGATTGAGGTCTCACAGCTATCAGGCCTGCCGGATTTATAATTGTTTTATCTCTTCCGGCACCAACAATCTGACCTTCAAATCCAAGCAGCTCTATGAGTCCAACTTCATACGTACCTTCTGTAAGTTTAATAACTGTTCCGGGCTCTGCTGAATTAATCGCAGCCAGCAGATCATCAGTATCACCATCATCGTCGCCATCCTTGTTGGGCGGGACCACAACTACCGGTCCGTGGGCAGGATAACCCTTGCTCAGGGCTAATGAGGAATCCAATCCGGGATACAATCCCGAATCTTTGGAGCATGATGCAATTAACAGGCATGCTGTTCCAAACATCAAAAAAATTAACTTTTTCATAAATATATAATTTGGTTAGAAAGAATTTCTAAAAAATTTAGGTTTGACAACATCATTTAGCCTGCACCTGCAACCTGCAACCTGCAACCTGCAACCTGCAATTAACCTTTAAAGTTCGGCAGTCAACCGAAAAAAATCTACCTTATTTGTAACTTAAAATTGTCATTTTGTAACATTAATCTAAAGTTTTGTCAAAAAGCTTGACTTTGAGATCATACGGGATATATAAAATCCTTAACTTTTCGTTGGAAATATTATTTGATCCGATTTCTTTCCAGATTAATTCCGGCATATGAAAAAGGATGTCAGATACATTGTTATTGTTGTCCTTTTTGGATTCCTGCCGGAATATGCCTGTTGCCAGAAAATTCTTGATCCTGATTTCAATCCTCCCGATGTAAGGTTTGATGTATTTCTTACAAAGGGAGGAGAGGCAAGCCAGAAAACTATAAGCATCATGATCGACAGAAAGGGATTCCTCTGGTCAGGAACCGAAACCGGATTGTACAGGTATGATGGTGCCAGATATGTCGAATATGGTAAAAGCAAAATCGACACGGGCGGATTTACCGGTTATACCGTCACAAATATTTTTGAAGATTCAGACGGGACAATCTGGATCGGGACCTCGGAGGCATTGAACAAACTGGACCAGAAAACCGGCGCATTTTCACATTTTACACCTGACTCAGCAAGGGGCCCCGGAGTCCATAATTTTATACGTTCCATAAATGAGGACAGAAATGGTAAATTATGGATCAGGACGGGCAGGGATATTTACTCCTTCGACAGGATAAGCGAAAAGTTCACCTGCTTTGCTACTGATTCACTTTCGTGGTACCCGAAAAATGATCTGTACACTGTCGAAGACAATTGCTATGCAGAAGATTCCGCAGGTAATAAATGGTTTGTGACTTTCAATGGACTTTATCATTTAAATGAACACAATAAAGTGTTCAGGAAAATCCTTTTTGACACCAGCAATCTGAATCTGAATAATTCAGTACAAGCAAAATGCCTTGCGGTGGATAATAGCGGAACTGTCTGGATTGGAACTGATGGTGGCGGTTTATTCAGGTGGAACGAAACTCTGAACATAGCCGGAAGAAATCAATATTCAACCTGAAGGAGAAAATAAAAGGTCATTTACCTCGGTTTCATCAATTCTGACAGGCATTGAGGGATCGATCTGGAGTTTCGGAAACAGTTCCTTTTCAAGATATGATCCCAAAAATAAAAGTGCCAGGAATTATATATTTCTTTATAAGCACCGGACTGTTTATGAAAATCCGGATTCACCGGTATGGATTGACAAGGCTTTTCAGTACAATGACGGAACGATATGGTTTTTCAATAAGCGGGCCGGATTAATGTTCAGGTTTGACCCGGTTGCTGAAAAACTGTCTTTGTACAGAACACCCAACTTCATGGCATACCAGTGTATCATGGATAGTACCGGATCATTCTGGTTTGCATGTATAAGGAATAATATTTTCAGGCTTGTCACCAGCCAGATCCCTTTTCTCACACTCAAGGTAAACAATTCTGCCCAGACTGCTCAGACAAACAGGGGCAGTATTTTAGAGGACAGCCTGAATAAAATATGGATCCTGTGTAATTACGGAACCTATATTTCATCAGATTTCAATGTCACATCATCAATTGTTCTTGAACATTACAGGTTTCCTGATGGTGATACGACCAAGCAAAGCGGCTTTGTTGACAGGAAAGGGAATATATGGTTCGGATCATTGACCGGAAAATTAACGCGTTACAATCCTATATCACATGAGTTCAGGACCTTTGTCATTCATAATCCAAGGAGCCCGGAAAGCCACTTTCAGGTCCCGTTGACCCGACAGGATAAATCAGGAAATATTTGGGTAGCGACCTCCCGTGCGGGTCTTTACAAGCTTTCAGGAGGAACCGGAGGACCTGAACACATTCTTGATTTTAATGAGGAACCAGGTGACCAGAGTCGAAAAATGCTGTTGGATTTCCTGATTGACAGCCGGGGACAATTCTGGATCCTGACAGCAGAATCGCTTGTCTCAATAATTATGCCCGGAAAGAAAATTATTGATTACACGGATTACGGGAATGGAATATTCACAGCCTTCCGGAGCAATATTCGGGTAAAAGAGGACAACAAAGGGAAAATATGGATATTAAACAGCAGATCAGGACTTTATCTTTTCGACAGACAAAATGATTCATTTAACAAAGTTCATGTTGTAGCTGAAGATGCCGGAACAGAATACTATGACCTTCTTGCTGACAGAAATGACCGGTTGTGGATTGCACATAACAAGGGAATTTCTGTATATAATCAGGAAGACGGGAAATCGAGGATTATACTAACCCCGAAGCTTCAGTACGATATACAATCCTGCCAGATTAAATCGGGAGAGATACTTTATTTAAACGATAACCAGCTGTTTATCTTTTATGAAAATATTCCTCTGAACAATTATCTTCCTCCGGTTTATTTAACCCGGCTGCTAGTCAACGGAACAGATTATAATAAAATATTCGCGGCTGAAAGTGATATCAGTTCTCTTAAAAGGTTAGATCTTCCTTTCAGGTTTAACACTCTGAGTATTGAATTTGCCGCACTTAATTACCTTAATCCGGAACATAACTTATACCGGTACTTCATGACGAAGAGTGATAAGGATACCATGATGGTATCCCAGGGGTTGCCGGCCGAATACAAGAACATGCCTCCCGGGAAGTATAAATTCTGGGTTACCGGATCAAACAATGATGGCTTGTGGAATCCATCAGGAGTAACCCTTGATATCCGGATACATCCGCCGTGGTACAGATCAGTCGTGGCGTATGTAATTTATTTTATAGCATTTATTTCATTGATGGGAACATATATAAGGTTAAGGATATCCCGTCTTACAAGAGATAAGCTTAAGCTCAAGGCTGAAATAGAAGCAGCAACCGGAGAACTTGAAGTCAAGAACCGGCAGCTGGCAGAAATTGACAGGATAAAAACACACTTCTTTGCCGACATTTCGCATGAAATACGAACTCCCCTGTCGCTGATCCTTGGTCCGCTTGAGAATATTTCAAAAGAAGAAATGCTTAGCAGCCGGATGTCGGCGATAATCGATTTAATGAAACGTAATGCGCAGCGACTCATGCATCTTGTTAACCAGCTGCTTGATATTTCACGGCTGGATGCCGGCAAGATGAAAATCACACTGGCTGAGGATGATATAGTAAAATGCCTGAGGATACTCGTTTATGAGTTTCTGTCACAGGCTGAAAGTAAACACATTAAATACATAGCTGATTTACCGGAAGGGAAGTTTACAATAATGTTTGACAGGGACAAGGTCGAAAAGATTATTTCAAATATTCTTTCAAATGCTTTTAAGTACACTCCTGAGACCGGAGTTGTTCAATGTATGATAAGAATTGAAACGGACATAAACAATAATTCTCAGCCTGTACTCCTGGTCAAGATTATGGATTCTGGCCCCGGAATAAGCAAAGAACATCAGGACAGAATCTTTGACAGGTTTTACAGGGTGGAAGGTCATCAGGAAACAGATGTTTATGGCACCGGAATCGGTTTGTCACTCGTAAATGAGTTCGTTTCCCTGCTTCATGGTGAGATCACTTTAAAGAGCTCGCCCGGAACCGGATCTGTCTTTAACGTCACAATACCTCTTGGCAAAGACCACCTTTCTTCAGATGAATATGTGATCATAAAACCTTCGTTAGACGTTGCAGTTAAACAGGAAATGCATCTCTGGAAGGAAAAATCCAGATCTGCAATAATCAAAAACGGTGAAACAGGCAGAATAAAGATACTTATCATTGAAGATAATGAGGATCTGCGGAATTATATCAGGGAGATTCTCTCAAAAGATTACCTGGTACTTGAAGCTGAGAACGGCAAAGCCGGAATAAATACTGCCTTTACAATGATGCCCGATATTATTTTGACTGATATTATGATGCCTGACACTGACGGGATAACGCTTTGTACGCAACTCAAGAATGATGAACGGACAAGTCATATCCCGATCATTATGGTTACCGCCAAAGCCACAACAGAGGATAAAATTGAAGGTCTCAGGTCGGGTGCTGATGATTACCTTGTTAAACCATTCAATATGGCAGAGCTTACCACGCGGATCTCTAACCTGCTTTCAATTCGCGATAAGCTGAAACTAAAATACAGCGAGCTGAACTATTTCAGAATCGGCAACCAGGTTCCTGAATCGGTGGATGACAGGTTTATTCACCGGGTGATACAAATAATAAATTCAAATTTTAAGGATCACTCTTTCGATGTTCATATGCTTGAAGAAAGGCTTGGCATGAGCAGGATGCATATTACCCGCAAGCTGAAGATCCTGACCGGATACACCCCGGGAATATTTATTCGGAATATACGGCTTGAAAAGGCTGCAGAGCTTATGTCGGCCAAGGCAGGAAATCTTACTGAGATTTCCAATAGCGTGGGAATTGCCAATCCGTCAAGTTTTACAAAGATCGTTCAGGAAATATTTCGGGATTTCGCCGAAAGTAATACGCAAAGAATTAGAGATATTTATTGGAATTCTAGCAAACTGTTAAACCACGGAGTCACACGGAGTTAGCACGAAGTTACACGGTTTTATACCCTGCTGGCGCGGATTTACCTTCGGTGAGCTCCCTTCGGTCGGTTGGCTTCGCCGAGCTCGCAAAGGTTGTTCATTTACACCTCGCTGGCGCGGATTTATAATCCGTGCCATTTTGATCTCATTTATTCCCGGCCCCGATTGCAAATCGGCGCCAGCGGGAGAAACTCTGTGGTTAAAAATTGTTTTTCAGTCTTCGATTGCTGAGTGATAATCCTGAAGCGACCTTACTTTGTATTCCCCGTTTTGCCTTTCTTTTATGCCTTTTGTCGCCGAAAGTGCTGCTGATGTTGTCGTTATATATGGGATCTTATACTTAATTGCATTTTTCCGGATGTAGGAATCATCATATTCGCTCAGGCGTCCGGCCGGTGTGTTCACGACAAGGTCGATTCCTTTATTCTTGATCGCATCAACGATATTCGGTCTGCCCTGGTGCACCTTGAGGATAAGGTCAGCTTCGATTCCTTGTTCTGCAAGAAATTGCCGTGTCCCGCCTGTGGATAATATTCTGAAGCCCATATCCCTGAAGTTTCGTGCTGCTTCAACGATACGGTTCTTGTCCCGGTCAGCTATTGTTATCAGGACTGTGCCTTTAATGGGAAGCGGGGATTGTGTTGCCTCCTGAGATTTAAAAAATGCCATTCCGTAGGAATCAGCCATTCCAAGCACCTCTCCCGTGGAACGCATTTCAGGTCCGAGCAGCGGATCAATGGCAGGGAACATATTGAACGGGAATACTGCCTCCTTGACTCCAAAGTGATTGATATTTCTTTTTTTAAGGTTAAAATCAGAGAGGTGCTGGCCAAGCAGGATCTGGGTGGCTATCCTTGCCATTGAGATATTGCATACTTTGGAAACCAGCGGCACGGTGCGTGAGGCCCTTGGATTAGCTTCGAGGATATATACGGTATCTTCATAAATGGCATACTGGATGTTCAGGAGTCCAATAACCTTAAGCTCCATTGCAATTTTCCGGGTATAGTCGTAAATAGTCTTTTTATGATCTTTCTGGATCACAACGGGAGGGATAACGCAGGCAGAATCGCCTGAATGGATTCCGGCATATTCGATATGCTGCATTACAGCAGGAACAAAGGCATCCGTACCGTCCGAAATTGCATCTGCCTCTGACTCAATTGCATCTTCGAGGAATTTGTCGAGTAGCAAAGGCCTGTCCGGAGAAACCCCTGCAGCCTTTGCAACATATTCTTCAAGCATCTCCTCATCAAGAATGATCTTCATTGCCCTGCCGCCAAGGACATAAGAGGGCCTGATCATAAGCGGATACCCGATCCTTCCGGCAATTTTCAAAGCATCCTCCATATTGCCTGCCATGCCCGATTCAGGCTGTGGTATCCCCAGTTTATTAATGACTTGCCTGAACCGGTCGCGATCTTCTGCAAGGTCAATCGTTTCAGGAGTTGTCCCCAGAATCTTCACGCCGGCTTCAGCAAGCTCCTTTGCAAGGTTCAATGGTGTCTGTCCGCCAAACTGAACAATAATACCTTCAGGTTTTTCCTTGTTGTAAATGCTTAATACATCCTCTGCTGTAAGGGGCTCAAAATAGAGCTTATCTGATGTATCATAATCTGTCGAAACGGTTTCGGGATTGCAGTTAACCATAATTGACTCAAGACCTGCATCACGTATGGCAAAAGCAGCATGGACGCAGCAATAATCAAATTCAATGCCCTGGCCAATCCTGTTTGGCCCGCCTCCCAGGACCATGATCTTTTTCCTGTTGCTTACCTCTACCCTGTCCGGAGCGTTATAGGTCGAAAAGTAATAAGATGCATTTTTTACACCGCTGACAGGTACAGGTTCCCAGGCTTCAGAAAGACCAAGGGAAATGCGCTTTGCCCTTATCACTTTCTCATTGATTCCCAGCAACGCTGACAGATACCTGTCGGCGAATCCGTTCTTTTTTGCCTGGATGAGCAGATCGTTAGGCAGCATCATACCTTTGTAACCGAGGATCTTTTCCTCAAGGGTGACCAGTTCCTTCATCTGCTGTATAAACCATGTTTTGATATGAGTTTTCATGTGAAGCTCTTCAATGTCAGCGCCTTTTCTGAGAGCTTCATACATTATGAACTGACGCTCGCTTGACGGGTTGTTAAGCATGTTCATCAGTTCGGTGAGGGGTTTCCTGTTAAAATCCTTTGCAAATCCAAGGCCGTACCGTCCGATCTCGAGTGACCTGATTGCTTTCTGAAAAGCTTCTTTATAGGTTTTGCCAATGCTCATCACTTCACCTACTGCCTGCATCTGTGTGCCAAGCTTATCTTCCAGCCCTTCGAATTTCTCGAAAGCCCATCGTGCGAATTTAACAACCACGTAATCACCCGAAGGAGTATATTTTTCAAGGGTCCCATCGCGCCAGTAAGGTATTTCATCAAGTGTCAAACCTCCGGCCAGAAGTGAAGAGACAAAAGCTATGGGGAAACCAGTTGCTTTTGAGGCAAGGGCAGATGAGCGGGACGTGCGTGGATTGATTTCAATTACAACCACCCTGCCGGTGTCGGGATTATGTGCAAACTGGATATTTGTTCCACCGATAACCTCTATTGCTTCTACAATATCGTAGGAATACTTCTGAAGCCTTCCCTGCAATTCAGGATCAATAGTAAGCATCGGGGCAGTGCAGAATGAATCGCCGGTGTGAACACCCATGGCATCGACGTTCTCGATAAAGCATACGGTTATCATCTGATTCTTTGAATCCCTGACGACTTCAAGTTCAAGTTCCTCCCATCCCAATACCGATTCCTCGATCAATACCTGGTTAACAATACTCGCCGATAGCCCTCTGCTTGCAATTGTGCGCAATTCCTCAAGGTTATACACAAGTCCGCCTCCCGTGCCGCCCATCGTATATGCAGGCCGTATTACCACAGGGTATCCGAGTTCAGCAGCCACAACTTCGGCATCTTCAACCGTATTGACAGCTTTGCTCTTCGGCATATCTATACCGAGCCGGGTCATTGTCTCCTTGAAAGCAATACGGTCTTCTCCTCTTTCAATTGCATCAATATTTACACCTATTACCTCAACATTGTATTCTTTCAGTACCCCCTTCTTTGCAAGAAGTGAAGAAAGATTCAGTCCGGTTTGTCCGCCCAGGTTCGGGAGCAGAGCATCCGGACGTTCTTTTTTGATAATTTCTGTAAGGGCGTATTCGTTGAGAGGTTCAATATAGGTGACATCGGCAATCCCGGGATCGGTCATTATTGTTGCCGGATTCGAGTTGACAAGGACAATCTTGTAACCAAGTGAACGGAGAGCCTTGCAGGCTTGAGTTCCCGAATAGTCAAACTCACAGGCTTGTCCTATAATTATTGGTCCTGAGCCTATTATCAGCACCTTATTGATGTCTTCCCGTTTTGGCATAATTGTTCTGGGTATTTGCAGATTTATCTGAACAGCTGAATAAAATTATGGCCCGCAATTTAGAAAATCAATTTGAGAAGCTATAAAGAATATGATTTGATGTTTTAAAGAAAGAATTTTAACCACTGGGTAAAACATAGTTGCACCTAGCAATTCGAGGAATAAGACTCTTTTCGGGTTATGCCGTGTTCCTCCGTGCTAACCCAGCGCGACTCTGTGGTTACAATATAAAGCCATAATTATTAATTATCAAAAAAAGGACATGGAATATCCCGGATATCCACGAGAAAGCCTTAACTTTTCAAAAAGGAGTTTCATAATGCCCCCTTTCTTATTTCCCAAGGACGAGAAAGATCTTTAAAATTTAATTACCAATTAATCTCAATACCATGAAACAGAAATCTTCAGGAACCATCAGTCGTCGTGGATTCCTTGGTACTTCAGCAGTAACACTTGCCGGACTGACGATCATTCCCCGTCAGGCTGTTGCCGGACTGGGTCACGCTGCACCCAGTGATAAACTTAACATTGCCGCTGTGGGAATAGGCGGCATGGGAAGGAACAACATTGCCAATGTTGCAAAAACTGAAAATATTGTTGCCCTGTGTGATGTAGACTGGAGCGGGCAGACTCTTAAGGTTTTTGAAGCTTATCCTGCTTCAAAAAGATTCAAGGATTACCGTAAAATGCTTGATCAGCAGAAAGATATTGATGCTGTGATAGTTGCTACCCCCGATCACACACACGCCGTTATATCTATGGAAGCAATGAAGCGTGGTAAGCATGTCTTTACTCAAAAACCGCTGACTCATACTGTTTATGAAGCAAAAATGCTTGCAAAGGCAGCAAAAGAGTACAAAGTTGCCACGCAGATGGGAAATCAGGGTCAGGCAGGTGATGGTCCAAGGAGATTGCGCGAAATGATCTGGGATGGAGTTATCGGTCCGGTAAGGGAGGTTCATGTCTGGACCGACCGGCCCAATAACGGTCTGTTCAGGATATACTGGCCTCAGGGAGTAAATCGTCCTGTTGAAACACCACCTGTACCGGAAACCCTCGATTGGGATGTTTTTGTCGGGCCTGCTCCCATGCGGCCTTACCATCCTGCTTATCATCCTTTTAAATGGAGGGGATGGTGGGATTTCGGAACAGGTGCACTTGGCGATATCGGATGCCACTCGCTCGATCCGATATTCCGTGCCCTGAAGCTGAAATATCCCACCTCTGTTCAGGCAGTTTCGACACTGGTTAACAAAGAAACATATCCCTCAGGATCTATAGTACGATATGAATTCCCTGCACGTGGAGAGATGCCACCCGTCAGCCTTACATGGTACGATGGGGGGCTGCGGCCAATGCTGATCGCGGAGCTTGAACCCGGAATGAAAATGGGGGAGGGAGGAACCCTTTATGTAGGTGACAAGGGTAAAATCCTGAATGACCAGATACTGCCGGTATCACTGAGCAAGACGTATAAAGCCCCAGTCCCTTATATCCCCTCATCACCTGGTCACGAGGAGGAATGGATCCTTGCCTGCAAGGGAGGCACACCGGGAGGATCAGACTTTGAATGGGCAGGACCCCTGACTGAAACAGTGCTCCTCGGTAATATAGCAATCCGCAATGAGGTCAAGGAGAAACTGGGAGGAGAGGTCATGCTGTGGAATCCTGACAAATTCAGTTTCACAAATATGCCGGAGGCTGATAATTTCCTTCATTGTGAATACAGAAAAGGCTGGTCTCTCTGAATAACGGAACCACTCAACGGTTTAAGGTCAAATAAACAAATTGTTTACAGGTTTGTTTTATTAAATCAGGCTTTGGATTCACAGAAAAATGATTCTAGTGCCTGATTGTTAATAACTAAAGTATTTTTATGCTCTGCAGATTAGGAAAATTTACTAACTTATGCATAAATACTTTTCAAAAATAAATCAGGATCTGGTGCATTTTTACCAGGAAGTTTATAAGTAAGTTTTTGAAAAAGTATATGAAGACAATTAACCCTATGAAAATCCTGTCTGAAAGATTCCGGAAGGATTATTTCAATGAAGGACACCCCCTGAAAAATATCTTTAGAAGGCCTTCACTCAGTTACTCAATAGCAGTGAATTCAAAGTTTGGAAAATTCCTGTTTACAACTTTGTTTCTTTTATGCGGATTAAGGAGTGTCGCTCCTGACAGCAATACCATGGTTGTCTTTCATCCCCAGCCAATCAAGCCATTTACAGGACTTATGTATGCAGTCGGCATGGTTGAGACAATGGACAATGTGTCTGCATATAATGAATTAGAAAATGCTGTCGGAAAATTCCAGATACGGCAAGTCAGAATAGATGATTATAACAGGCGGACCGGAAGCAAATATGTACTTGAAGACATGTTTGATTCTGAATTGTCCGAAAAAGTCTTTTTATATTTTGCTTCCCAGATCGGACCTTATCATTTTGAAAAAATAGCAAGGGCCTGGAATGGATCCGGACCCAAAACTGAATTCTACTGGAAAAGGATTAAAGCATATCTGCAATAGAGCCCTCAATGAAATGGTAATCCTTGCAACATTTTATCTACATTCCATTAAAGCAGGGACACCCCCTTTTTATTTCCCCCCGAGTGTGATTTAACACCCCCTTTGTGTTTCCCCCCAAGGGGAGAAATGAAACCCATTATATGCAATCAGCTTTATCGTGGGTTACGTATTTTCGCCCCCTTGGGGGAGAAAGCCAGCCAGTCGGCTGGCAGAGGGGGTTTGCTACAGTAAAGAGGACTTTAAATTACTTCCAATTAAATAGTTTTTATTTTGGTATCTTTCGGTGACTTTAATAACTTTAAAGGCTTTTTGCATTGTTAATTAATTCACAATTAAAAATAAAATTAATGAAAACATCCCGCAGGACATTTATCAAATCAGGTGCAATGGCACTTGCCGCCACCGCCCTTTTACCGGACTCGGCTATTGCCACTATGGCACAAAAAAAAGGAATTATAGGAGTACAATTGTACTCGGTGCGCGACGATATGGAAAAGGATCCTCTTGGATCGTTGAAACAGGTGGCGAAAATGGGCTACAAATATGTTGA
The DNA here is from genome assembly GCA_963831935.1 of uncultured Bacteroidales bacterium. Classification (GTDB taxonomy): domain Bacteria; phylum Bacteroidota; class Bacteroidia; order Bacteroidales; family VadinHA17; genus LD21. Next base: position 51,093 of record CAWHSH010000018.1, read on the forward strand.
ACATGCAAGTTACAATAACCGTAAATTCTATGGTTATGCAGCTCCTGAGTTTAGAAAGATCCTGGATGATTTGGGACTGAATATGATCAGTGGCCATACGGTAATGGGTAAACAGCATTGGGACGAAGCTAAAAAGGATTTTTCTGACAGCTGGAAAATGACTATTGAAGATGCCGGCGTACTTGGACAAAAGTATGTGATTAGTCCTTCGATGGATGAGAGCATGAGAAAAACGTATGACGACTTTAGGCACTATATGGATATATTTAATAAATGCGGAGAACTATGTAAAAAACAAGGGATGAAATTTGGATATCATAACCACGATTTTGAATTCAGCGAGAAGCTGAACAATGAAAAGCTGTTTGATATTATAATGAAGAGCATCAATCCCGAACTTGTCGTAATACAATTGGATATCGGAAACTTATATAATGGGGGAGCCGTCGCAAAGGATGTAGTCAATCAGTATCCCGGCAGATTCGAGAACATACATGTAAAGGATGAAATACCTGCGACCGAAGGAACTGAAAAATATGTGAGTACCATTCTCGGCGAGGGGATAGTAAATGCAAAAGAGGTTGTTGACCTTGCTACGAAAACCGGTGGCACTAAAGTTTATATTATTGAACAGGAATCCTATCAGGGCAAAACTCCAATGGAGTGCATTAAGAAGGACCTGGAGATAATGAAAAAATGGGGTTATTGAATACTAAGATAAAAAAGAGGGTGCCTCAAAAGTAACACATTCTTTCATATTTGTTTTTGAACCCTAACCCCATCCCTTCCCCTTAATTCTAAGGGGAAGGGTGTAAATATTTGATATACAGTATTTTCACTCCTTCCCTTAGACCTAAGGGAAGGAGAAGGAGAATGGGTTAAATAAAGAGGAAATGGTAATTATTCTTTATTTCGGTCCCTTTTGAGGCTGCCTCTTTTTTATTTAACTGCCTCCCCATGAAATTTAAACCTGAGCAAGGTTGCAGGGCTCTTGCTCTGGCCCTCATTTGATATAAGCAAATCGCCATTTTCAAGGAAAGTTATTCCTTCAGGCTGAACAAACATACCCGGATTGAGACTTACTATTTTATCAATATTTCCTGATCGGTCAAAAACAAATAACAGATGATCTTCAGAAGACAGTATATAAAGATCATCTGTAAGAGGATGAAAACAAATTGCCGAAGGACGGAAGAGCAGAACCTGCCTGAATGATTTTACCTTTTTCTTCTTTTTCTCCTTAAGTGGAAGGTCAATGCCGTAACCAACAGCAAATTCTTTTAATGATCCGATATCGAAGGTATATACAGGTTCAGGTAAAAGCGATTTTGTTTTTAGATCAAATCCATAGATAAACTTTTTATTCTTTATTGCATCTCCTTTTCCCGCGTTCTCCTTACCTGCAATTAATAACCTGTTATTGGTCCTGTCGTAGCACAGACCCTCATTATTTCTCATCGGGATATAGGTTGGATAAGGAGTAACAATTACATTATCTGATTTATAATCAGATATTTCAATAAGGGTGCCATCACTACGGAGAACATAAATAGTATCCTCAACCCTTGCAATACCTTCATAATCACCTTTGGAAAAGAAAGTGAACTGCTTCTTTATTGCATTTTCCTTAAGATCATAAATGAACACGACTCCTTTTTCGTCCTGAATGCAGGCAAATGTGGTTGAATCAATATATGTAAGACCGGATATCTCATGCAGAATACCCGGGAGAATTTCCCTCCGGTCCGGTGAGGTAAAATCATATCCGGTCACCGTATCCGGGCCGGCATGCTTCACCTGGCATTCTGCTAAAACCGAAACAATAACAGTAAATACGATTAACGGATATCTGTTCATATCCGTAAAGTTAAGAATTCAACATATCAAAATCCAGCTATAATTAAAGCAGAAAATACTATTCCTTAAAATAGATCTCAAGGTGGGCAATCTCCCTTGTGAAATCTATATTAAGGATCTTGACCTTAATGATATCAAGTCCGGTTCTGGACGAAAGGTCCTTTCTCAGCTTGTTGTTGCTGCCGGGCTTCAGCAAGTTGAGATTACCATAATAAATGGAATATTTGCTGAATGAGTTTTTTTTGAGATGCTCTTCAAGTACAAAAACTACAGTAATGATGATGAAATTTATTATAATAAATCCTACAAAAGGGAACTCTGGCACATTTATGGAATTAATTACAGAAATTCCAATGGTTGTAAAAATATAAGCCATGTCTTTTACACTGAAATTTCTGGTTCTAAACCTCAATATTTGGAATATTGCAAATAAACCGAGACCAATACCGATTTCAATCTTAATGTCTTTCAGCATGGAACATATGAAAAAGACAGTCACCCCAATGAGAAAAAATGTGAATAGAAACTTTTCCTTTTTGGAGTACCTGAAATAGAGAAGCTGAATAAGTATAATAAGAAAAACAAGGTTTACAAGAAACCTTAGCAGGACACCACCAATAGTCATGCTGTTAAATAAATTTTCCATTATTTTGGGATTTTTGAGTTTGGGATAAATGTAATTTGTATAAAATTACGCCATAATTAAACCAAAGTCAATTTGTTACGTAATAAAAATTCATACATGAATATTTTATTATGAAACGGCTACCCCGATCAGTTTACCAATCGTAAAAGTTACTGCAGCTGCAGCCAGGCCAAATAAAACCTGCCTTAAACCCGAATGCCATGCATTTCTTCCGGTAAACAGGGTAATTGCAGCGCCGATTAACAGAAGTCCGAGTGCACTTAGTGCTGTGCTCGATATTATTGCAGTCGCACCCTCTGCAAAAAAGAAAGGGATTACAGGAATTATAGCCCCTATCGCAAAAAGGAAAAATGAAGTAACAGCAGCTTCAACCGGAGAACTCTTTAAATCCTCGCTGTTTATTCCCAGTTCTTCCTTCACCAGTATCTGGTGTGCATGAGATTTGTCTGTAATTATATCATGGGCAATTCTGTCAGCTTCTTTTCCTGAGATACCCTTGGCTTTATATATCAGAGCCAGCTCTTTTTCTTCCCCGTCAGGATTATTTTCGATTTCATCCATCTCAAGATTCATCTGATTTTCATATAATTCCTGTGAACTTTTTACCGAGATCCATTCTCCCATTGCCATCGACAGGGCACCTGCAAGCAAGCCTGCAAATCCTGCCAGCATAACTTCCTTCTGTCCGCTGGAAGCGCCGGCTATTCCCATCACAAGACTGAAATTGGATACCAGGCCATCATTGCCGCCAAGAACTGCAGCTCTTAAAGCATTTCCGCCAACAGATCTGTGACGTGTTTCAAATCGTGCCAGGTTATTCGCCGACATTTTGGAACTGCCAAGTATATTCTCAAGTATTTTGACATGGGCAGTGTCAGAAAGCGAAGCAGGAGTACTTGTTTTCTTTCTGGCATTGATTATTGAAGCTGAGATGCTTTTTTCTGTGTCCAGAAGAACACTCAGAATAAGGTCATAACCAAGTAAGCCTTCCAATTGTTTTTAAAACAATAGCTCTCCTTGAAGGACCGGGTAAATTCTGATTACCCTGATTAGCCTTCCTTAAAAAGGATAACGCATGACCTTTTTCTATATCGCTCATTTGCAAAAAGATAGCTTTTACTCCCGGGTCTTTTTCATTGTCAGCCAGTACCTGGTACAAAAAACTTGCATCGACTTCAGTTTGAATTGATTTTTTATCCATTTTATGTCTTTTTTGTAAATATAAAATTATTATTAATCTGATAAAGGCTGTAAAAAATCAGATTTTCATTTACTCAAACACCATTCAAAAGGTGAAATGAAAAATGCAGCTTCTGAAGAAGTTAAAGATTTTTTGCCCTTCATTTTTATATATAGTGGCATTATTTATGCTGGCTGCAATAAGTATTGGTGATTTTGCATCAAAAAGTATTTCAGGAGAATGATATTAAAAGTCTTCAATAATTATTCCTGAAATTCCGTTATTATTGCTATTGTAAGGATTTTTCCAACTCTCTATATGAGACAATTGATCTTAATTTCATTTCTGATCCTTATTCCGGGAGGAATTGCCGGAGCTCAGGGTTTTACTGACAGTAATCTCCCTGTCGTTATTATCAACACCGACGGTGGCGCAGCAATACCGGATAACCCAAGAGTCCTGGCATCGATGAAAATAATTTACAGGGGTCCCGGAGAGAGGAATTATTTAACTGATCAGAATAATCCGGCCTTTCTTAATTATGACGGCAGAATAGACATTGAGATCAGAGGATCTTCCTCTCAGGTAGCAGAGAAAAAGCAATATGGCTTTTCAACTAAAAAGGCTGACAATGTTACCAATAATAATGTCAGCCTGCTGGGCATGCCCGATGAAAATGACTGGATACTTAACAGTATGGTTTTCGATCCTGCCCTAATACGTGATTATCTTTGCTATAACCTTTCAAGACAGATTGGAGAATATGCTTCCAGGACTGCATATTGCGAAGTGATAATAAACGGGGATTATAAAGGGCTTTATTTGCTGGAAGAGAAAATAAAATCTGACGATAACAGGGTTGATGTTGTTAAAATTGGCAGGAATGACAATGTTATGCCGGATATTACAGGAGGATATATCACTAAAGCAGACAAAATCAGCGAAAATGACCCTCTTGCATGGACAATGATAAATCCAAACGGATCGACAGTTGATTATATTCATGAATTGCCAAAACCTGAAGACGTCACTGAGGCTCAGAACTTATACATCCTTACGCAGTTCATGAATCTTACTTATACTTCAGGGATCTTAAATACTTCTTATATCAGTGGTTTTCCTTCAATAATTGATGTGCCTTCGTTTATTGATTATATCATTATAAACGAACTGTCGTCGAATGCAGACTCCTATCAGTACAGCACTTATTTTCATAAGGACAGAAATGGGAAGTTAAGGGCGGGACCAATCTGGGATAATGACCTTACTTTTGGCAATGATCTGTTTTTCTGGGGTTATGACAGAAGCAAAACAAATGTCTGGCAGTTTTCAGATGGCGGCAACGACGGATCACAGTTCTGGAAGGATCTTTTCAATGTTCCGCAATTCAGATGTCAGCTTTCGAAAAAATGGAACGAACTTATACAATCCGGACAGCCGTTAAATCCTGAAATGATGGAAACCTTTATTGATCAGACGGTTGCTTATATAAGTGAAGGTGTTGAAAGGAACAATGCCCTGTGGGGAAATACCGGCAGCCTTGATCAGCGAATTGCAGCAATCAAAACTTTCCTGAATCTTCGTATCCCCTGGATAACAAACAGTCTCGGACCGTATTCAACCTGCAGCAATATAATATTACCACCCCTGGTGATAACTAAAATAATGTATCACCCGTCAGCATCAGTTGAATTCCCCGATGGTGATGACCTTGAATACATTGAGATCACAAATAACGGGGACCAGACAGTCGACCTCACAGGAGTTTATTTTGCCGGAACAGGTCTTGTCTATCAGTTCCCTCCAAACACTGCAACAGACCCATACTCTTCAATAATACTGGCAAGTAACAATACGGCATTCAGACTGAAATACGGTTTTTCTCCTGCAGGCAGATTTTCAAGGCACCTTTCAAATAAGGGTCAGGATATAGTTTTATGCGATGGTATCGGAAATGTTATTGACAAAGTAAGTTACAGGGATACCATACCATGGCCTGATGCTGACGGAAACGGCTCTTACCTGAAACTTGCCGGTATTAACCTGGATAATAATGATGCTGCAAACTGGATTG
>CAWHSH010000019.1:0-89206 GCA_963831935.1 uncultured Bacteroidales bacterium
TTCGTGCCGGGAACACTTATCTGCTCTGTCAGGAAAAAGGATTATCTTCCATCGCATGATCTGGCCCTTTCAGTTGGATTGAGAAAAGAAACCTTCCCTTTAATAGAGGTTGATTACATGAATGCCATTGCATACTTAAGGCGTGAGAACATCATAGTACCGAAATTGCCTGGCGGATGGTTCATTGCGGCTTACAACGGAATCCCTCTGGGTTTTGCAAAAAACATTGGTAACAGGGTAAACAACTATTATCCTGTTAACCGGAGAATCAGAATGGATAAGCCTTTTTCAGGTTCTGTTGAATTGATAGATTGGTAGAAAATGACGGAGAAATCCTCGTGAATTCCAGATATTCGCAAAACCAGTGGGAGCAAGATGCAATCTCAGTTGCAGCTATTGTTATTATCTTAAAAATAAAAATAAATATAAATATGCACGACAGCCTCAAATGAATAAGCAGGTTCTCGAAAAATATGTTATACAACATATTGAGGCAACAACTGATGAGGTAATTTTTTTTTCATGGCATGGCGGCGAACCTTTGCTGGCAGGAACAGAATTCTTCCGTAATGTTGTTGAACCTGCAAAGAAAATATACTCCATCAGGCAGGAAGATCCTGAATGGGATACAGACCAACGGCACCCTGATTGATGAAAAATGGTGCACTTTTCTCGCAGAAGAAAATTTTATTGTCGGGATAAGCATTGACGGACCGGAAAACATGCATGACAGATACAGGCTGACGTCTGGCGGTAAACCATCATTTCCCGGAGTCCTGAAAAGCTTCAGACCATTGAAGGATTTTAATATTGAAACAGAAATACTTTGCGTGGTAAATTCAGACAATGTTAAACATCCATTGGACAGTATATAGATTTTTTTAAAGAGTTGGGTGTCAGGTATATTACATTTTTGCCACTTGTTGAACGGCAAGCCGGATCGGCTAAGGGGGTAAGTGATATTTCGGTTCCGTCACAGTCGTTTGGTGAATTCCTCTGCACTGTATTTGATGAATGGGTCGGGAAGGATATTGGTAATATAAAGATCCAGATATTTGAAGAGGCAATAAGGCCGGCTTTTAACCAGGAGCATACATTATGTATTTTCAAGGAAACCTGCGGAGGAGTACCGGTTGTTGGAACATAACGGTGATTTTTACAGCTGTGATCATTATGTCGACAACGATCACCTGGTCGGTAATATCGTGACCGGCTCTCTGTCGGATTTTCTCGACAGCGAACAACAGAAGTCATTCGGCATTATTAAAGAAAACTACTTTACCAAAGTACTGTATGGAATGTGATGTACGGTCAATGTGCAACGGGGAATGCCCTAAAAACCGTTTTATGAAGACTCCGGATGGGGAAAATGGATTGAACTACCTGTGCGAAGGTTACAAAATAGTTCTTTACACACTGCAAACCGTTTACAGAAGCAATTGCTGCTGTATGGACATGCTCAAGGGAAGCATATACATCATAAACTTTTGGGTCAGTCATACTTTTATTAAGCTTCTCCCTAAAAAACGCGATGGTCCGGCTCCAGGCCAGTTTGGCTGCCTTCTCATTATAACGCTCCGGATTAGAGTCGTTGTTGAAACCATGACTGGCTCCTTCGTAAATAAAAATCTGGTAATCCTTTTTGTATTTCTTCAACGCCTCTTCAAAAGCTGGTATACCGGCATCGATTCTTTCATCATTCCCGGCATAATGCGCCATAATTGGTGCTTTTATTTTTTCGACATCTGCTGGCGAAGGCTGCATACCATAGTAAGGCACTGCGGCATTAAGGTCAGGAGAATTTACTGCTACCTGGTTTGTCATTCCTCCTCCCCAGCAGAAACCGGTGCATCCTACTTTGCCCGTTGAAAGAGGATGGGTTTTAAGATATTTGACGGCAGCGACAAAATTTTTGATCGTTTTTTCGTTGTCGAGTTTTTTAAACATTTCACCTACATTGCTTATATCCCCGGGAGTACCACCTAGCGGTGAGAGAGCATCAGGTGCAAGGGAAAGGAATCCCTCCTTTGCCATTCTTCTCGTAACATCTTGGATGTGAGGAACAAGTCCCCTGTTTTCATGTATCACAATCACAGCAGGAAATTTATTTCCTTTTTTAGGCCTGGCAAGATAGGCTTTCATTTCCCCTGTTTCGGCAGGATACTTTATGAATTCAGTCACCAGGTCGGGTTCCTGTTCGGATTGGGTTGCTGCATTCTACTTCATTAGCTTCCAGTACAGGTAACAAAGTTAAGGCGGCAGCGCTGCTTCCCGTAATAATTGCCAGTTTCTTTATGAATTTCCGGCGGCTATTAAGACCTCTTTTGTAATCGCTGTAAAGATCATTTATTTCCTTATTCATGATTGCAGGGTTTAAAATGATTATTTATCCCATCAAGTTATTTAAAAATACTGAAGGGCACAAATAAAAATTGCTTGTTCCGTTTTGTTCACTATATTGCCGGGGAAGTTTGCTTAAATTGAGAGATTTCTTAAGTGTATTCAATGTAACTGGAAAAAGAGTAAAGTTTGTTATCTTTCCCTTCAGTAATAAATACATTCCATATGAAGCAGGACATTGAAATCGCCCAGGAAGCCGGAATAAAGCCAATCTCCGAGATTGCAGAAATGCTTGATATTCCTCCGGAGGATCTGGAACTGTATGGTAGATACAAAGCTAAAATACCTTTGCATTTTATTGATGAAGAGCGTATTAGGAAAGCAAAGCTGATCCTCGTTACAGCAATAACCCCGACCCCAGCCGGAGAAGGGAAAACTACAACTTCAATAGGTCTTGCTCAGGCTCTGAACCGGATTGGAAAAAAAACCACTGTAGTACTGCGGGAACCATCTCTGGGTCCGGTTTTCGGTATCAAGGGAGGCGCTGCAGGTGGAGGCTTTTCACAGGTAATTCCCATGGAAGACATAAACCTTCATTTTACGGGGGACATATCGGCCGTCGAAAAAGCCCATAATCTCCTAGCAGCCCTGATAGATAACAATATCCAGCTTAAGAAAAAGGATGGCAATCTTGGCATTGACTCCAGAACTATCGAATGGAAGAGGGTGATGGATATGAATGAGCGGTCGCTGAGGGATATTGTTATCGGTCTTGGCGGGATAACAGAAGGTGTCCCGCGCCAGTCAGGATTTGAAATAACCGCTGCATCCGAAGTAATGGCTACACTTTGCATGGCATGCAGCCGCGATGATCTGAAAAGGAGACTCGGGAATATTTTTATAGGGTATACCTACTCGGATAGCCCTGTCTTTGCGCATGATCTGAAGGCACAGGGTGCAATGGCTACACTTCTGAAAGATGCTATCAAACCTAACCTTGTGCAGACTCTTGAAGGGAATCCCGCGATAATCCATGGAGGACCATTTGCAAATATTGCCCAGGGTACCAATTCGATACTGGCAACAAAAACAGGCCTTTCATTAAGCGATTATGTTGTTACCGAAGCAGGATTTGCCAGCGAACTGGGTGCCGAAAAATTCTTTGATATTAAATCGCGGGTCGGGAACTTGAAGACCCATGCTGTCGTGATTGTGGCAACAGTTCGTGCATTGAAGTATCATGGAGGTACACGGCTTTCATCCTTGCAGAAGGAAGACTTAACAGCCCTGCAAAAGGGATTTCAGAACCTCGATAAACATATCGAAAACATGAGATGCTTTGGATACAGTCCGGTTATTGCAGTTAACAGGTTCCTTTTTGATACTGATGCGGAACTTGATCTGCTTACAACGTATTGCGAATCGCAGGGGATCAGTGTAGCAATTAATGAATCATGGGCAAGGGGAGGTGAAGGAGCGGTGGATCTTGCACATAAGGTCCTTGATGCAGCAGCCGGCAGCTCAGGTTATTTCACTCCCCTTTATGACCTGGAATGGCCTTTTGAAAAGAAAATAGAAACCATCTGCAGGAAAATGTATGGTGCCGACCATGTTGAATATACCGTTAAAGCAAAGAACCAGCTTGACAGGATTGATCAGCTTGGCTTTGGCAACCTGGCAGTTTGTATCGCCAAAACACAAAAATCACTTTCAGATGACCAGAACAGGAGAGGCCGTCCGCAGGGATTCACAATTAAGATCAGGGAAATTGAACTTTCTTCAGGTGCAGGATTTATTGTCCCGATCGCCGGTACAATTATGAGAATGCCCGGATTACCCAACATCCCCTCGGCAGAAAAAATTGACATAGATACCGAAGGCCGGATCTCCGGTTTATTCTGATGACAATTTTTTGGCTATTTTTATGTTGTTATAATCAATAAGAGATAAAGAGAATGAGAAAGATATTATTCCTTTTGGTTTTCCTGCTATTGATTACTAACGAATTCATAGCGAATGGCCAGTCAAAGTACTACAGAAGATCAGAACCTAAATTCGGGTACGGGATAAAGGCCGGAGTGAATATTTCGACCCAATCGACAACAAGTAAAGATGCCAATTATGATCTAAAGAATATCATCCGTTTCAACGGAGGCGGTTACTGCAATTACTTTTTTAATAAATTTCTGGCGGTTCAGCCGGAATTACTTATCTCCGGGAAAGGAGTGCACTGGAAGGATTTTTATGATGACAGGAAAGATATACTGACGTATATTGATATACCTTTATTGATCAAATATCAACCTGTCAGGTATATAAATATTCATGCCGGACCTCAGATCGGATTACGGGTAAGGGCAATGCAGAAAGACCTCGAAACAGGTGTAAAAACTAAAATAAATGATTATTACAGGACAACAGATTTTGGAGTGGCGTGCGGCGTTGAAGCAAATCTGCCTAATCATGTGAACCTGACGGTCAGATATGTCTTCGGAATATCTTCAGCAACAACAGAACTTTTATATGTTGATCCATGGTTTAATAACTTTTTACAGTTTTCAGCCGGTTTCAGGTTTTCAGGAAGATAAAATTGATATACAGGCCGAACTGCGTTCTATTAGGTTTGAATAATTTTTTAATCAGATACTTATGAAAAAACTGTACTTTTTTCTTCTTCTGACAGCTCTTCTGTTTACTTCGTGCAAAAAATACAGCAAATATGAAGGTGTTGCCTTCACTGAAAAAGAACCCCGCGACTGGGAGAATCCCGAAATGTTCAACCAGAACAGGGAAGCTCCTCATGCTACCATGATAAGTTTTCCGGATGAAATATCTTCCCTTGAAGCGGATAAGTCAAAATCACCTAACTATATGTCACTGGACGGATTGTGGAAATTCCATTATGTTGATTCACCTGATAAACGGCCTTACTGGTTTTTCAAAGATGACTATGATACACGCGACTGGAAAGATATTGAGGTACCTTCAAACTGGCAGATGAAGGGGTATGATGTTCCGATATATGTAAATATTACCTATCCCTTTGAAAATAACCCACCATTCATAGATCATAAATGGAATCCCGTGGGTTCATACAAACGAACATTTAATCTACCATCAGAATGGAGAAATAAAGAGATCTTCCTGCATTTTGGTGCAGTGAGTTCTGCATTTTATGTATGGGTTAATGAACAGCTCGTTGGTTATAGTGAGGACAGCAAAGTACCCGCAGAATTCAATATTACGAAATATGTCAAAAAGGGAAAGAACTCCCTGGCAGTAGAAGTCTACAGATGGTCGGATGGAAGTTACCTGGAAGATCAGGACTTTTTCAGGCTAAGCGGTATCCAGCGGACTGTGTTTCTTCATGCCCGCCCAAAAACCTATATCCGCGACTTTTTTGCAAAAGGCGATCTTGAGAATAAATACTCAGACGGGTTACTGAATCTCGGTGTTTCAGTTGCATCTGCAGAAAACAGTAATGATAATTTTTCTATTGACGCTTCACTTTTTGATGACGGTCAGAAGATATACTCTGAATCAAAAGATATAAAACTAACAGATAACAAAGCTGGATTAAATTTTGCAAAAGAGTTACCGGGTATAAAAAAATGGACCGCCGAAACCCCGGATCTTTACTCTCTTGTTCTGACCATGAAGGATAATTTTGGAAATACTCTCGAAAGTGTAAGTTCAAAAATAGGATTCCGTAAGGTTGAAATAATTAATTCGCAGCTTCTTGTAAACGGAATTGCAGTACGTTTAAAGGGCACAAATTTGCATGAACATAATGATGTTACCGGTCATGTTATTGACGAAGCTACCATACTGAAGGACATCAGGGTAATGAAAAGCAACAATATAAATGCGGTAAGAACCTCGCATTATCCGCAGCAGGAGTTATGGTATGACATGTGTGATAAATATGGGCTTTATCTCATTGATGAGGCCGACATTGAATCACATGGGATCGGATATGACAAGGATGTTACTCTTGCCGACAAGCCCGAATGGGCTGCAGCACATCTCGACAGGATGCAGCGGATGGTTGAAAGGGATAAAAATCACCCCTCGGTAATTATTTGGTCACTTGGGAATGAGGCTGGTGACGGACACAATTTCCTCAGCAATTATAAATGGACCAAACAAAGGGATGATACACGTCCTGTCCAGTATGAAAGAGCTGAAAAAAGTACAAATGCCCCTGAAAGGCACACGGATATTTATTGTCCGATGTACGCCAGGATTGAGGAGATAGAAGCGTACGCAAAGAATCCGAAGAACGACAGGCCGCTGATTTTGTGCGAATATGCTCATGCCATGGGGAATTCAACAGGTAATCTTCAGGATTACTGGGATGTGATTGAAAAGTATCCGAAACTGCAGGGTGGCTTTGTGTGGGATTGGGTTGATCAGGGTATACTGCAGACCGACGAAAATGGGGAAAAATACTGGGCTTATGGAGGTGATTTCGGAGAAGAAGGCGTGCCGAGCGATGGTAACTTCTGCATTAACGGCCTGACCTGGCCAGACAGAACAGGTAAACCCGGACTAAATGAAGTTAAAAAGGTTTATCAGTATGTAGGTTTTGAACCTGTCAATCTGTCCGGAGGATTGATAAAGATCAAAAACAAGTATGATTTCACCGACCTTTCGGAATTCAGCTTCGATTGGGACGTAGTCTCCGATGGAGTGGCAGTGAAATCAGGAAAATTCACTACCAGTCTCAATCCCGGAAAAGACACCGTAATAAACCTTCCTGTTACAGGAATTGAGCCTGCACCGGGAACGGAATATTTCCTGAACATACGGGTATCCCGCACTGATGAGTGGAATTATGTTCCCGAAGATCATATTTACGCAACAGCACAGTTTAAACTACCGGAAGAGGGAAAACCTGTTCCGGTAAAAAGAGATGAACTTGCTGTGCTTCAGACCAATACTGTTGGCAAAAAATTTGAAGTAAGCGGCAGTGATCTGAAAGTTGTATTTGATCTCGAAAAAGGAAGGATGGAATCATTTACCTATAAAGGAATAAGCCTGATCAGTAAATGGCCTGAACCGGATTTCTGGAGACCGCCAACGGACAACGACTATGGATATGACATGGATCAGAAACTTGGCGTATGGAAAAAAGCCGGTGAAAAAACAGTGATCAAAAAAGCTAATATCAGCCAGCCTGAAATGGGGAAGGTTGTTGTGACATTTGTTTATGATATTCCGGGAAATAAGGGGGAAAAGATTGCCGGTTATGTGACAACTTATACAATCTATAGTTCTGCCGACGTAATTATCAAAAATCAGTTTGCAAAACTATCCGAAAATGTGCCTGAGATTCCTAGAATGGGCATGCAAATGCAGCTTCCTGAGGAGATGATGAACCTTAAATGGTTTGGCCGGGGTCCGCACGAAAACTATGTTGACAGAAAAACATCAGCTGATGTGGGTTTATACGAAAGCAGTGTCGATGATCAGTATGTTCCCTATATCCGTCCGCAGGAAAATGGATATAAAACCGATACTCGCTGGCTGACTCTTACAGATGAGCAGGGAAATGGCCTTCTTGTCAGCGGTGATCCGCTCTTCTGCTTTGCCGCACTGAAAAACATCCATGATGATTTTGAATCGCCGGGAAAACTATCACAGTACAGGAAAGATGCAAAAAGTGCAAACACTCATACAAATAACGTAAAACCGCGTGAATTTGTCAACCTGAATGTTGACCTGGGGCAAATGGGAGTTGGAGGCGATGACTCATGGGGCGCTCAGATACATCCCCAGTACAGGCTGCTCGGCAAGAAATATGAATACTCCTTTAGAATTCGCCCCATTACAAAGGACGATGATGTTCTGAAACTGGCCAAGGAAAGGTTATAGAGTAGAACTCTGTGTAGCTCTGTGCATGCTCTGTGTGACTCTGTGTAGCTAGAAAGAACCTTCACAGAGTGCCGCTAAGAAAATCCGCTGGATTTCACCCCCTTTAGGGGGGATGGGGCTAGTACCTTAATTCAACTTTTAAAACCTCATCTTCTCCGATAAGCATATTTTTTACATCATAAGTCAGGGGAGAAGTTACCTTTTTGTTTACAACAACTCTTGTAACAGCATTTGCTGCCAGTGTAATTGATGCAGGAGCATCGGAGATTCCGTTAACCAAATAAAAAGGTACATCCGATTTGTTGGTCACTTCAAAGAAGATGCTTTTCTCATTTTCAGCAAATGGTTTTCCAACCGAGATGCACTCATAAAAGAACGGCCGGGAATACTCTTCTTTACCAGCAATTCTGTCGCCGAAATATACAAGTGTCCGACCCGCGAATAATGCTTCTTTAAGTGCATCAGAAGTTCGCGCTTTTGCAAAAACAAGCGTCATTGGTCTGTTTGTCCATGATGATTTCGGGTAATCTTCACTGATAACTCCATGACTATCGCTGTTCCCTGTAACTGCAAGATTGTACTGCTTACAGAATGTCAAAACCAGGGGGTAATATTCATTATCGTTAAAAAACTCAATTCCATGGATCCAACCCTTTTCAAGAAGGGTCTTGTGTATTGGGTAAATTTTTGGAATCCCGTCCGGTTCCTGGGATTTCCAGCCGGGGTGGTTCCATTGAAGGAATGCTCCCTGTTTAATAGCAGCATCAAATGCGTCCATAACAGAATCAACAGCCAGCAGGGAAGCATCCTGGATAAACAATGCATTGAAATGACCCGGAGGCATCTTGCGGGTTATCTCTGTGCCGTGAATGAGGATAAAATTGCGGTCGGCTGCGTATTTTTCTCCTATTTTCCACGCTGCATTATGGTCGACCGGGACGTAATCATCCTTCGGGTTGTATTCGAGGTGATCTGTAATCGCAATAGCATCAAGTCCATCCCGGAGTGCTTCATCGATCCTGACAGTTGGCCAGACATTACCATCAGAAAAAACGGTGTGCATATGTAAATCGCACTTGAGAGTGACATAGCCGGGAAGATCAGGAAGATTAACAATTTTCCTTTGACCAAAACCGGCTATAACAGCCACAATAAACAGTAAAATAATGATAATCAGTTTTTTCATATTAATTGATTTAATTATTTGAAATTTATTATCTGCGCAAATCAGCCAAATCTGCGGAGATTCTTCTTTTTTCCCGCAGATCGCGCAGATTTTCGCGGAGATTTTATTTTTACTTCCTTTATTTCACAACCAACTCCCATAAGAGGGCATTATAAATAGCTGGGAGATGGGAGGCTTATATCTCCTGATAAAAATATGCGATTTTCTGATCGGCATCGTCCCAGGTATAGATCTTCTTACCCCGGTGCACCCTGTAGAAATTAAGCATTGCAAAGTCGCCGGCACACATTGTTGCATGTATAAAGAGCAATAGTGAAAGGCTCCATTTCCATAACCCGGGAAGATAGAGGACAAGGATAAGCAGAACGATGCTCGTAACAATAAACGGGATTAACGCTACAACCCTGAACTGACTGGGGGTTGCAACGTGCCTGTGAGCAGTAACATAGAACATATACTGTTTCAGATCCATTACGACCCTTATCTTTCTGGCACCTGTAAGATAATATGGTATTATATGCAATAATTCATGAAATGGAATATACAAAACAGGAAAGACAATAAATCCAAGTATAGTGTGCAGGAATATATTTTTCAGGGGAAAATAACCGCTTATATTCAGCCGGACGATAACCGCAATTCCCAGGAAGAATATGCATGCTGACCAGAAAAAAATCATCAGGCCGGATCTTCTTCTGATATAATCCAGGATAAACGGTACCAGCTCATCGTATGGAACCTTAAGTATTTGCCTGTATTTACAATGATCCTCAAGATCTTCAATCTGCGGTGCCATAAAAAACGCTTTCCTCAAATTTAGCTTTTTGAACAGGCTTTACAAAGGAAATTTAAACCAAATTGCTTTTCAATATTCCTCTATGTTATTTTGGGAAATTAAATCTGCTCACAAGTTCTTTAAATCTTGGCTCATTAAAGAGTGGTTTAAAGATCGAGCTTGCTGGAATAAATGGTGCAAAATCTCCGCCAAGTTTATATTCAACTTCAAGAGCATCAATAGCTTTATCTTTTTCACCAAGTGCTGAATAGATACCAGCGACACCAGCAGCACACCACCATGAATCCATGCATTTTTCAAGTTCTTTTACTATTTCCAGAGCTTTATCTTTCTGCCCGGCGCGTGCATAGGCGACACCTAAACCATCTATATAATCAGGACTTATTGCTATCCCTTTCTTATGCGCCTCAATTGCTTCATAGTTCATTCCCATTTCAGTATATGATGATCCCATTACAAAATATGCCATAGTATAATTTGGATCGAGCTGTAGAGTTTTACGTGATTCATTTATCGCTTCTTCAAAACGACCTGCAAAATTATAAAGCCAGGCCAGGTAGCCCTGGTATATAGTTTCAGTCGGAGATATTTCGACTGCCTTTTTCATTTCTGTAAATGCATCCTCGATCTTGAAGTCTCTTGAATAACGTGTACCAGGAATTAAAGAAGCACAATATAACCAGCCTAAATGGCAGTGGGCAAAGGCATCGTTTGGGTTCAATTCAATTGCGTGTTTTAGATATTTCTCCCCTTTATCAAAATCCCAGCCTTTATAGAGATTCCAGTGGCCCAGAATCGCATATGCATCTGACAGTGTCGAATCAAGTTCAAGCGCCTTGAGTGCATAATCCCTTGCTCTGTTAGGGGCATCAACTCCGAGTCCGGCTCCATGTCCTGATTCGCCGTAACCTCGGGCCAGTCCCAGATAAGGCAATGGATCTAAAGGATCAATTGCCATGGCTTCATTGTAGTACTTTAATCCCTTTTCAAATCCTTCAGGGGTCATAAGTTTCATATAATAATCTCCCAGTCTGCAGGCTTTTAAGAGATCTGTATTATGTTTTGGAGCAAGAGCCATGTTTTTTGATTCCTGAACTGTAAGCTTAACCTGGGCTGCGTCAACAATTTTGCTGATTATATCACGGTAAATCTCACTGATGCTGTTCCATTTGTAAATAAATATAGAACTCCAGATGTTTCTTTCTTCCGGAAAAGCTTCAATTAAGCGAACTTCTACCTGAAGATTGTCTTCAGTTCCTTTAATTGTCGACTGAATTAAGTTATTTACACTTAGCTTCTTAGCTATCTGCTGAACAGGTTCTTCGCTGTTCCTGAACTGCAATGTAGACTGGTCTGGCCTTACTATCAGGCTACTGATGCCATTTAGCTTACCGCTTATATCACTTTGAATGGCATCAGCAATGTATTGCAGTTCGGAATTCCCTGTCAGATTTGAGACCGGTAAAACAGCGATGGCTTTTTTGATTATTTCAGTGGCTGCCAGTCCGGATTTTTGCCTGTTAATTAATTTGGGAACAAAAATCAAAAGTACTGCCAGCAGCAGTATTCCCAGATGCCCCAAAAAGAATGGTCTTCCCGGAGAGGCGCATCCTGTGAACAGCTTTTTCAGGAATTGATTCAGAGACAGAACTTGTTATATCCGGGACCTGCCCCTGTCTGATATGATTTTGTTGCCCTTTTCCTGGGATCAGGGTGGATACCATATATTACATCTTTTACCGCGTTTGCTACTTTATTGATCTGATCACGGTAAAAGGTTTTGTTCAGGTTTTTATCCGGATTATCAGCTGGTTTTAAAGGTCTGTTGACACCTGCGCTCGAGTAGATAAATTCGATTGCACGAAGTCTGCAACCCATTTCTTTCTCTATAAGTTCAGTGTCAGAAGCATCCAGGTCATGGATCTTCACAGGGATGATCCGGCTGCAGACATTACCGCTTGCAAGTTTAATGTCTCTTCCAATCGGATCGGAGCCGGCCATTTTATTAAATGCAACAAATTCGTTTTGCCAGGCAAAACTTTTCGGATCGCAATAGGTTTGTGAAATGACAGGGATAAAGATCACTGATTTGAGCTTTGTCTCAAGGCTCTTATCGACATTATGGATCTCAAGCAATCCATCATGCGGATTTTCATCGAAATATATTGAGACATCTTCCTTGAAAGTTGCTTCAATCTCTCTTTTCAGATGATCGATAAATTCAGTAACCCAGCCGTCATACTTGTTGTCTTTCTGGCGGTAGCTTATGAAAATGTCATACTCATAACCAGGAATAATGCTTGCCATTGTAAATGAGGATTTTATAAGAGTTTTTCAAAGATCTGTTTTATTCTATATCAAAGTTAAACCTTCGTCAGGCCAAAAGCAAAAAATAATATACGCGTCTCGTAACAATTTCTAAATACCCTCAACCTCCGGTTCTTTCTCCTTAAAAATCAGGTACCAGTTACCATTCTCAATCAGTGCCTCTTTGCCGATAACAAAGAACAACTCTTTAAGATATGATTGCTTCTCATTATTGTCCATCGGCAGATGATTCACTTCATTTATCTTCGATTCAGCCCTCTGGTAAATAACATGCATCAGTTCGTACTGATTCACCAGCGGCTCATAACCTTTCATCTGGATATAAGCTTTGATCAAAGCAAACACTCCTATTAATGTGCCAATAATTACCAGCAACCAGTTCAGGTAATTGTTTGTTTCATAGAATTCACCAAAAATTACGATAGATCCCAGGAGAATGAATGCAGTTACAAAGGATATATTTGAAATCATGTGGTAAAAGCTTATTTGCTTTGTCATCTTCCTGATTGCTGATTCAAAGAAACCAGCCTGATTTTTTACCCAGTTATCTGTCAGATCATTTATAGTTTGTGAAGATATTGATCCGTTATTGTAGGAAATACCGTAGGCAGCTGAAAGAATATGCTTTACCCAGGTGAATTCCTTCCGGTGTATCCGTAAAATATAATCGGATACATTTTTATTTATTCCTGCGATATTCCAGTAAAACTGAATCCTTAAAGCTTCAGCCAGTGTCCTGTTATATAAATATTTTTTATGATTGCTGGTTGATCTTGAATAAAAATAAACAAGTGTGGCGCCGGCAAGAATAATCATTGCGATGATTAAAATCCATCTCTCGAATATTATGTTGGAGTAAGCCTCAAGAGCAATGATTAAAAACAAACCCAGTAAGAAAAGGCAAATTGTAATGAAAATATCTCTTTTCCTGAAATGCAACGACAATAAATCCATTATTGAATACCACTTTAAGATCAACTTCTGAGGCGTACTGAGTTTTTCAGGAGTGTTAAAGAGATAAGACTGTGATTCTTCAAATTCGGCTTGTTCAATATCAGATGAATCTGAATTGATCTCCTCAATTTTTTCGAGGGCATCTTTTAATACAGGATCTTTTAAAATATGATTTAGCGATAATGCCTCCTTATTACTGATACCCGGGGAAACCGGATATGGCGATTTTGCCCTTTTGCTGGGTAAAATAAAAACTGTCCCGTCATACTCAAATGTGCTTTCAGCCACAGTATCATCATCCCCTGTGATTTTGTGTTTTACAATATCTGCAGTTCCTCCCTTTTTGCCCGCTTCTCCATCCCATAAAGCAATCAATATTAATGAACTGTCTGCCACAAGCTTGCCAGTTTTCAAGTATTGCTGTGGCCTGTCAATTTCTTTGCTATTATCATACCCTACACAAAAACTCCTTTTTGCCTTTTTCAACAATTCATCAAACTCCCTGTCAGATGCTTCGCTGAAGTCATTCTTATACTCTTCTGTTTCAAACGGCATCGGAACTATCAGTTCAAATCTTTTTTTGTAATCCTCATTCTTTTCTTTAAGATCCAGGAAAATGTTGGCAACATATCTGTCTGCCCCCTCTGCAATCGATGAAAACAGGTAAATCGGAGAATTGGGATAACCTGCTGCCAGATCCTTGAACAGGTTTTCGATCTGCAATTTTTGATCATCAGTTGTTATGACATCGAGATGACCTACAACACCTACAGTAATCGGTATCCTGTCGGAGATTAACATGGTTTTACCCTATATTTTATCCTTTTCTGTTAAGGCAATCTTAGTTGCTGGTTTTTTTTACTCGTTGCTGTTTCCTAAGGATTTAATTTGTCAATCAACCTGCAACCTGAAACTAGCAACAAGCAACTTAAGTTAACTATCGCATAATTTAATTCCTATATCAAATTTAGGAAGCAGTTTGACTAAAAGCAAAAATTTGTTTAGCACACCAGGAGAATAGGGCATAGAGCTGAACCAAAGCATTATGAATTTATCTCTGTGGTTCTCCCTGTAGCCTCTGTGGACCTCCGTGTAAGTTCTCAGTTTCCCCAAACTGGCTATCAACGGTCAACAAAAACCTGAAAATTGCATCCGAATAGTTATTATCTGAATCTTCCATAATTAATCATCATATGCAACAGGTATCTTAAAATGGCCTGTTATTTGATAACTTTGCAGAATATCCGGATGGAAGGTGAAAATACTTTATTCTGTTATATTATCATTTGTTTATTTGGCAGGATTATCAGGACAGATCGATACATCCACTCATAAAACTGATACTCTTCCCGCCAATTATTTCGGTCTGCATACAACCGACCGGAATGGACTAAAGCTGCCGGAAATAGACATCAAGGAAGTGGTCATTATTGGTCGTCCTGCTACATCGAAAAAATTCCCGTTCTGGAGATATGAACGGATGGTTTATAACCTTAAAAAGGTTTATCCTTATGCATTAATAGTAAGATCAAGATTGGACAGTATCAATAAGGAACTCGAAAAAATATCGGATGATAAACAAAGAAAGAAATATCTCCGCCAGGTCGAGAAGAATGTCTTTGGTGAATACGAAGATGACGTACGGGATATGACAATAACACAGGGCAGGTTGCTGATAAAGCTTATCGACAGGGAAACACTGAATACCTCCTATGATTTGATCCGCAAGTACCGCGGAACCTTTTCAGCTGCCTTCTGGCAAAGCATTGCACGGATCTTTGGAACAAACCTCAAGGAAGAATATGATCCTTATGGCAAAGATGCTATAATAGAAATAATCCTTCACGAAATAGAATCAGGTAATCTCTGACCGACAATTTAATATTATCCGGAATGAAAAGAGTCTTTATCGCAATTAAAGCCGATGCCGGAGGAGAACTGCTCAGAATGATATCAACCCTTAAAGTTTTACTGGCATCAGAAAAAATAAAATGGGTCGATCCTGCAAATATCCACCTGACCCTCGCTTTTCTCGGGGAAACAGAAGAAAAACAGATAAAGAAACTTGGGGCCATGCTAAAAGATAAATGTGCCGGTTTCCAAGAGTTCGAATTTGTGCTGACCGGAGCGGGAATCTTTAAAAACTACAATGATCCAAAGGTAATTTGGGCAGGCATCAGATCCTCTGAAAGATTGTCTGAATTAAGCAGCATAATAACCAGCGGATTGAAAGAAACAGGTTTTAATGCTGAAGACCGCCTTTTCCGGCCTCATCTCACAATTGGCAGGATAAGGTCAATTTCAGATGCAGGAAAGCTGAAAAATATTCTGGAAAGATACAGGGAAACTGAATTCCAGACAGTGCCTGTTAAGGAAGTAATCCTCTTCGAGAGCATACTTATGCAAACCGGGCCGCTTTATAAGCATTTAGGGAAATTCAGTCTGAGATGAAAGTTTGCTCTGAGTCACTCTGTGTAAGCTCTTTTAACTGAAGGTCCATCCATTGAACTACAATTTTTCTATTTTTGTTATTTCGAAAGAGACCAGGGAAACCGAGATGACAGATTCATTTGAAGCAAAGGGCAAAAGAAAGAAACTTGTAGAGGAACTGAGGCGGAAAGGAATAACCGACGAAGAAGTCCTGAGAGCATTTAACACTGTCCCGCGTCACGATTTCATGGATCCTGCCTTTCTTAGCCATGCATATATTGACAAAGCATTTCCTATCTCTTCAGGACAAACCATCTCTCAACCATACACTGTTGCTGTTCAGACTTCCCTGCTGAAGGTTAAAAAAAAAGATAAGATCCTGGAAATAGGTACCGGATCGGGCTATCAGACTGCAATTCTGGCTGAGATGGGAGCTAAAGTCTATACTATTGAGCGTTTCAGGGAATTGTTCATCAAGGCACAACTGACTTTATCGTCTCTTGGTTACTCTGCGGATTTTTTCTTTGGTGACGGATATGAAGGGAAACCACAATACGGACCTTTTGATGGTATCGTGGTAACAGCAGCAACGATCCGAAATCCCTGAGAAATTGCTCAAACAGCTCAGGATCGGGGGAAGGCTTGTAGTCCCCGTCGGCTCAAGTATTTCGCAGGTGATGACCCTGGTTCAGCGTTCAGAAGAGGATAAATTTGATTACTCCAACCATGGAAGTTTCGTCTTTGTCCCGATGCTCAAAGGAACAGCCAACGGAAACTAATCAAACATGGAAATTTACAAGCTTGTTTTCAATCCCATCGAGGTAAATACATATATTCTTGCCGATCAATCAGGCGATTGTGCAATAATTGATTGCGGATGTTACGACAGGAATGAATTCAGTGTACTGACAGATCTTATTCTGGAAAAAAACCTGAAGCCGGTACTGTTGCTTAATACTCACTGCCATCTTGATCATGTTTTCGGGAACGGATTCATCCTTGAAAAATACGGCCTCGGTTCGTTCTTTCATAAAGAAGATGAGCCAAACAGAAAAAATGCAGTTTACCACGCCATTATGTTTGGCTTGTCAATGGAAACTCCACCTGACCCGGCAGGCTATTTGACAGATGGCCAGAAAGTAACATTCGGAAATACTGATCTTGTGGCAGTTCATGTACCCGGACATTCACGCGGAAGCCTGGCTTTTTACAGCAAAAAGGATAATGCTGTTTTTACAGGTGATGCCCTGTTTGCAGGAAGTATAGGAAGGACAGATCTTCCTGGCGGTGATTTTAATACAATTATTTCAAGTATAAAGAACAAATTATTCACCCTCCCCCCCGACACAGTTGTTTATCCCGGCCATGGGGAACAGACCTTGATAAGAAACGAATTGGAATCCAATCCTTATTTTATTCACAGATGATACTTCCGGTTTTTTAAATTCTTTCTTATTACTATTTTCGCAGTGCTCTAAATTCATTTGCCTTAAATTTATTAATACTAAAACTCTATAAATGCATTCAGATCAATTTGCCAGCCGTCATATCGGTCCCCGTGAATCTGAACTGGCTCAGATGCTTAAAGTCGTCGGTGCAGGATCACTGGATGAATTAATTGACAAAACTGTTCCGCAAAATATAAGACTTGAAAAGCCACTAAGGCTTCCGGATGCCATGACCGAATTCGAATACCTTAAACACATCAGGAAGATCGGATTGAAGAATAAATTGTTCCGGTCGTTTATCGGGCAGGGCTATTACGGAGTAGCTCCGTTATCAGTGGTTATCAGGAATGTACTTGAAAATCCTGCATGGTATACGTCGTATACACCTTATCAGGCTGAGATATCACAGGGCAGGCTTGAAGCCCTGCTTAACTTCCAGACAATGATAATCGAGCTTACCGGGATGCAGATCGCAAACGCCTCACTTCTCGATGAAGCAACTGCTGCTGCAGAGGCCATGATAATGATGTTCAATTCCAGATCCCGGCAGGCAGTAAAATCAGGGGTGAAAAAGTTCTTTGTTGATGAGGATATTTTCCTTCAGACAATGGACGTAATTACTACCCGTTCCGGTCCGCTTGGCATCGACCTTGTCATCGGAAAACATGACACGGTGGCGTTTGATGATACCTTTTTCGGAGCCTTTCTTCAGTATCCGGCTGCCTCAGGTCAGATAAGGGACTATAAGGATTTTACTGATCAAGCACATTCTGCAGGTGCACTGGTTGGTGTTGCCGCCGACCTTATGTGCCTTTCTGTTCTGACACCTCCGGGAGAATGGGGAGCAGATATCGTTGTAGGCTCAAACCAGAGATTCGGCCTTCCAATGAGTTTTGGAGGTCCCCATGCCGGATTTTTTGCCACAAGGGATGAACTGAAAAGAAGCATGCCCGGGCGCATAATCGGAGTCTCTATTGACGCACAGGGCAATCATGCTTTAAGGATGGCCCTTCAGACAAGGGAACAGCATATTAAACGTGAACGGGCCACATCAAATATCTGCACTGCACAGGCTCTTCTGGCTACTATGTCAGGGATGTATGCCCAATATCACGGACCTGAAGGTATCAGAAATATTGCTCACCATATTCAGCAGGCAGCGTGTACCATTGACGGAGAATTACAGAAACTTGGATATACTCAGCTTAATTCTCAATTCTTCGACACTCTTAATATTGTACTTCCTGAAAATATTCCTCAGGAAAAAATCAAGAACCTTGCATTAAAAGAAGAGATTAACTTTTTCTATCCCGATGAAAACCACGTAATGTTAAGCACCGACGAAATCACAACCTTAAAGGAAATCAACACCATCGTCGGGATTTTTGCAAAGGCTGCTGAAAAGGATTCCGGCACAGTTGAATCATTTTGCGGCTGCAAGGTTGTAGAGGATATGTTCATCAGAAAATCCAGCTTTCTGACGGCCCCTGCATTCAGCCTGTATCACAGCGAAACAGAGATGATGAGGTATATCAAGATGCTGGAAAGGAAGGACTTTTCACTTACCCACTGCATGATATCACTCGGTTCATGTACAATGAAGCTTAATCCCGCGACCTCGATGTTTGCAATGGGCTGGCCTGAATTCGGCAACATACATCCATTTGTCCCGGCTGACCAGGCACTCGGTTATTACCAGGTTATGGATGAACTAGGGGAATGTCTGAAGGAGATTACCGGTTTTCCTGCAATATCATTTCAGCCAAATTCAGGGGCCGCGGGTGAATATACAGGACTGATGATCATAAGGGCGTATCACAGAAGCAGGGGAGAGGGGCACAGGAATGTTGTTCTGATCCCGTCATCAGCTCATGGAACAAATCCTGCCAGCGCTGTCATGGCGGGAAGTCAGGTTGTTGTTGTGGAATGCGACGAAAAAGGGAACATAAAGGTTGAAGACCTTCAGTTGAAAGCGGAGCAGTTCAAAGACAACCTTGCAGCTTTTATGATCACATACCCATCAACTCACGGCGTGTTTGAGGCAGCTGTTACAAGGATGTCCGACATAATTCATGAGAATGGCGGTCTGGTTTATATGGATGGAGCAAATATGAACGCGCAGGTTGGACTAACTAATCCGGGCCATATCGGGGCTGATGTTTGCCATCTCAACCTCCATAAGACATTTGCAATTCCTCACGGTGGCGGAGGACCTGGAGTGGGCCCTGTTCTTGTCAGCGACAGGCTTGCGGAATTCCTGCCGTCCCATCCGATAATAAAGACAGGCGGCAGCCATGGTATTACTGCAGTTGCCGGAGCTCCGTTCGGAAGCGGTCAGATACTTACAATTTCACATGCTTATATAATGATGATGGGGGCTGAAGGACTGACCAGGGCAACAATTTATTCAATTCTAAATGCTAACTACATCTCCTCCTCCCTCAAGGGCTGGTACAATACTCTTTACACCGGAACGATGGGTTTCGTCGCCCATGAACTGATTCTTGACTGCCGTAACTTTAAAGCAGAAGCAGGTATAACAGAATCAGATATAGCGAAAAGACTGATGGATTATGGCTTCCATGCACCGACACTATCATTTCCGGTACACGGAACATTGATGGTTGAACCCACTGAATCTGAATCACTCCGGGAACTGGATAAGTTCATTGACGCTTTGAAATCTGTCTGGAAAGAGATCCGGGAGATAAAGGACGGGAAAGCAGACAGGGATGATAATGTTTTGCATAATGCTCCGCATACAGTTAAAGTCACTTCAGCAAACGAATGGAGCCACCAATACGACAGGCAGAAAGCAGCTTTCCCGCTCAAATGGGTGGTTGAGAATAAATTTTGGCCTTCTGTCGGGAGAATAGATGACGGTTACGGCGACCGCAACCTGATTTGTACATGCGATCCGATTGATTCGTACAGGCTTGAAACTTTGAAATTATAATTCTTCTTACTCTGTGACCCTCTGTGACTTCTCGGTGTTCTCTGTGTAACTAAGAGAAACTTTCACAGAGTTCCACCGAGAAGACACAGAGATTCAAAGAGGTTTAAGATTGATGTCTTCAATATAAGGATAATAAATTTTTTTCTCTAAAAATTAATTATCAAATTTATTGTCTGAACTTAATCAGACTAATCTGACCTCGCGATGCGAAATCCCTTCTGGAACGATCTGATTTCTTTGATTGAAGGTAAAAAACTTAGTTACCAGCCTGTCGGTTTTATTATAGATAGTCCCTGGATACCAGGATGGTACGGGATATCGAAGATTGATTATTATTCATCAGATGAGCAGTGGCTCAAATCAAATCTGAGGGTAGTCAACACCTTTCCCGAGGTCTGGTTTTTACCTGGATTCTGGTCTGAATACGGAATGTGCACCGAACCATCTGCGTTCGGTTCAAGGATGATATTTCTGGAAGATAATCTTCCTCATGCGGAAAAAATCCTTGCTGACATTTCAGATGCCGACAGGTTACCTCAGCCTAATGTCAAAACTGACGGATTATTACCGTTCATGATCAACAGGCTTAGATACTGTGAGCCCGCAATAAAAGAGGCCGATCACAATATCAGGTTTGCAGTTGCACGCGGACCTCTTAACATTGCAAGCTTCCTGATGGGAACCACTGAATTTATGATAGCCCTGGCTCTAGATCCGGAAGGATCTCACAGGTTACTGAGGAAAATAACCGGATTTATCTGTGATTGGCTTGCGTGGCAGAGAGAGTGTTTTCCTTCCATTGACGGAGTTCTTATCCTCGACGATATAATAGGTTTTGTAGGAGAAGCAGAATTCAGTGAGTTTGTGGCTCCCTATTTCAGGAAAATATTCTCAAGCACAGGTGCCAGGATCCGGTTTCTGCATAATGACGCTGATGGATTGATAACTGCGAAAAATCTGAATGAGATGAGAGTGAACATGTTTAACTTCTCTTTTAATCATTCCCTTGGCGAGATACGTCATCTGTCGGGTTCCAACGTAATTCTTGTCGGTAATGTTCCGGCAAGGGACGTACTGGCTGCAGGAACTCCCGATCAGGTGGATGCCGCTGTAAAAAAAGCATTCGGTGAGATTGATGTTCATGACAATATAATCTGGTCAGCCGGAGGAGGAATGCCGCCGGATGTGAAAAACGAAAACATCGTTGCATTTATCAAAGCAGTAAAAGCATGCTCAATGCTGTAGAAAAACAATAATGATATTACCTGCAGATAATAAATCCCGAAGCCAAAACAATTTAAAAATTATGAAAAAGTTCTTTCTTCTAATTCTTCCGGCACTGATGCTGATGTCCTGCGGATCAGGGGGATCGAAAAAACCATCTGGCGAAAAACTACTTGAAACTATGGAAAGCAATTATGATGTAAATCTGATTACTGTTGATCCGGGACATTTCCATGCGGCCCTTGTACAAAAAACAATGTATCCTCAGGTTTCCCCTGCAGTGCATGTTTATGCCCCGGATGGCCCTGATCTTCAACAGCATCTTGCAAGGATAGAATCTTATAATACAAGGGATGTTAATCCGACATCATGGAATGAGATAGTTTACACGGGTGATGATTTCTTTGAAAAGATGATCACTGAAAAGGCAGGTAATGTTGTTGTATTGTCAGGGAATAACAGGAAGAAGGCTGATTATATTACCGGATCAATTAATGCAGGACTTAATGTCCTGGCCGACAAGCCAATGATCATATCGCCTGATGAGTTTCCCAGGCTTGAACAGGCTTTCAGCACTGCAAAAGAAAAAGGCGTATTGCTTTATGACATCATGACAGAAAGATTTGAAATTACATCTATTTTGCAGAAGCTTTTGTCACAAAATGAAGAGGTTTTCGGAAAGCTTATTTCAGGAACCAAAGAAGAGCCTGCTGTAACCAAGATCAGTGTCCACCATTTTTCAAAAATAGTTTCTGGTGTTCCGTTACAGCGTCCTGCATGGTTCTTTGACGTTGAACAGCAGGGAGAAGGTATTGTCGATGTAACAACCCACCTTGTCGACCTCATACAATGGGAATGCTTTCCTGAGCAGATTCTGAATCCCTCAGATATAAACATAGTTTCTGCAAAACGGTGGCCGACAATTATTTCAAGGGATGAATTCAGGGGCGTCACGGCCTTTGAAGATTTTCCTGGCTATCTGCAGAAAGATATTAAAGACGGTAAACTGAATGTATATTCCAATGGCGAGATAGTATACCAGATAAAAGGAATATGGGCAAAAGTATCGGTAACATGGAATTTTATGCCCCCGGCAGGAAGCGGCGATACCCACTATTCGGTGATGCATGGATCGGGATGTGACCTGATTATTAAGCAAAGTGCAGACGAAAAATTTCTTCCGACGCTTTACCTTGAAAATGTTAAAGGACAGACAATTGGCAGTTTCACTGAAAAGCTGACAAGAAGTATTAACGACACTTCCCTATGACAGCCTGATGATAGAGAAAGTTAATAATAACACACTTAAAATCAATATACCAAATAAATACCGGGTCAGTCATGAAGAACATTTCGGACAGGTAACTGCAAGATTCCTTGAATATCTGAAGGATGGAAAGCTTCCGGCATGGGAGGTCCCCGGAATGATCACAAAATATTATACTACGACCGGTGCGTTAAAAAAAGCCTTGAGCCATTAAGCCTTCACGCCTTTATGCTTTCACGCCGTTAAAAAGATCTTCAATTACCATAGAGTACAGTTCAGATATTTCAATTCCCGCAGCCTGAGCCTGTTTCGGAATGATACTTTCAGCTGTCATCCCGGGGATTGTGTTAATCTCGAGGAAATAAGGCTTATCTCCGACGACGATGAAATCGACTCTTACAATTCCTTTACAGCCAAGAAGATCGTACACCTGTGAACTTAGATCCTGAATCCCGTTTGTTATTTTTAGAGGCATATCCGCAGGTGTCACCTCATCGGATTTCCCGGGGGTATATTTGGCTTCAAAATCAAAGAATTCATTCTTGCTTATAATTTCGGTAACAGGAAGGACAATAGCTTTACCCTTAATTTTTACAACTCCGCAGGCGACCTCCCTTCCCTTCATGAATGCTTCAATCATCACCTCATTGCTTTCCCTGAAAGCCGATTCAATTGCTGCAGGCAAGTCTTCCTTCACATTGACTTTCGATACTCCGAAGCTAGATCCGCTGTCGTTGGGTTTTACAAAGCACGGAAGTCCGATTTTCGTGAGGATCGATGACATATCGGTCATGTCTCCCTTGCGGATAAGTATATTACCGGCCATTGGGATTGAGTACTCCTTTAGGAAAAGCTTGCATGCCTGCTTGTTGAAGGTCAGCGCTGAACAAAATGCACTGCAGCTCGAGTAGGGGATCTGCATCATGTCAAAATATCCCTGAAGGAGTCCGTTTTCACCGGGAGTCCCATGGATAGCAATGAAAACAGCATCAAACCGTATTTTTCCATCATCCTTTTTTAGGGAGAAATCGTTTTTGTCAATATTATAATACCTGCCTCTCTGATCTTCCCAGTACCAGTTCGTTCCGCGAATCATAATAATATAAACCTTGTACTTTGATGAAAGTGCCTTTTCAACTTCTCTGGCACTTTTTACAGAAATTTCATATTCTGAGGAGTCTCCTCCCGCAGCAATTGCAATTGTTCTCATCAGGGGCATTTTATATATCAAAAATAGGTATTTTAATAATGGATTTCGATCCGAAATATGATTGTTTGTTTATTCTGACAGGCTTTTGATGTAAATTTTTTTCAGAATCTATGCAGATGTGAGTCAACATGCATCAGTATATAAATGTTGCATCGGCTGTAAGATATTAGACTTCAGGTAATTGATAATCAATAAATCACCGTATTAAAAGCCGTATTAAAAGCCGTATTATAATATGGTGATGGAATTCGTAAATGTAATTTTTAATGAATTCCATATCCGCTACGCGGAATAATATATGGGCGAATCGGTTTTTCTACAAAACCATATCCGCTACGCGGAATGGAACGTTGAATATCGTTTTTCGACAATGACCAATACATTGTTAGGAAAGATGTTGCCGATATCTCAATTGCCCGTAGGGCATATGGTGTTGTAGAAAATGTATAGTTCATGTTTTACCTCGTAGAGGTTATGGAAAATAAATCCATATCCGCTACGCGGAATAATAATGGGCGAATCGGTTTTTCTACAAAACCCTATCCGCTACGCGGAATGGATCGTTGAATATCGTTTTTCGACAATGACCAATATATTGTACAGGAAAATGTTGCTGGAAACCTGAATTGCCCGTAGGGCATAGGGTGTTGTAGAAAAGAGGTCTGTATGGTTAATTTTTACCTCGTAGAGGTTATGGAAAAGAAATTCCATATCCGCTACGCGGAATAATATATGGGCGAATCGGTTTTTCTACAAAACCATATCCGCTACGCGGAATGGAATGTTGAATATGGTTTTTCGACAATAACCAATACATTGTATAGGAAAGATGTTCCGGATATCTGAATTGCCCGTAGGGCATATGGTATTGTAAAAAAGTAGGTCTGTATGATTGATGTTTTACCTCGTAGAGGTTATGGAACCGACCTTGATCAGATAATGTCTGTCGTTAAAATTAAACATTAATTCCCCTAATATATATTATCAAAAAACTCAAATAGAAAATTGGAATCATAATCGA
This sequence comes from uncultured Bacteroidales bacterium, assembly GCA_963831935.1. GTDB lineage: Bacteria > Bacteroidota > Bacteroidia > Bacteroidales > VadinHA17 > LD21. The sequence continues at coordinate 25,038 of CAWHSH010000019.1, forward strand.
CTTCATTCTGATTTAAAACTGCCAGATATTCTTCCCTGAATGACTTTTTTTTATGATGTTCCTCCTGGCATTTTATATATTGATAAATATCTTCAATCTGCGACCGGCTATACGTGAAGCCACCGTATCCCTCCTGCCATGAAAACCTGCCCGGTACTAATCCATTCTTATTAATAAAAACAGAAGAACCTCTTTTAATATCATGAACAGTATCAGAAACAGATATGGATGGATTAAGTCCATATAAAATGTGTATATGGTCAGAAACCCCATTTACAATAATTGACTTATGTTTCTGATCTCTTATAATTCCGCTTATATATTCAAAAATTCTGGGACGGATTGATTTGAATAATACACATTCCCGGTTCCTTACAGCAAAAACAAGCTGTACATACATCTGAGTAAATGTTCCTGGTTTCATATTTAACGATTTTTCAATGCAGCATTTCAAAGTTAAAGAATTTTTATTTATTCCAAATTCCTGGGAACTTTACTTCCCTCTATTTCTCAGATATTACTTAACTTTGATAAAATTTTAAAAATCACCAAAATGAAAAAAGGTTGTATAATATGGCTTATTGTCGGAGCTTTAATTGTACTGTTCGTACTGGGAATTATCTCCTGGGGTACAAAAGTTTATAACAAAATGGTCACTCAGCAGGAAGCAGTCACCAGCCAGTGGGGCAATGTTGAAACCCAATACCAGCGACGGGCTGACCTTATTCCAAACTTTGTCAACACCGTCAAGGGAGCTGCAAATTTTGAGCAGGAGACATTAACCAGGGTAATCGAAGCCAGGGCAAAAGCTACCCAGGTAACGATTGATCCAACGAAAATGACTGCCGAAAACCTGCAGCAGTTTCAGCAGGCTCAGAGCGGCCTGAGCTCGGCACTTAGCAGACTTATGGTTGTGGTTGAGCAATACCCGGAGCTGAAAGCTACCCAAAACTACAGGGATTTGCAGGTTGAACTTGAAGGTACGGAAAACAGAATTTCAGTCGAGAGAAGGAAATTCAACGAAGTCGCCCTTTCATTCAATACCTATATTAAAAGATTCCCCCAGAATTTACTTGCCGGCATGTTCGGATTTTCAACCAAGCCGTATTTTGAATCAATGGAAGGAGCTGAAAAAGCACCTGAGGTGAAGTTTTAATCAATTTCAGATTATGAAAATTAAGGCCTCGACCTTTTTTACCAAAGAACAGCAGGAGCAGATACGTGATGCGATAAAAGAGGCGGAAAAAGAGACATCCGGAGAAATAAGGGTTCATATTGAAACCAGTTTTAAAGGGAATGTTCTTGACCGGGCATCGTGGATCTTCAGAAAGATCGGAATGCATACAACTGATGACCGGAATGGAGTATTGTTTTATCTGGCAATCAGAAACAAGGAGTTTGCAATAATTGGAGACGCAGGAATTAATTCAAAAGTCCAGAAAACCTTCTGGGACAATATTAAAGGGGTTCTTCAGAAACATTTCAAAAGTGAAAAATTCACTGAAGGACTTATAGAAGGTATTCTTATGGCCGGAAGACAGCTCAAGGAACATTTTCCTCACAGTAAGGATGATATCAATGAACTTCCTGATGAAATATCATTTGATGATCCTCAAAAACCGGCGGAATTATGAACAGCAGTTTATTAAAATCAATATTTCAGGTTTTCCTGCTAATCCTGATTTTTTCAGCCAGGTCTGCAGCACAGGAATTCCCTGAGAAACCGGTTCCTCCGAGACTGGTAAATGATTTCGCCGGAATGCTTTCCAGTCAGGAGGCTGAAATGCTCGAGCAGAAGCTGGAAGCCTATAATGATTCCACATCAACCCAGATTGCCATTGTAATTGTTACAGATCTTCATGGGTACGACAAAGCTGATTATGCACAGAGGCTCGGAGAAAAATGGGGCATTGGGCAGAAAGGGATTAATAACGGGATCCTTATTCTTGTCAAAGCAAAGACTTCGGAATCACCAGGGGGAGAGGTCTTTATTGCCACGGGTTATGGCCTGGAAGGAGTAGTTCCGGATATTGTCGGAGCTCAGATAGTTGACAATGAGATTTTACCCGAATTCAAAAACGACAATTATTACAAGGGACTTGACAAAGCAACAAGTACTCTGATGTCACTTGCCAGCGGTGAATATCCACCTGATAAGTATGGTAAATCAAAAGGAGGAGTTCCCGGGGGGTTGTCTCCTTTTATATTTTTAATTATCCTCATTATTATAATAATGTTTATCCGCAGCAACGGAGGATCGAACCAGAGACATATCAGCAAGAAAGGATTACCACTCTGGCTGCTGCTTGCTATGATGAATTCCGGAAAGAACTCTCATAGCGGAAGCTGGGGAGGATTTTCAGGAGGAGGAGGATTCGGCGGCGGGGGTGGCGGCGGCTTCGGCGGATTCGGTGGCGGCGGGTTTGGTGGCGGTGGTGCCGGAGGCAGCTGGTAATCAAACTGGTAAAACAAAAATCAAATAAGGAAAGTTGAAATTTTTTTTAAGTTACACGGAGATCACATAGAAGACACAGAATTCCACAGAGAGAATCAACCATGTTGCTCTGTAAAACCCCTGAGAACCTTTGTGAAAAAGATTTTATTGGTAGTAAAATCCGGATTTAATCAGTGTTCCTGCCTGCAATATAGCCTCTCCATTTATCAATGACCTGCTGCATATCGTCCGGAAGTTCAGAATCGAATGACATCCGTTCGCCGGAAACCGGATGATCGAATGCAAGCGATTTGGCATGCAGCGCCTGCCGGGGCAGTATCTTAAAACAGTTCTTAACAAACTGCTGATACTTTGAAAAGGTTGTTCCTTTAAGTATGCGGGCACCTCCGTATTCATTGTCGTTGAACAGGGGATGCTTGACATAGCTGAAGTGAACTCTTATCTGGTGAGTCCGGCCGGTCTCGAGTTTGCATTCAACCATGGATATATATCCAAGATCTTCGATTAACCTGTAATGGGTAATTGCGGGTTTACCCTGTTTCCCATCGGGAAAGACCTGCATGATCTTCCTGTCACGAATATTTCTGCCAACATTTCCCGTTATTGTTCCCTCCGCAGGTTCAGGAGTTCCCCAGACAAGAGCAATATATTTCCTGTCGGTGGTCCTTTCATAGAATTGTTTTGAAAGCCTGTTAAGGGAAAGCTCATTTTTTGCCATCACCAGAATACCTGAAGTGTCTTTATCGATCCGGTGCACAAGACCCGGGCGAAGCTCTCCGGTCTGGAATAATGGCAGGTCCTTAAAGTGCCACATTAATGCATTCACAAGGGTGCCGGTATAATTCCCGTAAGCCGGATGTACAACCATTCCTGCCTCCTTATTCACTACGACCACATCGTCATCTTCAAAGACAATATTTAACGGGATATTCTGAGCGATTAATTCTATTTCCCTTGGAGGCGACGGAAGCACAACCTGAACAATATCACCAGGCTTAACCTTATAATTGGGCTTAACCGGATGATTATTCACAAGTATGTTCCCCGCGTTGGCGGCATTTTGTATCCGGGTACGGGAGATGTTCTCAATTCTGGTGCTGAGAAATTTGTCAATGCGGAGTACCGATTGTCCCGCATCAGCCGTGAACCTGTAATGTTCATAAAGCTCCTGCTGGTCAATAAGATCTTCTTCTGACATATCGGGCTTACCTTGATTTAACAAGTCTTATGCAGCCAATCCTTTTATTACCTGTTGTGGCAATTACTGTATAAATGCCAGGCTTAAGCGAAGAGATATTTATGCGCTCATTATAGGGCACTTTAATCAACTCCCTGCCATAGAGATCGAGAATGGTAATGTATGATGAATTCGAAAAAAGTAAATCACCATATTCAAGATTTATGTATTCAGAAGCCGGATTTGGCCATAGTCTGAAAGATCCTTTATCAATCACTTCAGCATCGTCTGAAGATGTGGTTTTCAGCTTGTGCCCGACAACCGGCCTGATCATAATGCTGCCTTCAAACTGTGACTGGATCCAGTTTCCGTTAAGCCAGTAAAATTGTCTGCCTTTGTTGAGTGTGTTGACATCGTACCCGGCATTCAGGAATGTCTCGGAGTGTTGTTTCCAGCCTACATAGAAGACATCATCGACAACAACACCGTCAGGCAGGACATAGGTAAAGAATCCGTTTATGCCATCACCCGGTTCGACCATAAGGTTCTCCACAGAATAGATCATATTTCCGGGAAGGTCGTTATTATCGTCCCATATCACAAGATCGAATGCCCTCTGGTTACTGTTCAGGTAACTGTCGTTGAAGCAAATACTGCACGGCCCTGAGCGTATCCTGTATGAATGATTTAAACCTGTAAGCCACCATTGCATTTCTTGAGCCCTGACCATTAATGCCATACCCTCCTTCAGACGATCCGTCGTCGAATGCAAAATAATTGCTGAACACCTGGTTGTAATATAAAGTGTCGTTTTCCTTGGGGTCAAAATCATCTGTTTTCAGATAGCATGTGATCTTAAACAGAGCCGAATCGTTGTTGACTGTATTAAAAGTATAGATGAGGTTTGCATTATAATCAACGTTTGTAAGAGGATCAATATTTGTCGCACCGGCTGAAAATGAATAAGAAAGCGTATTTGTGTATGTATCGCGGATCTCAAAATTCCGGGTGACATTTCTCACAATTTTATCGTTATTGCGGTAATGAATCGGAATTGAAGAGCCCATTTCCTGAAGATAAATCTGCCGGAATTGTTTCCACGGCATGGCTTCATGGGTTTTAAGGAGTGACCTGACCGGTGTCCGGAATGCAACATCTGCAAATGTAGTGTCGGCTGCATTCCTGTTTTTGTCAAGATACAACGTAATCAACGTTCCAGATGATCGCAATTCCCGATCATTGAAGGATCATCGCTTTTGGCCAGGCTTGCCCAGTTTACAAACCTGAATTTAAAACCTCTGCGTAAGTACCGCGGATTATCTATTTTGATAATAACAGGTCTGAATTTCGTGAATAATGTGTCGGCAGCTTTCCACACCGAATACCATTTGGCTTCGGAAGGAGCATAGAATTGAAGGATTAAACTGTCATTAGGTTCGGGAGAATCGCCCAGCCCTCCCGGCTGATAAACGAAGCTCAGATAGATATTATCAGCAGGTGAAAAAACTAGATTCAGCGGAAGCGAGGTCAGGTGATCAGCTTCAAATCCTTCTGAATTGGCGGTTTCATATAATTTCCCGGAATTGTCAAGAGCATCAAAGGTTGCAATACCGGCTGTGATCTGATTATCAGAATATGTATTATTGATGAATACAAAATTATCGCTCCATTTTTCCGGTCAGGAAAATATGAATGACCTGAAAAATCATCGAAAAAGGGAATATTAACTGTATCGGCAGCTATCCCTTTGTAATAAACAGGCAGTGAAGATTCTGCCTTATATATAAGGATTGGTCTGAAGACCGGTAATTACTTCCTGGGCAGAAGAGATTACAGGAAAGAATAAGAAGCAGGTTACAATATATTTTATTAATTTTCTGAACATCAGCTTACTGTGGCTGTCCTTAATTTATGCCGGGGTATTGTATCGATAATAGCCCTTGTTGAATCAGTCGGAAGTTTTGCAGAATCGACAGTGAGCCAGAGGTATATTGATGAACCCAGCTGAAGGGTTGCTTCCGTGGCTGAATTCCGGATTTTGCTTATAGACAAAGGCATTTCAGAGAGTCCTTACCTGAAATGATAGTATTGTCATAAATTGATGTTACCAAGAGTCAAGTGATGCTCCGAGTATCCTGTCTTTTGCGATCCCAGATCTTCATCCCTATCAGATCGGGAACCGAAGTTCTCTGATTACTCAGCCCTTTACCAAGGACCAGGTCAATTACTGATCCTTTTTGAAGAGAATCACCTTCCTGAATTTCTTTTCCGTTGTATAATTGCTTGATGACAACATCTATCGAAATATCAGGAATATACCTCGGTGTTCCCATTTCCAGTCCGGCACTTTCAATAAGCGCAATTGCCTGACGCTTTGGAAGGTTGACAAGATTTGGCATTGCAACCATTTCGGGATTGAATGCATTGATGGTCAGCATTATATTTCTCCATTTTTTTACCCTGAAGCCCGCTTTTGGATTTTGTTCTGCAATACAACCACGCTGCACTTCGGAAGTGTATACTGAATCAATTACCTGGTACCTGACCTTGCTTTTTTTTGCAAGCTTTAACAGTCTGATCCATTGTGAGTCCGATAAAATCTGGGAACAGCCCTGCTCTGTCCGTGCCTGGTATAGAAATTCATCCAGATGAGCAGGATCATTATAACTATCCCGACAACAATAACAGCAGCAATTCCGAGATTCTTTAAAAATGTTTTACTGAGGATAAAGTTTTTAAGGCTCATACCGGCAATTGAACTTAAATTATAACGCAAATGTATTGATAAAATTATAAAGAGAATCACGTTCAACAGGCTTAAATCCGGCATCCCGGATCAAGTCTGCAGATTTCATCAGTTGTCATTTCCGGATTCTTCTCCTCTGCCCCTGCCATGGAATAAATTCTGGTTGTATCATCAATGGTGCCGTCGAGGTCATCGGCACCGAAAAGGAAGACTCATCTGAGCCAGCTCCTTTGCCGGTCATTGGCCAGTAGGCTTTTATATGCTGTATATTGTCAAGGTATATCCTTGAAACTGCATAATTTCGGAGATCTTCAATAATACTTACCTCTCCGAGATGTGACATGGAGTTGTTGGCTTTTTTATACTTCAGCGGAATAAAAGCATTAAAACCTCCTGTTTTGTCCTGGAGATTGCGCAGTCTTTCCATATGATCGATCCGGTGAGCATAATTTTCAATATGACCATAAAGCATTGTTGCATTGGAAGGTATCCCAAGACTATGTGCTGTTTCATGGATCTTTAGCCACTTCTGCTGATGAAGTTTTTTCAGGACAGATCTTTTTCCTTATATCCTTCATCGAATATTTCAGCACCACCACCTGGAATGGAATCAAGTCCGTAATCTTTCAGCATTTTGCAGACCTTCCATTATGGTCAATGCCTGATTTTGTTATCATATAGTCAAGTTCGATGGCGGAGAAAGCCTTAATATGAATATCGGGCCGGTGATTCCTTATTTTCTGAATCAGCCTGCAATAATAATCAATATCATATGATCGGGATGAACACCTCCAACTATATGAACTTCAGTAACTTCCTTATTGTCAAATCTTCTTACAATATCAAGCATTTCTTCATGGCTGTATTCCCAGCTTTCCGGATCACCTGCAGGTTTATGGTAAGAGCAGAAACGGCAGTTATAAACGCATTTATTTGTAGGCTCAATATGGAAATTCCTGTTGAAAAAGGCATAGTCGCTGTTTTCCCGTCTTCTTGCAATTCCCGACAACAATCCAAGCAATGACAGGTCAGCCTTAGTGTAAAGTAATAAGCCTTCTACCGGCAGAAATACGTTCAGAAGCTATTACCTTGTCGGCTATTGCTTTCAGGTCAGGGTCGGTAATATGATCTGTCAGATTTACCATAGAAATATTAAGGACCAGCAAAATTAGTAAAAAAAAAGGGCTTCTGTAGGGCCCTCTTTCCTGAGTATGTCAACAAGTATGATTATTTCAATTTGAGATCAGTGGAGACTGTCAGTTTCTTCCTTCCTTTTGCCCTGCGTGATGCAAGAACTCTTCTTCCGTTTGGAGTGGACATTCTTTCCCTGAAACCATGTTTATTTGTTCTTTTTCTCCTTGATGGCTGATATGTCCTTTTCATTTGATTTAAATATTAATTATCTGTCAGTTTTATTTTGAGATCGCAAAGATAGTTTTTTTTTAAATAAATGCAACCGGCAGTACCATTTTTTCATAAAAATCAAAGGGCCAGGAAGATGATCTTTTTCGTTTCAAAATAGGATTCTGAAAAGAAATCTTTGATATCACAGACCACTATTTTGCTTTTATACCTGGCAACCTCCCTGCTGATATCACCTCCCTTGAGGCAGATTATCCCGTTTCCTGAACCACCTGTATAAGCTTTTATTACATTCTTTTCCGTAAGCCTGACAAATGAGGGAAATCCGTAACTGCCCGGCTTACAATAAAATCAAAGATGCCTTTTTCTTCCTCAATTCTTTTGCGGATGGCAGTCACATTGGTCAGTCCCGCTTCGCCGGCAACTGATAATACAACCCGGATTTTTTTTTCGATTGAATCAAGAAGTGAAAATTGAGATCCGGGGAACATTATTGCAAGCGGTATTCCTGGGAAACCGCCTCCTGTCCCTGCGTCAAGAATTCTGGTTCCTGCCGGAAACCGGATAACCTTTGCAACAGCGAGGGAATGGAGGACATGATGGATATAAAAATTATCCATATCCTTTCTTGAGATCACATTTATTTTGCTGTTCCAGTCTTCATAGATCTTCTTAAGCCGGGAAAACTGTTCAATCTGATTAGCTGAAAGATCAGGGAAATATCGGACGATATTTTCAATCACTACCGGTTGCCAGTTTTAATAAATATGTTATACAGCAGGGATTTTGCCCTGAAAAGCTGAGCCTTGACAGTTCCGATTGGCAGATCAAGCTCCTTTGCAATCTCCTCATAAGAGTATTCTTTATAGTACCTCAGTTCTATGAGTCTCCTGTAGCGTGGCTTAAGCTGGTTGACTATCCCCCGGAGTACAGCTATTTTCTGATCATTGATAAGAGCTTCCTCAGGATCGGGAAGGTCGGACTGGATATTTACAGTCAGACTGTCCAGGTCATCCTGGAGCTGGTCAATGGGGGCGGGTGAAGCCTGTTTCTTTCTGATAAAATCGATACAATTGTTTGTTGCTATTTTAAAGAGCCAGGTGCTGAACGCGAAATCAGGAGTAAATGAGTCAAGGTTGCGGAATGCTTTTCCAAAAGCTTCAATTGTAAGATCTTCAGCATCTGATGTATTATTTACCATTTTCAGAAGAAGGAAGTAAATGGAATCCCTGTATCGGTTCATCAAACTGGCAAAAGCCTTTTCGTTCCCGTTCCGTGCAAGTTCTACAAGGACCAGATCGTTTTTTGCCTTTTCCGATAATCCGTTACCTACTTCCATTGGTATTTGCCGGGATCCTGCCAGCGGCTGCTTAAATAAATAACAGAATTTATAAATGGGGAAATAATATCGAAAATCAGCGACCAGAGCAAAATTCCTTTTTCATTAAGCTTTTCCCTCGCCATAGTAGAACTGTAACCTGTATCAAGCAACCTGATGGCAAAAATCATCAGCACTACAGGCCAGAAAAAAAGTTTTGACAGAAGTACGATAAACGAGATGATAAAATAAGATTCTGGAGGCAGGTTCTCCTGTCAGAATGATTTTATCCCTGAATTTGTAGTGTCTGGCAGTTGTCAGATGTCTCTTTTTCTGCTTGAACAACTTCCTCAATACTTGAAGCCGGAACAGATCGCGTATGTGATTCCTTCCTGAATTCCAGTGAAGTATTTGTTTTCAAAGCATTTGCATTTACAAACAGATCATCATCTCCCGAAGCGAGGTGGCTGTAGTTACCAAATCCTTTTTTTTCGAAAAAAACCGACCGCCTGTAAGCCAGATTGCGTCCGACTCCCATGTATGGAATGCCACGGATTGCCATTCCCAGGTACTGCATGGCAATTACCATGCTGTCGTACCTTATGTATTTGTTCAGCAATCCCTTCGTGGCAAAATAACCTCCATAACCAAGAACAAAATCTGTTTTATCATCAAAGTGCGATACCATGGTTTCAATCCATTTCTGACTTTCAGGACAACAGTCGGCATCAGTAAAAAGGAGAATCTCATTTTGTGCAGCTTTTATGCCGATAAACTGAGCAAATTTTTTATTGTGAGTGAATTTTGGGTCTTTAGTGATATTGGAAACATGCAGGCTGGGATATTTCTGAAGATATTCTCCAAGAACATTATAGGAATCATCATCAGAACAATCGTTGACCACTATCACTTCAAATCCGGGATATTCCTGCTCCAATACTTTCGGAAGGAAATTCCTCAGGTTTTCTTCTTCATTTCTGGCACAGATAATAACAGATACCGGACCCCTGGGAGGTGAAGAATCAGGAGCTTTAAACAATCCCGGAGACAGGTAGTAGAACAGGTAGTAGAAAACCTGTACTAAAGCAGTGAGTATAAAAATAATAAAGAGAATCAGCAGAAAAGGATTATCATTCAGTATCATCTGACTTCCAAATATGCCAGCAATATTACTAAGATAATCTGAATGCAGAAAAGAGAGTTTCCAATTATCATTTATTCAAAAACGTAAAATAAACCATAAAAATTATTGACATATTTTTTAACAGGTTGCTGAATGAATTACCTTTGTGCACCGGAAAAAGATTGATTTTATGTTTGCAGTTCAGAGCAGGGATAAGGAAACCAGGGCAAGGACAGGTATGCTGAAAACTGCTCATGGCGATATTCCTACTCCTGTATTTATGCCTGTCGGTACTGCCGGAACTGTGAAGGGAATTTTGCAGAAAGACCTGACAGATGATATCGATGCAAAAATTATACTTGGCAACACATATCATTTATATCTGCGCCCCGGAACAGAAATAATGAAAGCTTCGGGGGGATTGCACAAGTTCATGAACTGGGGAAGACCTATCCTTACTGACAGCGGAGGATACCAGGTCTTTTCGCTTACCGGGAACAGAAAGCTTACAACCGAGGGCGTCATCTTCAAATCTCATATAGACGGGTCAAAGCATATTTTTACTCCTGAAAATATAATTGATATTCAGCGTATTATCGGGGCTGACATTATGATGGTTCTGGATGAGTGTACTCCTTTTCCATGCGATTACCGGTATGCAAAAAAATCGCTTGAACTTACTCATCACTGGCTCGACAGGGCTGTCACACGATATAAAGAAACTGATCCGGTATGGGAATATGAACAGTTTCTTTTCCCGATAGTTCAGGGCAGCACTTTTGATGATCTCCGGAAAATCTCTGCTGAAAAAGCAGCTTCGGCGGGCATGGCAGGAAATGCGATCGGTGGGTTATCGGTAGGAGAACCGGCTGATGAAATGTACCGTATTATTGATATTGTCAATGAAATACTGCCTGAGGATAAGCCACGTTATCTTATGGGTGTGGGGACTCCTGTAAATATTCTGGAAGCAATTGAAAGGGGTATCGACATGTTCGATTGTGTTATGCCTACCAGGAACGGGCGAAACGGAATGCTGTTTACCAGCCAGGGCATAATCAATATCAGGAACAAAAAGTGGACTGACGATTTCGGTCCGATTGACCCTGAGGGTCCCTCTTCGGTAAGTCTTTATTATTCAAAGGCATATCTGAGACACCTGGTAATTTCCGGAGAGATCCTTGGTGCTCAGATAGCCAGCATACATAACCTTTCATTTTATCTGAGACTTGTTGAGGAAGCCAGAAAGAAAATTGAAGAAGGCACATTTAAAGGATGGAAAAACCAGATGATAAAAAGACTTTCGGAACGGGTATAGCTTCCCTGAAGTTAAAAATTGTGGACCGCTATATAATCAGAAAGTTTCTGGGTACATTCTTTTTTTGCCTTGTGCTGATCCTGACAATTGCAGTTGTATTCGATTTTGCAGAGAAGATCGATAATTTCATGGAAAAGAATGCTCCGGTACGGGCAATAATATTTGATTACTATCTGAATTTCATACCATATTTTGCCACTTTATTCTCGCCGCTGTTTGTTTTCATCTCCGTAATTTTCTTTACTTCAAAAATGGCAGTGAACACTGAAATCATTGCCATCCTCAACAGTGGCATGAGTTTCAGGCGGATGATGCTGCCTTATTTCCTTTCATCCCTTTGTATCGCGATCATAACATTTATTCTTACCAACTTTGTGATTCCCCAGGCTAATCTGAAACGCATGGATTTTGAGGATAAATACTACAGATCTTCATCCAGAAGGGTGCCTGTAATGGATATTCACAGGCAGGTCTTCAAAAATGTACTCATCTATATGGAATCCTTTAATCCAATCAGCCAGTCAGGCAGGAATTTTACGATTGAAAAATTCAACGATTCGGGAAAACTGGAGTCGAAACTTTCAGGCAATATGGTAAAATATGATACTGCCACAAGCAAATGGACGGTAGTAAACTATTACATACGCAAAATTAAAAATGATGAAGATTCAATAGCAAGCGGAGATCGTATCGATACCACACTCACAATAAAACCGGATGACCTGTCAAGAAGTCCGGGTTTTGTTGGAACTATGACATTTAATGATCTTAACGACTATATTGGTCAGCTTAAACTTCAGGGTTCAGATGAGCTTAAACTGTTCCTGATCGAAAAGCACCGGCGTCTTGCTAATCCCTTTGCGGTTTTTATTCTCACCCTGATCGGGGTTTCGCTTTCCTCAAGAAAGGTGAGGGGAGGCATAGGAATGAACATAGGTATCGGGCTGGGGTTGAGTTTCTCATACATCCTCTTTCTGCAGTTTGCCTCACAGTTCTCACTTAAGGGAAACCTTAACCCGATGATGGCGATGTGGATACCTAATATCCTTTATACTTTCATTGCACTTGTTTTGTACAGACTTGCACCGAAATAATTCCAATCATTGCTCAAAAATCTTAAATTGCACCTTTTATTTATTTAATTTCGTTTTGTTGTTTTAAGGATAATACTGATTAATATGCCGGTAAATAAGAAGATACGTGAACTTCAGGAGAAAGCGGAAAAAGATTTTGCTGGGAGGGGGAGAACAGGCAATTGAAAAACAGAAGGCTTTGGGGAAGAGGACAGCCCGGGAACGTATAATGGCGCTTCTGGATTCAAACTCATTTATGGAATATGACCTGTTTGTCGAGCACGATGCACGCGATTTTGACATGGATAAGAAATCTCTTCCAAGTGACGGAGTAATTATTGGATCGGGAACAATATACGGAGCCCCTGTCGCAATTTTTGCGCAGGATTTCACTGTTGCGGGAGGATCGCTGGGACTCATGCATTCAAGGAAAATAACGAAAATAATGGACCATGCCCTTAAAATGATGATTCCTCTGATAGGTATAAACGATTCGGGGGGAGCGAGAATTCAGGAGGGTGTGAATTCACTTGCAGGTTATGGTGAGATTTTTTTCAGGAACACAATCTCCAGCGGGATAATTCCTCAGATATCTGTTATCCTTGGTCCCTGTGCAGGAGGAGCGGTTTATTCCCCGGCACTTACCGATTTTGTTTTTGTGGTTGACAACATTTCAAAAATGTTCATAACAGGTCCGGAGGTGATAAAAACAGTTCTTGGTGAAGAAATCTCCATGGAGGATCTGGGAGGAGCAAGAGTTCACAGTGAGATTACAGGCAATGCCCACTTCTTTGCACAGAGTGAAGAAGAATGCTTCGAACAGATAAAAAGACTTATAACCTTTATTCCATGGAACAATTCAAGGAAAGCAAAAGCATTTGAGCCCGGAGAACCAAAAAAAATCTACGACCTGGAAAAAATCGTTCCCGGTGACCCAACGCTTCCATATGATGTAAAGGATGTTATCAGGGCGATCGTTGACAATTCAGATTTCTTTGAAATAATGGAGCTCTATGCCAAAAACATGGTAATTGGATTCGGAAGAATGGGAGGCAAAACTACCGGCTTTGTTGCAAATCAGCCTCTGGAAATGGCGGGAGTTCTCGATGTGGATTCGGCCGATAAAGCTGCAAGGTTTATCCGGTATTGCGATGCCTTCAATATCCCGATTATCACGCTGGTCGACATACCAGGCTACCTTCCGGGAGTTGATCAGGAGCATGCGGGTGTGATCCGCCATGGAGCGAAAGTTCTGTATGCATATAGTGAAGCGACAGTCCCGAAACTCACGGTAATACTCAGGAAGGCATATGGAGGCGGATACATAGCAATGAGTTCGAGGCACCTCCGTGCCGATTTTGTGTTTGCATGGCCGACAGCTGAGATTGCAGTCATGGGCCCTGAAGGGGCTGCAAACATTATTTTCAGAAAAGAGATAATGTCATCGGATGATCCTGAAAGCGTTAGAAAGCAGAAGGTTGAGGAATTCAAAACCAAATTCGCAAATCCATATGTTGCTGCCGCACGCGGATATGTGGATGCAGTAATTGAACCCAAAGAGACACGACGATTCCTCCTGCACGCAATTGAAGTGTCGGAAAACAAGGCAGTTAAAGTTCTGACCAAAAAGCACGGACTTCCTCCGTGCTGATTTTGGCTTATTGAAACCCAGGGTAACGATTATGGATGAAAAAGACGATCTCAAAGTTCTGAATATTAACTCAAGTCTCTATAAAACGAGGCTCAGCAGGAAGTTTATAGCAAGGAAGACGTATAAACCGGTCAATCAGAAGGCAATTCTGAGCTTTATTCCGGGAACCATCCTTGATATCCTTGTAAAGGTCGGTCAGGAGGTTAAGATCGGTGACGATCTTTTAATCCTTGATGCCATGAAGATGCAGAATAAACTTAAAAGCCAGAATAAAGGGATAATTAAAAAGATCATGGTGAAGAAAGGGGACAAGGTGCCAAAGGGAACTGTATTGCTGACGCTGAAATAACCTTTCCAAAAAGATCTTTAACTACTTATCTGCTCAGATTTATCACGGAGTATCGCTGTATGCATATTACATGACCAGCTAGCTGTATTCCTTTATGTTACTATGTGTAATTCAATGGTTAACTGATTTTACAAGATTTCTTTAAATCTGTTATTTCAGGCTGAACAGGGGCTGAATTACTTTTTAAAGAGGAGAGAGGCTACAATTTCCCGTTATAAATCACATATTCTTTCAATTCATCGGGAACAGATGGTTCGTACCGGAAGATCCCGTATATGCTTGAGCCGCTGCCCGACATTGAACTGTAGAGAGCCCCGGCACTATATAAAGCCTGCTTAATAGTTCCTATCAGGGGGTATTTTCGAAATATTGTATTCTCAAAATCGTTGATTATCAGTTCTTTCCAGTCCGATATCGGTTTGAGGATCACGTCTGTAAGACTGGTCAGCGGTGAGGAAGGTTCACAATTCTCATAAGCTTCACGAGTGCTTATCTGTATACCCGGATTTAAAAGCAGTATACATAGCCCATCAAGGAAAGGCGTCAACGGTCTGAGAAGATCTCCCCTTCCTGAAGCAAACGCCGGCCGGCTTTCAATAAAAAAAGGACAATCGCTTCCCAGACTTGCTGCGGTCATTCTCAATTCGTCAGCGCTCAAAAAGAGACTGAAATTTTTGTTTATTATTCTTAATATGCCTGCTGCATCGGATGATCCGCCGCCAAGTCCGGCTCCAGGTGGGATTTTCTTGTGTAAATGGATTTTCAAAAATGGAAAAGGATGTAACTCTCTGATCTTATTTACAGCTCTGATAACAAGGTTATCATCCGGCCTGCCGGGCAGCACTCTGCCGGTTACAGTAAGGATATCCGCTTCCGAACTGTCTGCAATTGCCACCACCTCAAGCGCATCGCAGAGGTCGACCGGATAAAATATGGTTTCGATATCATGGAATCCGTCGGGACGCTTGCCTGTAATCGACAAACCCAGGTTAATTTTGGCTTTTGGAAAGATAACCATTTAACGGTATTTGCCACAAAATTATCATATGGTTTGAATTTATGTGCTTGTTATTCACTTTTTTGCATTTTCAACAAGTTTTAAACACAAAAATGTTTGTAATAAAGAAATCCGATTAAGGTTATTAATTAGGGTTATATTTACCTTTGGTCAACCTCGGAATTATTTAAACTATATTCTATAAAAAGCAAATAATCAGCAATTTAAATTCAATGGCAAGACAAAAAACGAGTGTCCGGACTGTGGGCACTCCCTTACCCGATTTTGGAAAAGTCCCGCCCCAGGCTTTAGATATGGAGGAGGCAGTTTTGGGGGCAATTATGCTGGAAAAGGAGGCAGTAATCACAATTCTTGATATACTCAGACCTGAAAGTTTTTACAAAGAAGCTCATCAAAAGATTTTCAAGGCCATATCCGACCTCTCATCAAGAGAATACCCGGTCGACCTGTATACTGTCACGGAAGAGCTTAGGGCCCACAACGAACTCGAAAGTGTTGGAGGGCCGGTATACCTGACACAACTGACATCTAAAGTAGTATCTGCGGCCAATGTTGACTATCATGCAAGGATTGTTGCCCAGAAATATATTCAACGCGAACTGATAAGGGTATCCACGGAGATCCAGAACAGGTCATTTGATGACTCTATAGATGTTACAGAACTACTCGACTTTTCAGAGAATGAGCTTTTCCAGATTGCTGAGGGGAATATAAAGCGGGAAGTATCGCCAATAAATGTGGTCATCAAGGAAGCCATTAAGGAAATTGAGGAAGCCGGGAAAAGGGAGGATGCCCTTGTAGGCATCCCTTCAGGATTTACAAAACTTGACCGGCTCACGTCAGGCTGGCAGAAATCGGAACTTATCATTATCGCCGCACGTCCTTCAATGGGAAAAACCGCTTTTGCACTCTCCATGGCCAGAAATATGGCAATCGACCATGGGAAAAAAGTTGCGATATTCTCCTGTGAGATGTCATCTATCCAGCTGGTAAACAGGCTTATCATTGCTGAAACTGATATTCCCGGAGAAAAAATAAAGAACGGACGTCTTTCAGAGGATGAATGGAAGCAGCTTGATATCAGGATAAAGAAGCTTGTTCAGGCGCAGATATTTATTGATGACACCCCTGCAATTTCAATTTTTGAGCTTAGGGCCAAGTGCAGGCGACTCATGGCTCAGCATAAGCTGGATATCGTGATTGTGGACTATCTCCAGTTGATGTCCGGACCTGAAAATGCCGGAAGCCGGGAACAGGAGGTCAGCAATATCTCGAGATCCCTGAAAAGCATAGCCAAGGAGCTTAATGTGCCGATACTCGCCCTTTCGCAGCTTAACAGATCGGTCGAGATGAGAGGAGGAACAAAACGTCCGTTACTTTCCGACCTCAGGGAATCGGGAGCTATCGAACAGGATGCCGATATGGTTGTATTTATTCACCGGCAGGACAAGTTCGGAATCCCGACATTTGAGGATGGTTCATCCACCAAGGGAATTGCAGAAATCATCCTCGCCAAAAACCGTAACGGACCCGTGGATGATGTACGGCTGAAATTCCGTGAAGAGAAGGCTCAGTTTCTGGATATTGATGATTTCGATTTTGAAAGTGAAGGGGAGATCCAGGAGGGGTCGCAAAGTATAACACTCGGCTCAAAGATGAATCACGATAATCTCCGCCGGCTGGGAGGTGGATTTGACCAGGAGTCAGATACACTCAATGAACCACCTTTCGCCTAGAATAAATGTTACCCGGGATCACGGAGATCACGAAAAAGTCGCTGGGAATCCCGTGCAACTTTTTCGGGATGCGGTATGAGTTTAATTAAGCCGTAAGGTAAATTTTAGTCCCGCACTTTTGAATTTAAGATCGTCAAATCCGACAAATACTCCTGCTTTACCTATCAGGAATATCTCGCTCAGACTGTAACCGAGCTCAGTATAATTGTCATGGAATCGTCTGCCCAGATAAGAGAGTGACAGGTTTTCGCGAATGAGAGTTTTACTTAAACCCGGAAGAAGCTTAAGCAGAAAATAGGGCGTTGTGTATTGCAGATGAACTTCTCCGAAGAACTCCGATGAGCTGAGTGAATAGTATGATGGAAGGAAGAAGGCATCGTGATAATCATTGATCAACAGGATTAAAGGCTGGGAGTTAAAATGAAAGAAATCGAAAAATGATAGATCCCTGTTATCTGAAAACCCTCCGGTTTTGATCTGCCACCTTAATTCTGCAAAAGGACCGGTCTCCCGGGTTCTGGAAACTTCGAACCTGAACATATTGAAATGCCTGTACCGGTCTGAGACTGAAGGAATATTATTTACTCCATGCTCCCAGGTCAGTCTGAATACAGGCCAGTCTGATCCCTGTGGAACTTTATTCCCGTTGTAAATCCTGTATTTCTGAAATGGTGTGTAAGTAATATCCGTCACGAATTCATAATGTTTCTGATCTCTGAACAGAACAAGTGTATTGGAACCGGGATTGAGGTATTCACTTCACCGGGATATTGACGGCATATTCCCTTGATGGTTTGAAAATGGAAAAATCGGTGTGGTTTTCCAATACCCGCCTGTCCTCAAATCCTCCTGAGAGTTCGATTCTGAATCCATTCACAATTTCAGCACTGTAACCCAGGGTAAAGTAGCGGGATTCGTAAAGCTTCATGTAATTCTTTTTTACCAGAAGAGATGATATACTGTTTATCAGCGGATTAATTCCTCCTCCGGTTCCGATATCCCTGCTTGACATACCGGAACGGATGAATATTTGTCTTGGCTTCATTCCGCCTGTGCTGTAATTGCGCATTTGCCCTCCACATGATCTTTTCTCTGCTGAAGGCGTACCGTACATCGGGGTAAAGGAAAGGCTTCTGTTTCCTTTAAATTTTTTTCTAAATCTGAAATCAAAACCATAGACAAAACCATCGACGGTGTTGAAGCTCAGGTTTTTCATGTCGACAAGCCCTCCGTATGTAAAACTGAATCCGGTTGTATCCGACCAGGTATGACCTCCAATAATATCTCTAAAAGTTCGCCTAAAGGGAGACATCTTTTTCACCTTTCGGTTTATGGCGGTATCTGCACCTGGTTCCCTGATACCTGCCGACGCTGTATCGGATTTGCGCTTATAAAGACTCTGAAGTTCAATTTCAGAAAGGGGTATGGGCCTTATTTCAGCCCAGTAGGCACTGTCCTTCTTCCCGGCTCCCTTTTCAACGATTTTTACAGTATTGTCCTTTATTTCAAGATTTTTCGAAATACTATCACCACGGCTGCTTTCGGATTCTTTTTTCATGAGGCCTGCAAGCCTTACCATATCACGGTTTGTCATTTCATCCTTCTGAAGGATTTTTTCTATTTCACGTTTTGTCTTCGTAACGACAGTGTCGTTAAGATTATATCTTCCCGGAAATCCGGTAGCCAGTTCCTGAGGCTTCTGGAGGGTGGCATTTGGTTTGACATCCAGGTATTTAACTGAACTGGAGTACCCGATATCTGCTCTGATCCCAAGAAATTGGAGATTGATGTCAAACTGATGACTCACCGGCATCCAGATCTCTTCCTGGACAGGGATATATAATTCACGGACCCTGATCTTCCCGGCAAGGTTTTCATTTGTCAGATCAATACTGTGAAGGCACCATAAATCCTCAATTACAAAGATAGTCCCTTCAAAAAGTTGCTGGCTTTTGCGTTTTGGAATGACTTCAATCTTGTCGATAGTATAATTCCCCTGAAGTGTTGCGCCAAGGTATTTATAATTGTAATAACCGAAAGCCTGAGGGGCAAGTGGAGAAATAGCCATATCGGCAAGTACCGGTTGGTAAAAGCTAGCCTGGATGAATTCCATCGGAGAGATATCATTCCCCTGTTCAGGAAATGTACTGTTATAAGAGATCACTTTCTGAACATACTTGTCAGGAGCCGTATATTCTATTTCATTAAACGATTCCATCAGAAATGCATCGCCTTCTTTAAGAACTCCTGAATTGTCGTGCGGTTTTCCTCCTGCTGACACAGAGACATTATCATCTGACCTTGACATTCTCATGGATCTCTGGATCAGCCTTGGAATCTTTTTCACCAGTAAATTGCCTTTAAGGTAAACATTTGCCTTGTAGTAGTTTATATTATTGAGATAGTAAGGTGCCAGGCCTATTACCTTCCTCATTATTATGTATGCAGGATCTTCGCCTGAAGGAGATATTCTTACTTCGGGTATTTCATATATCTGCTCAGGCAGTATTATATTGCGGGTAATAATTGTGTCAGAGATAACAATCCTTTCATATACCGGTTCATACCCAAGACTCTGGTATACAACTGTATATCTCCCGGGGACAATACGAATCTCGTAATCACCCCTGGTATTTGAGGTAGTTCCCTGCTTAAGTTCCTCAATATATACTGTTGCGTATTGGACGGGTTGCCCTGATTTGTCTGTGATCTTCCCATTAAGTGTCTGAGCTACACTTAAATGAGGCAAGGTTGCTATAAATGCGAAAAGCAATAAAAGTTGCTTCATTCAGGACCTGGATTACATTATTAAGGCGGTATTGAGTTTTAATCAGTCGGATCAACTCTGAATACCTTCAACAACTATAACGATTTCACCTTTTACTGTGTGTGTTTTGTAATGATCAGAAAGAGAAACCAGAGTTCCTCTGACATTTTCTTCGTAAACCTTTGTCAGTTCCCTCGATACAGAGGCCTTACGATCAGGTCCGAAAAGGGCAATCATGTCATCGAGAGTCCTTACAAGCCTGTAAGGTGATTCATAAAATACCATAGTTCTCTTTTCGTCAGCCAATCCCGAAAGTCTTTTATTCCTCCCTTTCCTGGCAGGGAGAAAACCCTCAAAACAAAATCTTTCACACGGGAGGCCGGAATTAACCAGGGCAGGAATGAATGCCACAGGACCCGGAAGGGTCTCAACCGTTATTCCCTTTTGCACACAGGCTCTTACCAGCAGGAATCCCGGATCGGAAATCCCGGGCGTGCCTGCATCCGATATCAAAGCAACGCTGCTACCGGAAAGTATCCTTGAACATATTGCTTCGACACTTTTGTGCTCATTGAACATATGATGTGACTGGACCGGTGAAACAATGTGGTAATGATTCAGGAGCTTACGCGCCTGGCGGGTATCTTCAGCCAGAATCAGGTCAACATTACCCAATACTTCGACAGCTCTGTAGGTTATATCTCTGAGGTTTCCGATAGGGGTAGGAACCAGGAAAAGTTTACTCATGAGAAAGAAGCTTGCGTTTTATAACGTCAAGAAGCTGATGGATAGCTTCACTTTCAGTATTGTCTCCTGTATAGCTCAATATTATTGCCAACGCATCATCCAGATTTCCTGCAGATTCAAGTTTTAATATTGCCTGATCATAAATTCCCTGATTCCCATCGAATATCTCTCTTATAAACAAAAATTTGTCATTTACACCAATTGCTTCTGCAAGACTTGTAACCCGTTTGGTTTTAAGTATTTCCATGACATCATCCTCATGTTTAAGGCTGCCGAGTGATTCGTTGAAACTTTCCGGCATATTGGAGAACTGGTCAGCAATAATCGATGGTTCCCCGGTCTTTTTAACCACAGGTCTTGATTCTTCCTTTATCACCTGAGACACATCGGATACTGCATTTTCATAAGCGGCCTTTTTACTCTTTTCAAATGTACGTACTTCTTCTACTGGCTTTGCAGGAGTCTTTACCTCATGAATTTCTGTTTCCCTTTCAGATTTTGTTTCAGCAACAGGGACTCTGACCTGCTTAACAGCATCTTTGGCCTCAGGCAGGCTTTTAAGAAGAGCAATCACATCCGATGCGGTTTTGCATTTCGATTTTGCGAGTTCCACCTGCAGCGCCGGAACTCCCGGGATTACCTTAAGATCATCAATAATGTCACGAACATCATTGAGATCTTTGATAATTATATCAATAGTTGTATTTAAATCCATTCGTTTTGATGTTACAATAATGAACCATTTTCCTTATTTTGCAAAAGTAAATAATATTCCACAAGTCATAACGGAATAAATCTGCATTTAGCATTTGTGGAAAGACATTAAAGGAAAATGGATTTTCTTGAAAATTCTGTCAGGGGTAACATCAAGCGGGGATCGGTGGAAGTCATTACCGGTTCAATGTTCTCGGGCAAAACTGAAGAATTGATAAGAAGATTGCGGAGAGCCACATTTGCCGGATTGAAGGTTGAAATTTTCAAACCTTCAATTGATATACGATACTCAGAAGCTAAAGTTGTTTCTCACGATGAAAGGTCAATTGTTTCAACCCCGGTCGATAATGCTTCATCAATACTGTTGCTGGCAGATGATGTCGACGTGGTTGGAATTGATGAAGCCCAGTTTTTCGACAATTCAATAATTGAAGTCTGCAATAAGCTTGCTGATAAAGGAGTAAGAGTTGTGGTGGCCGGGCTGGACATTGATTTTATGGGAAATCCTTTTGGTCCGATGCCGGGTCTTCTTTCAATTGCCGAATTTATCACCAAGGTCCATGCTATCTGCGTAAAATGCGGAAATCTGGCCCAGTATTCATTCCGTAAATCTGAGGAATCCCAGGTGGTGGTCCTCGGTGAAAAAGACAAGTATGAACCTCTGTGCAGAAATTGCTACAACAAGGCAATGAAAAAAGATTAAAATGAAATATACTTCGGCTGAAATTGCAGGGATCACTAAAAGCACTCTTACGGGTCCTTCAGAGCTTATTGTATCAGAGCTTATTACTGACAGCAGGCTTACAAGTTTTGAAGAAGAAGCTGCCTTTATTGCAATCAGCGGGAAGAATCATGATGGACATCAGTTTATCGACACTCTCTACCGCAAAGGTGTGAAGGTTTTTATTGTAAGCAGACTGCCGGAAAACCCATCTGCCTACCCGGATGCCGCCTTCATTTTGAACGACGATCCTGTTATGGCTCTGCAGCTTATTGCAGCATCCAGAAGAGCAGAATTTAAATCAACGGTAATTGCCGTTACAGGCTCAGCAGGAAAAACCATTGTAAAAGAATGGCTTGCTGATGTTATCGGCCGTACCACACAGGTGGTAAGAAGCCCGAAAAGCTACAACTCGCAGATTGGCGTTCCGCTTTCTGTCTGGAAGCTGGATCATAAATTCAAATACGGGATATTTGAAGCAGGCATCTCTTTCCCGGGGGAGATGGAGAGGCTTCAGAAAGTCATTGATCCGGATATCGGCATTATTACAAATATCGGTGATGCACACAGTGAAAATTTTCCTGATAATGAAGCAAAGGCTGCAGAAAAGCTTAAGCTTTTTGTAAATACCTCAATGATAATATATTGCAGGGATCATTCAATTATCAGGGATATTATTCTGAATAATGAAAATCTGAGAAATAAGAACCTGATCGACTGGTCTCTGACCGATAAGGATGCCAGGATTCTTGTAAGAAAGAAGCAGTTGCAGGGAGAAAGGACGGCACTGGAAGTAATTTACAATGGCAGCAACAGTTCTTTTGAAATCCCCTTCACTGACCGTGCATCAATTGAAAATGCGATTACCGTTGCATCAGCCTGCCTGGCTTTAGGAATCGAAACGGACATTATCAGGAGGGGTCTTTCGGAGCTTTCGTCTGTTGCTATGCGGATGGAGCTGAAGAGCGGAATTAATAATTGCAGTCTTATAGAAGACTACTACAACTCAGATCCCGGTTCTCTCAGGATGGCGCTTGATTTCCTCAGGTCGAAGGACAACAGGAAAACAACACTTATTCTGTCTGATTTTGTTCAGAACGGCCGCAATGAAAATGAACTTTACAGCGAGGTGGCAGCACTTCTTAAGAAAACAGGAGTAGATAAATTCATCGGAATCGGTTTGGCTCTCAAAAGGAACAGTTCATTCTTTGAAGGAAATGCAAGATTCTATTTGACAACCGATGATTTTATACGCACCTTCAGCACCAACGAGTTCAGGAATGAGATAATCCTTTTGAAAGGAGCAAGGATGTTTGAGATGGAAAGGATCGGAAGGCTTCTTGAGCAACAAATACATATAACAGTACTCGAAATAAACCTGGATGCCATATCTCATAATATCAATGAGATCAGGAGTCATCTTAGATCCCGGAACGCGTATCATGGCAATGGTGAAAGCCTTCGCTTACGGGGCTGGCCCTGCAGAAATAGCGGGATTACTTGAATATCACCGGGTAAGTTATCTTGGAGTTGCTTACTCAGATGAGGGAGTCGAGCTGAGAAATGCCGGAGTGACATCTGCCGATTATGGTAATGAATCCTGATCCTTTTTCCGCAGGGCTGATAATCAAATATAACCTTGAACCTGAGATCTATAGTTTTTCTTCACTTGATAAATTTGAAGAAGCTGCTTCCAAACATGGTCTCTATCAGTATCCTGTTCATCTTAAGATAGATACTGGCATGCACCGGCTTGGATTTATGCCTGAAGAAATAGATGAGCTTGCCTCCAGAATAAAAGTCATGGATTGCATCAGGGTAACATCGGTATTTTCCCATCTTGCCGGAAGTGAAAACCCGGTGTTTGACAGTTTTACACACCAGCAGGCAAAACTGTTTCTTGACGCTGTTTCGAAAATCAGGGCAGCAACCGGATATCCATTTCTCAGGCACATTCTCAATACTTCAGGTATACTGAGGTTCCCTGAATATCAGTTCGATATGGTGAGACCGGGAATCGGACTTTATGGGGCCGGGATATACAATGGTATTGATCTCAAGCCTGCAAGCCGGTTTAAAACCAGGATTTCCCAGGTAAAAAAGATACCGGCTGGAGATCCTGTCGGGTATGGATGCGCTGATGTATCGGATAAGGAAAGGATAATTGCCATCCTGCCGGTGGGTTATGCAGACGGACTGAACAGGAGAGCTTGGCAATAAGACCGGTTCTGTTTCTATTAAAGGAAGAAGGGTCCCCTTGATCGGGAATATCTGTATGGACATGTGTATGGCTGATATTACCGGATCAAATGCCGGAGAAGGTGACGAAGCAGAAATATTTGGTCAGAATATTTCGATTAATGAACTTGCTGATCAATGCGGTACGATTCCATATGAAATACTGACCTCGATTCCGGGAAGGGTAAAACGGGTGTTTTTCAGGGAATAAATCTTTTCATTGCCCTGATTCACTTATCTCCTCGAGCTTCTGAAAATCGAGGATACTGATCTTCCTCCTGTCAACATCTATTATTTTTTCCGAAGCCAGATTGGAAAGAGTGCGTATCGCATTGGAAGTAGTCATGTTTGAAAGGTGAGCTATATCTTCCCTTGACAACTGAACA
Organism: uncultured Bacteroidales bacterium; assembly: GCA_963831935.1. Taxonomy (GTDB): domain Bacteria; phylum Bacteroidota; class Bacteroidia; order Bacteroidales; family VadinHA17; genus LD21. The sequence goes on from CAWHSH010000019.1 coordinate 49,937, forward strand.
CTGATTGTCCTTCCGTCAGCCTCCAGCCCGTAAGTATCGCGAAGAAGAAGAATAGATTCCGCAAGCCGTCCCCTGACATGCTTCTGGGTAAGTGATACAATCCTGTCATATGAACAAACAAGATCTTCAGAAATGACTTTTATAACTTTCACAGCAAGTTCAGGCATTTTGCTTCAGGATCCGTGACAACAGCTGCTTCTCGAAAAAAACTGTTGCGGAATCTTCGATAGCTCCCACGGCAAAGGGATAAGATGATTTCGGAAAATAGTGAACTGTAATTAATAAGACTCTGGGGCCTTATCATTTTTATTATCTGTTCCCTGCTACCGGCACCAGTACTGAATATTTTAGCTTTCCCTGAAACCAGGCAGATCAATCCCTTCTGCCTTGATCCGCCTGGCAATTATAATGCTTCCCTTATTGAAAACGGACACCAAATGATTCTGATCCAAGCAATTCCTTATCACTCTGATTCAATCCTTTGAAAACTGAATTGGGTCCTTCGATGCAAATCTCAATATACGGATCTTTATACTGCATAATAAAGAGTGATAACCAGACCTCAAAGATAGCAAAACAATAAGTGGAATATCAATTCAAATTTCAAGCACTTTTTATAGCCTTAGTCTTAATAAAGTGTGACCGGAGATCAGTATTTTGCCACCAGAGGCATTTTCCATCCGTCGCCGAAAGCCTTTGATGAGACCCTTAATATGGGAGGGGTCTGATATCTTTTATATTCGCTGGAATTTATAAGCCTGAGCACCTTCTCCACGACAGACTTATCAAAACCATCGAGTTCAATTTCGTCAACAGGTCTTTGAAGATCGATGTACTGATAAAGAATTGAATCAAGAATCCTGTACTCAGGAAGAGAGTCAGCATCAAGCTGACCTGGTCTTAATTCGGCTGAAGGAGCTTTCCTTATTATGTTTCCGGGAATAATTTCCCGGTCCCTGTTAATATAGTATGCCAGTTTATAAACATCTGTCTTGTAGATATCTCCGATAATCGACAATCCGCCGGCCATATCGCCATAAAGAGTTCCGTAGCCTACTGCGGCTTCGCTTTTATTTGAAGTATTCAACAGGATATATCCGAATTTATTCGAGTAAGCCATAAGTATGACTGCTCTGATCCTTGCCTGGATGTTCTCCTCGGTTACATCCTTGTTTCTCCCTTTAAAGGCCGGAGCCAGAACATCTTCAAATGTATTGAAAGATTTTTCGATACTTGATTATTTCATAATCAACTCCTATATTCTCGGGCAGAGCATTACGGAATCGGAAACAGAATGTTCCGAGGAGTATCTCGATGGCATCAGCAGTGCTTTGACATTTTCACGGCCAAGCGCTTCAGCAGCGAGACAAACGCAAACCGCTGAATCTATTCCGCCAGACAATCCTATTATACCTTTTTTGAATCCGGTCTTTACAAAATAATCGCGGATTCCGGTAACAAGCGCTTTGTGGATAAGTGATGCCGGTTCAGGTTCCGGTTCCGGAAGAGGAATCTTCCTGATATTAATTCTTCAAGAGTGAAAAGTCTCGACAGCCTCTTCAAAGTAGCTGAGATGACGGAAGATCTTTCCTTCCCTGTTAATTATAATTGAAGCACCGTCAAAAATAAGTTCGGTATTGGCTCCTGTCTGGTTGACAGAGATAACCGGGATCTGGTACTTTACCGCCTTTGATATGAAAATGTTCTTTTTTGCTTCCACTTTTGCATATGAAAAAGGAGAAGCCGAGATATTTATCACCAGATCAGGCTTCATCTTGCTCAACTCTTCAAGTGGTGAAATGGTATAAAGTCTCGATTTTTCAAACTTGTTGTCGAACGGCTGTTCATCCCAGAGATCCTCACAAATTGTCAGCGCAATTTTTACATCCTTTGAAAGGAAACACTGAAAAGCTCTTTTCAGGTTCGAAATAACGGTATTCATCAAAGATATCATATGTGGGAAGAAGTCCTTTATTGGCTTTAAAGAGGATCTTTCCCTCCGAAAGTATCAGAGCAGAATTATAAGAGTTTTTTGCCTTCGCGTTTAGTATTGAAAGTAGGGGATCCCAACAATTGCAGTAATGCCTGTACAATAAGCTGGCAATTTCCTCAACAGTCTGATTGCATTTTTCAACAAAATCAACCCGGTCAAGCAGATCAAGAGGAGGATACCCGGGTATGCATAGCTCAGAAAATATAACCAGATCTGATCCATCTGATTTTGCTTTGTCAATAGCCTTGCAGATAAGTTCCTTGTTTCCGGAGAAGTTCCCAATGTGATAGTCGAGCTGTGCGATGGAAATTTTCATAATATATCCGGCTAGAAATTAATCCCGAATATAAATTTCAGGAACCTTTGGGCTGTACGGTCCGTCTTCTGTCCGTCTATATCTTTCGTGATATCAAAAAAATTGTTTTCAAATCCAAGCCCAAGTATAAGCGAAATATTTCCGTCAATCGAATAATCGACACCGCCATTAAGATGGTATCCCACATTAAACCTTCTTATTTCGGTCATGGCTTTTTCCCCTTTGATGTGATCTGAAGGGATGTCGGCTTTACCACTTACGACAACTTTAGGATCAAGACCAAATTCAGCGAAATAGGTCAGATAGCCAATTTCATCGGTTTTTATCTTTAACCCGACAGGAACTGAAATATACTGTATCCTGTAAATCACGGGTTCTCCTGCAGCAACTGCTGAGAGAAATCGGGGAACCTGAAGACTGATGGAATACTGCTTTTAAGTCTTCCGCCTGAGGTAATAAAGCCGAGACCTGATGTAAATGACCAGTTCCTGGTAAGATTCCTTTCAACAGTGATGAAGAAATCAAATCCTGCTCTTGCTCCTTCATTTTTGACTTCATCAATATCGGTCTTGAACCATGAAATCAGGGGGCTGATATAGATTCCGTACCTGTAATCCTGGGCATTCAGGATTCTGCCGGGCAGTAAGGTAACAGTAAGAAAAGCAATGATCCTTGCTGTATTCCGTGTCTTGCAAAATAATGTCATAACGATGAAAGCTTAATTCCAACTATTCCGCATTTGTATTTTAACTATTCAAAAATTCAAAATTAACAAATAATAAGAAAAGTTATAGAAGCGTTTCTAGTTGATACAATTAATTCAAAAGTACCTATTTTAGCATCGTTTATTGAATCTTATGAAAATCAAGTATATAAATTCACTGTTCATTCTGTTGGTAGTTTTATTGAGTATCTCCTGCAAACGGAATCAATATAAGGTAAGAACCTCGACAATTAAAGCCTGATATTGAAATCAAGCGGCTTGAGAAAGATCTTTTTGGGATGAGCCCTGACAAGATAGCAGACAAGGTTCCGGAATTGAAGAATAAATATAATGGATTTCTTCAGCTGTTCAGCTATGTGATTAATACAGGGGATATTAATGATCCTTCATTTGGCGATTTTCTTGTAAGGTTCTGTACTGACAAGCAGAACAATGATGTTTATGAGACTGACAATGAAGATTTATCCCGATCTTAAGACGATAGAACTGGAGCTGGAAGATGCTTTCCGTCATTATCTGTATTATTTTCCTGAGAAGACGATGCCGTCTGTCTATTCATGCATTACCGGATTTAACAACAGTATAATAACAGGCGATTCGATCCTCGGTATAGGACTTGACAGATACCTTGGAGCTGATTGTCCTTATTACCCGAGGCTGGAGATTTATAATTATATTGCGGCAAGGATGACTCCCGTCTATGTGGTTCCCGACTGTATGTACGGATGGGGCGCTTCGGAGTGGGATTTTGCATCGATGAAATATCCTGCAGATAATGTGCTTGCCGAAATGATCCATGAGGGCAAGCTGAAATATTTTGAAAAATGCATGCTTCCTGAAACACCTGATGAGATCATTTTTGGATTTACTCCTTTCCAGATGAAATTCTGCAGGAACAATGAAGGCCGGATGTGGCAATATCTGATAGAGAACGACCTTTTTTTCAAAACAGATCAGTTCATTATCAGAAAACTGACCGGGGAGGCTCCTTTTACCAGCTATTTTACAAATGAATCACCAGGCAGGGCAGCCGTCTGGATTGGTTTCAGGATTGTTGAATCGTATATGATGAAGAATCCGGGGACAAGCCTTAATCAGCTTATGGAAAATGTTGATATCCAGGGAATTCTTGATAAAGCTAAGTATAGTCCTCAATAAAAAAGGGGCTGAATAAGCCCCCTTTTATTTCCTTTAATTGTAATACTATTCAGCCGGATGAATAGCCTCAACCGGACAAACATCGGCGCATGCACCACAGTCAGTGCAAACGTCGGGATCAATTTTATAGATGTCACCTTCTGATATTGCTTCAACTGGACATTCATCTATGCATGTTCCGCAAGCAGTACAATCATCATTAATTTTGTAAGCCATTTTTTATTCTTTTTTGTTAATTATATAATCAATTTTGCAAACTTATTCTAAATTTTTCAATTGAAAAAGAATCTTTGCAATAATTGTGGTATTTCTTTATAAATCTCAGGAATTTGTTGAAAGTAAGTTAAATACAAAATGCTCATTCGGATAAATACAAAGATGGTGCCAATAGTGAGAAATGAAAAATCATCCATCACATTAAATAAGGATGAATTTAACAAAAGCTAAAAGTCGAGGCTGAATGACAGGTAGAATATTCTTGGCAAAATAAATCCGTTTTCTATTCCCCAGGCCCAGTCAGCTCTGATAAAATAGCCCATAAGCTGTGCTCTGAGACCTGCACCGAATCCTGCCACAATCGGTTCCCTGTTTGAATCAAGGGTAACTGAAACGGGTCCATTCCTGTAAACTTTTGTATCATAGGCATTCTCTCCTGACCATGGACTTTTTCCTGTCCAGGCGGTACCGATATCTCCGAATCCTACTATCTGGAGGCTGTTAAGGAAATTTGACCTTAAAGGATGTCCTGCAAAGTATCTGATAAAAGGCCATCTTAATTCACTGTTTATCAATGCAAAACTATTTCCGTTCCTGACATTCTGGGTGAAGCCTCTCATGTTGGTTGCAATAGCCTGGAATCCATAGTTTTCCTTGGAGCTTACAGGAACAGTTGTGTCGAACATAGGATATTTGTTGAAAAGGTATCCCATCCAGTTGTCGACTCCGCCGAGATAATATACAAGTTTGGTCGGACCGAAAGAGGTGCTCGCAGCAAACCGGTTTGCCCATATAAGTTCGCGGTGTATCCGTGTATAATTCCTGAAATCGCCCCCGATAACGAACATATCAGTCCTCTTCTTAGTAATCTGCCGGTAGTATTCCCCAAAAATCTTGAACCTTGTTCCAAAATAAATATTAATACTGCGTTTTCTGGTATTATCAAAAATGACTTCTCCCTTAAGACTTGCCCAGTGTTTTGAAATAGTTGGCCTGGTGAGTGAAATCAGATCCTGTGAAAGAGTGACATGCCTGTCGTTTCTGTACGAAATTGTTCCTTTAAGCGCAAGAACGGGAGTAATGGGTTTGGCAAAAGAAAGATACAGATTATGGGTATGAGTTTTAAGCAGGGTAGTCGCCATAGGAGCTGAAATAAGCCTGCCTGTGGAAAATAAATTGTTTGTCAAATTTGCCTTTAAGATTCTCGAAACTAAGAAGATATTCGTTGCTGTCGAAATTACCCGAGAACCTGAACCCAGCTGTCAGCCTGTAGTCTTCAAAGAGATCAAGGATCCCGAATCTGGTAAGCATATTTATGCCAGGGTTAAAATACTCGGCACCGCCATTGAATACCTGGTATGAGTTGTTCAGAAAAGTAAAATCGATCTGGTTGGCTATATAATTATTATAAAAAGATGTTTCATATATCCTTATCAGTGGAATATTGATTTTCCCGGTGTCAAGGTCAATATCCATGTACTTTTTCCGCCACAGCTGTTCATAGTAAGTTCTGCTTTTCCTTTTCGAATATGTAATGGTTGATATCGATAGGTTCCTTCTTTAATATAATACTCATAGAGAGGTTTTTTGAGAGTATCCCTTCGTTTTTTGTCTTCAGCAATGAGCCATTTCCTTATCCGCTCGACACTGTCTGCCTTATGATATTTCTTATCAAGCTCCTTCCGGAAATTGGTTTTAATCATTTCATTGTCGGGAATCCGCTTCATATCTTTTGATAGCTCCTTTTCTCAACTTGATATTTCCCATTCTGGAAAATAGCTTCACCATAGGTATCGGAGGCATTCTGAGACCGACTGGTTAAGTATATTCCTGTCATAATTCGTTACAGGGATGGAATTAATAAAGTACCGGTAATGTGTGGTAGTGTCGATATAACTGATTGAACTGTCGAAGACAGCATTATACCTGTTAAGAATGCCATTATTATCTCCAATGTATGAAAACCTGTTCAAGGCTGTTTCTGACGCCTGATACCTGCTTGAAAACTGACCTTCTGAAAGGCGTGTTAGGACATTGTTTTTCTTTTCAACGTTGTAGGTGAACAGGTCATATGTCGAGGAAATCTTTTCAAAAGGGTCACCTGTATTAGTGAGAGTGTCAGATAGACGGTTTGATGAGAAGATAATTTCGCCCGGAGAACTTTTAAGGAATGAAGGATTAAGATCATCTGCAACATCACGTGTAATCTGTTCGTTGGTTCCGGAGGCGACTGTATGGATATAAATATCAGTAATACCATCCTTTACAGCTGAAATTATTATTCTGGAACCTTCAGGTGCATATGAAAAATCGAGAACCTTATCGAAATAAAGGAAGTTCCTTTTCTCGGTCTTTTTCTCATCGACCCTGTAGAAATAAATTCACCATTCCGGCCTTTTCTTCATTGATATAGGTTAATATCCTGCTGTTGGATGCCATCCTATTACAGGATAAGTATTATCAGTCTTATGTTCGTATTTTGGTTCTGCCCTGAAAATTACTTTCTGTTTGCCGGTAGTCTGGTCATAAAGCCAGATCTTTTTTTTGCCCCAGTCGTTTGTTACATATGCAATGAATTTTCCATCCGGACTTACTTTTACCTGCTGGTAGATCTGTTCTTTTTTTGATTTTCTCAGAACATTCCCATCATCAGCAGGAAGATCCTTATCGGCTGAATATTCCTGATTATAATATGCTTTCCACTCTTTAAGAAGGTCCTTTAGTTTTACTCCAAGCACATAAAGGAATCCATCGTCCACATTCTTGTATATTTTTGTAATATAAATGATATTGGGAATAAGTGCATCACCGTATTTTCTTCCGATAAACCTCCAGAATGAATGACCAGCATAAATTGCATCATCAAATTCAAGGTTATTTATGTTTTTGTACTTACCTGATTTAATGCCATCCTTTACCCTGTTTTCCACATCAAAATCCCAGCCTGAGGAAACATAATTAACCAAACCTTTAATGTACCAGTCAGGCATGTATATCTGGGAGGAGCTTGAGACCCGGTCCTTGAATTCAGCGTTATAAAGCATTTCATTAATTATCACTTCAGTGATCGATGCAGCGATCTGCTTAAGATATGCAATATGGTCACCCTCGTAATAAAGCATCACCTTGTTCTTGATTATTCTGCTGAATCCACCGGTATTATAGGTATCTTCATCGAAAGTGACGAGGCCGATATTTGATTGCCGGAATTCGTTGTTTTTGTTATAAATAATGAAAATCATTCTTTTTTCGAGGGTATAATCGAAATAATCTTCAATTTCCTCTAATTTCTTCTGGGCATATTCAGCAGTGAACTTGGCAAGATCCTGTCCGTATTCATTAAAATAGCAGTCAAAATCCTCAAAACGGTAAAACTGCCAGTAATAATCATAATACTGAACCCTGTTCTTTCCGAAAGTCATCTGATGTCCGTTATAAAACTGACCTTCCGCGTTAAGGAAGATCAGACCGGCAATCAGGATAAAAAAAAGTCTGTAAGTATTTTTCATCAGTAATACTTTCAGTCATCAGAACGGATTTTTTATCCTCAAATTCTGTTCCAAATGACATTGGTCAGACAACAAAACTAAGATATTCTTCAATAAAAATAAGTAATAAAAGGTTAAACTTTATTATTTTTACATTAAAGACTGACACAGTTCACTCTGGCCTGAATTTTGTTAAACAGATTAAATCAAAATATCAAATAAACTTGTTATATTAATCGTTTTAATTCTTATTAAAGAAAACAGATAAGGTTAAAGATTTGTTATCATATTAATAAATAAATATTGAAAAAAATGAAAAGGTTTTTAATGATTATTATCTTTTGTGATTTGCGGTGCGAGCCTTATGTGGCTCAGCCGGTGATGAAAGTCTCATCGTCCGAGCATGATTTTGGCAAATTCAAGGAAGAAGCCGGAAAACAGACTTATAATTTTACAGTAATGAACACGGGAAATCAGCCGCTGGTAATTCAGAACATTGTTGCATCATGCGGTTGTACCACTCCTGAATGGACCAAGAATCCGATTCCCCCAAAAGGGTCAGGCACAATAACTGCTATTTATGATCCGGCAAACAGACCCGGCGTGTTCAATAAAACACTGTCAGTATTATACAAATTCAAAACCCGAAGTGGTGGTACTGGTAATCAAGGGAGAAGTAATACCGCATGAAAAAACGGTTGAGGAATTATTCACTTTCCCTGTCGGCCCGTTACGGTTCGAGAGCAATCATCTGGCATTTACAAATGTTAAGAAGAATGAGAAGAAGATCAGGGTCATGCAGGTTATTAATACTTCCTCGGCTCCTGTCAAGCTTACATTTGACAATGTCCCTGCTCATCTTACACTGAAGGCAAATCCCGAAAACAATAAAACCCGGACAGAAAGGTATCGTTGAGGGCACATATGACGCAACCAGGAATACCGGCTGGGGCAATGTAAGCGATATGGTCAAAATAGTTACCAATGGTGAAGTACAGGATAAGGTTTATTATTATGTTTCTGCAAATCTTGTTGAGGATTTTTCAGGATTATCCAAAGAAGAATTAGCTAATGCTCCCGTCTTCAGCGTAGAATCAACAACGGTTGACCTTGGAAAAATAAAGGGATCAACAGCTAATGAGGTGGAGTTTAAATTTACCAATAACGGGAAAAGAGATCTTATAGTCAGAAATATCAAAGCATCGTGTGGTTGCACTGCTATTCAGCAGGGAGTACAGGGACAGGGAATCAAGCCCGGGGAGTCAAGTTCTATTAAGGCCACATTTAATTCCGGAAGTTACAAAGGGAAGGTTACAAAGGCAATATATGTCTATACAAACGATCCGAAAAACTCGGAACTCGTGCTTATGCTGACCGCAGATGTTGAACAGGCCGCAGCTAACAACTAGCAGAGTTTAACGTTGCACACGGATTGCCTGTGTAAAAGGGTGTTATTGAAAAATATAACGCCCTTTTGTTATTTTTGCTTTCAGATAATATATCAGATGGTAGAAAAAGAGCGATTTAAAAGTGCGCTGAAAATTCAGGAAGGTGTACCCCAGCCGCCCAGTGTTAATCCTCACGTTATTGCAGAGGGAGTCCGTGGAAAAAGGAAAAAATATTCCATGGAAGAATTCGTTTTGGGAATTGTTGCAGGGAACCGAACTATTTTAAGCCAGGCCATAACTTTAATTGAAAGCTCTAAACAAGAGCATTATGATATAGCACAGGAGATAATAGAAAAATGCCTTCCCTACAGTGCCAGGTCGGTAAGAATCGGAATTACCGGAGTACCGGGAGCGGGCAAAAGCACTTTTATCGAGTCATTTGGGCTATATTTAACGAATATCGGCAAAAAACTGGCTGTCCTCGCAGTTGATCCGAGCAGTAATCAAACTAAAGGGAGTATTCTAGGTGATAAGACCAGAATGGAAAAGCTCAGTATTCATCCTGACGCGTTTATAAGACCTTCTCCTTCTGCAGGTACTCTTGGAGGAGTAGCAAGAAAAACCAGAGAAACTATAATATTATGCGAAGCTGCAGGATTTGACACTATCCTTGTGGAGACTGTAGGAGTCGGTCAGACTGAAACAGCGGTTCATACAATGGTTGACTTCTTCCTTCTTCTGATGCTTGCAGGAGCAGGGGATGAACTTCAGGGTATGAAAAGGGGCATTATTGAAATGGCTGATGCAATAGCAATTACAAAGGCGGACGGAATGAATAGAACACAGGCTGAAAATGCAAGGAACCTGTTTCAGAATGCCATGAATCTATTCCCGTGAAATCAATCGGGTTGGAAACCCAGAGTGCTGACATGTTCGGCTCTGCTTGTAATACCGGAATTAAAGAACTTTGGGATATAATTCAGGATTATGTAAATTATACAAAAGGAACCGGATATTTTGAGGAATTCAGAAAACAGACAGGCTGTCAAACGAATGGATGATATGATAACCGAATTTCTGAATAATTCATTTTATGGGAATGAGGAAGTAAAATCGCTCAGGTCTGAACTTGAAGGGAAGCTGTATAATGGAACTGTCACTTCATATAAGGCCGCAATGAATCTGCTTAAGATATATTTCAAGAAGATAGATTGGATTGACATAAATTCATATCTTTGCACGATTTTAAAAGGTCAGGTGAAGTAATATTTAAAATAAAGATAAAAATGAAAAAACCATACTATTTGTTTGTGATCGCCTCTCTTATTGCTGCATGCACCTCCGAGCCGCATTATGTAATCAATGGAAAGATTGAAGGTGCTGACAGTGTGAAATTTATTCTTCAGAAGAGGGAGGCCGGACAGATCCATCACTATCGATTCAGCAATTGCATATAAAGGTTCCTTTAAAATGAAAGGTGGAGCAGTAAAATACCCTGAGATGGTAATGCTAACAGCACAGAATACAAGAAACAGAACTACATTTTATCTTGAAAATTCTGAAATTACTATTACAGGAAAACTCGATTCCCTTTATAATGCAAAAATCACCGGTTCAAAAACGCAGGATGTATACAATGGTTTTCTTGAATCCAACAGGAAAGCTTAATGAAAAGTATTCAAAGATTTACGATGAATTTCAGACAGCAAATCAAACGGGAGATACCGCAAGAGTCTCGCAGCTTCGAAAGGAAGCTGAAGCAGTGGAAAATGAAATGACCACACTTGCAGAAAGGATTTTGTAAAGAATAATCCTTCTTCATTCGCCAGCTCCGTCCATTCTTGTCAGGACTGAGTTCTGAACTGGACGGAGCTGAACTGGAGTCGTACATCAACGCAATGGATACTGCAGTTGCGAACACACCAATCGTTACGGACCTTAAGGAAAGAGCAATCAAAATGAAAGCGGTCTCAAGTCGGACAGAAAGCTCCAGATTTTACTCTTAATGATCCTGAAGGTAATCCTGTTTCACTTTATTCAAAAGTAGGATCAAAATTGCTTCTTATTGATTTTTGGGCTGCATGGTGCGGACCTTGCCGCCGGGAAAATCCGAACGTAGTAAAAGTGTACAAAGAATTCAGCAAAAAGGGGTTTGATGTTTTTGGAGTGTCGCTCGATCAGAAAAAAGACGACTGGGTGAAAGCAATTTCTGATGACAAGCTTACATGGACACATGTATCAGATCTGAAATATTGGGAAAACGCTGCTGCAAGATTATACGCAGTCTACTCCATACCTGCCAATTTTCTGCTTGATGAAAAGGGTGTTATAATTGCAAGGAATCTGAGGGGTGACGAACTTTATAATAAGGTGAAAGGAAATGCTTGGAGGGCAATAGGGTTCTATTACTCCCCTTTCCTGAATTCTTCGCCGGGCTTTACCTCTTCCAGAATGAATCCTGTTCCCCTTACAGTCCGGATATCAATGTTTTTATCGTCAGTGATGTATTTTCTCAGCCGCGAGATAAAAACATCCATGCTTCTGCCAAGGAAAGTAGTCATCCTCACCCCAGATCTCGGTCAGAATGTCTTCTCTTGCCAGGATCTTATTTTTGTTGATTATGAAGTACTTCAGAAGTTGAGCTTCCTTAAGGGTAAGCTTTTCCTTCGTATTGCCGCAGAAGAGTTCGAGGGAATTGAACTTCAGAACTGTGTTTGAAATCTTATATTCGTCGTTCATCGATGAATAGGCTCTTTTAAGAATATTGCCTATACGGAGTATCAGCACTTCAGGGTCAAAGGGTTTTGTTATGTAGTCATCAGCTCCGATCTTAAGTCCCCTGACAATATCCTCTTTCAGGCTTTTTGCCGTAAGGAAAATGATCGGCATTTCCGGCTGTGCCTGCTTTGATCATTTCTCCAAGGGTAAATCCATCCATTTCAGGCATCATTACATCGAGGACACAGATGTCAGGCCTGTTCTGATTGAACATCTCCCATGCTTCCTTGCCGTCGCGGGCAAGATTCACTTCAAATCCGCTAATTGAAATATACTGCGATAAAATGTTGCCGAAGTCCCTGTCGTCTTCTGCTAATAAAACTTTCATTTCCTGGTACTATTAATAGGGTATTGTTACTGTAAATATACTACCTTTTCCCGGTTTGCTGTTAACAGTTACGTCTCCACCGTGAGCTTCAGCAATTTTCTTCACGTAGTACAGACCGAGACCCAGTCCCTTGTATTTATGAATGTTTCCGGTGGATGCCCTGTAGAATTTGTCAAAAACATGTTTCTGATCGGATTTGCTGATGCCTATTCCATTATCTGACACCTTTATGCATACTTTATTATCCTCGGTAAAGCCTTCAACATTTATAACAGGTTCCTTGTCAGAGTATTTTACAGCATTCGACAACAGGTTGTTGATCAGGGTCGTGAAATAGACCACGTCCAGATCGACACTTACCCCGTTGAGGTTATATTTCTCGCTCAGGGCAGCACAATTGTTGCAGCCTGTTTTAAAACTGTCGACGATATCATTCATTAGGGTCTTCGATCTTTACTTTCTTCTTATCGAGCTGGAACTGGGTCCTTTCCCACATGCTGATCTCAAGGATCATGTTGATAAGCTGGTTCAGGTGCACGCTTTGCTTTCCGATCAGTTTTGCGGTTTCGAGTATCTTCTCCTCGTTTGTTCTTATCTGTGCCATTTCAAGGGTCTTGCCTGCGACAGTAATTGTTGACAGCGGCGTCTTCAGCTCATGCGTCATATTATTGATGAAATCGGTTTTCAGGTTTGACAACCGTTTTTCTTCCATAAGGTTCCTGTAAGTGACCATGAACAGCGACACAACTACAAGTATGCTGAAAATACTCAGGGCAAGTGAAGTGGCGGTTTCCTTCAGAACAACTTTCTGCTTATCCGTGAAGTCGATGTAGTAATCAAATCAAGACTATAAAAGTTATTTTCGTATCTCGTCCCTGTCACAAGTATCTCTGAAGTTCGTCTGGGCGGTCTCTGCCTGAACCTGGGCTTGTGATTCGGATCTGTGAGTATCACCTGGGTGGTGGCTGCCTGCGGCTAGCAAACTGCTCACTGCATATATACAGGGATGCTCCGATCAAATTGATTAGTTCAAAACGGTTAATAACGATTTTAGGGGTGAAATCTTTATCAAATCTACGTCTTTCGAACTCCCTCGAAAGGTATTGTGTAAGTTCCTCTCGACGTGTTCAGGGATAATGTTACATATTTTAACAGGTCCTTTCTTTCAATTGCTGGCAACGAATCACCTTTAATTAATGTTGAATCATTTAAAATCTGCTCGCATTTCTTGGAAATGATAAAGCGTACAGTTTCAAAACCATCGGAAGACAATCTGCCTGTTCATTCTTGAAAGTGCATCCTGGGATATTACCCTGTATCTCAGGTTGAACATTTCGTCTTTCTGTTGCCAGACTCCTCCTATAATAATCACCTGGACTGTTATTAGGATTATAATTGAAATTACACCAAGGACCAGGATAGTATTCCTTACTTTCATAATTTTCATTTTGCTCTTTCAAAAGTATTGAATTTATCAATATAAGCTTTTTAACTGCCTAACATTAACCCAGTGTTAACCTGGCATTAACAATATGCTGCGATTCCCGGCATTATCTTTGACACAAGAAACTAAAAACAGGGTAGTCATGAAAAAATTGGGGTTTATAATTACAGTTGTCCTCCTCATATCGCATATTTCCTCGTTCCAGCCTGCAGCAGCCCAGGAAAAAACAAAAGAAGAAAAGGAAAAGGAGATGAAGGATGCAGGAGGAGATCACTCAGCAGAAAAAAGCTCTTGAACAGATGAAAATTGAACAGGAGAAAGCTCTCAAGGATCAGCAAGCGATAACTGAAGATGCTTTGAAACATGCTCAGGAACAGGTTGATGCAGCATCCAAGTACCAGGATTTCGTAAAGGTGTACAGGGACCGAGGCGACAGAAACAGACCTTTCGTTAATGGAGAACCTTTTGTCTTTACGCCCGGGATTGAACCATTAATGGTCAATCCGTTTGGCGGGGACAATGAAAAGACTACATGGGATTTTTCAAAATCCGTAAAAGAAAATTCATTTTCACGGGATTACACCTTTGATGTAGAATCTACCGCAAGCACGGTCGTAATGTCAGTAAACGGTGACTGCAAGGCAGGAGAGATCCGTATTAAGATCATAATGCCAAACGGCAAAACCTATTCAGACATACTGATCGATGAATTTGGTAATCTTAACTGGAGAAAATCATTTACAATATCTGAAGAGGAGAACAAGGACAAAGCAGGTCCATGGAAATTTCAGATCAACGCTTCGAAGGCAACAGGTTATTTTAAAATCTCCCTTCAGACATATTAGTTTTTCATTCCTTTGACAAAAGGGGCTGGCAGGGGTTATCCGGCCTCTTTTTTATTCCGATTGAGCTGAAGCCCGACCACCTTTTACACTCTCTACCCTTACAGTGAATTTATTCCCGTCCCTGACAATCCATTTCAGATCAACATGCTGGTAACCTTCAATATTCTGAACCTCCATCCTCTGAGGATTCTTTTTCTGTTCCTGCGTGATATTCCTGTCTTTGTCATTACCACGATCATACCTGCAATGACTTTGCCACCATCGAGAAAAACATAATCAGGCGGGTCTATCTTATATTTAAGGTTGGTTCCGGAATGAGTCGGCATTAGCTGGCTGTTTACAATTGTTGCAGTGACCTCTTTCAGCCCTCCGCCCAGGTTATTCACTTTAACATCCTTAACTTCCAGTTTTGGTGTTACCCATGCATTATAAATACAGAATGCTGCATTACGGTGAGCATCGCTTTCAAGTAAAAAACCAGGATGTGTCCTTCCGAAATTCTTATTAAATCCTCCGACTTCGATCTTTCCATAGACCGGATGATCTACTTCCTGCCATGGAACAAAAGCATCTTCAAAGAGCAATAAGTTTGTCAAATTCATAAGTATCGGTTTTTGCAGTATCGTTGAACATGAGATATTCATTCCACAGTTCGTTTGAAAAAACAAAACTTCCGATTGCACCGTACCACCAATCAAGCTCACCTCCATATACAGTGTACATGTCTTTCCAGATGGTGATGAACTTATAGCCGGGAATTATTTCTTCGCCTTTTTTCCCGATGGAGTTAATTACATTGTCATCAGAACGGGTAAATACTTCAGCACCGCCTCCCTTTGATTGACGGGCCTCTGAGAATTAGTCCTCCTGAGTTATGAAATGACTGTGCCCCGGTAATATTCCTGTGTTTGAAACTGAAATCGCGTACTGCCTGATTCTCGGGGAACGAAAACGGATATTTACCGGCACCTTGCTGAATATATGCAGGCTCCCAGTTGAAACCATAATCACGGTTTGGATCGTAGCCGCCAATGCCATCTTCATTTACCAGCCCATCGCCGTCATTGTCAATGCCCTCCAGTCCGAGCATCTCGTATTCTCCTTTTTCTCCGGGAGCAACTCTTATCATTCTGCGCGGATCCTTAGGATCAGCGTTGAATGTTCCATATTGGCTTTTCCTTCGCATCATTGAAATTATACCGTCATTGTTAAGATCATCATATTTATCCTCATCATACAGTCCGTCGCGGTCATTATCCATCGGGACCAGACCGGATCTTGGAGAGCTTGATGTATTTGGTTCATCCATAAAATATTGTCTTGCATCAGGGTTGATGGTCGGAAGAATATAGAACACCTTATCCTTAAGAAGCTCATTGATGAATTTGTTTTCATCGTACATCTCGCAGAGATACCATGCCGTATAAAGAGCCATTTCGGTTCCCTGGATTTCATTGGAATGGATATTCCCGTCAATATAAATTCCTGGTTTATAATCAGGATTCTGTACCTTTTCTGTCAGAGATTGTGAGTGCAATAATGTCCCTTCCCTGATAGGATTTGCCTGCCGATTCCATCTTCACGAGGTCGGGATACTCCTTTGCCAGCTTTCGTGCACAATTCGGCAATTCCGTCATAAGTGTAATATTTGTTCCATGATGCCTGAACTTTCGGATTTGCAGGAGATCCGGCCGCCTTAAAAAACATTTCAGCATTTTGGGAAAAAAGAGGGATAGATATTGTAAGGATAAGGCAGGATATTAAAAGTATTGTAAAAGATCTTTTCATGATCGTATTAATTTTTATTGTTATTATTTCAGGTCAACTGTTGTATTTATATTTCCGACATTTGCTGAGCCGGCAGTAATACCAACCGGACCTTTGCCCGAGATAAGCCAGCTGAACTCGGCACTTTCATCACCCTGGAGTCTTTGGATCCTCTGCACCTTCAAACCACTTTGAATCGCTTGACCTTTTGAGGGATTCAGCGTTATTCTCATGATTCTTGTCCAGAGAAACTGATCACCGATTTCAGCACATGTTGCAAATATTCCCCTGTTGTGAACTTTAAGGGAGATCCTGAATATATTTTCACCGGCGTTTTCGATTTTAACATCGAGAAACTCAAGTTCCGGATGCATGGCAGCAATTTCTGTAATAAACCTGTAATGTGAACTGATCAGGGCTTCGAGTGAGTCGGCCGGTGGATTAACGTTACAAAAGGTTTTAATCCTCCGACTTCAGTTCTTTTTCCCGTGAAAATCCGGATGGTTTATTTCGGTCCAGGGAATAAATACATCATTTATGTTGTTTTTTCGGCATATTTCAGAAATGCTGCCTCAAAGTTCTTCCCTTTTTCGACGGGGAACCACCATCCGGGAGTGCCGAAACTATATCTTCCATAATGAAAATATGCCCAATCCATAAAATTCCCGGGCGCAGGTTTCGTCACCGGGGCTCCCTTTGAACCCGGTGATTTCATGATACTTATCCGAAACGAAGTTTATTGATAAGTTCGTCGGTTTTAAGAATGGAGGTAATTTTACTTCTTTCCCGCATTGGCGGTCCCTGAAAAGGACCCTGGTTCTGGGAAGGGTTTTGATTTGACCTGCAGGTTGTTCTGGAGGCTTTCATTGGCTGACCAAGATTATCCTGCGGTCCGAAAGTAAAAACTGCATAAGATATTAAATCTGTCAAAAAGAAAATCTGCAACCGCCTTTGTTTCCGGTTCTGAAACCGGATAGAGTCCGGCACCCATTCCAAACTGCTTCATAATTATATGTGAAATTGCTGTTAAAAGTCTACTCCTCCAGGACCGTCTTCATTAAAGCTGCCATCCTTGTCGTTATCAATTCCCTCGCTGTAAACAAGATAATCCCCTGTTCTGCCCCTTTGAAATATCGGCCTGGACCATTATTCTTTTATCTTCGTCACTCTCGGTAAATTTCCCGGAAGGATCCTTAATGCGAATAAGGGATATAAAACCATCATTATTGAGGTCTTCGCAGGGATCTTCATCCGATACAGGAAATCCCTGTCATCATCAGTCGATCTTGAATTCAGCTTCCTTTCATATTTTACTTTTGAAAAAATTGTTCCGTTGCATCCGGACTGACATCAGGCAAAATATAGAATGTTATCTTGTTCAGGAGTTCGCGTACGCCTGTGTCTTCAGAGGCGCTATTCAGGATCTTTCGGCAAATCCCAGGGCCAGTTCTCTCCCCAGGAGATAGTTTCCTTCCACTCCCCCGACAATTGCAATTCCCGGCTTATCATCCTTTGGTCCGGATCCGACTGTTATCAGCCAGATATCCCTGGCTTCGCCGGTTTTTACAAGTGATTTAACCGTGCATAAATCACGATATTGCCTGCCAAATTCGTCGATTTTCTGAGACATCTGCTGGTAGCTCGAGTAATGGTTCTGGCTTTTTACCAGTTGAGTCTGAAACATGGCAATTATTGCCGTAATCATGATCCCTGAATACATTTTAATCATAGTTCTTTTTTATTGCAGGTATTTCTTTATAATTTAAGTAATATGGTGATACAATTATCCTGACCTCCTTCCCAACCTTCCCCCAGGTGGGCAGTAGTTTACATTTGCATAATTCAAAAATAGAACAATATAATTTATTTCCAATACCTAAACCTTTTCTTAGGTTATGTGTTAATTTTGTACATGACCGTAAAAAACACCAGATGAAAAGATTGTTCAGCTTGCTTCTTCTTATTTCATTGCTTCGTGTGGAAGAGAAAATGAACCGGCAAGCAAAATAATCACTGTCAGCATAGCACCATTTAAATATTTTGTTGAAGGAATTGCAGGAAAGAATTTTAGGTCAACGTCATGGTTCCTGCAGGAGCAAATCCTCATATTTATGAACCTTTTCCAGACCAGGTGAATAAGCTCAGAAAATCAGTTGCATATATAAGCGATGGATTTCTGGGTTTTGAAATGACATGGCTTGACCGTTTCTATGAGATGAACAGGAAAATGAAAAAGCTTTCACTGGGAAAAGTGATTGATCCGATAATTATCGGAACACAGTCATGAAGGAGATCAGGCAGAGGGCGCTGATCCTCATTACTGGGTTTCGCCTGTATGTGCATTTAAAATGGCGTCATCTGTCAGGGATCTTCTGATCGGACTGGATCCGGGCAACAGTGAGCAATATGAACACAATTACAATATTCTTAACGAAAAGATAAGAGAAGTTGACAGCAAGGCAAAAGAGCTCTCTTTGTCCGGAACAAAAAGAGCATTCATGATATATCATCCTAACCTTGGATATCTTGCGAGGGATTACGGATTGGAAGAAATAGCTGTTGAAATCGACGGCAAGGAACCTACACCCTCCCGATTAGTGAAACTTATTGACCGTGCCAAAAAAGACAAGTTAAATGTTATTCTGGTGCAGAGGGAATACGATACAAAAAATGCAAGATCAATTGCCGGCGAAGCTGGCGCAAAAGTGGTCATTATTGATCCTCTGTCGGAAGACTGGTATACATCGACAACAAACATCATTAAATACTCTTAAAAACAGTTTTGATAATAATCTGAATTAGTACAGGGATGGCAGAGTGCTTATTTGAAATGAGATCATTGTCGGCTTCCTACGGTAAGGAACATTGTGCTTCAGGATGTCGATTTCAGAGTTTATGAAAATGATTTTATCGGTGTGATCGGACCTAACGGAGGAGGAAAGACTACCCTGCTGAAAGTTATTCTGGGACTGGTAAAACCTGTTAAGGGAACGTTATACTTCAATCAGGATATCCTGACCAGCAATAAGATCGGATATTTACCACAGATCTCAACCGGAGACATAAATTATCCGGTAACGGTGAAGGATGTAGTGCTGTCGGGATTAATGATAGTAAAGGATTGATTTCCATGATGTCTCAGGCCGACAGGAAAAAAGCAGATCAGGTTATAGAGGAATTAGGTCTTGCAGAACTTAGCTGGCTCCCCATTAAACGAACTCTCCGGTGGCCAGCTTCAGCGGGTTTTCCTCGGGCGTGCAATAATAGGTGATCCCAGGCTTTTGCTACTTGACGAGCCCGGTAACTTTGTTGATGCAAATTTTGAAATTGATTTCTATGATAAACTAAGGATACTGAACAGGCGTATGGCAATACTGATGGTTTCACATGATGTTGGTACCATCTCGGCGCATATTAAAACATTTGCCTGCGTTAACAGGTATCTTCATTATCATCCTTCTTCGGAAATAACGAATGAACAGCTGCTGGCATATAATTGTCCAATTCAGCTGATCACTCACGGGGAGGTTGCCTCATACCGTCCTCAAAAAACACTAGCCTGTGGAAGAGAGTATTTTCCAATACGAATTTATTATCAGGGGGCTTCTTGGTTCAATTTTTGCAAGTATAACAGCCGGTCTTGCAGGTACATATATCGTATCAAAAAGAATGGTCTTTCTGAGTGGCGGAATAAGCCATGCATCATTTGGTGGGATAGGTATAGGATATTTCACAGGAATTAATCCTGTTCTCGGTGCTGCAATTTTCAGCATCCTTTCCGCGCTCGGAGTTGAGTACCTGTCGGTAAAACAAAAGATCAGGGAGGATTCTGCAATTGGAATATTATGGGCATTCGGTATGGCTATAGGAATCATTTTCATATACCTTACTCCCGGGTATACACCAAACCTGATGAGCTATCTGTTTGGAAGCATACTTACTGTCACCAGCGCTGACATAATCGCCCTTGGTCTGATGTCGGTGATCCTTATTTTATATTTCGGGATTTTTTACCGTACAATCCTTTACATTTCGTTTGATGAAGTTTTCGCCAGAACCTACTCCCCATACGTTAATGTTTTCAAGTACCTTACAACTTCATTGATTGCATTAACGATAGTGCTGAATATCAGAATGGCAGGTGTAGTTCTGGTTATTTCTCTTCTCACTATTCCCCCGAATATTGCGATGATTTTCACAAAATCATATTTTAATATAGTTATATGGTCAGTAGTTGCCGGTTTTATTGGTACAGCGGCAGGATATGCAATCTCTTTCTTTGCCGGAATTCCGACCGGGGCCACTATCATATTCACTCTTGTAATAATCTGGTTGATAGCAAAGGTTTCAGGTCAGTTCATTAACAAAGTGAAACAAGAAAATAACAGGGGCATTAAATAATTTCAAAATAAATAACTCTATGGATTATGACCTTATTGTAATAGGAAGCGGCCCTGGCGGATATGTTGCAGCAATCAGGGCTTCACAGCTTAAAATGAAGGTTGCTGTTATCGAAAAAGCAGAGATTGGAGGAATATGCCTGAACTGGGGATGTATCCCTACCAAATCGCTGCTCAAAAGTTCGCAGGTGCTTGATTATTTGAATCATGCAGCGGACTATGGTATTAAAATCGAAGGTGAGGCAAAACCCGATTTCAGTGCCATAATTGCCCGGAGCCGGTCTGTAGCGGATGGAATGAGCAAGGGAGTCCAGTTCCTTTTCAGGAAAAACAAAATTGAACAGATCAGGGGATATGGACGTATTGGAACAGAAAATTCAATTGAGGTTGAGGATGATGAAGGGCAGAAGAAGAGCTATTCTGCAAAGCATATTTTGCTGGCGACCGGTGCCAGGTCAAAGGAACTTCCCAATCTTAAACAGGATGGAAAGAAAATAATAGGCTACCGTGAGGCTATGACTCTTGAAAAACAGCCTGAAACTATGGTAGTCGTTGGGTCAGGTGCGATCGGGAGTGAATTTGCCTGTTTTTATCAGTCTCTCGGAACCCAGGTTACTCTTGTTGAGTTTCTTCCGAGAATCGTTCCCAACGAGGATGAGGAAGTATCAAGGCAGCTTGAAAGATCTTTTAAAAAGCTTAAAATGAGAGTATTGACTGATTCAACCGTTGAGTCAGCCGACACTTCCGGTGAAAAATGTACTGTTAAGATAAAAACGCCAAAAGGGGAAGAATTAACAGAAGCTGATATTGTGCTTTCAGCAGTTGGTGTTACTGCCAATCTTGAGGATATCGGACTCGAAACCGCCGGCGTGAAAACTGAAAAGGGGAAAGTAATAGTGGATGATTTTTACAGGACCAATATCCCGGGTGTTTATGCAATAGGAGATATCGTTCACGGCCCGGCGCTAGCCCATGTCGCATCAGCGGAAGGCATTATTTGCGTTGAAAAAATTGCAGGAATTGATGCTGAACCTCTTGATTACAACAATATACCTGCCTGTACCTATACTACTCCCGAGATAGCATCCTGTGGTTTTACTGAGGCTGCAGCAAAAGAAGCAGGGTATAATATTAAGGTGGGCAAATTCCCATTTTCCGCTTCCGGTAAGGCAAGTGCCTCAGGTTCAAAAGAAGGTTTTGTAAAGCTTATCTTTGATTCAGAATATGGAGAATTGCTTGGAGCTCATATGATCGGAGCCAATGTCACTGAAATGATTTCTGAGATTGTAGTTGCCAGGAAACTTGAAACCACCGGTTTTGAGATTATGAAATCGGTCCATCCGCATCCCACAATGTCAGAAGCAATTATGGAAGCTGCCGCCGCAGCCTACGGAGAAGTAATCAATATTTAATTCCCGTTAAACGCAACCTTTTGAGGAATTTTGCATCTTTCTTTAAAGAATTGCTGGTAATTCAGACAATTTTTATATATTTTTATACTCTCAAAAGGTAACCTGCCTTGCCTGATATTAAAAATATAATCAAAGGTTGTCTGGCCGGCAACAGAAGAGATCAGGAACTTCTGTACAGGAGGCATGCCGCTAAATTATATGCCGTATGCCTTCAGTATTCAGGTAATGATGAGGAAGCAAGGGATATCTTGCAGGATGGATTTATCAAGATATTCGAAAACCTTATCCATTACAAACATGAGGGTTCTTTTGAAGGCTGGATGCGCAGGATAGTTGTTAATACCGCACTCGAAAAGTACCGGAGCAAACATAACCTCCACAGAGTCGATGATATTGATCTGATACCGGAACCCGATGCCGATCCGGAGACTGATGATTATTCCGGGCTGGAGGCTGTTGACCTTCTGGATATTATAAGGGAACTACCTCCGAAATACAGAATGGTTTTTAACCTTTTTGCAATTGAAGGTTATTCACACAGGGAGATCAGCCAGATGTTCAATATCTCGGAAGGTACTTCAAAATCGAACCTTTCCCGTGCAAGGATCATCCTTCAGAAAAAAGTAAGTTTGTATACCGGATTAAACAAAAATGTGGTCAGTGGTTAACAGGGACGCAAATATTGATCTTCTTTTCAGGAACGGACTCAAGGATTTTGAGGTTCTTCCTCCTGTTGAGGTTTGGAACAATATTTATCCTGTTGTCCGCAAAAAACAGAGACCTGTACTTATATTAAGGGCTGCTGCACTTGTTGCTGTCCTTCTGTCAATAAGTTTTCTGACCTACAGATGGGGGCATGAAGTTTCCACATCGTTGGAGGATCCGTTTCTGGCTGTCAGTGAAGAATCAATTCAGGCACAGGATAATGCTTCAACCAACGAGTTAGAAAGGACAATTCCGGTCAGAAGCCAGCAGAACAAAAATAGTCAAAGCAACCTGTTGTCTGACGAATCGGATAAGGGTGCTTTGTCCGGATATGCCGAACCTGAAGCAGGGAATATAAATCCTGTGACCGAAACCCGGAATCTGACACCTGATAGAAGTTTAATAATTCCGAAAGGATTACCGACAATCCGGAATTTCGGACCTATGGCAAACATCAGTCTTACTCCGGATTTTGAAGGACTTGAAGGCATTTCTTTAGATGAAAAAGCAAAAATAGACAGATGGTCAATAATGGCCATGGCATCTCCCACTTACTATTTAAGTACTGTTACGGGAAGTGAAAGCATGGCCAAACAGATCAACTCTTACGAACAATCCCAGCTTTCATATTCCGGAGGTGTGGCTTTCGCATATAATATAAGTAAAAGGTTTAGCATTCAGTCAGGTCTTTATTATTCGAGTGTGGGACAGGAAGTGGACGGCATAAACTCGTTCGCTGGTTTCCGTCCTTATGATTATACCAAGGGAGATCACAACTTTGAAGTGTTGACTTCAAATGGAGTTATCTATACCAGTAACGCTGATGTCTATCTCCTTGACAGATCAGGCAACCGTGTCCTGAGCCGGTATACCAATGATAACTTTGATCCCGACAAAGCCCACCTTCCGTATATCAACAGTACACTTTACCAGAATTTCAGCTATCTCGAGATGCCGGTAATCCTCAGGTATAAATTTATTGACAAATCGCTTGACTTTAACCTGATCGGTGGTTTGTCATATAACCTGCTTGTAAATAACTCCGTCACAACTATAATGGACGGAAGCAGGTACAAGGTTGGAACTACAGGATTGAATCAATTTATGATCAGCAGTTCCCTTGGTATGGGGCTGGAATATAACCTTTCGAATAGATTCTCCCTGAACCTTGAACCTACGTTCAGATATTATCTTAATCCGTTTGGCCAGGCTTACGGATTGAAAGCTCACCCTTACTCTTTCGGAGTATTCTCAGGACTGTCATATAAATTCTGATCCCGGGTACCTTTTCCTCCGAATACTTCCTTGTTATATCTCTTTATAAATGGTTGTTCATATTTTGAACTTTGCCAGGTAATTTATGAGGCGCAAAAATATTACCTTTGCATTTTATTTTACATGGGCAAAATTTTATGTTTAGATCGGAACGGAAATATGTGATAACAGGAATTATCCTGGTCTGCCTTCTGGTAGTGGGATTTGTTATCAATCAGGGTTTTGAAAGTGCAAATGAGGATATTAAGGGTAATCCTGATGCAGATACGATACATTATAACGCACCGTTCAGACTCCCGGATAATGTAAGCTTTGCAGGCGAGAAAATGCCTCTTGAAAATTTTGACACAAGAGAAAGTCTTGAGCGCGAGATCCTTATCAGCGCATACAGGCATTCTTCAACAATTATGATAATAAAAAGAGCCAACAGGTACCTGCCGGTCATTGAAAATATTCTCAGGAAAAATAATGTTCCGGATGATTTCAAATACCTGGCGGCTGCAGAAAGCGAATACAGCAATATGGTCTCACCTGTAGGAGCTACCGGATTCTGGCAGATCATGGCCGAGACGGGCAAGGAAGAAGGCATGGAAATCAACAATGTCGTCGATGAACGATACGATATCGAGAAATCCACACAATTCGCATGCGAATATTTTCTTAAATCATACGAAAAATATGGAAACTGGACTCTGGCGGCAGCTTCTTATAACGGAGGCAGGTCTGCATTGGATGAACAGATAAGGATACAGAAAGAAAACAATTATTATGATCTTCTTCTCAGCGAGGAGACGGCAAGATACATATTCAGGGCAGTTGCCTACAAACTCGTTATCACCGATCCGGGGAGCTATGGATTTAACCTTGAAAAAAGTGATCTTTACCCTCAGCTTGACTATTATGAAGTAAAGGTTGATACAGCAGTTTCGGATTTTTCTTCATTTGCAAAGAAGTTCGGGACTAATTACAAAATGCTGAAATTCCTTAATCCATGGCTGAGGAAACCATTTCTGACCCCAAAACCCAACAAGCAATATAATATAAAGATACCGTCGGAAGGTATGCGCACCATTGAAAAAACCGAAATTGTTAATTGATTGTGTGAAGGTCAGGAGCTAAGATGAGTGATGAGATAAGGGTTCTTGGAGCCCGGGAACATAATTTACGGAACATTGATGTCACAATACCCCGCAACAAGCTGGTAGTAATTACCGGGTTGAGCGGAAGCGGAAAATCTTCGCTTGCCTTTGATACAATTTATGCTGAGGGACAGAGGCGTTATATGGAAACACTCTCAGCTTATGCCAGACAGTTCCTTGGAGGCATGGAGCGGCCTGATGTGGATAAAATTACAGGCCTAAGTCCTGTTATTTCGATAGAACAAAAAACCACGAATAAGAATCCCCGGTCTACTGTCGGGACAATAACTGAAATATATGACTTCCTGAGGCTTTTATATGCAAGAGCAGCTGAGGCATACTCCTGGGCATCAGGTGAAAAGATGGTCAAATATACTGATGATCAAATACTTGAGCTCCTTAAGACACGGTTTGCTGACAAAAAGGTTTATTTTCTGGCTCCCATTATCAAAGGCAGAAAAGGTCACTATAAGGAATTGTTTGAACAGCTTAGAAGAAAGGGATTCCTGCATGTGAGGATAAATGGTGAGATAAGGGAACTTGTTAACGGACTAAAACTCGACCGCTACAAGACACATTATATCGAACTTGTGATTGATAAATTCAAGGTAGGCGGAATAACTGACAAAAGGCTCCGTGATTCGGTTCTGATGGCGCTTGATCAGGGGGATGGGGTAATGATGGTCCTCGATGCAGAAAGTACAGAACCGCGGTACTTCAGTCGTCATCTTATGTGTCCCGTTACCGGGATTTCATACAATGAACCGGCTCCTCACACTTTTTCATTTAATTCACCCCAGGGTGCTTGTCCTCATTGCAACGGACTTGGTGAGGTTTCAAGCATTGATATAAATAAACTTATTCCCGATCCTGATCTAAGTATCAGAAAAGGAGGGATAGAACCATTGGGGAAATATAAAAATGTCTGGATTTTCTGGCAGATTGAAGCGATAGCAGAGAAAAACGGATTTACACTCGATACACCTATAAGGGATATCCCCGGGGAGGCCCTGAATAAAGTTCTGTATGGTTCGGATGAGGTTCTGAAACTGTCGAATACTCCCCTTGGCATGACTTCAAATTATTTCCTGACATTCGAGGGAGTGGTTAATTTTGTCGGGAATATAGAGGTCATCAATGGAAAGAAAAACGGGACAAGGATCAGGGACCAGTATGTACAGTATAATACATGTCCCGAATGCAACGGGACAAGGTTAAAGAAGGAATCCCTGTATTTCAGGATTGCTGATAAAAATATTGGAGAGTTGTCGGCAATGGATATAAGGGAATTGTCGATGTTCCTGTCAAATGTCGAGGAAAAAATGTCGGATAAGCAGAGGCTGATCGCTGCAGAGATCCTCAAGGAAATCAGGGCAAGGCTCGGTTTTCTGCTGGAGGTAGGGCTTGAATACCTTTCATTAAACAGGGGTGCAAGGACCCTGTCGGGCGGTGAGAGTCAGAGAATAAGGCTTGCTACCCAGATCGGGTCACGTCTGGTAAATGTTTTATATATTCTTGATGAACCAAGCATCGGACTGCATCAGCGTGACAACAGAAGACTCATTGCTTCACTCAGGCAGCTCAGGGATTCCGGTAACTCTGTTATAGTGGTTGAACACGATAAGGAAATGATCCTTTCAGCAGATCATATCATCGATATGGGACCCGGAGCAGGGCCTCACGGTGGGAAAATTGTAGCCTATGGGAATCCTGAAGAAATAAAATCATTTTGTACACTTACTTCCAGTTACCTGAACAAAAAAAAGAAATTCAATATTCCTGAGATCAGGAGAAAAGGCAATGGTAAATTTCTGACCATGACGGGTGCTTCAGGCCATAACCTTCAGAATGTTGATATGGTTTTGCCTCTTGGAACTTTCATTTGTGTAACAGGAGTATCAGGAAGCGGTAAATCATCACTTATAAACCAGACCCTGCATCCTGCTCTGGCAAAAAAATTCTACAACTCAGGCAAAACGCCACTTCCATATAAGGACATATCCGGACTCGAAAACATTGACAAGGTTATTGAAGTCAGTCAGTCACCTATAGGAAAAACACCCAGATCAAATCCTGCAACATATACCGGTGTTTTTACCGATATAAGAAAGCTGTTTGAACAGACAACCGAGGCAAAAATCCGTGGATTTGGTGCAGGAAGGTTTTCCTTCAATGTAAAGGGAGGACGGTGTGAAGGATGTGAAGGAGCAGGAATGAAAACCATTGAAATGAACTTTCTTCCTGACGTTTATGTGCATTGTACTGAATGCAACGGCAAAGAGGTATAACCGTGAAACGCTTGAGGTAAAGTATAAAGGCCAGTCAATCAGTGATGTTCTGGAGATGACAGTAAATATAGCAGTTGAGTTTTTTGCGAATGTTCCCTCAATTTATCATAAGATCAAAACGTTGCAGGATGTTGG
The DNA here is from genome assembly GCA_963831935.1 of uncultured Bacteroidales bacterium. Classification (GTDB taxonomy): domain Bacteria; phylum Bacteroidota; class Bacteroidia; order Bacteroidales; family VadinHA17; genus LD21. The sequence goes on from CAWHSH010000019.1 coordinate 77,736, forward strand.
TCTCGGCTATATCAGGCTTGGTCAGCAATCCACATCGCTTTCGGGAGGGGAAGCCCAGCGTGTCAAGCTTGCAACAGAACTTGCCCGCCGTGATACCGGTAAGACACTTTACATTCTGGATGAACCTACCACGGGATTGCATTTTGAGGATGTCAGGGTACTTCTTGAAGTTCTGAATAAGCTTGTTGAACGGGGAAATACAGTTATCGTAATTGAACACAACATGGATGTAATAAAAATGGCAGATTATATTATAGATCTGGGAAAGGAAGGCGGAAAGGAGGGAGGTGAAATCATCTTTTCCGGAACTCCTGAAAAACTGGTTAAATGCAGGAACAGTTATACGGGAATCTTCCTTGAACCTGAGCTTAAGGCATAGAATTTATTTATATTTGGTCAAATTTTTCTGAAAAATGAAGATGGATAAACCCGCGGATCTTATCAAGGATGCATTTGAGCAAAAAACCTGGCATGAGATTCATACAACCGATTCCTGGAGAGTTTTCAAGATAATCTCTGAACTTGTGGAAGGATTTGAAAAACTGGCACGTATCGGCCCGTGTGTCTCTATTTTTGGTTCAGCACGAACACATTATAATGACAAATATTACAAGCTTGCAGAGGAAATAGCCTTCAAGCTTACCCAAAACGGTTACGGAGTGATCACAGGAGGAGGTCCGGGAATAATGGAAGCTGCAAATAAAGGAGCAAAGCGGGGCAACGGCAAATCAGTCGGGATCAATATTGACCTTCCTTTTGAACAGCGTCCAAATACCTTTTATTGATTCTGATAAGCTTATTACCTTCGACCATTTCTTTGTCAGAAAAGTGATGTTCATGAAATATGCCCAGGGCTTTATTGTCTTGCCCGGAGGCTTTGGCACTTTCGATGAACTGTTTGAAGCAATAACCCTCATCCAGACAAGAAAAATCGGGAAGTTCCCCATCATTCTGGTCGGAAAAAAATACTGGGGCGGATTAATAAAATGGATTGAGGAAGAAATGCTTGCCGAAGAACATAATGTCTCACCCGAAGATCTGAAAATTTTCAGTCTTGTCGATACAGCCGATGAAGCTGTGGACGCTATCGTCCAGTTCTATTCCAGATACCTTCTCAGTCCAAACTTCTGACCAGGTTACTTCTTTCTAAAGCCGATCAAGTTCCCTTTCAGAATCCTTTCGTTTCAGGGTTTCGCGCTTGTCATATTCTTTTTTACCCCTTGAGACTGCAATCTCGGCTTTTGCCAGTCCCCTTTCATTTATAAATACCTTAATGACAATGATGGTCAACCCGGTCTCTTTTACCTTCCTTTCAATCTTCTTAAGTTCACGGGCCTTAAGCAACAGTTTCCTTTCCCTTAAGGGATCATGATTATTCAGGTTCCCCCACCAGTATTCCGAAATATGCATTCCTTTTATAAACAACTCCCCATCACTGAAAAAGCAATAGGAATCAGCAAGCAGTTGCCTTCCCGGCGCGGATTGATTTTATTTCTGTCCCGGTCAGTTTAATGCCGGCAATATATTTATCAAGGAACTCATAGTCGTGTGAGGCCTTTTTATTCCTGATAGTTATATCTGATGAGGCAGCCTTCATTTAAATATTCTAGGAAAAAAAGGCAAAGTAAAGCTTATCCATTACCAGTGTCAGTAACCAGGTTACCGGCAACAATTAGTACAATAAATAACAGCGGTAGCTGAGATCATGCATCGGTATTTTTTTGTGTTCGGGTGGATTTATCATTTTCTCTACCCCTGTCCAGAAGATATAGAGCCCGTAAAGGGCGAGAACATTTACAAAAATGAATGATTCGAACAGGCGGCTGATAATCTGACAAAGTAAAAATGGAGCAGATGAATAGGCAATTATTTTAAAAGAAAGATTAAAATCCTTGCCGAGGTCAAGAGCTTTTGTGATTTCCTTAAAAATAAATGCTGTGCCATAGATCACAAAACAGAGCAGGATGAAGTATTTAACTCCCACCAGTACGGAATATACTTCTGATACAGCAGTATTTGTGAACAGCAGTGAACCAAGGAAGGCGGAAAGAGCCACCAGAAAAATCAGCGGCAGGATGAAGCTTCCCCTCACATATTTAATTGGTTTGTTCTCGTAATGAATTGCATCCCATGCTTTCTCCGGATTAAGGATTATGTTTCTTATCCTGTGAGACAAAAACTTGAAATCCATTGTTGTTCAGTTTTAGGAGCCGCAAAATTAAATAAATTTATGGTAACTTGCCCTTAAAGCCATGATGATTGGAGAAATGAATGAAAAGAAGTCCTCAGTTTATGATTTGCTGGTAGTTACAGGCCCCACTGCTTCAGGAAAAACATCGCTTGCAGCTGCTCTTGCTTCAAGGCTGGATGGAGAAGTAATCAGTGCCGATTCCCGTCAGGTTTACCGTCGCATGAATCTTGGAACCGGAAAGGACTACAACGATTATATTATAGAAGGGAAAAAGATACCATATCATCTTATTGACATTGCGGAACCAGGGTACAAGTACAATGTATTTGAATATCAGCGTGATTTTTTCAAGGTATTCAATAGACTTGAAACTGAGAAATAAATTCCCTGTTGTTTGTGGTGGATCAGGAATGTACATTGATTCTATTGTATCAGGGTATAAAATGACAGAAGTGCCTCCCGATCCGGGTCTCAGGGCATCTCTTGAAAAAAAGACCCTGCAGTGAGCTGACGGAAATCCTGTCATCATATAAGAAACTGCACAATACCACTGATATTGATACAAAGAAAAGAGCAATAAGGGCTATTGAGATAGAACATTTTAATACTATTAATCAGGGAAGACAGACAAAATATCCCGAAACCAAGGCCTCTTATTGTCGGGATCTTGCTCGATCGTCAAATAAGAAGGAGGAGGATAAGCGAAAGATTGAGGAAAAGACTGGAAAATGGCATGGTTGAGGAAATAAGGCAGTTCCTGACCAAAGATCTTAAGCCGGAAGACGTTAATTTATTATGGCCTTGAGTATAAATATATTACACTTTATATCACAGGTCAGCTTTCATACGATGAGATGGTCAGTTCGCTTGAAACGGCAATTCACCAGTTTGCAAAACGCCAGATGACCTGGTTCCGTGGTATGGAACGAAGGGGCATAAAGATTAACTGGATCGACGGTGAATTGCCAATGGAAGAGAAGGTGGAGAAGGTGCTGGAATTACTATTTCAGGTACGTATCCAGCCACTCGAAAAACTCCCTTTGCCAGATCACTGAATTCTGAGGTTTCAGGACCCAGTGACTTTCATCTTCAAAGAATAGAAACCTGCTTGGAATATTCAGAATCTGAGCAGCCTGGAATGCCTCCATGCTCTGGGTATAAGGGATCCTGAAATCATTAGCTCCTGAAATTATAAGAATAGGAGTATCCCATTTATCAACCATCAGGTGGGGAGAGTAACTGGTAGCTCTTTGGTCCGTTCCAGTACGGACCTTCAATATCCTTATTCGGGAACCACAGTTCTTCAGTAGTTCCGTACCAGCTTATAAAGTCAAAAGTGCCGCAATGCGAGATAAATGCTTTAAACCTGCCGCCATGGATGCCGGCGAGATAAAAGACTGAATAGCCACCATAACTGGCGCCGACAGCACCAAGCCTGTTGGCATCAACATATGATTCCTTGGCCATCGCATCGGTGGCATCAAGATAGTCCTGCATATTTTTACCACCCCAGTCACCGGAAATCTGTTCTTTCCAGGCCTGACCGAAACCCGAATTACCCCGCCGGTTAGGAGCAAAAACAATATATCCTTTGGCAGCCATCATCTGGAAGTTCCAGCGGTACGACCAGAACTGATCGAGCGATGATTGCGGTCCGCCATTGCAGAAAAGAAGAGCAGGATATTTCTTCTGAGGATCAAAATCGGGAGGATAAACAATCCACATCTGCAGGTCTTTGTTGTCTTTTGTCTTAATATACTTTTCTGCAACTTTCCCCATCTTGATCGACTCATAAATAGGTTTGTTTATAAAAGTCAGCTGGGTGATACCTCCTGATTTCAAATCAACTTTTGCGACTTCCGGAGCCATCGACATTGAAACAATACCTGATACCAGAAATCCGGACTGCAGACTGAGAGGTCCCATATCATGTACCCCTTCAGTTACTTTGTCAATATTTTTTCCTGCAAGATTGATTTTGAATACCTGGGCAGTTCCTAGATAGGAACAGGTGAAATAAATATTCTGATCATCGGCCCAGGTGAGATTCTCGACATCGAATTCCCATCCTTTTGACAACCATGTTCTTGTGCCTGCCTTGATGTCATAAATGAATAAGCCGGTCAAGATCAGCCTCATACCCGTTCCTTTCCATGCTCCGGTAGGCTATTTTTGTACCATCGTGGTGAGAAAACGGGATATTTGTCGTATCCGAAATTGCCATCAGTTATGTTTATTTCTTTGCCTGTACTGTATTTCATGAAGGTAGATGTCGGAATTAGTGCTTCTCGCATCTTCTATTCCGTTTAATCTCTTGGAAGTGTATGCAAGGTATTTTCCATCCGGGCTCCAGGAGATTTCAGACTCGTCATAATAAGGGGAAGTGGGAGACTCAAATTTCTGATCTTTCATTATGTCCTTCTCATCCGAAACAGCTGAACCGTTAAATGATGCAACAAAAATATGGCTGTATGAATAGTCACTCCATGCATTCCAGTGCCTGTACATCAGGTCATTAATGATCCTGACCTTTGCGTTGGGCAAATTATGTTTTTCATTGGCTGTCTGATCAAGTTTAACCCTTCTCGTAAAATAAATCTTACTTCCTTCAGGCGAAATACTGAATATTTCAAAGTCAGAAATACCTGTTACTTTTTGCTGATCCGATCCGTCAGCATTCATTGTCATCAGATCGGCTCCCCTTACAAATGCAATCTTTTTCCCGTTGTCAAACCATTGGGGTGAAGCTCCTCCGTCTGTTGTAAGCTGTACAGGATCACCTCCCTCTATTGTATTTTAAAGATGTTAGTTCTTCTTGCTTCGCTCTGAAGGTCTATTTCTGTAACAGTGTACAATACGGATAACCCGTCGGGCGACAGGGCAATAGTGCCAAGCCGGCCGAACTTCCACATTATTTCAGGAGTCATTACTCCGCCTGCCTTTTCAGCTTCCGTGAGCTGATTAGTGAATTCGGGCTGAGTCTCTTTTGATTCAGGTGCTGTTTGCCTGCATGAAACAGATATCGTGATGATCGCGATCATCAAATAGCAAATAGATCTTTTCATCTGTTTATAATTTGTTTTTTAATGGTCAAGCCTGTCGGCAGACGGAATAATCATTTCGGTTTGTGATTTTACTTTTTAATCATGGATATTTCATAGGAAATGATGATGTAAGGTGGATTATTATTTCTTAAGAGCTTCTGAGATTTTTGCCTTTAATTCATCATAAAGTTCCGGATTGTCCTTAATAATCTGCTTTACAGCGTCACGCCCCTGTCCGAGTTTGGTATCACCATAACTGAACCATGAGCCGCTTTTCTTTATTATATCGAGATCAACGCCAAGATCAACTATTTCGCCAAGCTGGGATATACCCTCTCCGTAAAGGATGTCAAAATCCGCCTTTTTGAATGGCGGAGCAAGCTTATTCTTGACAATCTTGACTCTTGTACGGTTACCTATTATTTCTTCACCTTCCTTAATCTGATTCGTTCTGCGGATATCCACCCTGACTGAAGCATAAAATTTCAGGGCATTGCCTCCTGTTGTTGTTTCGGGATTTCCGAACATTACTCCGATCTTATCCCTGAGCTGGTTTATAAATACACATGAAGTATTTGTTTTACTGATATTTGCAGTAAGCTTCCTGAGAGCCTGTGACATTAGTCTTGCCTGTAAGCCCATCTTTGAATCCCCCATTTCACCTTCAATTTCAGCCTTCGGAGTAAGTGCAGCAACGGAGTCAATTACAATTATGTCAAGAGCACCTGACCTGATAAGGTTGTCGGTGATTTCAAGCGCCTGTTCCCCGTTGTCGGGCTGTGAGATCAGAAGATTTTCCACATCAACTCCCAGTTTCTCAGCGTAATTTCTGTCAAATGTGTGTTCAGCATCAATTATTGCAGCGATACCACCGTTTTTCTGAGCTTCGGCTATTGCATGAATTGCAAGTGTTGTTTTCCCTGATGCTTCCGGGCCATAGATTTCAATAACACGACCCCTCGGGAATCCTCCGATGCCCAGAGCTGAATCCAGTCCTATTGATCCTGTTGAAATGATCTGAATGTTTTCAATAGCATGGTCCCCAAGTTTCATTATTGTCCCCTTGCCAAAATCCTTTTCAATTTTTCCAAGCGTTACTTCAAGTGCTTTAAGCTTCTCCTTGTTAATCTCTTTTCTTTCGTTGCTCATATTATTGGTTTAATTACTGATACAATTTCAGTATCTGTTCGGTGTGATTACCGGTTTCGACTTTTGTAATGATCTTCCCGATGATATTCTGCTCATTGATAATAAATGTTGTTCTGACAATGCCCAGAAAACTCTTACCATATAATTTTTTTTCGCGGTATACACCATAGTCATTCAGGATCTTCCTTGAGGTATCTGCAATCAACGGAAAGGGGAGGGAGTATTTATCTGCAAATCCCTTATGTGATTTCTCGCTGTCCATGCTTACGCCTACAATTGCAAAGCCCTTTTTAATCAGTTCGTTATAGTTGTCACGGAGGTTGCAGGCTTCAGCCGTGCATCCCGGTGTATTATCTTTGGGATAAAAATACAATACTACCTTTTTCCCTGAAAAGTCATTTAGCGTGACCAATCTGCCATCCTGATCGGTACCTTCAAAGTATGGTGCTTTCATGCCTTCCGCAAGTTGTACCATCGGGTTTAGATTTAGTTATAGGGGTAAATTTACGAAATTTGTCTGAAACAAAGATCAAAAGAGATTGATTGGTGAATCTCAGTAAAAAGGGAAGATTACAATTAAAAACCAACTTGAGGAGAAAGAACTGTGATCAAATTAATCAGCTGTATACCTGTTTCAGTTCATGTTTCTTTTCATTCATGAAGGACTCTGCAAAATGACTCGGATTAATTCCGAACTCCCGAATGAAGCATCGGCTAAAATATTTTGAATCAGAAAAACCTGACCTCCAGGAAATCTCACTCATCGCAAGATCCTTACGTGTTAAAATTAATTTCGCAGCATAATTAAGTTTGGCCCTCTTAATGAAATCAATAGGTTTAAGTGCAGTTACCTCTTTTATCTTTCGGTAAAATGAGGATCTTGACATATTCATTTTTTCTGACAGGTTCTCCAGGGTGTAATTTTCATCTTCAAGATTTTCATAAATATTGTTAAGGCATTTTTTAATAAAATCTCCAACCGGACTGTCTTTTGAATAAAGAAGATCCTTGAAAAATGGGGAAGGACAGAAAAAATCCTTCAGTTTTTCCCTCCCCTCAATCAGGTTTTTAATATTGGATAAAAGCAGGAATTCATTAAAAGGCTTTGTAATGTATGCATCCGCCCCGATGTCAAATCCTTTAATTGTATACTCCTGAGATTCAATTGCAGTAAGCAGAACTACCGGGATATGACAGGTTGCCGCATGCTTTTTAATTTCAATACACATTTGCATCCCATCCATGGCAGGCATCAGAATATCACTTAATATCAGGTCAGGAATTTTATTAATGGCAATTTGCAATCCTTCCATTCCATCCCCGGCCGTCAGAACTTTGTAATATTTGCCAATAATGTTGGCAATAACAATTAAAATATCGTGATTATCCTCAACAATTAATACTGTTTTTTCAAATTGCTGATTTAATATAGTTTCAAGTTTTAAAGTATTTAATCCCTTTTCTCTTCCTTTTAAATCGTCTTTTTCCGGAAAGGTATGAAACTGAGGTATGGAGATGCAAAATGTTGTGCCTTTATTTTCTGAGCTTTCAACTATGATCTGACCTCCATGCAGCTGGATCAGTTCCTTGGTCAAAGCCATTCCAATCCCAATCTTATTATAGTCATTTGAATTGTTGGAATTGTTGATTTTGTTAAAGCGATTGAAAAGAAATGGCAACTCCTTTTTCGAAATACCAATTCCGGTGTCCTGAACTGTTAAAATGAGTTCTGCATCACAACACCTAAGGTATACAGTGATAGTTCCGGAGTTGTTAGTAAATTTGATTGCATTGGAGAGAAGATTGTACATTACTTTTTCAATGACCCCCAGATCAAACTCGGCATATATATCTTTGTCAATTTTTGCATTAAGTTTAATGTTTTTCTTGTTTGCCTCTTCCTGGAATGATTCAAGAATGGTTTCCACAAAATGAGATAAGTTTGCAGTGTAAAAAGTCAGGTGATACTTATTTTCATCAATGCTCCGGAATTTTAATATTCCATCCGTGAGGCGTGCAAGTCTTTCTGTATTTCGCTGAACCATTTTAAGCTTATTCTTAATGATTTCAGTTTCTGAAATGTTCAGGATATCATTAATCGGATTTGTAATAAGGGTTACGACAGTTCTTAACTCATGAGAGAGATCTGTAAAAAGACGGAGTTTATTCTCTTTTGCCTCTTCAGCCACTATAAGGAGATGAAGTGAATCGTCACGTTGTTTTGTAATAATTTGATTCTGTTGAATTATGGTTCTATTCTTTTCGTCTAATCGTTTGTTCATCCGGTTTTTATTTCTATACGAAATAAATATTATGGTTATCACCAGGATTAGAAGTATTATAGTTGAAATTGTCAGTATCAAAAAAGTATTTCTCTTGTACAGGATATTCGATAGGTCCTTCATTTGTTCTCCCTGCTTATCTATCCTGTTTTGCTGATCCCGTATTTGCTGACCCTGAAGCCAGATGGTTCTTGCATTGTTCTGATCAATCCTGAAGGTATTCAGAGTTGTATTTTTTTCAAAGGATTTTCCCGAAAGTATTTCGACTGCGAGCTGAATTGCTTTGTCTCCCCCCGTCGGGTATAAAATAGTTCCATCAATATCTCCATTAATAATCAGGTTTACACCTCCGTTTGGGGTGCTCATACCGTCTATCCCAATAATAAAAGACTTAAGATTATGCTTTCTTGCTGATTTGGAAGCTGCGTTTGCCATAAAATCGTTATGCGCAAAAATCAGATTGAAATCAGAAAATGCCTGGAAAAGACTGTCAGTCAAGCTAAGCGTCTTTTCCTCAAGCCACGATCCTTCAATTACTTTGGTGGTCAGGATCTTGGGATATTTATCAATAATTTCATGAAACCCTTTGGACCTTTCAATGGCCGGAGTGGATCCTTTTGATCCTGTTATTTCAAGAATTTTCCCTTTCTCTCTAAGTAATTCTCTAGCAAAATAACCAGCTTCACGTCCAACCTCTAAATTATCAGCTCCGATATAAGCGGTATAGTTAAGTGAATTAATTTTCCTGTCTATAACAATAACCGGTATTCCTTTATTAAATACTTCCTCGACTATCTGAGTAAGTTCCTCCGCTTCGTTGGGAGAAACAATCAGGAGGTCAATTCCCTGAGAAACGAGTTCCCTGATATCTTTTATTTGCTTTTGACTATCGTCATTTGCGTCTTTGATAATAAAATCAATTTTAAATTCACGGTAAAAGACTATTTCTCTCTGCATCTCATCAACCATTGCTTTCCGCCATTCATCAACCATGGTGCATTGAGAAAATCCTATTACAATTTTTTTTTCAAGTCTTTTATCATAGTTATATGAACAGCCAGTCAAGAAGTATCAAACCTATCAAGAAGTATTTTTTCATTTTACATTCTTTTCCTTAAGGTTTAAATCGCTTAATTTATCATTCTTGCAACAGAATCGAATATAAACTTCATCCTCTATTTTGTAATAACCTTTCAAATAAATCTCTCATGATATTAAAAAATATCGTTACATAAAATGAAGAGGTGCCGGTTTTAATACCATAAAACATAAATCAAAGAATTAGATTTAAAATCTGGGAACAATTAGGGTACTGATTTAACGAATATGATATAGAATCCTATTTTAAATTTTAACACCAAAATAATAATAGATTTCCCACTTGATGCATCATAAAATGTTAATGATGGTTTTTTCATACCATTCTGATCTGTTTTTCATACCCGTTAATCTAAACTGAGGCAGATATTTGTATGGTCGATACACAACTTTCCAATTTTGGTATAATTATTAATTGTAAAGTAAAGCAAATACGTATGGAATTTTTTACAGCCTAAACTAATTAATCTATGAAAAAAAAATGCAAAACTATTAAAGGTCTGCTATGTGGTATTATGATCTTTATGGGCCTGATGAGTGGACAAACTATCCTGGCCCAGCAGATTAGTATCACTGGTAAGGTAACAAACAGCCAAACCAACGAATCTTTACCTGGCGTTACAGTGCTTGAAAAAGGCACTTCGAATGGAGCATTAACAGATGCTCTTGGGAACTATTCCATCAAAGTAACTAATGCTAACTCAATCCTGGTATTTTCCTTTGTTGGATTGGAGTCTCAGGAAGTAGTTGTTGGCGGTCAGAAAGTAATTGATGTCGCAATGAAGGAAACCGTAAGTATGCTTAATGAAGTTGTCGTAACTGGTTATGGAACACAACGAAGATCTGATCTGACCGGAGCAATTTCAGTTGTCAAGGTTGATGAGACCAAAGACATAGCTACCGGAAGCTTATTGCAGGCCATTCAGGGAACAGTTCCCGGAGTGTATATTAGAACTACCGGTGATCCGGGTGGATCAAGTACTATTAATATCCGTGGGGTTAATACACTTGGCAATACAAACCCTCTTTATATTATAGATGGTGTACCTACAATTGATCCAAATGTACTCCAGAACATGAATCAAAACTCAATAGAGTCAATGCAGGTTTTAAAGGATGCGTCAGCAACATCTATATATGGATCTCGCGCATCTAACGGAGTCATTATTGTAACCACTAAGTCAGGAAAAGGTGGCATAAATGTTGAACTTCGCTCAAGCTATTCAATTCAGAAATTTATGCGGAGATACGATGTTTGTAACACCGACCAATATGGCAGAATACTTTGGCAGGGTGCAATCAATGACGCTATGGTCGCTAATGATGCCCTGTTTAATCCTGGTGTTGCAGATCATAATCCTAATAATGCATTGTTTAATTACGATTGGCACAGGGATGCCAATGGTGTTGCAATTCTAGATGGTGTGCGTCCGGTTCAATTTTTAGGTTCAACGCTTCTTCTTGGGTCTGCCACACCGACTGAATACGGAAATGGTAATCCACTTTATCCTTCAGCAAATACTAATTGGCAGGATGAGGTGTTTCAAACAGGGTTGATCTCTCAAAACAGTTTGACTTTGTCGGGAAGTACTGACAGAACAAGCACTCTGGTGGACTTAGCTTATTATGATGAAAAAGGTACAATAATCACAACTGGTTTCAAAAAAGTAAATGTGAGAGTAAATAATTCTATAAACTTCTTTAACA
>CAWHSH010000020.1:0-44887 GCA_963831935.1 uncultured Bacteroidales bacterium
TTTATAAGCATCGATTTTGATGAAGCGTGCTTGTTTAATTCATGGACTTTCAGCCAGCAATTCGGTATGCTTTGGCTGTAAGTTACCTGTTCACTCAGTTTGTGTGTTCAAGTGTGCGCGGTGTGTTGCTTCACAAAATCAATCAACGATTCGTATTGCCGGGCGATATATTCTCTGATTGAGGTCTGGTCTTCGACTGCGACGGAGTAATCAATTACAAATAATGGGATGTTCTTTTTCTGAGCGAGCAGCTTGAACCACAAAAAAGTGGTTGAGCACTGGTTATTGGCGGCAATCAGCATATCGGGTTCCGGCAATCCGCCAAAAGGAAGCTTTTCATAATGTTCTGTGCCGAAATCTATCAGGGAATACGAACACAAATCCTGCGAGAATGCTCCCATTTTTGAGGAGTGAATCATTTCTTTTGCTTTTCCGGGAGGCGGAACAAACTACTGCGTAGCTTTCCGGGTACATACAAACCACATCCATTGGCCGTAGTATTTCAACGGGTGTAAACGCCGTGACATAAGCAATCGGCTGTTTATCTTTACCGGCCCGGGCACCGGAAAGATAATACTCCGCAAATATCTTTGCGAGTATGGATTTGCTCGATTCCAATTCAACTCCTTCCGGCTATCTCAATGAACGACTCTATTCGCAGCAAATCACGTTCGCTTGTATCAAGCCCGGCGTGTTCGATTTCAAGCATCAAAACATTTATCCCGCTCTGTTTAAGGATTTCCAGCTTCGCCAGGTAATTGTGAACGTGGGGTTCGCAGAATTTTTGATTGATATAAATAACGCCCTGCAAATCAAGTCCATCAATTCGACGTCGAAAGGCCTGCTCGTCTGTTTTTATGCTGCTGTTCAGCGTCGGACTGGGGTCAGCAAACAAATATCTTCTGGCGATATTTTCATACAAATCGCCGGTCGTTTCGACATCGCGGCTACAATATCTGGAACCATTGGTTATATCATCATCAATAATTATCGCTCCGAACCGCTCGATTTTATCCAACAGCACATAATTATCCGTGAGCGGCCCCATAATCATTATTCTTTTCAGATTTTTATCGTTGCGAGGGCTTTGCGAGGCTTCGTCAATTATTTGTTGAAGCATTGAGTTGTATTCGTCTCTTTCCATTATAAGGCCGGCTGTCATAAGTGCGACGGCATCAGCGCCGTTCAATAAAAGTATTATTTCCCCTTATATCATACAATTGCCTTAACAGGCCTCGGGTCTGGTTATATTTATCAATCGTTTTCAGCTCCTGGCATCTGTAAAATCCACACCCGATTCTTTTTTCATTTCCCCGGCAAAATCTTTGAGCTGATGCGCGAAGTATTGGACAGAACTGTCATCCGCATTAATCGGATGCAGCAGCGTATAGGCCTTTGGTTTCTTTATTTCGTATTCCCACATTTGTGAATAACTTTTAACGAGTCACAGGAGTTGGGGAAAACAATATTCCTGAGGAAAGAAAATTCGCCGCAGCTCGCCGCCAGGAAAACATCCCGGACAAAAGAGCACACGGGATTAAAAAGTGACCGCTGAGGTGATTTTGAGGCATCCCAAAAACCTATTATTCTCAGGGGATATAACCCGGCGGCCGCGATAATTTCTTCCGGTATATAGTTAGAAAAACAGCCGGTAATTCCATGATACTTTTGATAGATTTTGTTTCCAGGAATCCTGATGCACTTGGAATGATAAGTGTAAACTGGATAAGCGACAAGGATGATTCTCTAAGTATGAGCTTTATAAAAAAGGTAAATGTGTTGCAGTTTCCCAGGAATTTATAAATGACGGATCATTTTATCGTCCCTACCAGGGTTCATTTACGACAGGTCATATCCATTCGTAAGGGAGGTATATTTGATTTCGAGAGAGACTTTTACAGGGCTGGGTACAGGGTTTATCCAGTGGGCGACCGGTGAACAGGGACAGAGGATTGTTCTGAAGTCGGGACTTGTTCCGGCAACAATGCCGATAAGGCTGGTACAGATAAAGAACTAAGAAGCGGGCAGGGCGTAAAAATCTGCCCTGTGGAGGGCTGAGCGTAAAGAGTCCAGCAGGTGGCGGGATTTAGCGAAGAGGCAGGCTGAAGAGTGTGGTAGCGAAGTAACCGGACCGCAGGGAAAGGAAAAGTTAGAAGAAAATAGTTAAAAGAAAAGACAAAAAGAAAAGTTGTTTATATGGAAAATTAAAATAATAGTCAGTTTAAGAAAAAATATTATTAACAATAAATGAGTTCAAATTACAAAGCTATGAAACGTTCTATGTCAAGACCAGTTGTTTTGCTGGCAGGTGTATTCGCGTTCTTTATGCTGAATAATGTCAAGGCTCAGGATCTGAATACTGCGATCCAGCTGACGAGAAGCGAATCTTATGATAAAGCTGAAGAGATGTATAAAGCATTAATTCAGAAGGAACCCGGAAACAGCAAAAACTATTTTTACCTGGGGGAAAATTATTTACTCGATTATTTTGCAGATACAATTTCCAATTCTCTGGTGGTTGCCACAAAGAATGCGAAGGAGACATATGAAAAAGGTGTCAAAGCCAATCCCAGCGATCCGCTAAACTATGTCGGACTCGCAAAGGTTGCAAATTACCTTGGTGATGAAGCCAAGGCAGATGAGATGCGTGCAAAGGCAAAAAGCTACCTCCTGCCTTATAAAAATCTTAAAAAGATAAATCCTCCCGCGAAAGATTATGCTTTTGCCCTTGCAAAGATCGCTGAATCGTATGCAAAGGACGGAAAGGTTGACACGTCAAAGGCTCTTCCTCTTATCAGGCAGGCAATTTCCATCGATTCAAAGAGTGCTGACATATATTTAATTGCCGGTGATCTTTACATGATGGTAAATGACGGATCAAATGCAATTAAGAACTACAACCTTGCGCAGTTTGCCGATCCCAAATCTCCGACGGCAGCTATGAAGATTGGCTATGTTTATCTTAAAGGACGGGCATTGCAGCAGGCTATTCCTAATTTTGAGCAGGCAATTGAACTTAATGCCAACTACGCTCCTGCATATCGGGAACTTGGCCAACTATACTGGCGCGCAGGCCGTCTTGAACAATCAAAAACAAACTTTAAGAAATACCTCGACCTGACTGCCGGGAACATACCTGCTAAAACCAGATATGTCAATTCACTTTTCTATGCAGGAGACTATGATGAAGTAATCAAGAATGTTGAGGAAATACTTGCCGTTGACAAATCAAGGGCCTATATGAACCGTCTTGCAGGTTATTCCTGCTATGAAAAGGAAAATCCTGACTATGATAAGGCACTTTCTTATATGGAGACTCTCTTCAAAACAGTTTCCCCTGAATATATTCTGCAGAAAGACTACCATTACATGGCAAGGATACTTCTGAAGAAGAATCAGAATTATCCGAAGATGGTTGATGAGCTTAACTGCTCTGAAGCCTCAGCTCGACAGGGAAAAATCGAGACTTGCAACTGCATCCAGCAGCCGACAAGCCAAAATACAAGGCTTCTGTCGATGGACTCACAGCCAAAATAACAAATCTTGAAACCAGTATAGCAAATGCAAACAAGGAAATTGACAGGGCATTTGTGGAGTATAATAAGGCGTTCAACTTTAAGCGCACTGACCCCAATGCCCCGCTTACATCACAGGACAGGTCGCTTTTAAGCGAGATTGCAAGCAACTATTACACTTACAGAAGGTACGGTGATGCTGCCAAAACATGGGCAAAACTCATTGATCCTGCGAAAGAAAATAATACTAACCGAATATATGCAGGTTGGAAGAGCTTATTATAACGGTGAAAGATACAAATCAGCCGATTCGGTATTCAACATTGTTCTGAAAAAATCACCCGATTATCTTCCTGCTATCATTTATATTGCCAGAACATATTCCAAGATGGATCCGGATACTAAACTGGGTCTTGCCGAACCAAAATTTGAGAAGGTTCTTTCAGTAGCACAGAAAGATTCTGTTAAGAATGAATCTGAAATGATGGAAGCCCTGACCTATCTTGGCTTTTATAATATGGAAAACGGCAATTATACAAAAGCCAAGGATTATTATAACAGGATGATAAATCTTAATCCGTCAAGCAAGGAAAACAAGATAAGGGGATACAATGGTTTAGGGAACATTGAGTCAACAGCTGCAAGCAAGGAAAAAACGCTTGAAGGGAAACTTGGATTTCTTGCAAAGTCTGCTGAGGCTTATGAAAGAATCATTTCCCTTGATCCGGCAAATACATATGCAAAGGGCAATCTAAAATGGGTACAGGATTACCAGGCTTCAGTAAAGAAAGGGATCAATCCGAATGAGATAAAAGGATTGATCACAAATACTTCCGGCCAGCCTATTCCTTATGCATCCGTAAGAGTGAAAGATACAGCTGCTGAAAACCTTACAAATGCAAAAGGGGAATACAAGTTCGAAATTCCTCAGGAATCAGAAATCCTGGTTATCAGCGCAAAGGGTTATAAGACACAGGAGGTTGCTATTACGAAGTCCAGAGTTTATAATGTAAAACTTGAACAGTAAAGAAGGCTCGCAAGCAGATAAGCTGACAGCTGAAAGCTGGTTAAAAAAAGTTGAAGTTTTACATAGGGTTAATGGTTAAGTTAAGTGTCTTACTTTATAGGACAAATTCTAAACTATATTCAAAAGTAAAACAATATTTTTTTGAGCTATTGGAAAAAAACAATTGAAAATATATATTTGCAAATCATAAAATCTTAACCTAAACAAAATCGATAAAAATGAGTAAACAAGGAAGTTCGTTCAAAGATGTACTGCAGAATGTTTTCGCAGTAAGCGCTATTTTAATAGCTTTTGTGGTTTCCTATTTATTGTTCACCACAATAATGGGAAATCCTGTTAACTTCGAAGGTGGTAACCTGCACGGTCGTGCTCTTGAAGGTAACTATCTTGGAATTATATTACAAAGGTGGTTTCATTGTTCCCATTCTTATGACCTGTGTTCTTAGTCCTTATCATCTTTATTTTTGAAAGGGCAATAACTCTTTCAAGAGCTAAGGGAAAAGGCAGGATTAAACACTTTTGTTCACAATCTTCAGACTCTGCTTGCAGAAGACAAAATTGAAGAAGCAATGGAACAGTGCGACAAACAAAAAGGTTCACTTGCCAATGTTATGAAAGCCGGCCTTTTACGTTACCGTGACCTTCAGAAAGACAAGGAACTTGAAAAGGACCAGAAAATCCTTTCAATCCAGAAATCATTCGAGGAAGCTACTGCTCTTGAGCTGCCGATGCTTTCCAAAAACATGGTAATTTTCTCAACTCTTGCTTCAATTTCAGTGTTGATCGGTCTTATCGGAACAGTACTTGGAATGATCCGTGCATTCGCAGCTCTTGCACAATCAGGTGCACCTGATGCCCTGCAGCTTTCACAAGGTATTTCCGAAGCTCTTGTCAATACGGCATTCGGTATCACAGGATCAACCCTGGCAATCCTTGCGTTCAATTTCTTCACATCAAACATTGACGCTTATACATTTAAAATTGATGAAGCAGGTTTCAGTCTGACACAGAATTTTGCTGCATCGTTGAAAAACCAATAATCAGAATTTATCTTTTGGTTTAATCATTAAATAAAAAAACCCGATGCCAAAGATTAAATTACCAACCAAGTCGCCCCACATCGACATGACACCGATGGTTGATACATTTGCCGTGGTACTGACATTCCTTATGCTGACCACAACAATGAGACAACCGGAACCGGCCACTGTTGATACTCCTTTTTCAATATCAGAGAAACCAACTCCTGATTTTAATATGATGACATTCCTTATTTCCGTGGATGGCAAAGTGTTTATGAATTTTGATAACGGAGGTGATACCCTCTCAAAATTCAGACCAAAAATTCTGGATGAGATGGGTACTCGTTACGGTATCCAATTCAACGATCAGGAACGGAGGGAGTTTGAAAAATTTCCATCATCAATAGGTGTTCCAATGGCAAATATGAAAGAATTTCTTGATACCAAGGATGCTAATACGAGAAAGACTCTTCAGACAGGAATCCCTCTTGATTCAGCGGATAATCAGCTGGCTATGTGGATCACGTATGCCCGCAAGGTAAATCCGAATTATCAGGCTTGCATTAAAGGAGATTCAAAGACAGGATTTGATGTTGTGGAGAAAGTGCTTAATACTCTTCAGGATAAAAATGTAAACAGGTTTAATCTGATCACAAGTCTTGAAGCAGCGAAAATTAACTTAGAAGAAATACAACAGTGATATGGCAGAAGTAATCGTTGAGGAAAAAGGCAAAAAAGGCGGAAAGAAAAAAGCGAAGAAACATCCGCCGCAGGATCGACATGACACCAATGGTTGACCTGATGTGTCTGCTGATCACATTCTTTATGCTGACAACTGCATTCAGTAAAGCTAAGATAATGGAGATCATTCTTCCTGAGAAGATTAAGGATCCAACCAAACAAGAGGCTCCGAGAATTTCAGCGAGCCGTACTCTGAATATAATTCTTGGTCCGGAAAATAAGGTTTATATTTACCCCGGATCAGTAAAGCCAGAGGAATATAGTGCGATGCCACCGATACTGCCTCCTCTTACTGAGACAGATTTCAGTGCAGAAGGTATCCGCAGAATGCTGCTGGAAAGAAACAGGACCCTGTTCAAAAAAATAGACGAATTTAACCAGGAGGTTATCTCGGGTAAAATTCCTATTTCACAGGACTCTGCCAAAGTTCTAGTGAGCAAGTTAAAAACCGATGATGATACCGGACCTATAGTGCTTATTAAAGCCTACAAAACAGCCAATTACGGTAATTTTGTAGATATTCTCGATGAGATGAATATCTGCGGAATTGCCCGGTATACATTTATGCCAATCGCGTGGTATGAAGAAAGAATGGTGGAAAGAGCAGCTGGTATAACACCAACCGCAACTGCTTCTGCTACCAAATAACCCGTAAACCTCAAGAAAATGGCAAACGAAAAAATAAAAGCTCCTGCTTTTGATGACATTGTTTTTGAAAACAGGAATAAGGAGTACGGAGCCTACAAACTACGTAAGAAATACAGCCGCAATGTCTTGATTTCAATGCTGATAGGAATTGTAATTCTTAGCTACTGCTGTTATTACACCTTATCTGAATGCAAAAGCTGCAGAAAGCAGAGCTAAAAAAGCAGAAAGACAGGTTGAAATAAAGATGGAGAATCTGGATCAGCCAGCTGAACAGATTGCTCCTCCGCCTGCCTCCACCACCTCCTCCACAGGATGTGGTTCAGCAGGCAAGATACGTTCCTCCCGTAGTAGTCGACTCTGTTAAACCTGAGGAAAATGTTCAGCTTATGACCGCAGATCAGGCACAGGTTGAAGTAAAGAACGAAGAAGTAGTTGAAGAAGTGCAGGCTGCAAAAGAAGAGGTTCAGGAAGAAGATCCTGAAGCCGAACCCTTTGTGGTTGTAGAGGAAATGCCCATGTTCCCGGGCGGTGAAACAGCACTTTTACAGTATATTGCTGACCATACCCAGTATCCTGAAGTTGCCAAGGAAAACAACATCCAGGGAAAGGTCATTGTTAGATTCTGTGTAACTTCAAAAGGTGGCGTCGATAAGGTCATCGATCCTGAAAGGTGTCGATCCTGAACTCGATAAAGAAGCCATCAGAGTTGTTGAAACACTTCCTACGTTTAAACCGGGTAAACAGGGCGGAAAACCTGTTCCGGTATGGTACATGGTACCAATAAACTTTACTCTTAAATAGATATTTTTCTATTCTTATTTAAAAAGCCGGATAATTTGATCCGGCTTTTTCATTTTACCCCCCTTCCCCCTGAAGGGGGTTTTTATGAGTATTGATTTTGAAGCCCCCTTTAGGGGGTTGGGGGTGATTTAAATGGAGACTAAAGAACCTTTTAACTACTGTCCCCGAAATTATCAAGTACGAAGTTCTTTGGCCAGCAATGTCACAAATCCCTCAATATCCTCTTCTGTTGTGTCCCAGCTCGTCATCAGCCTGTACTCCGATGTAATCTCATTCCATGGATAAAAGAAGTACTCTTTGCTAACCTTTTCAGCAACATCACGCGGAATTATGACAAATACGCCATTGGATTGAACCTGCTGCGTTATACGAATCCCGTTAAGACCCTTTATCTTTTCGGCAAGGAGCCTGGCCATCGAATTCGAATGCATTGCATTCTTCTTCCAGAGGTCATTCCTGAAATAAGCCAGATACTGCGCCGAAATAAACCTCATCTTGGAAGCAAGCTGCATCCCCTGTTTCCTGATATATTTAAAATACCCGGAAAGGCCCGGTCTTAGGAAACATACTGCCTCCCCGTACATCATCCCGTTCTTGGTCCCTCCAAATGAAAGGATATCTACACCGGCATCAGTTGTAAGAGATTTAAAGGAATGATCAAGAGAAACACAGGCATTGGCTATTCTGGCACCATCCATATGAAGTAACATGCTTCTTTCATGGGCAAATTCAGCAAGATTACGGATTTCATCCCTTGTATAAACAGTTCCCATTTCGGTTGCCTGCGTAATCGAAATTACTTTAGGCTGTGAATGGTGTTCAAAATCAAAGCCATGCATATGCTTTGCCAGCATTTGAACACCGATCTTGCCATCATCCGAATCGACTGTCAGAACTTTGCATCCAATAAAATTTTCTGGTGCACCACATTCATCCTGTTCAATATGGGCAGTAAATGCAGTTATGATAGAATTCCAGGGACGAGCTACACCCTGATAATCCGAGAACATTTGCAGCTGTACCGGTAAATACAAAGAAGATCTCAGCATCCTTTCCCAGATGTTCCCTGAAAAGATCCCTTGCCTTCCCGGTGTAAGGATCAGAACCATATCCGAGAACATGACCTTTGTTTACCGCTTGCAGCTCCTGTAAAATATCAGGATGAACACCGGCATTGTTATCACTAGCAAATCCCCTTCTATTGCTTTCTATTTCCATCAGTTAAGCTGTTCAATTCCTAACCACTGATAATCTTGCTCATGTACTCCCTTGCCAGTTTTACCTGCTCATGGACATAGTCAATACCTCCCCTCGTATGATCTTCATTCAACACAGGATGGCAAAGTTCAAAGGTGAAATACCCGTTATAACCGATCTCTCTCATCAATCCGATATAATGGCTATAATCAGGGATCATCCCGTTTGCGTAATAACCAAGGACTACCGGTTTGACCGAACCGCTGGAATCGCGGTAATATTCTCCGCCAAAATGGGAATGAACCTGGAGATTTCCGACTTCATGAACAGCATTCGCCACATAATCCTTATTAAGGTTTTCGAATATCGGCAGGTCAAGGCATATTTTAAGCCAGGGTGAATTCACTTCCTTTACAAGATCAAGGGTATCCTTCCATCCCCTAATAAGCGGAGCATGATTCTGCAGCACCATGGTGATGCCGGACTCCTCTCCCATTTTTGCAGCTTCCCTGAGGCATTCCTTTACAAAATTATATCTGTCGATCCACGTGGCAAACGGAAACTGCCTCTGGAAAGTATAGAATTCGTTGCCCCTTGTCAGGTCATATGTCCCTACACCTTCATGGATTGGGACTCCAGGCCAGGCTGCAAATAATCTAACGAATTTCGCACCAAGGTCTTTGGCTAGTCTCGCTGTTTCCCGGACCATCAGAAGCTGGCACTCTCTGTGTTCAGGAACAGGGCTTGAGAAGTCGTTGTTTGCTGCCACGCACGGTATCTCGAGACTATACTTTGCGAGCGAATTCTTCATTTCATCCCGCTTACGCTGATCCAGGTCCATGGGATTACCCATAGGACGCTTGTTATCAAGCTCAACCCCGTCGAATCCTGTCTCCTTCGCCTGCCTGCAAAGTTCTTCAAACGAAAGTGCAGGTCCCATATACCAGATGCCCCCATATGTAATTGAATAAAGGCCCAGCTTTATTTTACCAGCGGCTGCATTCACCTTCGATGCTGCATCAGGGTTGACGCTTTTAGCAGGCACAACATTGCCAAGAACAGCTGCTCCTGCGGCTGCTCCTGATGTTTCGATAAATTTTCTGCGATTCATGGTTTATTTATTTTTTTATAATGAGAGTATTTCAAAAGTCAATTTTTGTTTGCTCCTAAATCCCTGGTGCAAATTGTCATCTTATCTTCGATCCTTTCAGAGCAAAGTATGTAATATAAGCATAATATACAAACAGACAGCAGATTGCAAAAATCAGTCCGATGCCTTTCTGGATGCCTCCCATCAGAATTGGCAGTATGGCAGCACCAATAACCGAGGTGGCAATGACTCCGGAGCCAACTTTGGAATGAGGACCGAGATCTTCAAGTGAAAGATTGTAAATGCAGGGCCACATTATTGAATGCATTAATCCTGTGCCAAGGAATAATACAAGTGCTACCCAGTTCATTCCCATACCCCCCAGTACAAGTGACAATAAGACCATTATTGCACCGAAGATTGCGTTGAAGCTCAAAATCTTACCTGCAGAATACTTCCGCAGAATAAAAATGCCGGCAATACGTCCTACCATCAAGACCAAGCCAGTAATAGGCCAGTAATTTTGTACGCATTTCACCATCGAAATTGAATCCCAGCTTACCGGAATAATCGGCAAAGAAGCTTGGGATACCTATTTCAATACCCATATAAAAGAAAATGGCCAGTGAACCAAGCCACATATGCGGGTATTTATAGGCACTCGATTTAAATGTTCTGGCAACACCTTCTGTTGTTTCACCTTCCTTAATTTCAGGCAAATGAAGGAAAAACATGATGACCACAATCACCAGAGTCACAATACCAATACCTGCAAAGGGACCCTGTACGGCTTTGGGATCTGAGGCTCCGCCCTCATTTGACGAAACGATCAGATATGATACAAACAGCGGAGCAATTACCGTAGCCAGGGAATTAAGAGCATTTGTAAGAGTAAGACGGCTGGCGGCTGTTTCAGGACTTCCAAGGGCGTTTACATAAGGATTGGCAGCCACCTGAAGTAAAACCACGCCAATAGCAAATACAGATACAGCGCTCAGGAATCCGTAATATCCGGCTGCAACACCAGGGATGCAGAGGAAGAATCCAAGGCTCACGAGGCCAAGTCCGGCAAGAACACCATTCTTGTAACCGATACGGTTCAGAAGATAACCTACCGGTACCGACAGAATATAAGCTCCGTAGAAGAAGGTATTGGGTAATTGTTTTTCAACCTCGTTTAACTTGAAAGCATCCTTCAGATAATTAATAAGCGAGTTGTTCATGGTGGTGATAAAGCCAAACAGGAAAAAGAGTGAGGCCATCACGATCAGGGGAAACAGGAATTTGTTTTTTTTGTCTTGCATGTCTATTGGTTTAAGAATTTGAAAATTTGAAAATTTGAGAATTTGAGAATCTAAAAGTTTATCTTCCTACTTTAGTGCTGAATTTGTGAACAGCTGTATGCCTGTACACTTCTCCGGGATTAAGGATAGTAGAGGGGAAATGAGGTTTATTTATCGCATCTGCGAAATGCTGGGTTTCAAGGCAGAATGACCAGCGTCTGTTATATATCTTACCACCCTTGCCTTTTTCCCTGTTTATCCAGTTGGCTGTATACAACTGCACTCCGGGTTGTGTTGTATAAATCTCCATTACCCTTCCTGATACCGGGTCATGAGCAATCGCGGCGAGACCAAGTGTTCCCAATCCGATGTCCAAGAACAAAGTTATGATCGTATCCTGCACCAAATTTTAATTGTTCAAAATCCCTGTCAATATCTTCCCCAATCCTTTTAGCTGTGTGAAATCCATTGGTGTTCCTTTTACATTCAGGATCTCCCCGGTAGGAATTGATGTTTCATCAGTCGGTGTATAAAAATCACCATTTATCATCAGCATCTGATCATAAACACTTCCCGATCCTTCGCCTGCGAGATTAAAATAGGAATGACTTGCAAGGTTCACAACGGTCGTTTTATCGGTGGACGCATGGTAATCGAGCCGGAATTCATTCTGTCAGTAAGGGTGTATGTAACCGACACTTTCAGGTTTCCTGGATATCCCTCCTCCCGTCAGCGGAAAGATATTCCATCTCAATGGTATTAACCGAAGAATTTACCACATCCCATACAACCTTACTGAATCCCGTTATCCCTCCATGCAGATGATTTGGCCCGTTATTAACTGCCAGCGTATATTGCTTATCCAGAAGACTGAATTTCCCCCTTGCAATCCGGTTCGCACAGCGTCCGCATACAGCTCCCATATAAGGACTGTTTCCGTTGATATATTCATCTGCAGTGTCATAACCCTGAACAATATCTGCCAGGTTTCCTTTACGGTCGGGTACATAAATGCTGACAATTATTGCACCGTAGTTGGTGACCTGGGCTATCAAGTCCGTTCCTGTTTTTCAGAGTATAAAGGTTTACAGGCTTTCCTTTGTGTGTGCCTCTGAATGAATTCTTCACTGATCATTTTTCCTTTTGATTTATAAAACGAATGAATAAATGGTAATTTCTTCCTTTCAATTTAAAGATCCACTCTTCCGGCTCCCTGTT
This sequence comes from uncultured Bacteroidales bacterium, assembly GCA_963831935.1. Lineage (GTDB taxonomy): Bacteria > Bacteroidota > Bacteroidia > Bacteroidales > VadinHA17 > LD21. The sequence goes on from CAWHSH010000020.1 coordinate 12,543, forward strand.
GCTGATAAATAAATTATGGCATGAGCCTTTTCCGTAAAAATGCTCGAGTGTGTTAATATACTTTTCAAGAAGGTTCTGTGGCACAAATGCCTGTATCGTACCGGCAAATCCGCCGCCATGTACTCTCCATGCACCCTGTCCCTTAAGTACCAGTTCGCTCAATGCCAGAGCTAGGGAAACTCCCTGCTCCCTGATATTATTTACCGGGAATATATTCTGATTATACATATAGGAGCTGTAGCCTGAATCGATGACCATGCCGAGGAAGCTTTTAAAGTCATTTCTTTCAAGGGCAGCGACCTGGTCGACAACACGCTGATTATCGCCCAGGAAATGTATTGCACGCAGAATTGCACGGTCACCGACTTTTTCCCGTATCCTTGGGAGCAACATCCAGTACCTGTTCAAGTGTTACCTGACGCAGTACTTTGGCTCCCAACTCGGAAGCAACAGCTTTCATATCAGCTGGAAGGGAAGCATATTCATCATTCAGATCGGCATGGTTACCACCTGTATCGGTAATTACCAGTGAAAATCCGGTTGCGACAAAATCGAAATTGACTCTTTTTACTACAGGTTTTGATGGATCCTGGAAATCAATTGTAATTAAGCCTCCCATTGCGCAGGCGGTCTGGTCCATCAGCCCGCATGGTTTGCCAAAATAGTTGTTTTCAGAGTATTGCCCGATAATGGCATTCTGTATCGGATCCACCTTTCCGTTATTGAAGAGCTGGCTCAAAATTGCCCCGATAAGCACTTCAAACGAAGCAGAAGAACTTAACCCCGATCCTTTAGGTACTCCACCGTCGATACATGCATCAAAACCTCCTGTTGCATAACCCTGTTCCCTGAACCGTGAGCAAATCCCCCTTACAAGGGCAGCCGAGGTAAATCTTTCCGATTGTTCAGGCTTCAGGGAAGACAGATCCACATTAAATTCAGGATAGCCTTCCGAGAGGATATGTATGATATTGGTATTGTTTTTAGAAGCAACAGCCACATTATCAAGGTTAACGGCACCAGCCAGAACACGGCCGTAATTGTGATCAGTGTGGTTACCCCCTATCTCGGTGCGGCCGGGTGATGTAAAAAAGTCGGAATCCTTACTTCCGAACGTTTCATTGAATTGTTTCAGAAGTTCAGTATACCTTTTGGCATTCTTCTTTAATTCCGCCTGATCATTGCCGTACAGATCACGAAAAACCTTATTGTCTCCATTATTGATCTTTCTGATCAGATTTTCTGTTGTTGCCATGGATTTTTGATTTTGAGAATTACGATTGATTGTAAATATAATAATTGTCGGGGAATTATAAATGAGGCCGTCTCATGACAATATTTGAGACAGCCTCCTTAATCAGACTTTTATATAGTGTCAGGGTTTTATTTATGCTTACTTCCGACCAGAGCGAAAAATACTATATACAGATAGCAAATTATCGGCAGGATGAATGCAAATCTTACACCGAAATTATCAGCTATTGAGCCCATCAGAACAGGAATTACAGCTCCACCTACAATAAGTGAATTGATCAGACCTGAAGCCATACTGAGTTCTCCCTTATCAAGTCCGTCAACGCCGAGTGCAAAAATATTCGGGAACATAATGGAGTTGAAGAAACCTATGGAGAGTCCCAGCCACAGTATTATGCTGCTGTTTGCTGACATAACAACAATCAGAAGAAGAGCTGCAAGTATGCCAAAAACTGCCAGAGATCTGCTTGCATTGCCCCTTCCGAGCTGCATGGCAAGATAATTAACGACTGCTATACCTGCGAAGATCAAACCATCAGTTATTTCTTTTCTTACAAACCATCCTACAAACAAAGCCAGTGCAACAACCAGGACGGTATAGAGATATTTCTTTGATTTTTCTACATTGGAAAGCATAAATGATCCGTAAAACCTGCCCACCATAGCGCCGCCCCAATAAAGTGCAATCATCTTCGCTGCCTCAGACTGAGCCATATCTAGGGCTTCCTGGAAGTATCTCTGCAACATAGCTGCCGAACCTACTTCTGCACCGACATAGAAGAATATCCCAAATGCTCCAAGAATGACATGGGGATATTTCCAGATGCTTTTCTTTTCTTCACCCTGTGTGGGGATCGTGGGAAGTTTCAGAAGATAAACCGCAATTGCGATTACAAGGACAATAATTCCAATGATCAGGAAAGGACCCGGGACCTGCTTTGCTGCTTCTTCTGCAGAAAGGGCAGCACTTGCAGCCTTGAATACAAACCAGCTGGCAATAAGCGGTGCAAGATAAGTTGCAATAGAGTTAAGAGCCTGAGTGAGATTCAACCTTCCGGAAGCAGTCTCAGATGGACCAAGGGCAGTAACATATGGATTTGCCGCAACCTGAAGAAAGACAACTCCTGAAGCCATAATAAATATAGCAAAAAGAAAAAATGGAAACGATATTGCTTTTGCAGCAGGATAGAATAGAAAGCTTCCTATTGCCACAAGTACCAATCCCAGGATAACCCCTGATTTATATCCTATTTTCTTTATCAGACTGCCGCAGGCGAAGGACAGTACAAAATAGGTAAAGAAAAAAGCACCATTAACAAGCTGGGCTTGAAAGTTCGACAGTTCAAAAACTGCTTTGAACTTATCAGCCAGTGTAATGTTGAATGTTGTAACAAAACCAAACAGGAAGAAGATCATTCCCATAAAAGCCATACCGGCTGTTTGCGTATTTTTCTGTTCTGTCATTGTGAAGGTTTAGGTTAAACAAAAGTTCCGATCAGTTTTCGGTGGAAGTAAAATTACATTTAAGAATCGATTTTCCTATACCCGACATCCATTTTTTTAATGACCTACAGGAAATCAGATTATTATTGCTGAAATCATATCTTTGCAGAAATAAATCAGTTGTGGCCCGTTACTTCATATTTATCTCATACAAAGGCACTTACTATCATGGTTGGCAGGTTCAGCCCAATTCAGTTACGGTGCAGAAAATACTTGATGAATCACTTACTCTCGTACTTGGTGAAAAAATTAAAACTACGGTGCAGGAAGAACTGATACAGGAGTTCATGCAGTGGTGTTTTGTGCTCATTTTGACAGATTCATCAATGGACCTGGAGAAGGACAAAAACCTTGTTTCCAGGCTCAACAGTTTTCTGCCATCTCGACATTTCTGTTTCGGGTATAAGAAAAGTTTTGACCTGATGCAAATGCAAGATACAGTGCAATTTCAAGGACTTATAAGTATTTCATTTCCAGTCAGAAGGATCCCTTCGGTGATGATTCAAGCTGGTACATTCATGGGAATATCAACTTTGAACTGATGAACAAAGCATCCTGCTTACTGTTAAATCATTCGGATTTTACAAGCTTCAGCAGGCTTCATTCAGGGAAATAAAACCAATTTTTGCAAGATTTATTACGCACGATTGGGAACAGGCAGAAAACCGGTTTATCTTTACTATAAAGGCTGACAGGTTCCTGCAGGAATATGGTCAGGGCAATTGTGGGTACAATGGTCAGGTTGGAAAAGGTAAAATGACACTTAAGGAATTTGAGGATGCGATCCAGGCAAAGGACCGTTCCCGGGCAGGAACTTCGGCACCGGCAAAGGGATTGTTCCTGGTTGATATTGAATATCCGGAAGAGATCTTTGACTGATATTCCTTCAATAAAAGCTTGTTCGGATGGAGTTTATAACTAGCTGCCTGATAACTACAGGAGTTTTTGTTAATTAATCTGATAGTTTGAAAGAAATATTTAAATCGTTTCGTCGTTTGTTAGAGTGACCAATTAAAGCTAAAATAATTAATTGTATATATTTATGATCCTGACATTTGCACTTTTAGACGCTGAAGCAGCCATCTCAAATGAACCTGCAACAACTCTCCTTGACCTCATGATGAAAGGGGGGGTCATTATGATTCCCATTGTACTTTTGTCACTTTTCAGCATTTATATTTTTATAGAAAGGATGGCATATATAAGAAGATCAACCCTCATTGACAGGGGATTGGTTCCGGCTGTCTTAAATGATTTGAAAAACGGACAGAGGGCAAACGCTTTGACACAAGCAAGGAACAATCAGTCTGCAGTTGGAAGGATACTGGAAAGCGGTTTGGAAAAGGTTGGCAAGCCATTAAGCGAAGTAGAAAGAAATCTCGAAACCACAACCAACCTTGAGATAACCAAGATGGAAAATTATACAGGCTATCTTGGGATCATAGCAGGTATCGCTCCTATGCTCGGATTTATCGGTACTATTTCCGGTGTGATTAAGATCTTCTATAACATTTCACTTGCAGATAACATCAGTATCGGGATTATTGCCGGCGGACTCTATCAGAAAATGATCTGCAGCGGTGCCGGACTGATTGTTGGTGTACTTGCTTATGCTGCGTACCACTATCTTCAGATGAAGATTGACAGGTACACTATCAGGCTTCAGGAGTCGCTTATTCAATTCTTAAAAGCTCTCTGACATGAATATCAGGAGAAGCAAACATTTTAAGCCGGAGGTAAGTACCTCTTCCTTAAATGATATAATGTTCTTTCTGCTGTTGTTCTTCCTGATTGTCTCAACGCTGGCCAATCCAAATGTGATCAAGGTGCTTCTGCCAAAATCCAAAACGGCTCAGGAGATCGATAAACAGCAGATAAACCTCACTGTAACAGCCGACAGGAAGTATTTTATTGATCAGAAGGAGGTCCTGTTATCCGAACTGGAGCAAAAACTGCAGGAACATGTACAGGGGATCCAGAATCCTACCGTGGTTTTAAGATTTGCAAAAAGCCTTAATATTCAGGATCTGGTTGATGTTCTTGAAGTAGGTGTAAGGCTGAATATCAAAATGGTGATGGCAACTGAAAAATCAAGCTCCCAGTTGTGAGAAGAGGATTTCTTTAATATTCGTCAGGTAATTCTTTCAATTGTGCCAGGGTGAACACAGGCCCGTCCTTGCAAACGTACACCTTGCCCACGTTACATCTGCCGCATTTGCCAAAACCGCATTTCATACGATTTTCAAGTGTAGTATAGATGTTCTCATCAGTAAATCCCAGGCTTGCCAGAACAGGAAATGTATATTTTATCATTACCGGCGGACCGCAAACAATTGCTACCGTGTTAATGGATGAAGGTGCCACTTTTTCAACAATTGTTGGTACAAATCCGATCTCGCCTTTCCATTCGGGAGATTCTCCTCCCGGGTCGACTGTCGTTATCAATTTCACATCTTTCCGTCTCTGCCACTCCTCCAGCTCCTGCTTGTATACGAGGTCTTTTACGCTCCTTGCACCATAAATAATAGTCACATCCCTGAAATTCTCCCTTAGGTCAAGAGCATTCCAGATCACGCAACGCATGGGGGGTAGAGCGATACCGCCTGCTATGAACAGGAGGCTTTTACCCTTCCATTCATCTATCGGGAAAATATTGCCATATGGCCCGCGAAATCCGATAATGCTTCCCTCCTCACAGTTTGCCAGAGCGTTTGTGACTTTGCCGGTCTGCCGGAAAGTGCATTCAATATATCCTTTACGGGTCGGTGATGATGCTATGCAAAAGGTCGATTCCCCTGTCCCGTAAACTGAGTACTCTCCAAACTGCCCTGCTTTAAAATTGAAACTATTCTGATCTTCATCATTAACGAATTTCAGCATGAATGTCTTAACACCCGGAGCTTCCCAGGTGATCTTTTCGACCTTCATAAGATACGGCATATAGATATTATCTGTCATACAGCAGCTTCCTGAATTGAAATTAAATGTTCCAGAATATTCATGTCGGCAGGACAAGCCCTGCTACAGCGACCGCACCCGGTGCAGCCATATACCGAAAGCCTGTCGGGCATATATGAGAATTTATGCATGATCCTTTGTCTCCAGCGCTGTGATTGAACCTCCCTTGGGTTATGACCGGAGGTGTGGAGCGTAAAAAGTGAAAAACCGCATGAATCCCAGCATCTGACACGCGAACCTGATCTCCCGTGGGCTTCATCCTGGATATCAAAGCATGCGCAAGTCGGGCACACATAAGCACAGGCTCCGCAACCAAGACACTTGAGCGATTGCTTAACCCACATCTCATTCTCAAAGAGAATCTCAATCTTTTGTCTTACCTGTTCCCTGTCAAACCTGACCGGGACTTCTGCCAGGTATTTGGATTTTTCAACATTACCGTCCTTTTCAAAAAGATCAGAAGCAAGAGACACAAGCTCTAATCCCTTATCTGTCAAGATCTCTGCAAGATAGTCCCCATTTTCACCTGCCCTTGTAAGCAGTATGTCGCTTCCTTCAGTATTTCCGGGATTACCTCCAACGGAAGTACAGAAACAATATTCATCAGCTTTACTGCAACTGATTCCAAGTACCGTAATCCGTGATTTCCGGTTATTAAAAATCCCATCCCTGTAATCCCAGTTAAAGATGGCACTCAGTTCACCTGCTCCCATTGTATCGCAAGGCCTGACACCCCAGAGTACAATATCCTGAATCTCATTCAGATCAGTGCTCCTAACCGATATTCCGTCACCATTCCTGGAGTAATCGAGGATTTTTTCTGTCCTCGGAAATGCAGTTTCCTTCGACGACTGGGCAGTCTGAATATAATCAGCAGTAATCTCATTATAGTTCTCAATCCTCTTGAATGATATCTTCCCGTTTCTTTCTGATGGTCCGACCACAGACCTGCCGTTTGCCTTAATTATTTCATAAAGCTTTCCAAGTGATCCTTTCCGGACATATCGTTTTTCAATATTCATGTTCTACAATATAAAATTATCCTTATCCTCAGGCTTATATGTCGACATCAGATGTTCGGCCCTGATTGCAGGCTGATAACCTCCGAAATGTTCCTTTGCATCCTGAAGCATTCTTTTTGTCAGCAAATTAAGAGGGATAGCCAGCGGACATGCATTATAACATGCATCACAGTCGACGCACCGTCCTGCAAGATGAATTGCTCTCATAATATGCCACTCGAGGTTTCCCAACTCGTGTGAAGGCACCGGAATCCACTGCGGCTGATTGAAATCAACAGTGCAACGACTGCAGTAACACATAGGACATGCTGCCCGGCACGCGTAACATTTGAAACATGGAGAAAGCTCCTTAATCCAGAAATTCCAGCGTTCAGAAGGTGTCATCTTTTCAATTCTGTCCAGCATCTCCTTATTGCGGGCATCAATTTCTATGTGATACTGATGGACAAACTTTTCAACCTCGGCCAGGTCACTGAATTCAATAAGTTTACTTTCAGGAGTTATTCCGAGAACAAGCAGGTTGTCATCGTTCACCTGGTATTCCGAAGCAAGCTGGATAACTGCGCGCATCACGGGCAATGTAGCAACCAGAGCCATCTTCCCCTTACTCGTGATCTCTTTCTTTGTAATGTATGCGGCAAGATTCATTATGCAACGGCTGTCAAAAACCAGTTTGTCAGTATCACCTGATTTTTCCGCAAAAAGTGCTCTTGTCTTTCCGTCGGTTCCGTTCTCATAGCCTATCACGATTTTCACTTCTGAAGCTTCAAGAAGCTCTTTTGCCCTTTTTCTCAGGTCATCCATGGCTCACCTCCTTTACCGGCCTTCCCGCTACTTTTTTATACTCATTGTAAGGACCAAGCTCCCGGATCGATGAGACCGTTGAGTTAACAATATCCGCCCATTTTGCTCCTTCGGCGGCTGAAACCCATGAAAATTTAATCCTTCTTATATCAATTCCCATAAAATCGCATAGCGAACGGAACATAATCCACCTTCTCCTTGCATGAAAATTCCCGGATGTGTAATGACAATCGTTCGGGTGGCAGCCTGAAACGATTATGCCATCAGCTCCTTCATCAAATGCCTTGATCAGCAGCATATAGTCAATGCGTCCTGTACATGGGAACCTTATAATACGAACGTTTGAGGCATATTTTATCCGGCTTGTACCAGTCAGGTCAGCACCGGCATAAGTGCACCAGTTACAGACAAATGCTACAATTTTAGGTTCAAAATCTGCCATCAGGAAATAATATTAATATTCATTTAGTAAAGCCATCACTTCGGAATATACCTGTTCATGTGTATATCCCTGTATATCAATAGACTTAGTACGACAAAATGCAACACAGGTACCACATCCCTGACACAGTCCGGGATTTACCTTAGCCACCGTTTTAATCATTTCTCCGTTCCTGTTTTTAATTTCTTCTTTCTCAATTGCCTGGTAAGGACATGCAGAAACACAGAGGAAACATCCCACGCACGAGGAATAAACCGGTGGAGCCTGCCTGTTTACTACTGCGATCAATGGTTCACGCGTAAGCTCATCCTGTGAAAAGAGTCCTGCAACCTTAACCGCAGCTCCCGATGCCATGGCCACAGATTCAGGAATATCCCTCGGGGCCTGGCATGCCCCGGCAAGAAATATTCCTGCAGTGTTTGTCTCAACTGGTTTTAGTTTCGGGTGTGCTTCGGCAAAGAAATGATAGGGATCATAAGAAATATGTAACTTCTGGGCAAGTACCTCAGCTCCTTCATTTGCAACTCCTGCCGTGGCCAGAACAACCATATCTGCTTCTATTTCAACAGGCATTGCATTCAGCAGGGTATCAACTCCTTTAACTATCAGTTTACCATTCTTTTCATATATCCTTGAGACCCTTCCACGGATATAGTTTACACCATCATCCTCAATAGCTCTTCTGACGAATTCCTCATACATTTTACCCCCGGCTCTGATATCCATATAGAAGACATATGATTTTCCGCCATGTACCTTATGCTGATACAGCATGGCATGCTTGGCAATATACATGCAGCAGATCTTGGAGCAGTACGGGATCCCTTTTGCCTCATCGCGTGAACCCGCACAGGCTAAAAACACGATCTTTTCAGGTATCTTTCCGTCAGATGGCCTGCGAATCTCACCCAGGGTAGGACCGGAAGCTGAGGCCAGCCTTTCAAACTGAAGTCCGGTAATGATGTCCGCATATTTGCCATAACCGTACTCAGGGAAAAAATCTGTTTGTTTTACGGTAAATCCTGTTGCAACGACAATTGCACCTATTTCCGCTTCAACTATCTGATCCTCCTGGTCGAACCTTATAGCCTGCGTAGGACAAACTTTTTCACAGATACGGCATTTGCCTTTCGTATAATAAGTGCAGTTTAGCCTGTCGATAACAGGTTTATTCGGAACAGCCTGCGGGAACGGAACATAGATCGCGGTCCTTTTCCCGAGCCCTTCATTGAATTCACTTGGGATCTTTTTATTAGGGCATTTTGTGGTACACAATCCGCATCCCGTGCACAGCTTTTCATCAAGGCTTTTTGATTTCCTCCGGATTTTTACCTTGAAATTACCAATGAACCCTTCAAGACTTTCAAGCTCAGCATATGTGTACAATGTAATGTTGGGATGCTGAGCAACTTCAACCATTCTGGGAGTAAGTATACATTGGGAACAGTCGAGAGTCGGAAATGTCTCTGAAAGCTGCGACATGTGCCCGCCTATTGATGGATCTTTCTCAATTAGAATAACTTTATGTCCTGCGTTGGCGATGTCCAGACTTGTTTGTATGCCAGCAATCCCCCCGCCAATTACCAGGGCTGTCTTGGTAACAGGTACTTTAATTGCATCCAGCGACTGGTTATACTTCACTTTTTCGACAAGCACTCTTACAAGATCAATCGCTTTTTCGGTGGTTGATTCGGCCTTTTCATGAACCCAGGAGCAGTGTTCCCTGAGGTTGGCCATTTCGCACATATAAGGATTCAGTCCAGCCTCGGCGCAGGCTTTTCTGAATGTGGGCTCATGCATACGCGGCGAACAGGCAGCCACAACAACACCTGTCAGTCCTTTTTCGGCAATGGCGCTTTTAATAATGCTTTGGCCCGGATCAGAACACATATATTTATAGTCAACACTGAAAGTCACTCCATCATACTTGCCTGCAGTTTCAGCTACCTTTGCGCAATCGACTGTGGCACTAATGTTTTCGCCGCAGTGACAAACAAATACTCCTATTTTTGACATATTACAGGTTGAATAAACTTATTAATATTCAAATAGTTACTTTTACAAAATGCCTCTGCAGTGCAAGGGCTTTTCTGTCAATCCCCACTGCAAGGCCTATCGCCTGGGTTATATACAGCACAGGAATATCGATCTTTTCACCCAGAAAAGAATTAATTGCATCACGACGCATGTCAAGGTTCGAATGGCACATGGGGCAGACTACTATCATTGCTTCTGCACCCCGGTCGCTGGCATCACCTATTATTTTTCCGGATAATCTTCCGACCGAATGGGTTCTTGAAACTGACAATCCTGCTCCGCAGCATTCTGTCTTAAAGGCCCAGTCAATAGGTGTTGCACCTATTTTCAGCATCAGTTCATCCATTGTCTGCGGATCCTCTTCCCTGTCGAAATTCAGGATCTCATGAGGCCTTATAAGGTAACAGCCATAATAACATGCCACCTTATGATCAAAAGGCTTTGTTACACGGCTTTCAAGGACAGGAGTTACATATTTATCAAGCATCTGGATAATATTAAGAATTCTTACTGATCCGTTATAATCCATGTTGTTGATCTCGCAGATTCTTTCTTTCAGAGACGGATCATCTGACAGTTCATGCTTTGTGACTGTCAGTCTGCTGTAACATGCGGCACACGGGACGACAATCTCTTTAAGACCCTGTTTCTCAGCCAGTGACAGTATCCGTGCCGGCAGGGCCAGCGATAATTCCCTGTTGAGATTATGTGCTGCGGTTGCACCGCAGCAATTCCAGTCTGAGATTTCCTCGATTGAAATATCAAATGCTTCGGCCACAGCAAGGACCGACTCCGCGTATTCACGCGAAGATCCTTTCAGAGAGCAGCCGGGATAAAATCCGAGGGTCATATTTTAGTTTTTATTTTTCTTTACAGTTTTTCTGAAGATGGCAGCTATTCCCGACCGGTCATGTATCAGTTCAGGAAAGATATTAAGCTTACCGCGTTTCATCATTTTAGGAGCCAGCGACAGATCATCAAGGATCTTCAGGGTTCTCGATTTATAATCCTGACAAATAAGCCGATTTCATACAATCTGCCGGTATACTTTATTGAATCAAGAAATGATTTATGGAATGCTATAATCTCCTTTGCCTTTGGATTGGTTTTCTTTCTCTTTAATAGCTTTTTCTCTGAGATAGTCCATCATTTTCGGAATATCTATGCTCATCGGGCAGCGGGCAAAGCACATTTCACATGTCAGGCAGACCCAGATAGAAAAGGAACGAAAACTTTCTCCTCCAGTTCCGGATTTCCGGTTTGAAGCATCCTCATGACCAGACTGGGTGGATAATCCATTTCTTCAGCCAGAGGACAGCCGGCCGAACATTTTCCGCACTGGTAGCAATGAGTCACTTTGACTTCGGTTTGTTCAAGCAATTCTGTTCCGAGTTTTGAAAGTGATGAATTATTGGAATCTGAACTCATAATAAAAGAATTTAGTATCCCCTGATCAGACTATTTAAAGGGCCCAAAAATAGCAATTAATATTGTTAATAATAAAATGAAATATATCATATAATGGCACTCTGAATAGCTTCATAATTAAATGATTGAATAAGCCTTTATTATCAGTACTTACACATCAGATTGACAATAAATGACAAACATGATGATAATTATCATCATATTTTACTGTTAATTATTTCACAATAACTAAAAGAAACTATAATTTTGTGCGGTTTTTTTAGACTTAAACTTGAATAACTAATAATATGAATAATGAATGGCTTGTTCTGTTTTTTCTTGTAGGAGCAATATTTGTAGGCCTTGTCCTTATCCTTTCAGGAATTATTGCTCCGAAATCCATAAATCCGCAGAAATTTGAACCATATGAATGCGGTATACCCACAACCGGTGTAACATGGCTTCAGTTCAATGTAGGCTATTATCTGTTTGCGATCCTTTTCCTTGTCTTTGATGTGGAAACAGTTCTTGTATTTCCATGGGCTGTCGTAATGAAGGAAATAGGCATTATTGCTTTTATTGAAATTGTGATTTTCTTTCTTATTCTGGGTCTGGGATTATTATATGCCTGGAAAAAACATGCTCTTATATGGGAATAAAAGGAATGAAGAACGAGGAGTTCAAGGATAATGAAAGCCTTGATCTTCTGAAGGAATCCGGAACCAATATTCTGCTTGCAACAATTGACGATGTAATAAACTGGGGCAGGAAAGAACTCGTTATGGCCTCTTACTTTTGCCACAAGTTGTTGCGGTATCGAAATGATGGCAACAGGAGCTCCGCGTCACGATTTTGCCAGGTTCGGAATGGAAGTTTACCGTGCCAGTCCCCGTCAGGCTGATGTTATTGTTGTTGCAGGAACAATAGTCAACAAAATGGCCCCTGTTCTGAAACGTCTTTACGATCAGATGTCTGAACCCAAATATGTTGTGGCAATGGGGGCATGTGCAATTTCGGGAGGACCGTTCTTCCTTAATTCATATTCTGTTGTAAAGGGTGTTGAGCATGTAATTCCGGTTGATGTTTATGTCCCGGGATGCCCTCCCAGACCTGAAGCACTTTTATACGGTATGCTTCAGCTTCAGCGTAAGATAGAAACTGAATCAATCCGGTCGAGAAGAAAACGCAACGCTTCACATGATGTTAAATAATCCATATTAATTCTGAAATCTGAAATCAATGGATAATGCAAAGTTAAGTGAACTGATAAGATCATTTGATAAAGAAGCTGAGATAAAAGAAGGCAAACAGTTTCTCGAGGTGAATGTCCCTGCTTCAAATTTATACAAACTGGCAAAACAACTTCGGGAAGATGAGAATACTGATTTTGATTTTCTGTTTTGTCTTACGGGAGTTGATTATGGAAATGATCTTGGTGTGGTTTACCATATCCGTTCGACAAAATATAATCATTCAGTTGTACTAAAAACAAGGATATCCGACAGGAATAATCCAACCATTGACTCAGTTTCAGATATCTGGAAAACGGCTGATTTCAATGAACGTGAAGTATATGATCTTCTTGGAATAAGGTTTACCAATCATCCGGATCTGAGAAGACTTTTTCTCGACCGTTCATGGGGCTTCCCTCTGCGCAAGGACTATGTTGATGATATAAATATTGTTACAAAGTAGTTCAATGGAAGAAACAGTAAAGGAAATAATTGACGAAAAGCAGGAGTATGTTATCAACATGGGCCCCCAGCATCCGTCAACTCATGGTGTGCTGAGACTTGTTGTTTCTCTTAAGGGGGAGATGGTAAAGAATGTCGAACCCCATATCGGTTACGTTCACAGGGGAATAGAAAAGATGTGTGAAAGTATTACCTATCCCCAGATAATTCATCTTACCGACAGGATGGATTATCTCTCGGCGCATATTAATAATGAAGCTGTTTGTCTGAATGTTGAAAAAGCTCTTGAAATTGAGATCCCCGAAAGAGTGAAGGTAATACGTACAATAATGTCGGAACTTACACGTATTCAGTCTCATCAGCTTTTCTGGGCAACCTTCGGGATGGACCTTGGCGGTCTTACATGTTTCTTTTACGGGCTCCGCGACAGGGAAAAAGTGCTTGACATCTGGGAAGAAACCTGCGGCGGCCGCATGTTAGTCAGTTATAACTGTCCGGGAGGATTGATGTACGATATTCATCCGAATTTCCAGAAACGTGTTAAAGAATTTATAAAATATTTCAGAAAGACTTTACCGGAATATGACCAGCTTCTGACAGGCAATGTTATTTTCCATGAACGTACAAAAGGAATCGGAAGGCTTTCCCTGGAAGATGCTATCTCTTATGGTGTTACAGGTCCTTCTGGCAGAGCTTCAGGATTCTCATGTGATGTCAGGAAACACGAACCTTACAGCGCTTACGACAGGGTCAGTTTCAGGGAAGTTCTGTTTACTGAAGGAGATACTTTCCACAGATACCTGGCAAGGATGGAGGAAATGAGGGAGTCGATGAATATTATCGATCAGCTTATAGATAACATCCCGAAGGGTCCATATGCAGTGAAAATGAAACCTGTTATCAAACTTCCTGAAGGTGAGTATTATCAGAGGGTTGAAACAGCACGCGGTGAACTGGGTGTATATATAATAAGTGACGGAAATAAAAATCCCTACAGGATAAAATTCCGCTCACCGAATTTTGCCAACCTCTCAGCTCTTAATCTTATGGCTAAAGGCTTTAAGATTGCGGATCTGGTTGCTATCGGAGGTTCACTGGATCTGGTTATACCGGATATTGACAGATAGGTGAGGTTGAAGTACGGGTTTAAGGCCGGAGGGGTGGGGGTGGGTAAAGAAGTTAAAAGAAAAATATGCCATTTGATATATTACGATCTTTACTGTCACCTTGACACCAGACTGGATCAGATACACGGCCTTCACAATGCAATGTCACCATTTCTGGGCAGTGGTTACGGAGATGCTGATTATTGGTGTACTGATCCTGCTCTTTTATGCACTGATAGGACTGTTCCTGGTATATGCCGAGAGAAAAGTCTGTGCTTTTATGCAGAACAGGCTCGGACCTAACAGGGTTGGACCTTTTGGAATCTTCCAGACGATTGCTGACCTTATAAAGCTGCTCCTCGTTGAACTTGTACCTATAAAAAATGCTGATAAATTTCTGTTTAACCTGGCTCCTTTCATTGTAATTATTGCCTCATTCATGGCTATAGCTGCAATTCCTTTTGCCAAAGGGCTTCATGCGATTGACCTGAATATCGGTGTTTTTTATGTTATTGCTGTCTCGGCGATGGGTGTAATAGGTATCCTGCTGGCTGGATGGTCGAGCAACAATAAATACTCCCTTATCGGAGCAATGAGAAGCGGTGCACAGATTGTCAGCTATGAGCTGTCAGTCGGGCTTTCACTTATTACCGTTGTGATTCTTGCCGGTTCCATGCAGCTTTCCGAGATTGTCCAGGCTCAATCTACCGGATGGTTTATTTTTAAAGGGCATATTCCGGCATTTATTGCCTTTGTCATTTTTCTCATTGCAAGCACTGCTGAAACCAACCGCGGGCCTTTCGACCTTGCAGAAGCTGAATCGGAACTTACCGCAGGTTACCATACCGAATATTCGGGTATTAAGTTTGCCTTTTTCTTCCTTGCAGAATACATGAATATGTTCATCGTGGCATCAATTGCAGCCACGGTGTTCCTTGGAGGCTGGATGCCGTTCCATGTGGGAAACTGGGAAGCCTTTAATCATGTAATGGATTTTATACCTCCTTTTATATGGTATATCGTCAAAACCTTTTTTGTGATCTTCCTTATGATGTGGTTCAAATGGACATTTCCCCCGACTCAGGATTGACCAGCTTCTTACGCTTGAATGGAAATATCTGTTGCCGTTAAACCTTATTAATGTACTGGTCATGTCATTCATTGTACTGATGGGCTGGCATTTTTAATAGAAATCTGATTAAACATCTCTTTATGAGAAGTATAATAAACTATTTTAAAGAAATTGCCCTCGGAGTCTGGTCACTTTTGAAAGGGATGAAGGTAACAGGGTCCTATTTCTTTCAGTCCTTCCTCAATTGTGACCCAGAAATATCCCAACAACAGGAAAACGCTTGTTATGTTCGACCGTTTCAAGGGGGAGGTCATTATGCCGCACAATGAGAAGAATGAACACAAGTGCACAGGATGCGGGATCTGTGAGATGAATTGTCCGAACGGATCGATAGAAGTGATCTCAAAGACAATCATCACTGAAGACGGCAAGAAAAAAAGAGCTATCGACAAGCATATTTACCGTCTTGGAATGTGCACATTTTGTGCACTATGCGTCAAAACCTGTCCTTCAAATGCCCTTGCTTTCTCGCAGGAATTTGAACATGCTGTTTTTAACAGGGCACGGCTCATTAAAATATTAAACAAACCCGGTTCACAACTAATGAAAGGAGTTGAATGATGACTGCCAATCAGATAATGTTTGTTTTATTTTCCGTCGTGATAGTTGTTTTTTCAATCCTGACGGTAACCAGCCGTAAAATATTAAGAGCGGCCATTTATCTTCTTTTTGTACTTGTTTCGACCGCAGGTCTCTATTTCATGCTGAATTACCAGTTTCTGGCTGCCGTTCAGCTGACACTTTACGCCGGAGGTATAGTAGTACTCATAATTTTTTCAATACTCCTTACAAGTCATATAAATCAGAAATTCGAACCAGTAGGCTGGAAAAAATCCCTTTTTTCTGCTCTTGCAGCAATTGCAGGTGCATTACTTACAATAATTACAATCCTCGATTTCAAGTTCTCAGCCACAACCGAAGCCGCAAAGGAGGTCGATATGCATTTTATCGGAAGCAGTCTTCTATCGGTCGGGAATGATGGTTATGCATTGCCTTTTGAGGTTATCTCAATACTGCTTATAGCTGCAATGGTAGCAGCAATCGTGATCGCAAAAAAGGGAGCACCTAAAAAACCGGAATCCCAAACCTAAACCAAGTAAACAAATGAACACAGGTATTCCCTTGTACTATTTTCTTATCCTTGCTACAATAATGTTTTTTGTCGGAGTATATGGTTTTCTCACCCGCAGGAACCTGATAACAATACTGATGTCAGTTGAGCTGATTCTTAATTCAGTTAATATAAATTTTCTGGCCTTCAACAGATATCTCTTTCCGCATAAGCTCGAAGGTCTTTTTTTCAGCCTGTTCGTTATTGCTGTTGCAGCATCGGAAGCCGCAGTGGCTATTGCCATAATAATCAATATCTACCGGCGGTTTACAACAATAAATGTTGAAGATGTAAATGTGATGAAGTACTGAACCTAATCCAAAGGAACCAACCTGTATGATAAACTTTGCCTATACCATCTGGATACCACTGATCCCCTTTCTGATCTTTATCCTGCTGGGTCTTGCCGGCCACAAGCTGAAACCCAGACTATCAGGTCTGATTGGAACATCCGGACTGGCTGTTATCACTGTTCTGTCGTATGTAACAGCCTGGTTATATTTTTTCCCGGGAGAAAAGATTGAAGGTGCCTATCAGAAAATAACAGCTTTTAATGTCACCTGGCTTCAGTTTACGGATAAATTGCACATCGATCTGGGAGTAATGCTCGATCCGATCTCGGTAATGATGCTCATTGTGATAAGCACGGTTTCGTTCATGGTACATATTTACAGTCTTGGTTATATGAAGGGGGAAAAGGGGTTTGAACGTTTCTTTGCCTTTCTTTCCCTGTTCACTTTCTCAATGCTTGGTCTTGTGATCGCCACCAATATCTTCCAGATGTATATCTTCTGGGAACTGGTAGGGGTTTCGTCATATCTTCTTATCGGATTTTATTACCAGAAACCTTCAGCAGTAAGAGCTTCCAAAAAAGCATTTATCGTAACCAGGTTTGCGGATCTTGGTTTTCTTATCGGTATCCTTATACTATCCTTCAACACTAAAACATTTGATTTCATAACCCTTACAGATCCTCATGGAACTGCTATTGCCCAGGGAAGCGGTATCACCTTCATGGGTTTGTCGGTTATGACCTGGTCGATGATATTCGTTTATCTTGGTGGGGTGGGTAAATCAGCCATGTTCCCGTTCCATATATGGCTTCCAGATGCGATGGAAGGTCCAACTCCGGTTTCGGCCCTCATTCATGCCGCAACAATGGTTGTGGCTGGTGTTTACCTTGTTGCCAGAATGTTCCCGATTTATGTTTTTTCTGCACCTGTTGCCCTCGAAGTGGTGGCTTATGTGGGTGCATTTTCTTCGCTCTTCGCGGCGGTTATTGCATGTACCCAAACAGATATTAAACGGGTTCTTGCCTATTCTACTATGTCCCAGATAGGATATATGATGTTTGCCCTCGGCGTATCCGGTTACGGAGGGCATGAGGGTCTTGGTTACATGGCTTCAATGTTCCATCTCTTCACACATGCCATGTTCAAAGCTTTGCTCTTCCTGGGAGCGGGTGCAATAATCCATGCTGCTCACAGCAATTTCATGACCGATATGGGAGGCCTTCGCAAATATCTGCCGGTAACTCATATAACATTCCTGATCGCGTGTCTTACAATTGCAGGTATTCCTCCATTTTCAGGCTTCTTCAGCAAAGATGAAATTCTTGCAGCAGCATTCCATCATAATAAGTTTTTATTTGCTGTGGAATATGCAGTTGCAGGTATTACTGCATTTTATATGTTCAGACTTTATTTCAATATTTTCTGGGGAGAAGAAACACAATATCATCAGACACCGCATGAAGCACCGGCAACAATGACAATCCCGCTGATTGTACTTGCTATCGGAGCCGCCATATCCGGATTCATTCCCTTCAACCAACTGGTAACATCAGACGGGAAAGCCTTTGAAACTGAAATAGAGTGGGCTGTTGCAATTCCGTCTGTTCTGATAGCATTGCTGGGTATAACTGTCGCTTTTGCACTTTACAGCAAGAAAACTACAATTCCCGACAAACTTGCAGCAACGTTTAAGTACGCCTATAAATGGTCGTATAATAAATTCTACATAGATGAAATTTATCTTTTTGTAACTAAAAAGATAATATTCAGATATATATCCGAACCGATTGCATGGTTCGACAGGCATATTGTTGACGGTACAATGAACACCATTGCTTTTGTAACCCAGGTTGTATCATTCAGGATAAGAGGCTTCCAATCGGGTCAGCTCCAGAAATATGCATTTGTTTTTGTTTCAGGGGCGGTTTTACTGGCAATTTTATTCATTTACCTGTGGAAATAAGCTAATAGGACAAGACTAAAAATATGGATATTCTGACTCTCTTTGTTGTAATACCGGTGCTGACAATAACCGGAATTGTGTTAATTAAGGACATCCGGCAGGTGAGATCTGTTGCTGCAGCAGGAATGGGAATACAATTGCTGCTTGCGGCAGTGCTGATATTCCTGTATGTTTCTGCACGGCATGCCGGAAATACGGCCGAGATGCTGTTTGTGAAGGATCTGGTCTGGTTTAAAAGTTTTAATATTCACTATGCTGTAGGTGTTGACGGTATTTCAGTTGCAATGATCGGACTTACGTCAATTGTTGTATTTGCAGGAATATTTGCATCATGGGAGGTTGAGTTTCTTACGAAGGAATTTTTTATATCGCTGATCCTTCTTGCAACCGGTGTATTCGGATTTTTTATCTCAATCGACCTTTTCACAATGTTCCTTTTCTATGAACTTGCAGTTATACCGATGTACCTGCTGATCGGAATCTGGGGAAGCGGTCCCAAGGAGTATTCGGCAATGAAGCTGACCCTGATGCTTATGGGAGCTTCTGCCTTGTTGCTTGTCGGTATACTTGGTATATACTTCAATTCAGCCCCCGGAGGGGGTCAGCTGACTTTTAACATACTTGAGATTTCGAAAATAACGATCCCGATGTCAGCCCAATATCTGTTCTTCCCTCTCACATTCGTCGGATTCGGAGTACTGGGTGCATTGTTCCCATTCCACACATGGTCACCCGATGGTCATTCGTCAGCTCCTACTGCAGTTTCGATGCTGCATGCAGGAGTTCTTATGAAGCTCGGAGGCTATGGTGCCTTCAGGGTAGCAATTTTTCTTATGCCTGAAGCCGCGAGGGAACTATCGTGGATATTCATTATCCTTACTTCAATCAGTGTTGTTTACGGAGCATTCGGCGCGATTGTTCAGAAAGATCTTAAATATATTAATGCATACTCCTCGGTGAGTCATTGCGGCCTTGTTCTGTTTGCCATACTTATGATGAACAAGACGGCAATGAACGGAGCCATTATCCAGATGATCTCTCACGGACTTATGACAGCCCTGTTCTTTGCTCTTATCGGGATGCTTTATGGTCGTACACACACCAGGATGATAAATGAGATGGGTGGATTGATGAAGATAATTCCTTTCCTTTCAGTTTGTTACGTGATTGCAGGACTTGCCTCCCTTGGACTTCCCGGGCTTAGCGGATTTGTTGCTGAAATGACCATATTCGTCGGAGCTTTCCAGCATCCTGACCTTTTCCACAGAATTGTTACAATCATTGCGGTAACTTCTATTGTGATCACCGCAGTTTATATTCTGAGAGTTATTGCGATACTGCTCCTCGGACCGGTAACCAATGAGCATTATGACCACATTGGCGACGCCAGGTGGTACGAAAAAGTTTCTGCAGTGACACTCATCAGCTTTGTTGCAATTATCGGGCTGGCTCCTTTCTGGCTTTCATCGATGATCGGGGTAAGCCTTCAGCCTATTTTAAATAAGATACTTGCTTTCAACCCCTTTTAAGTTCAGGAAAAATAAAATACGTTAAATCAATAACTACCTGCACAAAACAACTTTATGAACCTGGAAAATTTTTTATTAATGCGCCATGAACTGCTTCTGACTGCTGCAGCTCTTCTGATTCTGGTAGGGGAAATCTTCTGGAATCCGGCAAAGAAAAGATCAGGCAGTTTATTTGCAATCATATTGTTTTCACTGATTACAGCAATTGGATTCCTGCCCTCCCCGACCGGTTCGCTTTTCGGAGGAATGTATGAATCCACAGGCACCAGGCTGATAATGAAGAACATTTTGAACATTGGAGCACTGATTGTTTTAATTCAATCTGTTACATGGCTTAATAAAGAAGAAAATGAGGAAAGGATAAATGAGTATTTCATTCTGCTGATTTCGACCCTGACAGGGATGAATTTCATGATATCAGCCGGTCATTTCCTTATGTTTTATCTTGGCCTTGAACTGGCAACAATTCCTCTTGCAGCTTTAACTGCGTACGACAGATACAACAACAAATCGGCAGAGGCAGGTATCAAGCTGATCCTGATATCAGCGCTCTCCTCAGGAATTCTTTTGTACGGATTGTCAATGATTTACGGGACAACAGGGTCGTTATACTTCAGCGAAGTTGCCCGCCATATTCAGAGTAATAGTCTTCAGGTACTTGGACTAATATTCTTTTTTACAGGCATGGCCTTTAAAATATCGATTGTGCCTTTCCATCTCTGGACAGCGGATGTTTATGAAGGTTCACCTGTAAATATAACCTCTTATCTTTCAGTTATTTCAAAAGGGGCAGCTATTTTCATTTTAATAATTATCCTTTTCAGCGTATTCCCCGCACTTATGATTACCTGGCAGAAAACGATCTATGTTACGTCAATCCTCACAATGACAATCGGCAACCTTTTTGCGATCCGACAGCAAAATCTTAAAAGGTTTCTTGCATTTTCGTCAATTTCCCAGGCAGGCTATATACTTCTTGGAATTATCGGAGGAAATCAAACCGGAATGGCATCGGTAATTTATTATATTCTTGTATATATTTTCTCAAACCTTGGAGCTTTCGGTGTTGTGGCGGCAATATCAAATGCCACCGGAAAAGAGAATATTGATGAATACAACGGATTATATCGTACCAATCCCCGGCTTACCCTTGTTATGACACTTGCCTTATTTTCCCTTGCCGGTATTCCTCCTGTTGCCGGATTCTTCGGCAAGTTTTTCCTTTTCACGGCAGCAGCCGAAAAGGGTTTCTATGTCCTGGTCCTGATCGCTGTTCTGAATACCATTATTTCATTATACTACTATCTTCTTGTTGTCAAGGCAATGTTCATCAATAAAAATGATTCTCCGGTTGAAACTTTCAGAAGCGATTTCCCAACAAGGCTGGCAACAGGAATTTGCGTGGCGGGTATTGTAATTACGGGATTTGCAGGTATAATCTTTGAGGTCATCAGGAATTCAAGTTTTGGGATTTAAAACAAAAGTTAAGCTGGATGGGAATAAATAATGCAAAGCATATCGTAGGCGAGATTGACGGAGTCAGGTGCACAATCGTTGAATCGGGTGCAAATCTTGAACGGACCGCCTTTTTGCGTCAGCTCCTTGAGTTCAATAATTTTGAAGTAAAGGAATTAACAGTTCCTTCTGGGATTGAGGGTGAGGAACCTACCTACACCATCGGAGTGACAGATCTTGTTTTCAATCCGGTATTTGCTCTGTACGACCGTTCTCTCAAAACTCCGGAAGGGGGTTATGTAACACCCGGTTACTGGCTCCAGGAATGCATTGAATGTAACCCAATGTACTGGATGCGAAAGAAAATCAAAAAATAGTATCATCATTCCAGATTTCCCATGATCGCTCAGCCTGCGAATGAAGCATCTTAAGCCCGGTCAGAATCCTGCATCCCTGCTGCTTTCCTGTTCGAAGAAAACCCGTCATTTCAGGATTATAAACAAGATCAAACAGTATATGTTTTTCGTTTAGCTGATCATATCTTATGTCCGGTTTACTTTCAATATCCGGATACATTCCAAGCGGCGTTGTATTAACGATAAGCTGCGTGTTATTCAGCAGTTCGGGACTAATGTCAGAATATGTCAGACATCCTGGTTTATTGTTACGGGAAATAAGTGTATATTTTACATTTATTTTCTTCAGTACATGACAAACCGCTTTTGAGCTGCCTCCTGTGCCAAGAACGATAGCATTTACCAGGTTTGCGGAGGAGAATGGAATCAGTGTTTCCCTTATGCCATCAATGTCGCTGTTATAGCCGTAAAGTAAAATTTTATTTCTTAATCTTTTAATCTTCAATACATTAACCGCACCTACATGACTGGCTTCAGTATTAATATAATCAAGATAATTTATTACTTCGGACTTGTATGGGATAGTAACATTGAGTCCCTCAAGACCGGGATCAGAGGAGATCAACTCAGGCAGCTGTAAAATATCGGCAAGAGGATAATTATTATAAACGCAATCCACTGATATTTTCCCTTGAAAATTTTTCAGTAAAGTATTTCTTTGAGAATGAGTGTCCCAAAGGGTATCCGATGAGGCCGAATTTTCTCATTTGGAAAGTATAGTGGTCACCAGCAGGATTGAACCATTACCCTTTAAGATTATCCGGCAGAAACTGGAAGAAAGTGTCTCCCCGGAGTCCGCACCGGAGCGATTCAAGAGGAATAATTTCATTAGGTGCTATATTGCCAAGGTTAACATTTGCACCAAAGTTTTTTATGAACCAGGCTTGTTGGGCTTTAAGTGGTGCTTCCCAGATTACATTTTCAAGCTTGACGTGCTCGGATATTTCTTTAATGAGAGGCAGGTTGACTGAACCATCATCATTGTAAATGCCGATGGTTCCTGATTCACGTGCCTCGGCAATTACCTTGACGGAACCTGCGTTCAGTTCTGATTTCATCATTGCAACCCATTGGTCCGGTGCATAAACGACGTCTTTTTTCTTCGATCCAACTTCCGAAATGACTTTACCTCTTTTTGCCAGGGTACCTATATATTTAAGTTTTGCTTTATGAGGAATGTCATAGGAACCGTCAGAAACTTCAACCAGTTCAATTTCAAGGTCATCAATCAGTTTAAGATAATCCTGAAACATGTTTCTTATAATGAAAGCTTCAAAGAGAGTACCTCCAAAATATGGTATACAGCCTGCGTTTTTATACACCATCAGTTTTTTCTCAAATCCCGGAGTAATCAGGGATGTTCCGAACCCCAGTTTCACAAAGTCAGTATACTCACTTCCGACTGACATAAAATCTTCTGCTTCTCTTATACTGAGTCCTTTGTCCATCACCATTGTCAATCCTGAATTTCGTGGTTTTGATGGACGTTCCGGAATGTATGGCAGGATGTTTTTCATGATGTTCAGGATTTAAAATTAATGGTTAATAGTGAAGAGTTCAGGGTTTTAGGGTAAGGATAAGTTATACCTCTGATAGCTCAGGCCGAAATTATTAATTGATCTCAAAGAAGATTATAATTTTCAAGAAGTTTTTTGATCTTCCGGTTAAGAAGATGCTTCGGGTAGATATCGTGGAAATCCCTGAACAGTTCCTTATCGACATCCAGAGCCAGTAATAAATGTCTGTAAGCTTTTTCGGAGTATCCAAAGTGAAGGTGAAATGATGCGAGGAGATAATTTATCCCGGGCACATCACCGATTACTTTATATGCTTTTTCAAGATATGGCAGGGCTTTATGTGTCAATCCATCGTAAAGAATAATTCTTCCGAGATCGGTCCATACCTCATTATAATACACATCAAGTTTTAATGCCTCCCTGAAACACCTGAGAGCTGCCTTTTTTTCATTTTTTGCATAATGGGCTTTACCAAGCATGTACCAGATTTCCGGATTTTCATCATCAAGTCTGACTGCCTTTCTAAGAAAGATCAGGCTGTCATCCGGAACTCCTGATTCAAGGGCAATAATACCAAGACCAAACCAGGGATCGGCGAAATCAGGAGCCAGTTCTATTGCTTCATGATAATATTTTTTTGCAAGGACAAGATCGTGTGTTTTTTCATAACATTCGGCAAGGTAAGTCATTGCTTCGAAGCTTTCAGGCTCATTTTCAAGGTATTCATGATAAACCGGAACAGCATCGGCGTACCTGTCCAGATTACAAAGAATGTTGCCTTTATTGAAAATTGCGAAACTGTTTTGTGAATTGATGGCAAGGGCATAATCATATGCTTCAAGTGCTTTTTCAAAATGCTCCTGCTTGTTGTAAATTATTCCCAGGTTATACCAGGCACTGTCGGAGAATGGTTCGTTTTCGAGATATTTAAGGTACGAGACTATCGCATTTTCGTAATCTTCTGTTTTTTCATATGCGTAGGCGAGATCATAAACATGAGCAAAAAATTCAGGCTCAATGTCAATAAGCTTTTCCAGATAAGGGATCAGATATTCATAGTAATTAAGATTCTGGAGCACTGATGTTATTGAGAACAAGATATTTCCCGGATCATCTGAGTCGAGAGTCAAAGCAAAGTCAAAGATCTTTTTTGCCCCCTGGATATCTCCCAGTATCCCGAGAGCAGTGCCTTTTGCCACATAGATCTCATGGTTTCCGGGTTCAAGATTCTCGAGTTTTTTAAGAATTCTGAGTGCTTCCACAGCGCGTCCTTTGTCGAGAAGCACTCTAGCTTTTCTAAGCTGAATTGAAACGGAATTGGGGTGCTGCTGAGTGGCAAGGGTTGCGGCTTCAAAAGCTTTTATCGAATTGTTGCTTTCAATATAATAATCGATAATTGTTTCAAATTCAATAACATCAAAGAAATACTTTTCGTTATTCTTCCTCATCCGCTCAAACTTCAGAACAGCGTTCTTTACCTCTTCCTCATAGGGAAAACCGAATTTATCGTCTTCCATCCCACTCTTATTACAGAGTACAAAAATAGCAACATTTTCAACAATGTGTTTTTGGCCAATGTTATATTATCAACATTTTAACGATTTTTTAAACACTTGAAATACAACGTAATATAAATAAGAAACAAAGATTTCTATTTTTTTTTGTTTCTCTACGCAACCTCCGGAGCCTTTTTTTCATCTATACTCTTGGAAACGGGAAAACTTACTTAATAAACCTTATATACCCTAGAATTAACCTAAATTCTACCTTCGAAGAACCGGGCATAAACCCGGTTTTTCATTTTAACTTAATATATTTGTGCCAGAGTATTCCATTTTACCAAACCAGATGAACAGACTAAGGATCAGCTGCACCATTATGTTTTTTGTGATGGTTATTTTTCTCCCGCTGACGCACTGTAAAAAGACGCAAAATCCGATCAAATATGAGAAAGGTACCTTCCCTGATTCAATTATAAATCTAACTGGCATTAATTCGGCATGGGACGACTATAATCTGAACCTGTATGTTTTAGGCAAAAGTTCTCCTCTTGTTTTTTCAAGCAACAGAGGGAGCAGCGGTGGTCAGTTCGACCTTGTCCAGGGCAGTGTTTCATACGTTTTTGACCAGACCACCGGTAATTTCGGTATAACCGGAGAGATTACAAATGACCCCTTTTTGGCACGTTTAACTTCAAAGGCAAATACACCGGGAAATGACTACGGCCCCTACAGGCTCTACAGCCCGATTGACGGTTATGAATATATGTTGTTATCATCGCTCAATGCCAGCGGAAACCTTGACTTTTTCTATACAAAAAATTTACCGGCTTTTGGAACTTCTGTTCCTGAGGTTAACGGACCTTTTCCAGTCAACCTGCTTAATTCAGGTTCGGATGAAGCATATATTTGCTTTGACACAAATCAGGATTCGGCTTATTTTTCATCAAATGCTGATGGAAATTTTGACATCTATCTGCATAAAAAACCTGGTGAAACAAATATGGATACATGGCTTAACCTTACTTATGAATCATCTGCCAGAGTTGATGCCCTGAACAGCGCTGGTGATGACAAGTGTCCGTTTATTTATAGAAGAACAATGGTTTTTGCATCAAACCGGTCCGGAGGTTTGGGGGGATATGATCTCTATTACTCGGTATTCTCCAATGGGCAATGGGGCACTCCTGTTAATTTCGGACCTTCAATAAACAGCTCATCCGATGAATACCGTCCTGTTATGGGAGGTGATGAAGATTACACAAATATTTTTCTGATGTTTTCATCGAACAGACCTGGAGGCCAGGGGGGGTTCGATCTCTACTTTACGGGGATTGATCTTGCCAGGTAGATTTAAACTAAATACTTAATATTCTATTTATTCTGAACCGCCATTAATGTGTTCCTCAGGAGGGCAACTCTTGTCATGGGACCCACACCTCCCGGAACAGGGGTAATAAAGGAGCATTTGGGAGCCACATTAAAAAAATCAACATCACCGATTAGCTTCCACCCCGATTTGGAATCTGACGACTGAATCCGGGTAGTGCCGACATCAATTACCACAGCCCCGGCTTTCACCATATCAGCTTTAAGAAATCCGGGTGAGCCCATTGCAACCATGATAATATCAGCAGCCCGGGTAAAATCCGGGATATTTGTTGTTTTGCTGTGAACTACAGTCACTGTTGCATCCATCCCTTTCTGGGAAAGAAGGATACTCAGAGGCCTTCCGACAATATGGCTGCGTCCTATTATGACACAATTTTTTCCTGCAGTCTCAATATTGTACCTTTTCAGCAATTCGACAATACCAAAGGGCGTTGCCGGAAGGTAGCCTGGAAGACCTATAACCATTCTCCCGATATTAGCAGGATGAAAGCCATCTGCATCTTTTTCAGGATCAATGGCTTCGATAATCCTGTTCTCTGTTATATGTGAAGGCAAGGGTAACTGGACTATAAAACCATCAACATCCCTGTCGCGGTTAAGCCCGTATATCTTTTCAAGAAGCTCCTTTTCAGACGTTTCGCTTTTAAGCCTGATCAGCGTTGATTTAAATCCAACCTCAGCGCAGTCTTTTACCTTGTTATTCACATAGGTTTCGCTTGAACCGTTGTCACCTACAAGTATTGCTGCGAGGTGAGGAATTTTCTTTCCCGCTTTCTGGCGCCTCGAGACCTCAGCTGCAATTTCGAGTTTGATTTCGGAGGCAATTTTTTTCCCGTCAATAAGATTATACATATCCGAAATTATTTTCTGCCCGTCATTTTGGCAACATTTCCCCTTTTGGTCATCATCTTCATCATCCGCCTTGTTTCATCGAACTGTTTCAGGAGCTTATTCACTTCCTGGACAGTAGTACCACTACCCAATGCAATTCTTTTTCTGCGGCTGCCGTTGAGAACAACGGGATTTGATCTTTCCCCTGGAGTCATGCTTTTGATGATTGCTTCGATACCCTTGAATGCATCATCATCAATATCAAGATCTTTAACGGCTTTCGCAACGCCCGGGATCATCGACATTAGGTCTTTCACATTTCCCATTTTCTTTATCTGCTGAATCTGTGAAATAAAGTCATTGAAATCAAACTGATCCCTGGCTATTTTCTTCTGAAGCTTTCTTGCCTCGTCGACATCATACTGTTCCTGTGCTTTTTCAACCAGAGATACTATATCTCCCATCCCGAGGATCCTGTCAGCCATACGGGCCGGATAAAAGATATCGATGGCATCCATTTTCTCCCCTGAACTCACAAATTTTATTGGCTTGTTGACCACGGACTTTATTGATAAGGCTGCACCACCACGTGTATCACCGTCAAGCTTTGTAAGAACAACCCCGTCGAAGTTGAGACGATCGTTAAATTCCTTTGCAGTATTTACTGCATCCTGACCCGTCATTGAATCCACCACGAAAAGGATCTCATGGGGATTTACAGCATTCTTTATGGAAGCGATCTCATTCATCATCTCTTCGTCAATAGCCAGCCGTCCGGCAGTATCAATTATGATAACATCATGATTTTTAAGCCTTGCCTCTTTTATCGAGTTCTTCGCGATCTGGACTGGATTGTTGTTCTCAGGCTCGCTATAAACAGGTACTTCAATCTGTTCCCCAATGATCTTAAGCTGCTCGATAGCAGCAGGTCGATAAATATCATCTGCAACGAGCAAGGGATTCTTTCCCTTTTTGCTTTTTACCCATTTGGCGAGTTTCCCGCTGAAAGTGGTTTTCCCTGATCCCTGGAGCCCTGCAATAAGAATTACGGCAGGATTTATTTTTATATTAATATCCGTTTTATCCCCACCCATCAGGTCAACCAGTTCATCGTGAACAATTTTCACCATCATCTGCGACGGATTGACTGATTTCAGCACCTCCTGCCCGAGTGCTTTGGTTTTGACAGTGTCGGTGAATGCCTTGGCAATTTTAAAATTCACGTCAGCATCGAGCAGTGCCCGTCTGACTTCCTTAAGTGTTTCGGCAATATTAATTTCTGAAATCCTTCCTTGCCCTTTAAGAATTTTAAAGCTTTTCTCCAGCCGTTCACTAAGATTTTCAAACATATTATGATAGTGTATTTTATTATACAGATTTTACATCCTGTCGGGCATCTCAATACCCAGGAGCCACATTCCTGACCATATCACCTCGCTGGTCACCTTTGAAAGAAACAACCTGAAATTCCTGAGGGCAACGTCTTCCTCACCAAGAATTGAAAAATCGTGATAAAACTGATTATACTCCTTCGATAATTCATAGCAATAATTGGCAATGAGGGCGGGGCTGTATTCTGCAGCCGCTTCACTTACCGTATCAGAGAACTTTCTAAGGAGTTTGATCAGTTCAATTTCCTTTGTACCCGGTTTTGCCTTTACAATTATTTCCTGGTCAGGAACGGTTCCCATCTGCTCCGCTTTCCTGAAAACAGACTTAATCCTGGCATAGGTATATTGAATAAATGGCCCTGTATTCCCATTGAAATCAATGGAATCGGCAGGATTAAAAGTCATATTCTTATGGGGGTCGACCTTGAGAATAAAATATTTGAGTGCTCCGAGACCTATCTTTCTGAATATATCTTCTTTTTCCTCCTCAGAGTAATCTGAAAGTTTTCCCAGCTCAAGTGAAACAGCTTTAGCAGTTTCCTTCATCTCCCTTATAAGATCGTCAGCATCGACAATGGTCCCTTCACGTGATTTCATTCTCCCTTCGGGCAGCTCTACCATACCATACGAAAAATGGATAAGTCCGTCAGCCCATTTATACCCCATCTTCTTCATCAGCGCCCTCAATACCTGGAAATGATAATTTTGCTCATTACCAACTACATACAGTGTCTTATCGAAGCCAAAATCATTGTACCTCGCAACAGCGGTTCCGAGATCCTGTGTCATATACACAGCTGTCCCATCCGACCTGAGAAGCAGTTTATGATCAAGACCCTGGGAGGTAAGGTCAGCCCAAATTGAGCTGTCGCTGTGCTGGTACAGGATATTGGCTTTGAGACCGGCAAGGACTATTTCCTTTCCTGTTATGTACGTTTCTGATTCATAATAGATTTTATCGAAATCAACTCCCAGCATTTTATAGGTCTCATCAAACCCCGAATAAACCCAGGAATTCATCATTTTCCAGAGATCGACCGTATCCTTGTCGCCTGCCTCCCATTTAAGCAGCATTTCCCTTGCTTCCTTTATAAGGGGTGTGGAATTCTTTGCATCAGCTTCGCTCATGCCATTCCTTACAAACTCTTCGGTTTGAAGTTTATATTCCTGCTCGAACCTGACATAATATTTGCCAACGAGATGATCCCCCTTCATACCAGTCGATTGAGGAGTCTCGCCGTTTCCGTATTTCTGCCAGGCCAGCATTGATTTGCAAATATGTATTCCCCTGTCGTTGACAATATTTGTTTTTATCACTTTGTTTCCGCAGGCAGAAAGAATCCTATAAAGGGAATATCCCAGGAGATTATTTCGGATATGACCGAGATGTAAAGGTTTATTGGTATTAGGTGAAGAATATTCAACCAGAATCACTTCTGGTTTTTTCACACGGCAGCTCTGGAAGACATCCTTGCGGGAAGACAGATCGGCAAAGAATTCTATCCACCTTTTATCTGATATCTCAACATTAAGAAATCCTTTAATGATATTAAATCCGGATATTGAAGGGAAATTTGTAACGAGGTAGTTACCGATGTTTTCACCCGTTTTTTCAGGTGTGTTTTTTGAAAATCGAAGCAGTGGAAAAACAACAAGAGTAAAATCACCTTTGAATTCTTTCCTGGTCTCCTGCAACTGGATAAGATTATCCTCTACATCGCTATTATAAAGGACTTTGACAGCCTCTTTTATTTTATCCTTCAGGATAATTTTCACTACAGTTTAAAATTTCCGCCTGCAAATATAACATTTTAATTACTTTGACGTATAAACCCACAGATACGGGAATCCGGGATCGCCATTTTTCCTGTCTGACAGTTCATTTTTATATCAACAAACATTTTTATTTGACTACTGATCATTTCTTTTTGATGAAAGTTTCAGCAACAAATAAAAAGAAATTATACTTTTGGTTATGATATTAAGCGTAAAAAAACGGAACAATATAATTGACCCTGTTATGAAGGAGCTGAAAAACATGTTTGTGGAACAAACAGAAAAGACACCACTGGTTGATTTAAACTACCTGAGCGGTGAACTTATTCTATCCGGAAAATCCATACCAATCAACGCTCCAAGAATTTTTGAACCAATTCTTGACTGGGTTAACGAATATGCCCGAAATCCCAAACAAACAACAAATTTAAGACTTAATCTGGAATATTTCAATACTGCATCTTCGATCTGGCTGGCAAAAATTGTAAAAGCCCTGGCAGGAATCAGTAAGCCCGAATGTGTACTTATCCTTCATATTTACTTCCCGATAGAGGATTTCGACGATATTGATGATATTAAAGATGACCTGAGCCCGGTAATTGATGTCATAAGCAGTGCTTCGGTAAGCGTAGGGCTTAAGATATACGGAACAGACGAAACCGGAAAGATCCTTAAAGAATCGATGATATTTATTTAACATCTGTTTCCGGATTTTCCCTCCTTAAATACCTCTTTTTTATTTTTTTGATCTAACTTTATTTCGGTAAATTTAATTGCCATTCACCATGCGTAGAGTATGCTCTGTTTTGCTATCAATTTTTATTTTAGTTATGGAGACATTTTCCCAAACAGGATCATCAGACAGGCAACCGGCTGCTGCAGGACGATTTTATGCCGCCGACAAAGAAACACTCACAAATGACATTTCCCGGCTTTTTGAAGAATGTGTCAAAACATCCCCTTATCTTAAGGTCAGGGCACTGATAAGTCCCCATGCAGGATATGTATATTCCGGTAAAGTGGCAGCTTCTGCTTTTTCTGCAATCGACCGGAACAAAGCATACAAAAATATCTTCATTATAGGGTCAAGCCACATAATGGCTTTTGACGGCGCTTCGGTTTACAACACCGGCGATTTTATAACTCCGCTGGGAAAGGCCCCTGTTAACCGTGAAATTGCAAATCAGCTGAAAAAAGAGAAGTTATTCAGCTTTACCATTAATGCCCACCAGCAGGAACACAGCCTCGAGGTACAGCTGCCTTTGATCCAGTATTATTTCAGGAATAACATTCCGATTGTACCAATCATTATAGGAACAAACAATACCAGTACAATAAAAAAACTGGCTGAAGCACTTAAACCATGGTTTACACCTGAAAATCTGTTTGTGATAAGCAGCGATTTCTCACATTACCCTTCCTACAAGACTGCCAATGAGGTTGACAACGCTACTGCAAATGCCATTATTTCCAGAGATCCTCAAAAATTCCTTGATGTTCTGAAAACCAACTCTTTAAAAAATGATCCGGGCCTTGCAACCAGTATGTGCGGATGGACATCAGGGCTTCTCCTGCTTTAGTTCTGGAAAAGATCTTCAGCCGGTTCTGTGTCGGGAAATAGACATGAACGTCGAACATTGAACATCGAACGACCAACCTCGAATGAAAAACAAACCTTCATTAAAATATTCGATGTTGGAAGTTCGATGTTCGAGCTCGTTTAAGAGATAACTCGCCGTCTTAGGGGGTGAGGGGGATCGCGAGCCAGGTAGCGGCTATCCGGGCGGGAGCAGGTTTGTAACCTGTTCCCAGC